>DASUGH010000093.1:0-3868 GCA_036274155.1 Vicinamibacterales bacterium | reverse complement strand
CGCGAAGCAGTGGAAAGCGGACGCAAAAACGTGGCACTTCATGACCGGCAATGCCGCGGATGTGGAGCGCGTGTGCGGTCTGTTCGGCGTGGACTTTTTCGCGGATGAAGGGCTGATGAGCCATTCGGTCCGCACGGCCGTTATCGATCGGGAGGGCGTGCTGGTCGCCAATATCGAGGGGAACCGCTACACGGCGGCACAGCTGGGCGACCTCGTGGCGACCTCCCTGAAAAATAAGGGCCGACCGTAAAGTGGGGGCCGACCTTCAGGTCGGCCCATTTGACCCTTAACAAAACTTTTACGAAATCGCCCGCCCGGTGAAACCCGCGGCTGGACCGTTTGCCGCCCCGCCGGTTTATCCTTTTAGGCTGAGGAACGAGCTGTCATGAGAGCAGGGAAACTGCTTGGTGTATTCGCCGTTGCCGTGTGTGTCGTCGCGGGTATCGGTGCCGCCGGATCCGATGTGGCGGATGCCATCGAGAGAGGCGACCTGGCCGCGGCGCGGGCGTTGATCCAGAAGCGCGCGGACGTGAACGCGGCTCAGAGCGACGGAGCCACCGCGCTGCACTGGGCTGTGTATCGCAACAGCGTCGAGGCGGTCGATCTGCTGGTGCGGGCGGGTGCGAAGTCCGCGGCCAACCGCGAAGGCATGACGCCGCTGGCGATGGCCGCACTGTATGGCAACCCCGCGATCGTCGATCGTCTGCTGAAGGCGGGAGCCGACGCGAAGGGTCTCGGTCCCAACGGCGAGACGATGGTGATGTTCGCCGCACGCAACGGCAATCCGGAGATCATCAGGCTGCTTGTCGAAGCTGGCGCGAACGTCAACGCCCGCGAGCCGCTGCGCGGCACCACCGCACTGATGTGGGCCGTCGAGCAGCGTCATCCGGAGGCTGTTGCTGCGCTGCTCAATGCGGGCGCCGATCCAGCGGCGCGATCGGGGGGAGCAGGACTCCCGCGTAACTACATCGCGCCGCGCGTCAACACGCGCGCTGTCGAGGAAGCTCAGAAGCGACGCGAACGCGCCGCGGCCGCCGGGCGTACCTACGAGGAGCAGCTGGAGTTCGAATATCAGAACGGCCAGGACCTTGGCGGGCCGCGCAACGCGTTCACAGCCAATCGCGCCGGTCAGGGGCAGCAGGGGAATCAGCAGTCCGGCAACGCCGCGCAACAGTCCGCAAGTCCCGCGCAGTCACCGGCGAACAGTGACGCAGCTCCCGCCTCCGCTGAAGCTACGGCGGGCAGGCAAGGAGCAGCCGGCCGAGGCGGTGGACGTGGTGGAGCGGGCGGCGGTCGACCTTCGACTGACGCTCAGGGCGCCCCGAGCAGAGTCGAGGGGCGTGGTCGAGGGGCGGGCGGTGGACGCGCCGGCGGCGGTGCCGCTCCGCAAGCCGCAGCCTCCGATGCTGGAGCCGCGGAGCCTGTTGAAGACGATGCGGAAGTGGTCGTGGCAGGGCTGGTCGGCGGCGGCGGCGGTGGGTTGACGCCGCTGGCGTTTGCCGCGCGCGAGGGCGACATCGAATCGGCGAAGCTGCTGATCGCGGCGAAGGCCAACGTCAATCAGACGACCGAGTACGGCTGGACGCCGCTTCTGGTTGCGGTGAACAACCGCAACTACCAGCTCGCGAAGCTGCTGCTGGAGAGCGGAGCCGATCCCAATCTCGCCAACAAGGGCGGCTGGACCCCGCTCTATCTCGCTACCGACAACCGCAACATCGAGGGCGGGGACTATCCGGTGCCGAAGCCGGACCTGGACCATCTCGACCTCATCAAGCTTCTGCTCGAAAAGGGCGCCGATCCGAATGCGCGAGTGAAGGACAACACGCTGACGCGCACGATCTTCACGATGCAGTGGTTCTATGAGAACGGCGCCACCGCGTTCATCCGCGCGTCGCAGTCGAGCGACACGGTCCTGATGAAGCTGCTGCTCGATTACAAGGCCGATCCAAAGGCGGTGACGGCGCAGGGCGATAACGCGCTCACCGCAGCTGCCGGTATCGGCTGGGTTGACGGCGTGACCTACGAGCGTTCGCCGAAGGAGAACCTCGAGGCCGTGCGGATGCTGCTCGACCTGGGTCTCGATCCGAACTCGGCGAACCAGGAAGGGCGCACGCCGCTCATGGGTGCCGCGCTCAAGGGGCGCACCGAGGTCATCCAGCTGCTCGTCGATCGCGGAGCGAAGCTCGACCAGCGCGATCGCGGCAGCCGCGATACGCACATCCCCGGCGCGACGATCGCCGGCCTGACCTGGCAGCCGCTCGACTACGCCGAGGGGCTCGTTCGCGTCGGCGTGCAGTCGGCGGTCGAGCGTCCCGAGGCCGTGGCGCTGATTCGCAAGCTGATGACCGAACGTGGGATGAAAGTGCCCCCCGCAAATCGAACAATCAACTCGATTTGCGTGGTCGCCCTCTGCGACGGCCAGTAGTAGAATCGCGCGGCGATGAGAACGCTCGCCGCGGTTCTTGCCGTTGCGGCTTCGCTGACGGGCGCAACGGGCAACGCGCAGTCAACCCAGAACGCATCTTCTGAAGTTCAGAAGATCGTCAGCACCTACTGCATCACCTGCCATAACGATCGCCTGAAGACAGGCGGGCTGGCGCTCGATCGTCCCGAGCTCTCCAACGTTGGCGTCCACGCCGACGTGTGGGAGAAGGTGATTCGCAAGGTCCGCACCGGCATGATGCCGCCGGCCGGTGTGCCGCGTCCCAGTGCCGCCGAGCGCGACCATCTGCTCTCGTCCTTGAGCGGCACGCTCGACGAGGCGGCGCGGCTCTCGCCGAATCCGGGCCGTCCGCTCGTGCACAGGCTGAATCGCGCCGAGTACGCCAACGCCATTCGCGACCTGCTCGCGCTCGACATCGACGCGACCTCGCTCCTGCCGCCAGACGACTCCAGCGCCGGCTTCGACAACAACGCCGATGTGCTCGGCGTGTCGCCCCTGCTGCTCGAGAGCTACCTGACCGCCGCGGAACGAGTCAGCGCCCTGGCGCTGGGCGCCCGCGACATCCCGCCGGCCGGCGAGATCTACCGGGTCCGGCAGGACGAGTCGCAGGATCGCCACGTTCCCGGCCTGCCGCTCGGCACGGTCGGCGGCATCCTGATCGACAGGACGCTGCCGCTCGACGGCGAGTATCAGTTCCGCGTGACGCTCTTCCGCACCAATCTCGGAACCATGCGCGGGCTCGAGTACGAGCACCAGCTGGAGATCTCGGTGGACGGCCAGCGCGTGCACCTGGCCTCGTTCGGTGGCGACAAGGAAATCATCGCGTCGAGCGACAATCCGACGACGACCGGTGACGCGGTGGACAGCCGGTTTACCACTCGCGTGCGCCTGACGGCGGGGCCGCACAAGATCGGCGTGGCGTTCCTGGAGAAGACGCATGCGCTGAATACGCGGCGGCTGCAGAACTACGTGCGGAGTTCGTCGGACACGATCGACTTTTCGGGCTATCCGCACATCGACGAAGTCATTCTCACCGGGCCGTTCAACGCGACCGGTGCCGCGAAAACGCCGAGCCGCGCCCGTCTGTTTGTCTGTAATGCTCCCGCCTCCGCGCTTCGCGCTCCCGCGGGGCAAGCCGCCTCCGCGCTTCGCGCTCCCGCGGGGCAGGCCCGAGAGAATCCCGCCGCCAGCGCCTCGTCCCGACGAAGTTCGGACGCGATCGACCCGAGCGAAGTCGGATGTGCCCGACAGATCCTGGCGACGGTGGCGCGCCGTGCGTACCGCGCCGACGTATCCGAGGCCGAACTGGCCACGCTGATCGACTTTTTCCGCCAGGGCCGCCGTGACGGCGGCAGCTTCGACAGCGGGATCGATCTGGCGCTGCGCCGTGTGCTGACGAGTCCAAAGTTCATCTTCCGCGCTGAG
>DASUGH010000092.1:0-6625 GCA_036274155.1 Vicinamibacterales bacterium | reverse complement strand
CGCCGGTCGACGTCGGCGCTGACGAGATGCAGCGCGTTGACGCGGGCGTCGAGCGCCTCGACGAACTCCGACCGCCCCGTGAGCCGTGTCAGACGCGCGTCGAGATCGACGGCCATCTCCGCCAGCTGCCGTGCCTGCTTCATCGCCGAATCGACCTGCGAGAACTTGCCCAGCAGCGCGTCGATCTCGATCTCGAGTGCGGGAGTCCGCTCCCGCAGCGCGGTCACACGTTCAGCAAAGGCGTCGAGGGCAGCGCGGTCGCCGGCGAGGCGATCACGCAGCTGCGCCGCCTCGTTCCTGGACTTCTGCAGCTCGTGGACCTCGCGCCGCAGCGACTCCAGGTCTCCCCGGCTTTCAAGCAGGCTGTCGTAGCGGAGCGACGTCTGCCTGGCGAGGTCGTCCACCTGGGTAAGGCGATCCGCCAGGCCTTCGAGACCCGCCTGCCGGCTGGCGATCTCGTTCGCGCGCGCAATCATCGCCTCGTAGAGACCGTCGAGCGAACCGAGCTGCTGACGCAGCTCGGTGACATCATGCTCTTTCGCCAGCAGCGCGCTCATGCGCACCTCGGCGCCTTCGAGCGATGTCTGCAAGGTGCGCAGGCGGAGGTCGAACGCGTCGAACTGCGACTTCTCCATTGCCAGCGCGTCGAGCGAACCTCGAATCGTCTGGAGCAGCGCGTGTCCGTCGCGCTCGAACCGTGCGGCATCGGCCGTGAACTCGCCACGGATCTTCGACGTGTGATCGAGTTTCTGATTGGTCTCTTCGACCAGCTGTTCGATCTTCGCGATCGTCTCGCGGCTGCGTTCCGCTTCGGTGAGCTCCTCTCTCAGCTTGCCGATCTGGGCGTTCATGTTCCAGACCATCTCGTTCAGCCGGCTGGCATCGGCGGTCGCACGGTCGACGGTCTGCCTCTGACCCTCGAGCGCCTGCGTCTTCTGGGAGACGTACTCGGACAAGGAGTTGAGGGCGGTGAGCTTCTCTTCGACGACCGCGCTGGCCGGTCCCATCTCGGTCAGCGTCTCGAGCCGCTGCTCCAGATCGTGAACCGTGGCGGCTGCCTCCTGCGAATGCCGCTTCGCGTCGCGGGAGACGTCTCGAAGCGCCGCACATTCAGCCGACAGATCGGTGACTGCCGTCCGTACACGGTCGACTTCCGCCTGCAGCCGCCCGGCGTTGTCCATGGCAGCGGCCACGTCGGTGCGCGAACGGGCGAGGTCGGCGAGGCACTGCTCGAACCCCGCGTGCTCCTTCTGAAGCGCCGCCGCGCTCGCCTGCGTCTCGACGGTCAGCGCGGACAGTCGTTGCACGTGCAGCCGGTGTGACTGAAGCTCTCCACCCGGGCCGGTGAGCCGTGCGGCCGTCTGCTGCGCCTGATTCGCCGCGTCGATCAGGATCTGGACGCGGCCGTCGATACCGGCGAGAGCCGTGGTCCTGGCTTCGAGCTTCTGGAGACGGGATGACACGGCGTCGACGCGCGCCGTCGAGTCGTCGGCTTTGCGATCGATGGTGTGAAGCAGTTCCGTGAGCTTGTCGAGCTCAGGACCTTGTGTCGCCACCGCGGCGAGCGCAGCGGTCAACTTCTCCTGCTGCTCGCGTGCTGCGGCAATCAACTGTTGAAGTTCGTCGGACTGCTTTTGAAGCTTGCCGCCGTCGATCAGACCCTTGATGGCGTCGAGCATGACCTTGTCCTGTCTGTCCGGAGCGTGCGGCGTGACAGCGATTCGCGGGTGCGACCGCACGGCGCAGGCGCGCCGGGGCCGCCGGAGTCTCAGAATACTCACGGGACCACCCAAACTCAACCTGCCGGGCGCAACGGTGCGGCTCGACGGGAACGCTGCCGGTTCTTGCCGAGTGTGCAGCCGTTGCAGCGTCGCGCTCGGCACGGCATCGCAGGAACTGCTGTGTCTCCCCGGCGCTCATACCGAAAGTGACGGGAAACGCGCCGATCCCGGTAGTCCGACGCCGGCGGCGCGTCTTGCACCGTCCGCGCCCAGTGCTCGCCAGCCTCCGCAGCGCCGCCGTGTTCGGGATCGAGGCCTATGCCGTTCAGGTCGAGGTCGATGTCTCGTTCGGGCTCCCGCATTTCACGATGGTCGGACTGCCAGACGCGACCGTCCGTGAAAGCCGCGACCGGGTGCGGTCGGCCATCCGCAACTCGGGCTTCGAATTCCCTCCGTATCGCATCACCGTGAACCTGGCACCCGCCGACGTTCGCAAGGCGGGGTCTTCGTTCGACCTTCCCATCGCCCTGGGGCTGCTGGCGACATCAGGGCCGCTCGCCCGGCGCGCCATCGATGACACGCTGGTGCTCGGGGAGCTGTCGCTCGACGGTGCGATCAACGGCATTCGCGGCGTGCTCCCGATCGCCGTCGCGGCACGCCGACTGGGCCTCAAGCGCCTCCTCTTGCCTCCTCAGAACGCCGCTGAGGCGTGTGCCGTCGAAGGCCTCGAGGTCTGCACGGTGCGATCGCTGCCGGCCGCCGTAGAGGCGCTCAATGATCCGGCGCATGCGCCGCTTGCCGCCTGCACGTCCGCGTCGACCCCGGCGGCAGTCGCTGCCCCCGAAGGCGATCTGGCAGACGTACGTGGTCAGCTGCTTCCACGCCGCGCCCTCGAGGTCGCGGCCGCCGGCGGCCATAACCTGCTGTTGACCGGCCCGCCCGGATCCGGCAAGACGATGCTGGCGCGACGTCTGGCGACGATTCTGCCGCCGCTGACCTTCGACGAATCTCTGGAGTGCACCTCGATTCATTCAGTGGCCGGCGTGCTTCCGGCGGGGGCAGGCCTGCTCGTCGAACGCCCCTTTCGTGCGCCGCATCACACCATCTCGAACGTGGCGCTCGTCGGCGGAGGTGCCACCCCTCGCCCTGGTGAAATCTCGCTCGCCCACAACGGGGTGCTGTTCCTCGACGAGATGCCCGAGTTCGATCGACGGGTGCTCGAGGTGCTCAGGCAGCCGCTCGAAGAACGGCGCGTGACCATCGCTCGCGCGGCGCGGACGGCGGTCTTCCCCGCACGTTTCCTGCTGGTGGCCGCGATGAATCCCTGTCCGTGCGGATTTCTCGGCTACGAACGAAAGCCGTGTCGATGCACCCCGTCCCAGGTCGCGAGTTACCGGGGGCGGTTGTCCGGGCCACTGCGCGACCGGATCGATCTCACCGTCGACGTGCCCGATGTCGACGTGAACGCAATCTCGGACGGCGCCCCAGGAGAGGCCTCTGCTGATGTGCGCGCGCGTGTGATGGCGGCGCGTCAGGCACAGCAGGGCCGCTACCGGCACCCTTCGTTGACGAATGCCGAACTGCGCGGCAAGGCGGTGGTGGAGGCCTGCCGGCCAGACATGGCCGGGCGTGCGCTCCTGCGGCGCGCCGTCGAGACCTTTGGATTGAGTGCGCGCGGCTACGACCGGGTGCTCAAGGTGGCGAGGACGGTCGCCGACCTCTCGTCGTCGCCGGGGGTGGACGCGCGTCATGTGGCGGAAGCGCTGCAGTACCGAGTGGTGGAGTGAGGGTCGGGTGCGGGATCGTCAGGTGACGTATGAACCCAGAGTCGGATCGTCGAATCTTCGTCCGGAACATGCTGGCGGGAATCCCCGCACTCGCCGGCGCTTCCACGTTGTCGTCCACGCTCCACGGCTTCGCCGGAGGCGACGCCAATCGCCTGCTGGTGGAAGCCCCGGCCGCCGGCATCGACCGCGCGCTTCGCGAGCTTTCGGCCCTTTACAACCAGATTTCGGAGCGCGGGCCGGCACCGAGCGACGTCAAGCTGGTAGTGCCTCCGCTGCGGTCGCTGGTGATGTACCGCCAGCAGTCGAATCGCGACATCGAGTTGGCCGGGGCGTTTCGCAATCTCGTCGCACGGGAGGGGCGCGAGCGCCTGAGCCATCTCGAGCCCGATGCGACGCTGTTGAACCAGGGGCTGCAACATTACGGGGTGCGCGCACCGGCGATTGTGCTGGCCGCAGACAGCCGCCGACGCGGAGAGGCGCTCGACGTGCTGGTGAAGGAGGGGCCCGGGGCTTTTTACGAAGACATGTTCGGGATCATCAGCACGTTCGAGTACGCCATCGAAAACCTCGCAGGCCCTACGTTCTGCGACTTCCTGTACGAAGCGATGCGCGTGCTCGAAGCCATGGCGGCCGTCATGTGTGTGGCAACCGTCCTGGCTCCCATCTTCGGTCCCGAGTGCTTCGCGTCTTCGGTGATCCTGGCCATCTTCAAGCTGCTGAACTTCTTCGCCGCGTGTTGACCTCGCACTGACTCGGGAGTGAGCCCATGAGCCTTGCGTTTCCGAATGCCACCGCCTTCGCCGGCACCTGGTGCGCGATTGCTGCCTGGCAGACCTATCGAGGCTTCGAGCGCTGTGAGGCCGCGTCGGGCTGGGCGAGTCTGTTCTGGCTTCTGCAGGTGCTGTTTCTTGCTGCTCCCCTTCTCGTGGTTGCCCGTCTCCAGGGCCATCGCGCTGCTCAGGAGCGGCAAAGCGTCGATCTCACGCTGACGCTCGTGGTGCTCGCTTACGTGCCGATCCTGTTATCCATGCGACTGCTCGAGCTCTGTCTGGCGGCACACTGAACGCCGGGCATGGCCGTCGGTCCGGTCGGTGGCCCTGCCCGTCACACTCGGTCTTCACACTTCGGCACGCTCGTCAGTCCGGGAATGCTACGGGCTTCGCGATCTCTCCCGACTGGACGACGGCACGAAGCGCGGTGGCGCCCAGAATCACGGCGCCGCCGGCAATCACAGCGCTTCCGGGCGCTTCGCCGCGAACCAGCCAGGTCCAGATCGGGTTCAGGACCGGTTCGAGCAGGAGGAGGAGCGACACCTCCAGCGCCGGAAGATGACGGACCGCCGCCGTCAGGCACCAATAGGCCACCGCAATCTGAAAGATGCCCAGATAGAGCACCGTGGCCCAGTCGATCGCCGGTGCCGCCGGCAGCGGCCAGGCAAGAACGGATGCCGCTATGGCAGCGATGGCATTCCCCAGGACGACTACGCTCAGCCCTGAGCCTTGAGTGGAGGACTGGCGCTCGAGTGCCCGCAGCGAAAGCAGCGTCACTGCCCAGGTCATCGAACAGACGAGAGCCAGAAGGTTTCCGTTCGTCTGATCGGGCGCCGTCCCGGAGGCGGTGGCGCGTCCGGAAAATGAGAGCCACATCCCCACCGCCATGACCGCCAGAAACGGCACGTCGCGCGCCCGGAGACGTTCATTCAACAGCAACGCACCCAACGGCACGATCAGGAGCGGGGCAGATGCCTGGAGGAAGATCGCGCTGGCCGCCGTCGTCAGCTTCGTCGATGCCACGAACAACGTCACTGTCGCCGCATAAGCCACCGAAGCGCCGATAACACCTGAGGAGAGGGACACGCGGCCGCGGAGCCAGAGGAGTAGAGCGATGGCGGCAATCCCTGACCGCAGGGTTGAGAGCTGGGCCGCAGTGAATGCGGCTGTCTTGAGGCCCGCACCACCCGTCGAGAACAACAAGGCTGCGGCGAGAGCCTGCAGTCGCGCTCGGCCAGTGTCCATCAGTGTCGGTTTTCGCCTTCTGATCGGTGTTCCAGAAAGTTGACCTTTATCGCCGCACCCGACACGTGGTACGCTCGAAAGACGTGCTCAGCGTTCCGGCGCTGACCTTAGCTTATGCCGCGCGATGGATCGCGCGGCCATTGACGAATCCCGAATGCCGTCGAGGCGCCTCACCGTCGTTCTGACTGACCGCCGCACCGGCGCGACGCGGCAGCTGACACTTTCTGTCAAGCCGGTTGTCGCTGTCGCCTGTGCAGCGCTGACGATCCCGGTGCTCGTCGGAGCTGGTGCGGCCTGGAAAGCCAGGAGCGACGTGGCTGCGCTTTACGCCAGCCACCACGCCCTCGAGCTCGAGAACGCCAGCTACCGCGAGGCGACCGAGGCACTCTCGGGGCAAATCGAATCGCTGCAGTCCGCTCTTGTCGACCTGGGATCCCGGTCGGCGCTCGACCCGAACCTGGCGAAGGCGATGGAAAGGCTGCCAGCCCTGGTCAAGTCACGGGCCATGGGTGGGGGAACTCCGGTGACGGAGGTTTCCGTCCGTCAGGAGCCCTATCTCAAGGCGCTGACTGCCCTCTCGGGTCCGGAAGACACCTTCGGTCTCCTCAGGACCTTGCTCGAAAGCCTCGAGTCCCGGCTGCTGACGGTCCGGGGCTTCGTGGAACGACGGAACGCGTTGGCTGCCGCGACGCCGTCGATGTGGCCGGCGAAAGGCTGGTTGACCTCCAGAATGGGCCACCGCCAGGATCCGGTGCTTGGCGGCGACGACTTTCACGCCGGTTTGGATATCGCGGCCGAGCGAGGCACTCCCGTCTACGCCACCGCCGAGGGCACCGTCGTCGAGGCCGGGTATCACTCGTCGTACGGCAATCTGATCGTGCTCGATCACGGCTTCGGCCTCCTGACCCGGTACGGTCATCTGTCGCGGCTATCGGTCAAGTCGGGCGATCAAGTCAAGCGGGGAGACGTCATCGGACTGGTCGGGGCCACCGGCAAGGCCACCGGACCCCACCTCCACTACGAGGTGCTTGCCAACGGCAGGCTTCTCAACCCCCTCCAACTCCTCACGCAGAAGCCGCGAGACCGGTAACTCCCTCACAAG
>DASUGH010000091.1:0-2599 GCA_036274155.1 Vicinamibacterales bacterium | reverse complement strand
GTGCGTCCGGCGGAGTCCTTCGCGTCGAGCTTCGCGCCGCGCTCGACGAGAAACTTCACCAGCTCGTCGCCGCGCCCGACAGCGGCGTGCAGCGCCGTCTGGCCGGCTTTCGTCGCCGCCTGAATGTCGGCGCCGTGATCGAGCAGCAGTGTCATTGCCTCGATCGCGGTGGCCTCCGCCGGAGCGGGCCGTCCGCCCCGCGCCGCGACGATATGCAGGGCGGTCGTGCCGTTGGCGAGCTCGAGCCGCGGGTTCGCGCCATGCTCGAGCAGATCGCGCATGATGGCGACATCCGCGACCTTCGCCGCGCGCATCAGCGGTGTCGCCCCGCTGCCGAACTGCGGATCGCCGCCGCTGTGCTGCCGCATCAGCAGCGGCGCTTTCAACGTGGCATTGGCGTTGGCACCTTTCGCAAGAAGCGCGGAGACGATGTCCCTCGCGGAGAGACGATCGACGCGAGGCGCCAGCGGCCGGTTGATCATCGGCTCCTGGTGCTGCATGTCGACGGCCGCGTAGAGCGGTCCCATGCCTGCCGTATCCGCGAGGTCGAGATTGGCGCCCTTCTCGATCAGGATGGCGGCGGTGTCGAAGTGCGCGTTGATGATCGCGATGACGAGAGCGGTCGTGCCGTCGGGATCGGTCGTGTCGAGCGGTGCGCCGGACTCGGCCAGCGCGCGCACGCCTTCGGACGCGCCTTGCCGTGCCGCGAACATCAGCGCCGTCAGCCCTCCGCGCGGCAGCGCCGTCGTGACCATCGTCGCCAGATCCACTTTGGCCTTCGGGAACTCCAGAACGTTCGAGCGGACGCTGAGGTCGGCTTTTCGCGACGCCAGGAGGCGGACCATGTCGCCGTAGTTCTCGCCGGCCGCCCACATCGCCGCCGTTTCACCCTGCCAGGGTTCGCGCGCGTTCGGATCGGCGCCGCGATCGAGCAGCAGCCGAACAGCGTCGGTCCTGCCGGTCCGTGCGGCCGCCATCAGCACGGTTTCGCCGTCGCCAACCCGCCCCTTCGCGTCGGCGCCGGCCTCGAGCAGCGCACCGATGACAGGCGCGGATCCGTTCATGGCCGCGAGCGCCAGCGGCGTGATGCCGTAGCGATCGGCCGCGCTCGCCTGCGCTCCGGCGCCGAGCAGGAGTTTGACGATGCCGAGCGCGTCGGTGCGCGCTGCCCAGTGCAGCGGCGTCATCCCGTCGGGGCCGGGCGCGCTCACGGCGGAGCGGTCGCGAAGGAGCGACCGGACCGCCGTCTCGTCACCCTTCTTGATCGCACTGACTAATGGGGAGTCTGCAGCGAACGTCGTGACTGCCGCCGTGCCGATGACGAACACCACCAGCGCGAAGGCAAGCCCTGGACGCCGTAGCGCGCAGCGCGGCATCAGAGATCGACCGTACCGCGGCTGACGCCGAAGCGCTCCATCTCGACGCCCGACACCTGCGCCAGGTTCAGCAGCAGGTTCGCCATCGGTGTGCCGGTTGGTGTGGAGATATGCCGGTTGCCCTTGATGCGTCCGTTGGCGTTGCCGATGACGACGTGGGGGAGCGGAGAGCCGGTGTGGCCGTTGCCGTCGCTCATGCCGCTGCCATAGAGGATCACCGAGTGATCGAGGAGCGAGCCGTCGCCGTCGGGGGTGGTCTTCAACCGTTCGATGAAATTTGCCAGCAGGCTCACGTGGTGCGTGTTCAACCTGGCGTGCCCGGCGATCGCCGCGGGGCGGTTGGCGTGGTGCGAGATCGAGTGATGCGGCTCGGTGACGCCGATGTTCGCGTACGTGCGCTGGCTGACCTCGCGCGCCATCATGAACGTGAACACGCGCGTCATGTCCGTCTGATAGGCCAGTGCCAGCAGGTCGAACATCAGCCCGACGTGTTCTTCGTAGGACTCGGGGACGCCAACTGGTGTGTTCGGCACGTCCGGTGTGGCCTGCGCGCGCTGCTCCGACCGTTGAATGCGGCGTTCGATTTCGCGGACGTACGTGAGGTACTCGCTCAGACGATTCCGATCCGGAGCGCCGAGCCCGGCTTCGAGCTGGCGCAGATCGTCGGCGACGAAATCCAGGAGACTGCGATCGACCTTTCGCCGCGCGGCGCGATCGGCGGCATTGCCGCCGCTGCCGAACAGCCGCTCGAAGACGACGCGCGGGTTGATTTCCATGGGCAGCGGCGTCGTGTCCGATGCCCAGTTGAGCGTGTTGATGTAGGCGCAGCTGTAGCCCGGGTCGCAGGCGCCAATCAGTCCGGTGAAGTCTTCAGTGGCCAGCTCCAGCGACGGGAACAGCGTGTCCTGGCCGATCTGGCGCGCGATCAGCTGATCGACGGAAACACCGTTGCGGAAATCAGGGCCGTCCGTTCGCTTGGCCGCGACTCCCGTCAGCCAGGCCGACGCCGAGCAGGCGTGGTTGTCCACGGGTGCGGCGCGTACGAGGTTGCTGACGACGACGAGATCGTTGCGATAGGGCTCGAGCGGCTTGAGGATCGGCGTGAACTCGAAGCCGGTGCCGGTGGCCGCCGGCGTCCACTGGTTCATGATGACGCCGTGGGGGATGTAGACGAAGCCGATCCGCTGCGCCGGAGCAGCGGCGGTGCGCTGCATCGCGGTTGC
>DASUGH010000090.1:0-3708 GCA_036274155.1 Vicinamibacterales bacterium | reverse complement strand
CAGCGTGGCTATCCCGGCATTCCGCTCGACGAGTACGGTCAGCGCGATCTCGAACGCGAGCATCAGTCGACGAAGTCGTGCGCGCCCACCTGCACGGTCTCGTGCGTCCATCGCGTCGCCCTGCTCGACGACCTGCGTGATCGGCCGCTGGCCACCATCGACGGCCTCGTCGCCGCACACCGCCTTCGCGGCGGCCGTCCGCCGGTCAGCGTGGGCGTGCTGCGATGGATGTTCCTGACCGGCCGGCCCAGCCATCTCTTCCGGCGCCTCGCCGTTTTCGCGACGAAGCCGACCTGACAGGCCGTTGTGCAATCGTATCGGCCTGTGAGGCACAGAGAAACTCCGCCACAGAGGCACAGAGGACACAGAGAAAAAATGAATCTCTGTGCTCTCGGTGCCTCTGTGGTTTTTTTCTCAGTGACCTCGACGCCGCAGACTCCCTGGCTCTAGTCTGTCGCCCCGAGTGTACGAAGCAGATCGATGGTGCTCTGTCTCGGTGACTCGCCGTCGGCCCCGGTCTTTCCGTTCGCTCCCCGGGTCAGCGCTCCGAGCGCCGTGAGGCCGCGCGCGTTGCGGACGTTCACGTTCGCACCGCTCCTGGCAAGCAGGGCGACGACCGAGTCGTAGCCGTGCGCGGCGGCGACGTGCAGTGCGGTATCGCCTGCCGGATTGACCGCGTCGATGTTGCTGCCGAGCGTCAGCGCCGCCGTCACCGTCTCGCGCACACGGCTCTCCGGTTCGATGGTGCCGCCGTCGAGAATGGCGAGGCCGCGTCGATTGGTGCCGCGCTTTTCGTCCTGCGCCGCCGCGGCGATGCCGATGCCGGCTGCGGCCATGAGCGGCGTGGCGCCGTCCTTCATCGGCTGGTGCGTGTCGGCGCCTGCCGCAGCGAGCGCCCGCATGATGTCGGGCTCCAGGAACCTGGCGGCCAGCAGGTACGGAGTCGCACCGAGCAGCGTCTTCGGCAGCTCGAAGTCCTGACTGTTTCGTCTGACGGGCGTGCCGCGTGTGAGCGGCGCATTCGGATTGGCGCCGCGTGTCAGCAGGGCCTCTACCAGCGCGAGATCGCTTCTGAGCACCGCGGCGTGCAGTGCGGTGTAGCCGACGGTGTCACGGTTCGGGTCGGCGCCCGCTTCGAGCAGGAGCGCCGCAACCTGTCCGTGTCCGCTGTGGGCGGCGACGATCAATGCGCTCGCCCCATCGGGTAGCGCATCGTCGACATCGGCGCCCGCGGCGATGAGCAATCGCGCGGATTCGCGATCGCCCGAGCGCGCCGCGAAGAGCAGCGCGCTGCTCCCGCCGCGTGGCACGGTGTAGTTCAATTCTTCACGACCCGCACGCTGCGTCACTTCGCTGGTCACCGTCTGGGTGTAGATGCGCGATCGCGCCCGCACGTCGGCACCGCGTTCGAGCAACGCCGCGACGACCGGCGAATGCGATTCGCTCGCGGCCCACATCAGCGCAGTCTGCTGGTGCGCGGGCTCCTTCGCATTGACCGCCGCTCCGCGCGCGAGGAGCGCTCGAACCGCGGCCGGTTCACCGGTGCGCGAGCAGGTCATCAGCACCGTCTCGCCGCCGGCGAGCGCCGCGTTCGGATTCGCGCCCGCCTCGAGCAGCGTCTCGACCATCCGAGCGTTGCGGTTGAGACACGCGAGGTAGAGAGGCGTGACGCCGGTGTCGTCCGCCAGGTCGGCGCGCGCTCCTGCGCCGAGCAGCACGCCCACCATCGCCGCATCGTCGGCGCGGACTGCCCAATGCAGCGCGGTGGCCTTGTCACCCTGAGTCGCGTTGACGTCCACGCGCTGCTTCAGCAGGGCGCGAACGTCCTCGAGGCGCCTGTTCTTCACGGCCTCGATCAATCGCGTGTCGCCAGCGGCGGTCACGCCGGCCAACACCATCACGATGACGACGATCGACGCAGCGGTTCGCACTCCGAGCACGAGACCCTCAGATCCCTGCGAGCACGCGGTCGTCCAGCCGCCCCGTGCTGTCGCCGATGCGGTCGATGTGGACGCCCAGTTTGTCGAGGAGCGTCAGATGCAGATTCGCGAGCGGTGTCTCCCTGGCGTATCGAATGTGACGTCCGCCTTTGAGCTGCGCTGACCGTCCACCAGCCAGCACCAACGGGATGCTGCGCGGGTCATGGGCGTTGCAGTCGCCCATCCCGGTTCCGTACATCATGATCACGTGGTCGAGCAGCGAGCCGTCGCCGTCGGGTGTCGCCCGCAGCTTCTCGAGCAGATAGGCGAACTGCGTCACATGGTAGTGGTTGATCTTGACGACCTTCGCAATCTTCTCCGCTTCCTGTTGATGATGGGTGATCGGGTGATGGGCATCGGGGACGCCAATCTGCGGGTAGGTGACGCCGCTGAACTCGCGTCCGAGCATGAACGTCACGACGCGGGTCAGATCGACTTGATAGGCCAGCACCTGTAGATCGCACATCAACCTGACATGGTCGTCGTACGACGCAGGGATTCCGGCGGGATGGTCCAGGCGCGGCAGCTCCTTGTCGCGCTGATCCTCCGCCTTCTGGATGCGCCGCTCGACGTCGCGGACCGCCTCGAGGTACTCGACGAGCTTCACGCGGTCGCTCTCGCCGAGCGATCCGTGCAGGTGTGCGACCTCATCGCGCAGCGAATCGAGCAGGCTGCGGTCCTGTTGAATGCGAGCCTGCCGCGCCCTCGGGTCCGTGCTGCCGCTGTCGCCGAAGAGGCGCTCGAAGACCGTGCGCGGGTTGTTCTCAGTGGGCAGCGGAGTACTCGGGCCGAGCCACGAGATGGTGTTCGTGTACGCGCAGGCGAAGCCGACGTCGCAGGCGCCGGCGGTTTCGCCCGATTCAACCGACAATTCGAGCGAGGCCAGCTGCGTAAACGCGCCTGTCGATCTGGCGGCGATCTGATCCATCGAGATGCCGGCATCGAGCCAGGTCTCGCTCGTCGGCGGCGAGATGTCGGTCAGGAATCGCGTGCTCGCCTTCGCATGCGCGCCGCCCGGACGTCCTGGACTCGGCACGCACGCCAGGTTGCTGAGCACGAGCAGGTCGTCTCTGAACGCCGCGAGCGGAGAGAGCGTCGGGGAGAGCTCGAAGCCGGCCCCTTCGGCCGCCGGCGTCCACTGCTGCATCACCATGCCATTCGGCACGTACATCACGCCGAAGCGGGTGATCGGGCGGGCCGCCGTCCTTTGAAGCGCCGTGAGCGCCGGTACCATGGCGTCGAGCAGCGGCAACGCCAGCGTCGCGCCGATGCCTCGCAATACCGCCCGCCGTGGGATCGCTTTCCTGGTGATCAGCATTGGCTGACTCCTGACCTAACGTGCAGCGGTGGTGCGGCCTGACACGGCGGTCTGCAACGGCAGTGTCGCGCTCATGGTGAAGGGCACGCTGGTCGCCACGCCCATGATGAGCGACGACCAGCGGTACCCGCCCGCGGCGGCGTCACGCGCGATCCGGCGCACCGCCGGCTGGTCGTACGGCTCGAGGCTTCTGCCGAGCGCGTAAGCGAGCAGTTTCTGCGTGAACGTCCGCGCAAAGTCCTCCTGGTGGCTGGCGACGAGCTGCCGGAGTCCTGCGACACCTTGAAAGCGCGTCCCGTCCGGGAGTGCCGCGGAGGCGTCGATCGGACTGCCATCGCTCGTCGACCGCCACTTGCCAAGCGCGTCGAAGTTCTCCAGCGAGAACCCGAGCGGATCCATTCTGACGTGGCA
>DASUGH010000089.1:0-15909 GCA_036274155.1 Vicinamibacterales bacterium | reverse complement strand
GGACCGCGCTGCGAGGGCGTCGAGGGCCGCTGGACGCGAGCTCCGTGAGCTCGCTGATCCCCACAGCCTTCTCGCGCGGTCAGGCGAGTCTGGTCGGTCGTCTCCACAGGGATTCGCATCCTCAACACAAGTGAGCTCTGGGCCTAAGATCACGTGATGTTCTCACTCGGCGAGGCCTATGAGCGCTTCATGGGCCGTTGGAGCCGTGACCTTGCCCGACAGCTGGTGCAGTTTGCAGGCATTCGCGACGGCGACGCGGTCCTTGATGTCGGATCGGGCACGGGGGCCCTGACCGCCGCCATCGCCGCCGCCGCTCCATCGGCACGCATCATTGGGCTCGATCGGTCAGAGCCGTACGTCGTGTCTGCGCGAGCACGTCATCAGAGCAGCCGTCTGCTGTTCGCAGTGGCCGATGCGCAACGTCTGCCATTCCCGGACGCACGCTTCGACCGGACGGTCTCGCTCCTGACCATGAACTTCATTCCCGACTCTGCAATGGCTCTACGAGAGATGATTCGCGTGACGCGGCCGGGCGGCACGGTTGCCGCAGCAGTGTGGGACTACGGCGCCGGGATGGAAATGCTGCGCGTGTTCTGGGACGAGGCGGTCGGGCTGCGTCCGGAGGCGGACGAGAGGGACGAGCGGCACATGCCGCTCTGCCGCCGCGGTGACCTCTCAACGCTCTGGCACGCGCACTCGCTGGCGGACGTATCGGAAGAAGCGCTGGCGATCGAGACGCGGTTCTCCTCGTTCGACGACTACTGGTCTCCCTTTCTCGTCAAGCAAGGTCCGGCGGGCGCATACGTGGGGGCGCTCCCGCCGCACGACCGTGAGCAGCTGCGGCTCCGGTTGCAGCGCCGCCTGCTGCGCGGCGATGCCGACCGTCCGATCCTGCTCCTTGCACGCGCCTGGGCGTCGAAAGGCACCGTTCACGGCTGACGCGCGAATGTGTACGCACCCGAGACGTGCCGCTCGATGACGTGAGTGGCCACACCGGACCCCTGGCGCATGAACTCGTAGCCGAGGCCGCCGGCGCCCAGAAACGTTGTCGGAGACTGCGCCACGAGCGGCTCGTCCTCTCTCGTCAGCACGTTGTCCGTGACGATGGTCGCCACGAGCCCGCCGTTCTTCACCGAGATCCTGACTGTCCGAGGGCGGGTTGCCCAGACACCCGAGTACACCCCCACATAGGCGGCGAGGACGTCCGCGGGAACGGCGACCTCGCTTCGCCGGGCGTCGGACACGGTGCCGACCCAGTGATCCTGCCGCGACTCGCAGACCGCCTCGAGCATCTCCGTATCGGGGCGCAGCAGCAGATCGACGGGGAACGACCATGGCTTCGAGAACGTGCCGGTATCCGCAATGGTCACGTCGATTCGAAGATGTCCGACATCGCGGCGCTGATACCGCTCCGTGATCCGCAGCGCCTCGGTGTGCGGCAGACCACGGCCGCTCAGCCACGTGCGGTCGTTGAACCCGAAGCTGTCCACGACCAGGAGGTTTCCCTCCCAGCGACCGACCGAATAGCCCATCCAGCTTGGGTTGGGAGCGGCTTCGAGACGCCGGCCGTCCATGAAAATCAGCCGATACGTGAGATCGTCGTTCAGAATCGTGATGAGCGTCGGCGTCTGGACGATCCGTTTCCACCCGAACGTCTGCTCCGGCCCGCTTGGCAGACACCGGTAACTCGGACGCTCCTTGAAGAAGTTCTCTTCCCGTTGCTTCATGAGCGCCTGCGCCCACGGTTGCACCGAGCCTTCGGGAGGTTTGAGGACGAGAGGAGACCCGTTCCAGACGCCGGACAGATCGGGCTTTCCATCGGCGCTCCGCGGCGGCTGCGCGCCGAGATTTGGCTTCCCGTCGGGCGTGCGCGGGATGCCCGGCGTCGGATGGTTCAGCCACTGAGCGGTCACCGGTAACGTCATCGCTGCCACGAGGAGAACCGTGAGGAATCTGGTCATGCGTCCCGACATCTTCATAAACGTTCGAAATCCCGAAATCGAACAGATTCCGGGCCTGGTTGCTCTTGACCCTGACGCCGCGTCAGGCTGCACACTCCCTTCATGACGCGATCGCGCACCTATCAGGTCAAGGATGTCGCTCGACTCGCGCGCGTCTCGGTCCGCACCCTGCATCACTACGACGCGATCGGGCTGCTGGTGCCGACCGCCCGGACGGCCGCCGGTTACCGCCTCTACACGGATTCCGATCTGCTCCGGCTGCAGCAGATCCTCATCGGCCGGGAGCTCGGTCTGCCGCTCGAGGAGATTCGGCGGTCGCTGGAGGATCCACGCTTCGATCGAAAGACGGCCCTGCTCGAGCAGAGGGAACGTCTGAATCAGCACGCGCGGCAGGCCGAGGCGATCATTCGCGCGATCGACCTGGCACTGGCCGAACTCGATGGTCGCCGACGGAAAGGAGAACTGAAGATGGAAGAGCTGTTCCAGGGTTTCAACCCGTCTGAATACGAGGAGGAAGCCCGTCGCAGGTGGGGCGCGTCGGACGCGTTCGCCGAAGCGCAACAGCGGACGGGCCGCTATACGCCGGATGACTGGAAGACTGTGGCGATCGAACAGGCTGCCGTGTACGACGCCGCATACGCGGCGCTGAAAGCGGGCAAAAGCCCGTCCGATTCAACGGTGATGGACATCGCGGAGCGGCATCGGATGTCCATCGACCGCTGGTTCTACCCATGCAGCCACGGAATGCACCGCGGGCTCGCTTCGATGTATGAATCCGACGAGCGTTTCAGGAAGAGCATCGACAAGCACGGCGAGGGGCTGACGCCGTTTCTGGCCGACGCGATTCGGGCAAACGCCGCGCGCCACCAGGCGTGAGGCGTGGTCACAGCCGCAGGCGCCCTGGCAGCCGCCCCTCAGGCAGGGTCAATCGCGACCGGCGCGAGGAGTCCCCGTCCCGCCAGACCGGTTGATTTGTCCAGCGTCTCGAAGAACGCCTCGCGGATGCGCGGCTTCTGCCTCAGTGTCCAGAGCACCTGAGCGTTCGTCCACGCCGCCTGTCGCGCCGCTCGCACGTTCCACATCGCCGCCACATCGTCAGCGCGACCCGCGAGCGCATCGACCACTCCGATCACGCCGATCGAAAAATCTGCCTTGACCTCGCCCTCGACCCGCTCGAGGAGCGCGTTCACGCTCTCGAAGTCGTGCCGTCGCGACTGGTCTGACAGGAGGTCGCCGCCGAGCGTCTCGAACACCCGCACGATCCCCTGCGGGAGGTCGCGATTGATATGGGCGTTCATACCGGCGAGCGCGAACTGCAGACGGGCAATGCCGCGGCCGGACCGCGCACGCAGCAGCGGCCGCCAGGCGGAGGGTGCACGAGCCGGCTCGACCTCGCCGGCGGCGACGGCCGCGAAGTACAAATTGGCGAAGACGACGTCCAGCTCCGACATGAAGCGGGCGTCGCGAAAGGCCGGCCCGGCCACCGCCTGGCGAACGCTGCGCGTCACCTGCAGGTAGAGGCGATTGAACCACTTCAATCCGTCCGAGTCGGGCAGCCTCCGGTCGATTGCTTCCATGACGGCGAGCACCTGATCGATCGACGAGACGGGCGTCGCTCTGAGGATGTCTGTCAGCATTGGGCTCATCCTAGCAGGCCGAGGTGAAATCCCATCGGCCTGCGAGGCACAGAAGTCCGCCACAGAGGCACCGAGGACACAGAGAAAACCATAGGAATCTCTGTGGTCTCGGTGCCTGTGGTTTGTCTCGGCGCCTCAGCAGCCCATCACGGCCTTTTGCCACGGGCTGCTAGTACTGGCAGTACACCGCCGCGGCCCGGCCGGCCGCTCCGACGCGCAATGCGCTGCCGGGGAATTTCACCCGCGGCGTGAAAACTTCCGCGAACCGCAGCGGCGGGGTGTTCTCCACGACTGTCGCGAGCCATATCTGCGTCGACATGTGCGTGGCACGCGTTTCGCCGCTCATCCACGCCGAGGGGATGCCGACCGGTGTTCGGCCGCATGACGCCCACGAACGCCCCCGCATCCAGCGATTCCTCGAAGGTGACGGTCATGATTGCGCTCACCCGCATTCTCGTCCCGCACGATTTCGGCGCGACGTCGGCCGCCGCGATGCGATATGCGGCTGCGCTCACCAGAATGTTCGGCGCCGCACTCGACGTCCTGCATGTTGGCGACCCGAAAGATGCGATCAATGCGTCTGACGGCGTCGGCACGACGCCATTGCATCAGTTGATGACTCTCTCCGACGAGGCGGGCGAGGCGACGGCCCTCCACTTCCGGTTCGGGACACCTCGCGATGAAATCGTCCGATTCGCGCAGGAGCGACGCACCGACCTGATCATCATGGGCACCCATGGGCGCGGCCGCATCGGGCATGCGGTCGTGGGAAGCGTGGCCGAAGGGGTCGTTCGCGCGGCGCCGTGTCCAGTGATGGTCGTTCGCGACCCCTCTCACGAATTCGTCGTGCCGAACATCCTGGTGGCCACCGACTTCGATCGCGCGTCGGCAACCGCGCTCACCTACGCCAAGGAGCTCGGATGGGTGTTCGGGGGCAGGCTCCACCTCTTGCACGTAGCCGAGAACTGGTTCCTGAAACCGGTCGTTTGGGATCCCCATGCCCTCGAAGCCAGCAAGCGCCAGCAGCTGAGCGACCAGTTCACCGACCAGGAGCGAAACGCGCTCCACGCAAAGACGGTGCTGCTGCTCGCCGACGACCCCGCGGCCGCCATCATCGACTACGCCAACAGTTCGGCGATCGATCTCATCGTGATCGGCACGCACGGCCGCTCGTCCATCGATCGGCTCTTGATGGGCAGCGTGGCGGAGCGCGTCATTCGCCGGGCGCCGTGCTCGGTCCTGGCGGTACGGCATCCGGAGCGCGAGTTCGTCTCGGCCGAGCCGGCGGAGGTCCACGCCCCGTCGTGCCTCGGAACGAGGTCAGTGGAAAGTTCGTGAGTCTTCGGTTCCAGGTTCCACGTTCCGGGTTCCAGGTTCGGGGAGTTCAGGTTCTGGGTTCAAGGTTCAAGGTTCGCGGAGTTCAGGTTCTGGGTTCAAGGTTCAAGGTTCAAAGTTCAAGGTTCAAAGTTCAAGGTTCAAAGTTCAAGGTTCAAAGTTCAAAGTTTGCAGTTCGCCGTTCCAGGTTCCAGGTTTGCGGCGTGCGATTCGCGAACCCTGAACCCTGAACGCCGAGAACCTAGAACCTGAACCCGGCCGAACCAGGAACCTGGAACACGGAACGTGCACCAGATGAAGTCCTGTCATCAGCGTTAAGATTGGCCGCGTGAAGCGACTGTTCGTCGCGCGTCTGCTCATGATCATGGCCGTCGTCAGCATGGCCGTGAAACCCTCCAGCAGCCAGTCCACCGCCGGCGCGGCGACGCTCGTCCTGACATCGCCAAGGCTGCCGCCGCGTGGGTCGGGTCCCGACAGCCGGTCACTCGCACTCGGCGGCCTCTTCTACGAGACCGCGGAGGGTCGGACCATGCTGCCGGCGTCACTCGTCGGCAACGGCCGGGCGATCAGCGGGAGATGGAGCGCGCAGGCCAACGTCGGCGGCCGCACGGTTCATCTGGCGGTGAACCCGCAAGGGGCGAACTTCGACGTCGGCCTGAAGGCGGAGCCTTCTACCGGCATCATCAGATGGGGAGTGACCGTTCGAGCCGAGGCCGACGAGTATTACACCGGCCTGATGGAGCGGGTCGTGGACGGACCGCAGCAGGCATCGTGGGCATCGGGCATCAACGTGGCCCTCGACCTGCGCGGTCATTCGGTCGAGATGCTGGTGAAGCCCACGACCTCTGTGTATGCCCCGTTTTATTTGTCATCGCGCGGCTATGGCGTCTTCGTGAAGGGCACGTGGCCAGGGTTCTTCGATTTTGCCGCCAGCGACCGGGAACGGGTGCGAATCGAGTTCGAGGGACCGTCG
This sequence comes from Vicinamibacterales bacterium, assembly GCA_036274155.1. Classification (GTDB taxonomy): domain Bacteria; phylum Acidobacteriota; class Vicinamibacteria; order Vicinamibacterales; family UBA2999; genus Gp6-AA40. The sequence goes on along the minus strand of DASUGH010000089.1, from coordinate 10,003 downwards.
TTCGACATCAAGATCTACACGGCCGACGATCCGGCTGCCATCGTCCGCGCGCACGCCCTCGACAGCGGTCCACCACTTCTTCCACCGAAGTGGATCTACTCGCCCTGGCGCTGGCGTGACGAGCACACTCAACGAGCGGCGTACTACGACGGCACCCCCGTGACCGGTCCGTTCAATGCCGAGGTCATGGAAGACGTGCTGTTGATGAGCGCCTACGGGATCCCGAACGGCGTGTACTGGATCGATCGGCCGTGGGGGCCTGGACGCCTGGGTTATGACGACTTCGACATCGATCCGAATCGGCTGCCGAACTTCGCCGAGATGGTCCGCTGGCTGAGCGAGCGTCAGACACGCGTGGCGCTGTGGATCGCTCCGTTCTTCCAGGGAAGGATGGAAAAGGAGGCCATCGCTCGCGGGTACACGCTGGCCGGACAGCCGCCGCAGCAGAACAACTATCCACTCGCGGACTTCACGAACCCGGCTGCCACCGCCTATTGGCAGGACGGCCTCGCCAAGCTCCTGAAGATGGGGGTGGCCGGCTACAAGCTCGATCGGTCGGAGGAGAACATCCCCGACGGCGGTCCGTACACGGTCTTCGACAAGCGGACGATTCGTGAAAACCGCAATGCCTATCCCGCCATGTATGTGAAGGCGGCGTACGATGTGGCGAGCAGGTTGCGCGGCCAGGACTTCTTCCTCATGCCGCGGGCGGCGTATACGGGCAGTGCGAAGTACGGCATTTTCTGGGGCGGCGACATCGGCGGCACACAGGAAGGATTGCGCGCCTCGATCGTCGCCGTGCAGCGCGCCGCGGTCATGGGCTATCCGAACTGGGGGTCGGATACGTGCGGCTACAACCAGCAGCTCATGGAGCAGGAGGTGTGCGCGCGCTGGCTCGCCTTCAGCGCGTTCACGCCGATCATGGAGGTGGGTCCGACACGGAACGTCGGCTTCTGGAACCTGCCGCGCGAGCCCAGCTACGATTCCACGCTGATCGCGATCTGGCGGCTCTATGCACGTCTGCATCAACGGCTGGCCGACTACAGTTATCGGCTGGCGCGCGAGGCGCACGACGCGGGCATGCCGATCGTCCGACCGCTGTTCCTCGTGGATCCGAAGTCAGGAGCGGCGTGGACGAACTGGTGGACCTACTTGTACGGCCCCGACGTCCTCGTGTCGCCGATCTGGGAACAGCGCCGCCGTGAGCAGCAGGTCTATCTGCCCTCCGGTTCCAGATGGCGCGATGCCTGGCACCCGGGCACCGTTCACGCCGGCGGCCAGACCGTCACCGTGCACGCGGAACTGCACCAGATTCCACTCTTCATCCGCGCCGGATCGAACATCGATGTTGGTGATCTCGAGCAGGAGTACCAGCAGTCGGTCGCCATCGCCGCGAAGAAGCCGGACCTCAAGAGCGCGGACGCGGCAGTGAAGCGCTGGTTCGAGCAGCAGCCACCGTCCGGCCGCCGCTGACGCCCGGCGAATCAGTGGCACTGCGACACGCAGACCACCTTGTCGAACGCGCGAGCCGCCAGGTCGTCGCGATGGATCCAGAAGTAGACCATGCCGAGGTCTCCCCACATCCAGCCCGGGCCGTCCTTGCCATCGTCGGAATCGACCTGGAGCAGGAGCACCCACTCACGCGCGGCAGCCGTAAAGCGCTCCGGCGGCAGGTCCCATCGCTCCTTTTCGCCGCGGCGGTGGAAGTCGCACTCCAGCTCCATCTCGTTCTGGACCGGGCTGGCGTGCCCGAACAGCTGATGCTTGACCGCGCTGTCCCACGCAGACTCACAGAGCTCGATGTATGTCTCGCTGTCGGCTTCCCGGAGTCCGAGCGTGTCGAACGTCGACGAGCCTCCGTCGATCGGCGAGATCGCTGACGCGAACGTCAGCGCACAGGCACGATAGGTCAGCCGGGGATCGGGATTCCGGGCGAAGCTGGCACGCACGCGCTGCCAGAAGCCGGACGGCGCCGGCTCGACGAGCGGGTTCGGGCTGGCGGTTCGCTGCAAGGCCGTTCCTTGCGGGTAGTAGAAGACGTGGCCGTCGTCCCATCGCGTGAAGAACGAGAGGAGCCCGTCGCTCGGAGCCGGCTCCGGCAGCGGCGTCGTCAAATCGCCCAGTCGAACCTGTCCGACGAACTCCATCGGTTCAGGGCCATGGGCGCCTTGAATTTGCGGCCACGCAAACCCCGATGGCGCGTCGGGAGCACCGCCAAACTTGGACGCACCCACACGGATCCGATCCTCCGGTATGAGGGTTCGCCCGATGCGGAAGCACGGACGCGCTAACCGGGCGATCTGGTCGGCAACACGCCCGAGGCCCGCGTCAGTCACCGCTTGCTTGAGCTCGTCGAAACTCTTCATGGTCAGCATCGCGCTCGCTGCGCTGGTTCTCCGTCGAGGGGCGCGTCACGCGCGGAATTCTGCCACATGTCAGCGCCGATGTCGGGCTCTAGTCGAGCCGCAGTCAGCTCGCCCGCGAGAGGCTCTCACCACGGCGCCTGGAGCACGAGCACGACCCAGCCCGCACGCGTGTTCCTCCGCAGAAACCGCATGCCCAGATGGCGGTAGGCCTGCGCGACGTCCGCTTCGAGGGAGGAAGGTACGCCCGAGAGCACGAGTTGGCCGTGATGTCCGACGCATCGGACGAGCGCGGGCGCCATTTCGACGAGTGGAGCGGCAAGCACGTTGGCCAGAACGAGCGGCCACGTTCCTGCGACCGTCTCGGGCCCGCCGCGAACCGCCTGGAACCGCTCGTCCAGGCCGTTGAGGCGGGCGTTTTCGGCGGCGACGCGCAGCGCCTGGTCATCGATGTCGATGGCAAGGGCGCGCGGCACCCCGAGCATCAATGCCGCAAGCGCGAGCACGCCGGAACCGGTCCCGACGTCGAGCACGGCCTCTGGCAGGACCGGCTGCACGGCCGCGGCCAGCGCTTCAAGACACAGCGCGGTCGTCGGGTGGAGGCCGGTACCAAACGCAGCGCTGTCGATCAAACGAAGTCTGCCGGTCTTCTCCCCGGCATCAGCCGGAGCAAGCTCGATGCCTCCGATGCGGATCGAACGGAGGCTCAACACCCAGACAGAATCAGCATCACGTCCGGCCGCCGGCGATACCGTCGCAGCACCCAGTCCCAGCGCCTCCACGACCTGCTCCGGAGCGACGGCGTCAGGCATCAGCGCGGCGATCGCGCCGTTGTCCGATTCGACGTCGAGCGCGCCAAGCTCGACGAGCCGATCGAACGTATCGACACCAGCTTCAGGGATGTCTATTCGGTACGGCACGAGAGTAGGAGGCAGCGGCGCCGGGCTTCAGCCCGGCGGCGACTTGCGCTTCCCGTCCTGTTCGGCGGCATCGCACAACCGGCAAGGCACGAGCGTGCCGACAAATGACGCCCGGCCCGACGCCGACAGCACCCACGGGCGCACCTGCCACGGTGGCTGGTGGCGCATGTGCTGCTGATGCCCACACTCCAGCTCTGCGACCCAGTCGCCCTGATCGTCCTGATGAAAGCCGGTGATTCGGCGCTCCAGCATCGCTCGGATTCCTGAGAGTAGAACGAAAACGAGATACGGGGTCTCTTCTCCTGCCGTGGCACACCCGCCCGCGCGGATTTCCCTGCCAACCCCGGCTGCTCATGATCGCGGGACCTGAGTAGAATCAGACACTCACAAGAGGACCTCGGCTCGAGCTGGAGCCATCCACGGCGGTGCTCGACGTGCTCATGGTCGATGCGATTCATGATCCGACGCCAAACTTATACGCACCTCTCGGCGGCACAGCCTTCCGGTGACCGCAACGACGGTCACGTGGCCGGCACCACTCTGACGCGCCGGCGTTTCGTGACGCTGACCTCTCTCTATGGCTTGATGGCCGGCCTGCCGGTTCGCACGTTCGCGCAGACGGCAGAGCGCTGGACGATCGGTCTGACGGCAGGCGATGCCGGAATCGAGGCGCTGGTCGCGGCCGGGAGCTCCGGCGCGGCTCCAGCGGTGCTGATCATCGGCGGGTTGCAAGGCAAGGACGCCACGAGCGAGGTCGTCGCCCGCGAAGCCGCCGCCTACCAGGCCATCGCGCAGAACCGGCGGCGATTCCGGCTGCTTGCTGTACCAGTGGCGAACCCGGAGGGACGTACGCTCCAGTTCCCTCCCGCGGGTGTCGCCTACCGAGACAACGCCGAGTCGCACGTGTTGTGGCGCTGGATCGGCATCCAGGCGCCTGACCTGGTGCTGGTGACGGGGGAGGCAGGCGGAGGCCTCGCCGAAGCGCTGTCTCAGAACGCTGTGGGGTTCGTCGGCCGCATCCCCGCGCAGGTCATCACGGCGCGCTCAGGACTGCTCGACTCCGTGCCGTCGACGCTCGCGCCTTCGGAGGCTCGCCTCGAAATCGAACGGCGACGCAGCCGGTCTCTGCGAGCGGTGGCCGACGAACTGGCGGAGATCTACGGGCGCGACTTCAACCAGCCCACGTACATCCAGGCGATGGCGCTCATCGCGCAGTTGCGGCTTGGCAACACCGCCGACGTGCTGCGAGTGGCGGAACCGTATCTCAACGGATCGCGCGACAGCTTTGCCATGCCATCGCAGAGCTCACTGGCCGCGCACATGCTCTTTTATGAGATCGCGCGGCGCACTCGTGACGAGCGGGCGGCAAAGCTGGTGCTGCGCGCCGCCAACAGCGGCTTCACCGAAGACGGTTCGCTCCGTGAGTTCATGCCGCTGAACGGCGGCTGGAGTGATTCGTTCTTCATGGACATTCCGATTCTCGCAAACGCCGGCGCCCTGTCCGGCGAGCGCAAGTACTTCGACATGGCCGCCCGGCACTTCGCCTACATGCAGAAGATCGTGGGACGGGCGGATGGTTTGTACCGGCATCAGGCTTCGGCCGACGCCGCATGGGGGCGCGGCAACGGCTTCGCCGCTCTCGGCGCCGCCCTCACGCTCACGGACTTTCCAAAGGACCATCCCGCCTATCCGGCGATGCTCTCGGCGTTTCAGCGGCACATGCAGGCGCTCGCGCGGCATCAGGACGAGAACGGGATGTTCCGCGAGGTGATCGACTATCCGGGCGCGTATCCCGAGTACTCGGGAACGTCGATGATCGCGACGGCGATGATGCGCGGCCTCGTCAAGGGCTGGCTCGACGCGGCGTATCCAGCCGTGATCGATCGTGCCGCGAAGGGGATCCTGATCCGGACGGGATCCGATGGCCGGTTGTTCGACGTGGCCGAGAGCACGGGCACTCGCGGATTGACGTCCAGAGATTACCTGCGGCGCGCCGCCATCCTCGACCGCGACGCTCGCGGCGGCGCCTTTGCAATGATCTTCGCCACCGAAGTCGCCGGCATCGGCGTCGCGGTCTGACCTACTTCGCCTTCTGGGCCGCCTCGGTGCTCGACGTGTATCCCGCCGCCAGCCAGATCTTCCACTTCTCAATCGCCTTGGCACTGCCGTCACACCCGCCGTCGGAGGGGTTCACGAACGTGCCGTTGGCCAGGCGAGCCCATCCGAGACCGCCGCCAGAGCGGCCGTCTTTCAACGGACAGTAAGAGATCGTGATTGTATTGCCGGGTTCGAACGTCGTGCCGGTCACGCCGCGCTGGAGCAGCGTCGGCGGTGCCGAACCCTCGAAGCTCCAGAGCGTCTCCGCGCCGTCGCCGCCCTTGATGTTCAGATAGAGCCACGAGTGCGGGGAGTTGAACGCCCAGCGCACGACCGTGCCGGTGGCGACCTTCTCGACGCTCTTGTCGAACATCGCAAACGAATGGTGCGCCATGGCCGCCGGCGCCATCAGAATCACGGCGACGCACGCGGCCGGCAGCAGACTGAACGCCCGCTTCATGTCCTACTCCTTCCCGCCCGGAAGTGTGGTGTTGTAGATCGGATCGCGCGACTGCCCTGGGAGATTGGGAAAGAGCGTGCTGCCGCGCACGTCCTTGAACCCCTGCTCGCCCGGGAGGCGCGAGGTCGTCGTGCCCTTGTCGAACACGTCGTTGCTGCTCCCTTCACATTCCCAGTGCTGGACGCGATGGCCGGCCGTTTCGAGCTCCTTCGCGCGACGGAACGCGTAGACGGCGCTGACCGGTTTGACGAAGGCGTGACGGTCGTAGAAGGTGACCTGCACTTCGAGCCGCTCGACGCCGGCCGGGTACTGCTTGAGCTCCCACGTTTCGACCGATTCGAACTGATTGCTCGTCATCGGCGACCACCGCGTGAAGTCGGCCGGCAGCAGGTACTTCGTGTTCGTGACGAGCCTGCTCCGGTCCCAGAATCCAATCGTGTCGCCGTACCAGGAGTGCGTGCCGTACACGTTCTTGTGCTCCTGGTTGATGTAGACGCGCCGTATCCCCGGACCGTAATCGTTGATCAAGTACGACTCCTGCGGCAGATTGACGAACTCGTGCGAGTACGGCTCGAGGAGCCACCGCGGGTAGCCGGGCGGCTCGCAGTGCGTCAGCCGGTCGTACTGGACCTCGCCCTGCTCCTGCTGCTGGCGCCAGCGCTCTCTGTAGGCCGCCTCGTAGGGCGGTGTCAGGACGCCGGGTCGAACCTTGCCGGAAAATCCCGGCGGGTCGATGAAGATGTCCATGTGGGTGTTGCCGGCGGTCACCCACAGCCCGTCCCAGCGCGGCACGGAGGCAAGCGTGTGCTTCGTGCCGCCCTTGGCCTGCCCGAGAAGATACTTGTAGTGCTCGTCCGAGGTCGCGAAGGTCCTCGGCGGCGGCACGACCGTGAGCGGGGGTCCATACCCGCCTCCGAAGGCGCCGGGCTGCGCGAGTGGAACCGAGGGCGCGCTGCCGAGTACGAACGCTGCGACGGCGACCCAGGACAGCCTCCGATTGAGACGCATGACAGACTCCCGGCGCAGTGAGGACTTGCGGCACACCTGCCGTCGCGTCCGGCGTCAGCCGGACCTTCCGCAGGAGTCACCGAGCTGCACCGGATGTTCAGGTCGATCGGCGCCGCGTGTCAACTGAGGAAATGTGTCACAGCCGCTGCCCACGAATCCTCACCGCTGCTATGCTCAGGGCATGTCGACCTTTCTGCTCGCACTCACATGCAGGCGTTCCTGCGCGCTCATCGCTCTCATCGCCGTCCTGGGGTGGGCGGCCGGCTGCGGCTCTTCATCCGGCGATGGCAAGGGGACCGGCAGCGGCGCGAAGAGCTCCGGCGGGAAGCACGCCGTCATCGAGACGGACAACGGCCCCATCGAGCTCGAGTTCTTCGAGTCGGATGCGCCCAAGGCCGTGGAGAACTTCCGTCTGCTCGCCGAGCGCGGCTATTACGACGGCGTCACGTTCCACCGCGTGATCAAGGGGTTCATGATCCAGGGCGGCGATCCGGCCGGCAACGGCACCGGCGGTGAAAGCGCATGGGGCGGAACGTTCGAGGACGAGATCGCTCCGGACTCGCCACGATACCGGGAGGGCTACCGCCGCGGGATCGTGGCGATGGCCAACGCCGGTCGGAATACCAACGGCAGTCAGTTCTTCATCATGCACGCGGACTACCCGCTGCCGCCGAACTACGTGATTTTCGCCAGGGTCACCTCGGGGATGAACGCGGTTGACGCCATCGCAAACACGCCGACCAAGCCTGGTGGTGACGGCCAGATGAGCCAGCCCGTCACGCCGCAGAAGATGAACAAGGTGACGATCCGACCCTGACAGAGAATTCGTGGGGTCAGGTCTTGAATCACTGCTTTTTTCACGGTCTGACCCCGGTCTCAGCGCCGCAGCGCGTGGCTTCTGAAGAACTCCCACATTGCCGTGGTCGCGTCGATCTCCTGACGGGCCCAGGTGTGTCCGAGGCCGTCGATGCGAATCAGCCGGACCTCCGCCTCGTCGGCGCACCCCGCGTAGCGCATGATCGACAGCGGGCCGGGCGGATCCTCCAGAATCACAGCGGAGCCGCACCTGTTGTGACCCGCCCAGCCGGCCAGCGCCTCAGGCACGCTCTCGAGCCACTCCGCACCGCGCGCCGCCGCATGGCCGTCGTACGGATTCTGAGTGTCGGCCAGCCCGTGAAAGGTCACGATTGGAACCGGCCTCCCCTCGCACGGACCGGGCCACCGCAAGGCCGACATGGGAGCGATGGCGGCGATGCGCGAGCTCAGCCGGCACGCGAGCAGCGACGACATGCGCCCGCCACCTGAGAAGCCGGCCGCATACACGCGCAAGAGGTCGATGCAGACCGTTCGCGAGACGTGATCGATCACGTCCGACGCATACAGAACGTCGTCAGGCCGGCCGTCGGTGATCGGCACGTTCCAGCGGCCACCATCGGCCTGGAGCGTCGCCACCGCGAATCCCTCTCGCGCCGCCACCACCTCGAACCCGCTCGTCCTCGCCTGCCCGGCGGCGTTGCCGCCGCTCCCGTGAAGATCGAGCACCAGCGGCAGCCGCGTTCGACTGTCGAATCCCTGCGGAACGAACAGCCGGTAGGTCCGCGGCTTTCCGCCCGACATCAGCTGTTGCTCGACGCCGGCCACCGGCGCGAGACCGCAGGACGCCGCGGAGGCACCCGGCTGCGCCCGCGCGTGTACCGGGATGCCGAGCGCCAGGATGGCCGCCGCGATGAGGCAAAGTGGACGCATGAATCCTCCTCAGGCCAGTCGCCGCGAGATGATCTCATGAATTGTCTTTTGTCTTCTGTCTTCTGTCTTCTGTCTTACGCCGTCTCCTCCAGCGGCAGCCCCACATACTGCTCGGCGAGACTGGCCATCGCGGCGCGTGAGCTGGTGAGGTAGTCGAGATCCGCGAGCTGCCGCTGACGATCGAACGGGGATTCGTCCGGAAAGCGGTGCAGCAGCGACGTCATCCACCATGAGAATCGCTGCGCCTTCCACACCCGCCGCAGACACACCGAAGAGTAGGTATCGAGCCCGTCCGTGCGTCCTGCTTCGTAGTAGCGCTTCAAGGCGCGCGCGAGCACCAGGACGTCAGACGCCGCCAGGTTCAACCCCTTGGCCCCCGTCGGTGGCACGATGTGCGCTGCGTCGCCGGCGAGAAAGAGGTTCCGATAGCGCATCGGCTCCGCGACGAAGCTGCGCATCGGCGTGACGCTCTTCTGAAGGATGCGGCCGATGGCCGGACGCCAGCCATCGGCAGTCGTCATGCGCTCGAGCATCTCCTTCCAGATCGCATCGTCCGACCAGCGGTCGATCAGTTCGTCCGGGGGCACCTGCAGATAGAGCCGCGTGATGCTGCGCGATCGCATGCTGAAGAGCGCGAACCCACGCTCGTGGCAGGTGTAGACGAGCTCGTCCGACGAGGGCGCCGCTTCCGCCAGGATGCCGAGCCAGCCGAATGGATACGTGCGTTCGTAGAGCGTGAGCGAGGCTTCGGGGATCGACGCGCGGCAGACGCCATGAAAGCCGTCGCAGCCGGCGATGAACTCGCACGCGATCTCGTGCTCGTCACCGCCATGTTGGAAGCGGATGCGCGGCGACGAGTCGACGTCGTGCACCGACACCTGATCACATTCGAAATACAGCGGACGGGACGTCGCGCTGCGCGCCTCGATCAGGTCGCGCACGACCTCGTTCTGTCCGTAGACGGTGATCGCCTTGCCGCCCGTCAGATCGGACAGATCGATGCGATGGCGCCGCCCCCGAAAGGTGATGACGACGCCATCGTGCCGGAGCCCTTCCTGTAACACTCCGTCACCGACGCCGATCGCCGTCAGCAGATCGACGGTGCCCTGCTCCAGCACCCCTGCCCGCACCCGATCGATGACGTACTCACGGCTGCGGTTCTCGACGATGATCGAGTCGATGCCGTCGAGATGCAGCAGCTGCGCGAGGAACAGGCCGGCCGGACCTGCGCCGACGATGCCGACCTGTGTTCGATGACGGTGCGCCACTAGACCAGAGCTCACTTGTGTTGAGGATGCGAATCCCTGTGGAGACGACCGACCAGACTCGCCTGACCGCGCGAGAAGGCTGTGGGGATCAGCGAGCTCACGGAGCTCGCGTCCAGCGGCCCTCGACGCCCTCGCAGCGCG
>DASUGH010000088.1:0-3256 GCA_036274155.1 Vicinamibacterales bacterium | reverse complement strand
GTCGTCAACCGGCCGGACGTGAAGGGGCGCGAAGGGATTCTGTCGGTCCACACCAAGAAGATTCCATTGTCGGAAGACGTGGATGTGGCCATTCTCGCCCGTGGCACGTCAGGATTCTCGGGTGCGGACCTGGCCAACCTGGTGAACGAGGCGGCGCTGAACGCGGCCCGCTACAACCAGAAGTCGGTTCGCATGCTCGACTTCGAATTTGCGAAGGACAAGGTGCTGATGGGCGCCGAAAGGCGTTCGATGATCATCAGCGAAAGCGAGAAGCGGGTCACGGCGATTCACGAGGCCGGCCACGCGCTGCTCACGGTCATGCTGCCGCACGCGGATCCGATCCACAAGGTGACGATCATCCCGCGCGGGATGGCCCTCGGCCTGACGCAGCAGCTGCCGATGGACGAGAAGCACAACTACTCGCGCGAGTACCTCGAGGATCAGATCGCGATTCTGCTGGGCGGCCGCATCGCCGAGGAGATCACAATCGGCAGCATCACGACCGGTGCCGGCAACGACCTGGAGCGGGCAACGGACCTGGCGCGCCGCATGGTCTGCGAGTGGGGCATGAGCAACACCATGGGCCCGCTCACGTTCGGCAAGAAGGAAGAGCAGATCTTCCTCGGCCGCGAGATCGCGCAGCATCAGGACTACAGCGAAGACACCGCACTGCGGATCGATCAGGAAGTGAAGCGCTTCGTCACCGACAACTATTCGCGCGCGGAGTCGATCCTGAAGGAGTACAAGTCGCGCCTCACCGAAATGGCCGATGCGCTGCTCGCTCGTGAGACGCTCGACGCCGAACAGGTGAAGCGCATCTGCGCAGGGCTGCCGCTCGACGAGCCGGCCGCGTCCGGGCCGCCCACGGCGCCACCGCCTGTCCGTGAAGCCAAGCCGACGAAGGAACGGCCGAGCGGGGCCATCGTGCCGCCGCTGACGCCGCCTCGCCCGGCGGAATCCTAGCCGGTCAAGTCGAAGTTAGAAGTCAGGCACGGGGTGGACGGAGCAGCCGTTCACCCCGTTGTTGCGTACACGCAACGTCTGAATTCTTCATTCAAGCTCGCGCATTTTGATAACGTCTCTCCGTGCCCCCGCGCCGCCGGTTCTCTATTCCTCTGCCTGACGGCCGCACGCTTTTGGTCGGCGAGCGCACACTGATCATGGGCATCGTCAACGTCACGCCCGACTCGTTTTCAGACGGCGGAGCGCTGCTCGATCCGGCGCGCGCCATCGACGCCGCGGTGCAGATGGTCGACGACGGTGCCGACCTGCTGGACGTGGGCGGCGAGTCGACCCGGCCCGGTGCCGAGCCGCTGGGCGCTGCCGAAGAGGTGCGCCGGGTGCTTCCGGTCATCGAAGGACTGGCCGTCCGCGTACGCGTGCCGATTTCCATCGACACGTACAAGCCTCAGGTCGCCGAGGCCGCGCTCGGCGCTGGCGCGTCGCTGGTGAACGACATCAGCGGGCTCCGCTACGAACCCGACCTCGCGAAAGTGGCCGCAAAGCACCGCTCGGCCCTGGTCCTCATGCATACCCGCGGGCGATCGCGGAACATGTACGAGCACGCCGTCTATCACGATGTGGTCGACGAGGTCCTGGACGAGTTGCGCGAAAGCGTGGCGTTTGCGACAGGCGCAGGCGTTCCGCCAGACCGCATCATTGTCGACCCCGGCCTGGGCTTCGCCAAGGATGCCGCTCACACCTATGAAGCGCTGGCGCGCCTCGACGAATTCAGCCAGCTCGGACGGCCCATCCTGGTCGGACCGTCCCGCAAACGTTTCCTGACAAAGCCCTTCGACTCCGCTCAGGGCAAGCCCAGGGGTGAGACGCCTCCGGCCGAGCGCGACTGGGCAACCGCCGCAGCAGTGTCGGCGGCTGTGTTCGGCGGCGCGCACATCGTACGCGTTCACGCCGTGCGACAGATGGTGCAGGTCGCTCGCGTGAGCGACGAAATTCGGAAGTATCATCGCGGCGACTGAGACGTGGAATCGCTCGCCGAACTTCTGCGCCGGCCGAATCTCTCCTGGCTGGATCTCCTCGATGTCGCGCTGGTCTCGTTTCTCATCTACGAGCTGCTGCTGCTCATCCGCGGCACGCGCGCGGTGCAGATGGCGCTCAGCGGCGGCTTCCTGATCGCGCTCTTCTTCGTCTCCGAATGGCTGCACCTCGAGACGGTGAACTGGGTCATCAGGAACCTCGTTGCCCCGTACGTGGTCGTCGGCATCATCGTGCTCTTTCAGTCGGACATCCGCCGCGCGCTGGCACACTTCGGGCGCGCACCGTTCTTCCGCTACTTCGAGCGCGCCATCAGCACCGATGAAACGCTCGAGGAGCTCGTCACCGCGGCAACCACGCTCGCGGCACGCCGCATCGGCGCCATCATGGTCCTCGAGCGGCAGATCGGCCTGCGCAACTACATCGAGGGGGGCATCCCGCTGGATGCGACCGTCACCCACGACCTGATGGCGACGATCTTTCAGCCGGGTTCCCCGCTGCACGACGGAGCGGCCATCATCCAGGGCGACCGGGTCGCCGCCGCAGCCTGCTTCCTCCCGCTGTCGGTCAGTCCACGTGTCAGCCGGGATCTCGGCACTCGCCATCGGGCCGCACTCGGGCTGACCGAAGAGAACGACTCGGTCGCCATCGTCGTCTCGGAGGAGACCGGCGGTATTTCGCTGGCGATTGGCGGAGATCTCGAGCGCCGGCTGACTGCGGAAGGGTTGCGCCTTCGTTTGCGCGCTCTCCTCGGCGGCCGCCGCAGCGGTCCGGTGCCGCGCGTACCGCAGGGAGGTTCGTTCGTCTGATGGCGATCATCGGACTCCGGCATATCGGCCTCAAGAGCATGTCAATCGCCCTCGCGGCTCTGCTGTGGCTTGTCGTCGCCGGTGAACAGACGGTGGAGCGCGCCATCCGGGTGCCGCTCGAGTTCACCAATGTGCCGCCGCGGCTCGAGCTGGTCGGCGAGCCACCAAATATCGTCGATCTCCGTGTCCGCGGCTCGTCCAGCCGTCTGAGCCGTATTGCCGCCGGCGAGATGGTGGCTGTGATCGACCTTCAGGACGCGCGTCCTGGCCAGCGTTTGTTTCACCTGTCCGCCTCCGATGTGCGGGCTCCGCTTGGAGTCGAGATTTTGCAGGTTGCTCCGACGACCTTGTACCTGAGCTTCGAGGCCTCAATGACGAAAACAGTGCCCGTCATGCCCGAGGTCGAGGGTGAACCGGCGGCCGGATACGAAATTGCGGTACGCAGCGCGGAG
>DASUGH010000087.1:0-20640 GCA_036274155.1 Vicinamibacterales bacterium | reverse complement strand
CGACTACTTCGAACGCCGGAACCGCGACCGCGCCACCCGCCGCCATGTGAAGCAACTCGAATCGCTCGGTTATCGCGTCACGCTCGAAGGTGCGGCGTAGCGGCGGGGGATTTTCTGAGCAGGCACAGAGGCACAGAGATCAAGAATCAGTACTGAAGTGAGTAAGTTTTGGCCTCTGTGCCTCTGTGCCTCTGTGTGTTTCTTCTCGGCGCCTCGAATGATCCTCGGTGCCTCGGGAACCGTGGGTTACTGAGCCACGGTTCCCACCAGCTCGAGATTCAAGCCGTCCGGATCCTTCACGAACACGTTCCTGGTCTTCGCGTCCCAGTTCACGAGCTCTCCGTTGCGCGAGATGACGCGATAGCCGCTGGCCTTCAGCTTCGGGAGGAGCTCCTGAATCGCGGCCACCCGGATCGCCATGCCCGACGATCCCGGATCCGGCACGCGCAGCGAGAACGGCTTCCTCGGCATGCCCTTGAATTCGGTGAACTCGATCCGCGCCCGGCTTCCGGGAATCACGCTCGTCACCGTGCGGAACGACCCGCCTGCTCCGATACCCATCAGATCGAGATGGGCCTTGTCGGTCGAGAACTGACGGTCGCCTTTCAGCTCGAGCCCCATGACGTCATGCCAGAACTTCGACGAAGTGTCGAGGTCGCCGATCGTCACGCCCATGATGGCTCCGTTGACGTTCCCGTCCGGCGCGTCCGCCGGCGGTGCGGTCTGGATTGCCTCGACGATGTACCCGTCAGGGTCCCGGAAGAAGATCGCCTTTACCGTGCCGAGCGAGGTGGAGACGGTGACCGGCGCTTTCGATGTGGTGATGATGGGACCGCCAAGCTTCTTGACGGCCGCGACGACCGGCTCGATATCGCGCACGAGGAACTTCATGTGCGGGGCGCCCGGATCGGAGATCTCGGGCTGTGCCGGCGTGCGGGGCACGTTCGAGAACTCTGTCAGCTCGAAGTTGAAGCCGTTGCCTGGCAGGCGCAGCATCGACACGCGCAACGTGACGCCCGGAGAATCGGTGAGGATCGGCACCTGCGCGTTGAGAAACGGGTTGACCTGGCCCTTCAAGCCGAAGACCTCGGTGTAGAAGGCCAGCGTCTTGTCGACCTGGTTGGTGGCGTGGATCGCGTGCATGAAGCCGGTTGTCGCCCCGGCGGCGGGCACGGAGCCCGGTTGCGGCGCGGGGCCCTGCGTCAACGCGACGGCGCCGGAGAGTACGAGACAGGCCACGGTAGTGAGAGTAAGCGTTCGCATCGGTTTCCCTTGTCTGTGACGTGGACCGTCATGCGGCCCCAGAGCGAATGACGCGGCGAAGTATATCGCCGCCGCTGCCTTTCGGGACTTATCGTGCCTGCCCATCGGCAACCGGCCATCCGATTCCCACGTGTTTCCGCGGAAATCGATTCAGACGTCACGCCTGCTGAGCACTTCGTCAGGGAGACCGGCGCCGGGCACGTGCAGGCCGCTGAGAACCTCTGGACGTTCGGCTCGTCGCTCGCGTGCCGGTCTTTCGCGGCCGCGCCGCCGGCATCGCCGCTACTGTCTGCCACGCCAGCAGGATCGCTCCGCGCACCGGCGGCTTGCTCGCCTTCTCGAGGACGACGTTGGTGCAGCCGTCCCGGCCCCATGCGCCGCTCGAGGGGACGAACATCTCCGGGTTCGCCTTCATCACCGCGCGCTGTTCTTCCGGCGTCAGCTTCACCATGCCGAACGTCTCGTTCGTATGCAGGCTGGCGAAGATGCGTCCGTTGGCGGCGCGAAAGTCCGGATGCCCCATGTGCGCGCCCTCGGTCGCGCGTTCCATCGCCAGCACGAGATCACGGAAGTCGTCCGGAGTGAGCATGACGGTACTCTTCCTTCTTCCTTCTTCCTTCTTCCTTCTTCCTTCTTCCTACTTCCTTCTTCCTATGTCCTCATTCCTCGTTTCGCGTATCCCCAGCAGGCCGATCAACGTCAGGGCGGCGACGCCGGTCAGGTAGTAGCCGACGGCCTGCAGCCCGTACCTCTCCGCCAGCATCGTCGCGATGTAGGGCGCGAGCGACGCGCCGAAGATTCCCGCCAGGTTGAACGTCAGCGAGCTGCCGGTGTAGCGCACTGCAGTGGGAAAGAGCTCCGACAACGTGGTGCCGAGTGGCCCGTACGTGAATCCCATCAGCGCCAGTCCCAGTCCCATTCCGAGCACCGCGCCGATGAAGCCCGATTCGAGCATTGGCGCCATCGCGAGGCCGAACACCCCGATGGCGATCGTGACGCCGATGAGGACGGCGCGCCGGCCGCGTTCGGCGAGGCGGGCGGCAACCGGGATTGTCAGTCCGAAGCAGATGATGCCGAACTGCTGCATGAGCAGGAACTGTTCGCGGCTGTAGCCGAGCTTCGTCGTGCCCCACGACAGCGCGAACACCGTCATCAGGTAGAACAGCACGAAGGTGGCGAGAGACGCCAGCGTTCCCATGATCAGCGTCCGGGGATGGTCGAGAAACACCGCCGCCATCGGAACACTGACCCGCTCCTGGCGCGCGAGCGCCTCGCGGAAGACGGGCGTCTCGACGATCGTCAGACGCACGTACAAGCCGATGAGCACCAGCAGGGCGCTCGCCAGGAAGGGGATCCGCCAGCCGAATGCGAAGAACTGATCGTTCGTGAGCCAGTCGGAGAGCAGCAGAAAGACGCCGCTCGAAAACAGGAACCCGATCGGCGCGCCGAGCTGCGGAAACATGCCGTACCACGCGCGCCTGCCGGGCGGCGCGTTCTCGACGGCGAGCAGCACGGCGCCGCCCCACTCGCCGCCCAGTCCGATCCCCTGTCCGAAGCGGCAGAGGGCGAGCAGTGCTGGTGCCGCTACGCCGATCGTGCCGTAGGTCGGCAGCAGGCCGATCGCCACGGTCGAGAGTCCCATCGTCAGCAGCGCGGCGACGAGCGTGGTCTTCCGCCCGATGCGATCGCCGAAGTGGCCGAAGAGCGCCGAGCCAATCGGGCGCGCCACGAACGCGATGCCGAAGGCGGCGAGCGACGCCAGACGGGCCGCAACCGGATCCGTGGGCGGAAAGAAAAGCGTCGGGAAAACGAGGACCGCCGCTGTCGCGAAGATGTAGAAGTCGAAGAACTCGATCGTGGTGCCGACGAGGCTGGCGAAGAGAACCTGGCCGGGAGCATTCGTGGCCACCCGGGTTGCGGTGCGCACCTCGTTCATGGGGTCAAAGGATACGTTACCGTCGTTCGGACCGTTCGGACCGTTCGGACCGTTCGGATCGTTCGGATCGTTCGGATCGTTCCAGTCACCGAATCACCCCGTGGACGATCGAGATCAGCGCCACGCACGCCGTGTCGGTGCGCAGCGTCCTCGGGCCCAGGCCCGCGGTCACGAAGCGGTGCGCGCGCAGCAGATCCAGCTCGAAGTCGTTCCATCCGCCTTCCGGGCCGACGGCGAGCAGCACGCGCCCGTCCGAGCGGTCTCGAAGCACGTCGGCGATCGTGCGCGCGTCGCCGGGATGCGCCGCCACTCGCACCGCGTCCGGAACCAGGCGGTCGAGGTCGTCTTCGATGAGCACTCTGAATTGACGATGAATCGACACCGAGGGAAGACGCGTATCGCGCGCCTGCTGGAGCCCTTCGATCAAGAGCGGCCGGTAGCAGGCAGGCGTCAGCACGTGCGTGTCGAAGTAGTTGCGCTCCACCCGGGCCGCGTTCGTCAGGACGATCTGCCCCACGCCGAGCGCCGCGAGCTGGGACCAGAGGCGGCGCAGCACCTTGGGCCTGGGGAGCGCCAGCAGCAGATCCACTCGGGGCGGCTCCGGGACGCCGCTGTCGAACGTGCACCGCAGATCGACGGCGCCGTCGGCGGTGGCCACGACGCGGCCCCGTCCGAGCGGCCCGTTCAACAGGCCGACCCGAACCTCGTCGCCCTGAACCGCGCGGAGCACCGTGAGCAGATGACGGGCTTGTGGGCCGGCCAGGCGGATTGCCCCGTCCGCCGACAGCTGGTCTGGCTCGAGCAGCAGCAGGTTCACGAGCGGTCGAGCCCCGTGGCGGGGTCAGCCGATGCGGGCGTTCGCATTGCGCAATTGCGGTAAGATTTTCGTTCCCGGCCGGCGCAGATCGCGTGCGCTCTGTCGGGGTGCCCGCGTTATGCTTGAGGGCGGTATTGTGCCACCGACAGCCAGCGTGTTGCGCCAGGCGGCGGGATCGAGGTTGGACACCGACTCAGGTGGAGGATTGTTCCGATGAGAGCTAAGTTTTCGCTGGTAGTTGCCGCGTTCGCCGTGCTCGTGTGCGTGCGTCCGATGGTCGCCCACCACTCCTTCTCGGCTGAGTTCGACGCGAACAAGCCGTTCAAGATGACCGGCACGGTCACGAAGGTGGAGTGGATGAACCCGCACACCTACTTCTACATCGACGTCGTCGATGAGAAGACGGGCAAGGTGACCAACTGGGCAATGGAAATGGGCAGCCCGAACGGTCTGATGCGCGCCGGCTGGAGCCGGAACACCATGAAGGTCGGCGACAAGGTCTCCGTCGAAGGGAGCCTGGCGAAGGATGGCAGCCCCACGGGCAACGCCCGGTCGGTGACAATGAACGGCAAGCGGCTGTTCGCGGCATCGAGCCAGGGCACGAACCCGTAACAGGCCGCGGTGAAATCGAATCGGCCTGTGAGGCCCCGAGATTTTCGCCACCGAGGCACAGAGACACAGAGAAGACTCCATGGCTCTCTGCGCTCTCGGTGCCTCTGTGGTTTGTCCCGGTGGCCCCACAGCCCGGTAGATGGTGTTCACCACGGGCTGGTAGGAGAAGTTTCTTGAAGAACAGGCTTCGAGCGGCGCTCGTGGGCGCCACGGCGGCGCTCGTCTTTTCGTCGACGGCCTGGATCACTCAGGCACAACAGGGCGCCGCCGGGCAGGCTCCTCAGGCACAAGGGCAGGCTCCTGCCGCCGGTCAGGGTCAAGGGGCCGGCGGCGCCGGCCGTGGCCGCGGACGTCAGGCCGGTCCCGCGGAACCGACGCCGCGACTTGCCGACGGCACCGTGAACTTCGGACGCGTTCCCGGCGAGAAGGGGACGTGGAATGTGCCGTACATCACCAACATGGCGCAGCGCGTCGTCGGGCCCGACGGCAAGCCGCTGCAGGCGATGCTCGACGCGCAGGCCGCCGCGCGCGGCGGCGGTGCGCCGGGCGGTGCTGCCGGTGGTGGGCGCGCCGCCCGCGCCGGTGGCGGAGGTGGCGGCGGAGGCGGCCGCGGGAGAGGCGGTTCGAAGTCCGAGCCCTGGATGCCGTGGATGCCCTGGTCGGCCGCCGTCTACGACTACAACTCGGCAAACGAGTCGAAGTACGACCCGGAAGGCTATTGCCTGCCGCCCGGCGGCCCGCGCCTGATGGCCACGCCGTACCAGATGGAGATCATCCAGCTGCCGGAGCACAAGCGCATCATCATGATCTTCGAGGGCGCGACCCACATCTGGCGTGAGATCTACATGGACGGCCGCCAGTTCCCCGAAGGCGACGCGCTCAATCCGACCTATCTCGGCTACTCGATCGGCCGCTGGCAGGACAAGGACACGCTCGTGGTCGAGACGCGCGGGTTCAACGAGAATTCCTGGCTCGACTACTTCGGTCACCCGCATACCGACTTGATGCGCGTCACCGAGAAGTGGACACGTCCGAGCAAGCAGACGCTCCACTACGAGGCGCTCATCAACGACCCTGGCGCCTACACCGCTCCTTTCACAGTGGCGTGGGACATCCCGTGGAGCCCGAACGGCGAGCTGCCGGAGTACATCTGCCAGGAGAACAACCAGTACCTGAATCGGCTCGAAGACGACCTCGGTCAGCCGATCTTCGGCAAGCGTCCGCAGCCCGGTCAGAAGCCGGCCGCAGGGACGAGGTAGTCGTCGATGCGGTCACGGTTTCTCGAGGGAGCGGTTCTCGCGGCGCTGCTGCTCGTACCAGGCGTCGTCGATGCCCAGTTCGGCCATCCACTCAAGGGGCAGTGGAGCGGCGAGTGGGCTCTGAAGGACAAGCCGAAGCGGCTGCTGCTCGACCTGCAGTGGGACGGCAAGGCGTTCACCGGCTCGATCAATCCAGGCGATGAGAACGCGGTGGTGAAGACGGTGACGTTCGACTATTCCAACCCGTCGGCGTGGAAGGTGAAGATCGAAGCCGAAGGAAAGGATCCGTCGGGCAAGCCGCTCCGGATCGTCGCCGATGGCACGCTCGAGAACATCGGCGCCTATTACAGGGTGTTCCACGGAACCTGGACCGAGGGCACCACCAAGGCCGACTTCACCGTCACGCGCAACTGACACGACCGGCGTCGTGAGACTCCCGGAGTGGTGATTCCAAGGGCGTGCACCTCGCTGAGGGCACGCCCTTCGTGTTTCCGAATGAAGATGTACGACGAGCTGGCCTCATGGTGGCCACTGCTATCGCCGCCGCAGGAGTATGCGGAGGAAGCGGCCTTCTACGCAGCAACGATCCTTGCCGCCTCCCCCACTGTGCGCAGCGTGCTCGAGATCGGCAGTGGCGGTGGACACAATGCGTCCCATCTCAAGACGCGATTTGCGATGACGCTCGTCGAGCCGTCGGTGGGAATGCGTGCGGTGAGCCGCGCTCTCAACCCCGAGTGCGAGCACCTTGACGGCGACATGCGCTCGGTCAGGCTCGGCCGGCAGTTCGACGCCGTCTTCGTTCACGACGCCATCTGTTACATGACCACCGAGGCGGATCTGCGATTGGCGATCCAGACGGCAGTCGTGCATTGCCGGCCAGGCGGTGTGGTGTTGCTGGCTCCCGACTTCGTCCGCGAGAACTTCAGGCCGTCGACCGACCACGGTGGCACGGACGGGCACGATCGCGGCCTGCGCTATCTGGAGTGGACCTGGGACCCTGACCCGCGTGACACGACGTACGTGGTGGACTATGCGTTTCTGCTCCGCACAGCGGATGCACCGGTGCGTGTCGAGCACGATCGTCACACTGAAGGTCTTTTCGCCCGCGCGTCCTGGCTGCGCCTGATGACGGAAGCCGGGCTCGAGCCCGATGTCGTGGCGCTCGAGCACTCCGAGCTGGAGCCCGGGTCGCACGAAGTCTTCAGGGGCAGGCGGCCGGAACGTCCGTGAGACGGGCGTCTGTCAGCCTCGTTCGTAGAACGGCGGCGGCTCGATCCCGAGCGCCCGCAGGTAGACGTATCCCTGTCCGCGATGGTGGATCTCGTTGTCGATGACGTAGAGGATCAAGTCGTGGAGCACGCCGGGATACTGACCGAACGCGGTCAGCTTTTCCTGAAAGCGCTCGGGCGGGAGCTGCGGCCAGAGCGTATCGAGTTCACGAGTGCTGTCGTCCCACAGGCGCAACACTTCCTGCTTCGGCCGCGCGTCGCGATTCCACGACGACGCCCAGTCGCCGGTCAGCGCTCCCTTCACCATGGGAACGGCCATGGTGATCATCTCGAGGGCCAGGGCGCCGAAGGGTCGCATGCCCCCCACGGAAAAGGTGAACAGTTTGTCGTCGGGAAACGCGTCGATGACCCGGCGGGTCAGGCGGCGGTGTCCCTGCCAGTGCTGGAGCAGCGCTTCTGCGCTGATGAAGAGCGTCGATTGAATGACCACGAAACCTCCGGCGTCGTACGACTTCCACGCGTTACTTGAACAGCAGCGGCGCCATCTCGTTCAGATACCGCCGCCAGACCTGCCACGTGTGCGCGCCGTCGGTCGTGCGGAAGACGTGGGTGATCCCACTCGTGGTGAGGAGCGCGCCGAACTCCTTGACGGAGTTGAACAGCGTGTCCTCGGTACCGCAGCCGACCCACAGCAGCTCGAGACGTTCGTTCACCTTCTTCGAGTCGGTGAAGAAGAAGCGCGCATGATCGTTCTCCCGGGGCCGCGCGTCGGGGCGCGGTTTAACTGCTGCGGCTGACGAATTGTCATCGCGGCCACACGATCCTGCAAACGCCGGCGAGTGTCAACGTCGGCATGATAAACAGGTGATGTGGCTGGAGCGAGTGATGTGACCGGGACGATCTGGTGGGACTTCGATGGCACGCTGATCTCCCGCCCCTTCATGTGGTCGGCCGCTGCCTTGCGCCTTCTGGATTCCGTGAAGCCGGGTCACGGGGTGACCAGGGCGTCGCTCAAGAAGGCGATGGCCTCGGGGATGCCATGGCATCCGCCGAACCGCGAGCATCCTCAGCTGGCGTCCGCGGAACAGTGGTGGGGGTATGTGTTTGCGCATTACGCCAGGACGTTCACAGCGCTCGGTTGCAATGAGGCGGCGGCCGAGCCGGCGCTGAGCTCGCTGCGCGACGATATTCTCGACCCGGAGGGCTACCGGTTGTTCGACGACGTCGTGCCGGTGCTGACACGGCTGGCGGCGCGCGGCTGGCGGCAGATCGTCGTGTCCAATCACGTACCCGAGCTCGAAGCGATCGTCGAGGGCCTGGGCCTTGGGCCGCTGCTGGGGCCGGTCATCACGTCGGGCCTCGTCGGCTACGAGAAGCCTCACGCGCGTATGTTCGAAGCGGCGTTGTCGTGCTCGGTGGCGGGCCGGCCAATCTGGATGATTGGCGACAACGTCGAGGCGGACTGTCGCCCGCTGGCGGCGTTCGGGGCGAGCGCGATTCTCGTGCGGTCGGCGGAGGCCGGGATCTTCGAGTGTCAGGCGGCGGACCTGTGGGCGGTGGAGCGCATGATCGCGGGCGACCAGGCGTCGTAGCGTCCGAAGATGGTGCGCGGCTGACGGTCGCAACCGTGGCTCGTGCCCATCGCGGATATCCTGCGTCTGAACGGCAGATAGCCTTCAGACGCCAATAACACAGGAGTGTCCGCCTTCAGGCGGACCGAGGCACCGCCGATGACACCATGACCGCCCACGTGTATCGTTTCGACGATCGAACCGCGTTGAACGCGGCGGCCGCGGAGAAGTTCACGGCCGCCGCCGTCGGCGCCGTTGATGCCAGGGGCGTGTTCAACGTGGCCCTCTCGGGCGGCAGCACGCCGGCAGGCTTGTTCACCCTGCTTGCCACCGACCCTGGGTTCAGCAGCCGTATTCCCTGGGACCGAGCTCAGATCTTCTGGAGCGATGAACGGCACGTGCCACCCGACTCGAAAGACAGCAACTACCGGATGGCGCACGAGACGCTGCTGTCGCGCGTGCCGATCGGCTCCGGGCAAGTGCATCGCGTTCAAGCGGAGGATCCCGACGCCGGCGCCGTGGCGCAGCGCTACGAAGAAGAAATCCGATCCGTAATCGGACGAAGCGCAAGCATCCCGCGTTTCGACCTGATGTTGCTCGGCCTCGGCGCAGACGGGCACACGGCCTCGCTCTTCCCCGGCACCCCGGCGCTCACCGAAGCGCGCCGCCTCGTTGTCGCAAACTGGGTCGAAGCGTTCGCCGCGTACAGAATCACGATGACGCTGCCGATCATCAACGCCGCGCGCCTGGTGATGTTCCTGGTTGCCGGTATGGACAAGGCGATCGCCGTTCGAGACGTGCTTCGGTCGGGTGGAGGCGGCGCCGTGCTGCCAGCCAGTCTGGTCAGGCCAACCGACGGACACGAGATGTGGTTCCTGGACGCCGAGGCGGCGATGTTGCTCTGACGCTCGCGCCTCGAGCAGGATGCTTCGACGTATCAATCGGCCTCCCTGACCTTGCCCCGATAGCTGCGCGCCAGCAATGCACCGTAAGTCAACGCGAGCGCCAATGCCACCGGCCACCAGAGCAGCGCCAGCCCGAGTCCTGGTCCCGCGGTGGCGCCGGCATGGGCGGTAATGGAGAACGACGGCGCGATCGTCGAGTGAAGCATCGTCGGAAAGACGCCGGCGGCACTGCCGGCCAGGAGCCCGGCGATGACGGCGCACGACCCGGCAAACGCGCGAAACAGCCGCCGTTGCAGGAGTCCTGACCCGATTGCCAGCCCGCCCGAGACGAGGATGAGAATCGCGAGCCATGCCGTCGGCCGTTGCCGCATCGCCTCGTACAACCCGGGTCGGACGATCCATGTCATCCACGTGAAGAAGGGAAACAGCACGAACGCCGCCAGCCAGAGCCGCCGGGCGAGACGTGCACTGCGGCGGTGCACCATGCCGCCGGTCCGGAGCCTCAGGTAGGTCGCTCCATGAGCCGCGACGATGAGCGCAGAGTACAGCGCGACGGCAATCGTGTACCAATCCAGCAGACCAACCTCGCCGCGCACATCGAAGTCGGTGAAGAGCGGCATGCTGAACTCGCCGCTCGCGTCGATCGGGACACCGCGGAGCACATTGCCGAGCGCCGCGCCGAGCAGCAGCGCCAGAAGCAGGCTCGACGCCGTGAACACGAAGTCCCAGAACCGCTGCCACATCCGGTCGGCAATGTGGCCGCCGAGCTCGATCGACATCCCGCGCAGCACGAACGACCAGAGGAGAAACCAGAGCGCCAGGTAGAACCCCGAGAAGGCAACCGCCAGCACGCGCGGAAACGCGAGCAGCAGCGTGCCGCCAAAGGCGATGAGCCACACCTCGTGCCAGCTCCAGGACGGCCCGATCGCTGCCACCACCTCGCGGCGCTCGCCGGTCGTGCGGCCCACCAGAAAGTGCACGATCCCCGCCCCGATGTTCCACCCGTCGAGCACGGCGAACATCGTCAGCGTGAACGTGGCCAGACCGAACCAGAGCTCGATCACGATTCCCCCGTTGACGCTGCCCGTGGTTCGCCGTAGGGCGACGCCGCGGCATGGCTCTCGGGACCGTGCAGGATTTCGCGGCCGATCATCGAGAGATAGAGGAGGCCGAGCACGAAATACAGCCCGCACAATCCGATCAGCGTGAACACGACGTCGCCGGTGCTGACGACACGGCTGAAGCCGTCGGCGGTGCGGAAAAGGCCGTAGACGAGCCAGGGCTGCCGGCCGAGCTCCGCGGTGATCCACCCGGCGGTATTGGCGATGAATGGAAAAGGAAACGAGAGCATCAGCGCCCATAGCAGCGGCCGGTTCAGCTCGAGCCTCCCGAAGAGACGCTGAAGAGTGGCGAGCGCCATCAGCGCGATGAAGGTCGTTCCGAGTCCGGCCATTACGTGGAAGGCGTAGTAGAGCAGCTCGATGTTCGGCGGCCACGTGTCTTGCGGAAAATCGTTCAGACCCTGCACGTCGGAGTGAAACGTCCCGAACGCGAGAAAGCTGAGCATCCCGGGTATCCTGACTGGATTGTCGAGCCGCCGCTCTTCGACGTTCGGCTGACCGATGAGTGTGATGTCGGCCATCGGTCCGCTCTCGAACCGCCCCTCCATCGCCGCCAGCGCCTGGGGCTGATGCCGCGCCACGATCTTGGCTTGTGAATCGCCGGTCGGGAATGCCGCCAGCACAGAAGCCAGCAGACCCACAGCGGTGCCGTGGCGCAGGTAAAGGCGCGCCTGCCGGCCGGATACGCCGCGCAGCGCGTAGAACGCTCCGACCGATGTGATGACGAAGCTCCCGGTGACGAGCGCGGCCGTCTGGTTATGGGCGAACTGCCACAGCGCCCACTCGTTCAGGAGGTAGGCGCGCAAGTCGGCGATGACCAGGGTGCCATCGGCCGCGATCGCGTGTCCGACCGGATGTTGCATGAACGCGTTGGTCACGAGGATGAAGTAGGCAGACAGCCAGCTGCCAATCGCCACGCCGACCACGGCGAGAAAGTGCTTTCGAGGGCCAAGCCGCTGCTCTCCCCAGACCACTGCTCCCACGAAGGCGCTCTCGAGCAGGAAAGCGAACATCCCTTCCATCGCCAGCGTCTGGCCGACGACGCCTCCCGCGTACTTCGAAAATCCTGCCCAGTTCGTCCCGAACTGGAATTCCATCGGAATGCCGGTGACGACGCCGACCGCGAACGTGAGGCCGAAGATCCTGGCCCAGAAGCGGGTGGCTGCCGCGAAACGCTCGTCGCCGGTTCGCAGGGCGCGCCACTTCCAGAACACGAGGAACCACGCGAGTCCCATCGTGAGCTGTGGGAAGAGATAGTGGTAGGTAATGGTGAAGGCAAACTGCAGCCGATGCCACAGGGCCGGATCGTTCATCGTCGTCGCGGAGGAGAAAGAACGTCCTCTTCTTCTTCACGAATCCAACCGGTCAGCCCGGGATGCTTCAGCTTATCGGAAGGCGCTGGTTTCCGGCGGGGTTGCCCCGGATCGACGGTAAACTGTCGCGGCCGACCGACAAGGCCGCTATGCGGCCCGGAACGCGCAGTTTCGCACTCGTACATCCGCCCCCGGCGGCCAGAGAGGGTTTGATGAGGACGAACCGACGTTCGGCAATCGCACTGTTCCGCAGCGCGCTGGTGGCGCTCGGCGGCATCGCGGCCGTTGCGACCGTGACGGCCCAGCAACCCGCGGCACCGGGTGTTCCGGAGCCGAAGAACTGGACCACCGCCGAGGATCACCAGAACATGATGGCGCAGCTCGGGATCCGGCAGCTGCGCCCTGGTCCCAGCGGGAACGAGAGCGCGCCGAATCACGCGAACTACGACGAAGCCACCGCGAATCCGTTTCCGAAGCTTCCGGAAGTCCTCACGCTCAGGAATGGTCAGAAGGTGACCCGCGCCGAGATGTGGTGGGGGCAGCGGCGTGCCGAGATTCTGGAGGACTTCGATCGTGAAGTGCTCGGGCGCGTGCCGGTGAACGTGCCGAGAGTCACGTGGACCGTCGTGAACCAGTCCGAGGGTATGGTCGGGGGCCGTCCCGTCATCGGCAAGCAGCTCTCGGGCCGCGTCGACAACTCCGCCTACCCGGCGATCTCCGTCGACATTCAGATGACGCTGGTCACGCCGGCAGATGCGAAGGGTCCCGTCCCGGTGATGATGATGTTCGGCGGCGGCCGCGGTCTGCCCGGAACGACGCCGGCGGCGGCACCCGCCGGTCGCGGCGCCGGACCGGCGGGCGGAGACCCGCCTGCGACGGAGCAGCTCATTGCCGCTGGCTGGGGCTACTCCTCGATCAACCCGGGCAGCATTCAGGCCGACAACGGCGCGGGGCTCACCAAAGGCATCATCGGGCTCGTGAACAAGGGACAGCCGCGGAAGCCCGACGACTGGGGTTCACTGCGCGCCTGGGCGTGGGGCGCGTCGCGCGGTCTCGACTATCTTGAAACCGACCGCGCCGTCGACGCGAAGCGCGTCGGTATCGAAGGGGTGTCGCGCTACGGGAAAGCCGCGCTCGTGACGATGGCGTACGACACGCGCTTCGCGGTCGTGCTGGTTGGTTCGTCTGGCGAGGGTGGCGCCAAGCTGCACCGCCGCAACTGGGGCGAGGCAGTAGAGAACCTGACCGGAGCGGGTGAGTACCACTGGATGGCGGGCAATTTCATGAAGTACGGCGCCGCCGAGGCGAGCTTCGGCAGCAGGAATGCCGGCGACATCCCGGTAGACGCCCACCAGCTGATTGCGCTCTGTGCCCCGCGTCCGACGTTCATCAGCTACGGCGTGCCGGAGAAGGGCGACGCCCGCTGGCTCGATCATCAGGGAAGCTTCATGGCGGCCATCGCGGCGCAGCCGGTGTTTCGTCTCCTCGGCGCGAAGGACCTGGGGAGGTCCGACGACTACATGAAGGAAAAGATGCCGGCAGTGAACGTCAGCATGCTCGATGGCCAGCTCGCCTGGCGGCAGCACGACGGCGGCCACACCGACGGGCCGAACTGGAAGTACTTCATCCCCTGGGCCGAAAAATTCGCCGGCAAGAGTCCAGCCACCCGCTGATCATCAGATGCGCCGCGCGGGTGCGAGGCGTCGTTATGACGCCCGCGCCCACGCCGGCCGCCGTTCAGCCTTCTCGATCGCCTCGTTGAGCTGCCTCGCCAGCTCCCCGGCAAAGGGATCCACGAACATCGTCAGACGCGAACCTGGAACGTCGCAGGTGTCCACGCCGCCGCGCGCCAGCGTCAGCCACGTCTGGTCCACGCCCGTGGCCCAGGGCCCGAAGAGTGGCGCCGTTCGTGACTGCACGAGCGTGATCGTTCCGTTCACCGGCCTCGGCACGTAACCGCGCAGCGCCTCGAAATGCGTGCGCAGCATCGGGATCTGGTGATCGGCAAAGCTGGGGACACCGAGCACGTCGCGAAGGTCGCGTTCGCGGCCGATGACACGCGCGACCGCGCCTCGCAGGACGCTGCCGACCTGCGCTCGCAGGCTCGCCGCGGAGCTGCGCAGGAGCTCGTCGCGGAGCCAGAGAGGAAGGTTGCGTGCGAACCGCGCGAACGCGAGGCGCCACGACGGTGCCGGCGGTGTGTCGAGGATGGAGTAGTCGACGGCCGCGATCAGCCCGACCTGTTCACCTGCCGCCTCGAGCTGCCGGGCCATCTCCAGAGCGATGAGCGAGCCGGCGCAGAAGCCGCCCAGGTGATAGGGACCAGCGGGTTGCTGTTGACGGAGCTCCCGGACGTAGTGCGCCGCGATCAGCTCGACGTCTGGCGTGTGGCCTGGTGTCAGCTGGCTCCAGTCGGCGGCGAAGCCGAGCACCCGGCGCGACGCCGAGAGGTGCCGGGCAACGCTCATGAAGCTGTAGATTTCTCCCCCTACGCCGTGGACCCACACGAACGGCGTGCCCGGCTTTTCGCCTGCCGCCATCTGGAACAGCACCTTCTCGCGTAGTGGTTCGAGCGTGTCCGCGGACGGGATGCCCGTCATCGGTTCACGGGAGGCGGGTTGAATCAGCTGCACCGGCGCCGCTTCGACGTGACGCGCCAGATCTCCGAGCACGGTGTGCTCGAACAGTGCGCCGGGCGACAGCCGTACGCCGAGCTCGTCGTGCACGCGGGTGGCAAGGCGCATCGCCAGCAGCGAATCGCCGCCCAGGTGGAAGAAGTCGTCGCGAATGCCGATCTCTTGGACGCCGAGCAGCTCGCGCCAGATGGCGGCGAGACGCTGCTCCGCACGCGTGCGCGGCTCGACGAACGTCGACTCCAGCGCTGGACGCACGTCGGACGGCGGCGGAAGGGCGCTGCGATCGAGCTTGCCGTGGGCGGTCAGCGGCCATTCGGTGACTTCCACGAACGCCGACGGCACCATGTATGACGGGAGCGAACGCTCGACGAACGCTCTGAGCGTAGCCACCGGCGGCACGCCGGCCGCGAACGTCTCGGGCAGCAGATAGGCGACCAGCCGCCGCTCGCCGGAGTTGTCCTTTCTCGCCACGACGACGCTCTTCCTGATGGCCGCATGCTGGTCCAGCACCGTCTCGATTTCGCCGAGCTCGATGCGGAAGCCGCGAATCTTGACCTGGTCGTCGATCCGCCCGAGATACTCGAGATCGCCATTGGCCAGCCGCCGTGCCAGGTCGCCCGATCTGTAGCGGATGGCACCATCGACGCGCGAGAACGTGTCGGCCACGAAGCGCTCGCTCGTGAGCTCATCGCGGCGGAGATATCCGCGGGCCACGCCGGCGCCGCCGACGTGAATCTCGCCCGCGACGCCGACCGGCACCGGCTCCTGATGACGGTCCAGGACGTACAACTGCAGGTCTGGAATCGGTACACCGATGACGCTGCCGCGCGTCACGTCGGCTGCCGTGAGCGGGCGATAGGTGACGTGAACAGTCGTCTCGGTGATGCCGTACATGTTGACCAGCCGCGGAGACGAGTCGCCATGGTGCTCGAACCAGGGCGCGAGCATGCGCATGTCGAGCGCCTCGCCGCCGAAGATCACGTGCCGCAGCGCCAGCGGGCGCCGGCGGCCGGTGCGGGCATCGGCTTCGATGAACTGGCGGAAGGCAGAGGGCGTCTGGTTCAGCACCGTGACGCCCTCGTCCACGACGAGGCGGTAGAAGTCCTCGGGCGAGCGGCTCGTCTGGCAGGGGACGACCACGGCCCGTCCGCCGTAGCAAAGGGCTCCCCACAGTTCCCAGACGCTGAAGTCGAAGGCGTGGGAATGAAAGAGCGTCCACACGTCGGTGGCGTCGAACCGGAACCACGGTTCGGTCGCGCGCATGAGACGAACGACGTTATGGTGCGTCACGAGCGTGCCCTTGGGCTTCCCGGTAGACCCGCTCGTGTAGATCACGTACGCCAGGTGGTCGGACGTCACGCCGGCGCCAGCGTTCGTGACCGGCTGCGCGTCCAGCGCCGCGCGGTCGGCGTCGAGACAGACGACTTCGGCACCATGAGCGGGGAGGCGCTGCGCCAGCCGCGACTCCGTCACCAGCACGGGCGCCTGGCCGTCATCGAGCAGGAAGACGACGCGGTCGTGAGGGTATGCCGGGTCGATGGGCAAGTACGCCCCGCCGGCCTTGAGAATGCCGAGCAAACCGACGACCAGGTCGACCGACCGGTCGAGGTACAGACCCACCAGGACGTTGCGGCCCACGCCCAGGCCGCGCAGGTGATGGGCGACCTGGTTCGCTCGCCGGTTCAACTCCCCGTAGGTGAGCGAGCGGCGCTCGCTGATGACGGCCACCGCGTCGGGGCTGGTCTCGGCCTGCCGCTCGAACCAGGCGTGCAGCGTCTCGTCTGTGTCCACTATCACCGGTGCCGATGATGCCGACGCTCCTGCGAGACGATCCCGCTCTGCCGCCGTCAGCAGGCGCAACGTGTCGATACGCTCGCCGGGATTCTCCGCGATGCTGGCGAGCAATGTGCCGAAGTGTCCCAGCCAGATCTCCAGCGTCTCCTGGTCGAACACGTCAGCGTTGGAGTCGCAGTCGATCACGAAGCGATCGCCGGTGTCGAGGACGTTGACCGTCAGATCGAACTTCGAGGCGTCGCGCGGATTCGAGAACGGCACTCCCTCGAGCAGCAGGCTGATGTCGAGCGCGCCGAGCGTGCGGGCAAACGGGTTCGCTTCGTAGTTGAACGCCGCGGCGAAGAGCGGCGTGCGCGAGAGATCCGGACGAATCTGAAGATCACGCACCAGGCGTCCGACGAAGTAGCTCTGGTGCTCGTTGGCATCGAGGACCAGCGCCTTGGTCGCCGCCACGAGCTCCACGAAGCTCTGCGCGTCGAGATGGCTGCGAAGCGGCACCATGCTGGTCGTATTGGCGAACAGGCGGTCGCCGCCGGGTTCGCCGCGGACCGGGCTTTCGAACGGTACTCCCACCACGATGTCGTTCTGGCCGCTCAGGCGGTGCAGCCAGACGTTGAACCCGGCAAACAGCGTCATGAAGAGCGAAGCCTGAAGCTGGCGGCTCGTCGTGCGCAGCGCCTCGGCCAGCTCGCTTCCGACGACGAGCGTCTGACGTCGCCCCCGGTAGCTCATGGCCGGCGGCCGCGGGTGGTCGGTCGGGAGATCCAGCTGAGGCACGCCGTCGGCAAACTGCGCACGCCAGAACGCGCGGTCTTCTTCGACGGCCTCATCGTGACGATGGGTCCGCTGCCAGTGCACGAACTCCGACAGCTGCATTGCGCTGTCGAGCCGCGGCGTACGACCGGCGCAACGCGCCTCGTAGATCTCACAGAGCTCGTCGAAGAACACGGAGTTCGAAGGACCGTTCCCGAGAATGTGATGAAACGACAGCACGAGCTGGTGGTCGTCTGGCGCCAGCCGGATGATGTGGGCAGCGGCCATGGGCGCCTGCGTCAGATCGAGATCGGTGGCCTCGATGGCGGCGTGCACGTCGCTCAGCGCCCCGTCACGGTTCTCGCTCGCGACGGACGTGAGGTCGGTGAGCGGAATATCGATGCGGGCATGCCGGTGCACGGTCTGCGTCTCGCCGCTCGCGTCGATCGTCGTGCGCAGCGACTCGTGTCGATCGACGAGCGCCTGCAGCGCCTCGCGCATGATGTCGAGCCGCAGCTCGCCGCGCAGCCTCAGCGTGGTTCGCTCCGTGTAGGCTCGATTGGCGTGCGGCGCAAGCGTCGACAGCAGATAGAGGCCCTGCTGCGCCTCGGTGAGCGGGACGGTGCGATCGCCTGACGTGACCTCGACGCCGTCGGACGCAATGGCTGCTGCGGCCGCGGCGTCTTCGCGCGCCGCCGCGGCTGCCTGAATGAGAGCTGAGGCCGCGACAGCAGCGGTTGCATCCGCGGACGGCAGGAAGCCGGCGTCCTGCATCTCGCGCACGCTCGCCTTGAAGGCGGTGAGGAGCGCCTGGACGTCGGCGTCGCTGTGAGCGGTGCTCAGGAAGAACAGCCGCCCCTCGAAGATGTGAATGCCCTTGTCGCGCAGCAGGAAGTACAGCAGGTTGGCGAACTTGAATCTGGCGTCGACGCGAATCCAGAACATCGACGCGAAATGCTCGATGTGGAGCGGCGCACCATGGGCGTGCAGGAAGTCGTTCAACTCGTGAACGACGGCGGCCATGCGCTCGTTCAGGCGCTGCTGCAGCGATGGACCTGCCTGCTGCAGATGCGTCAGCAGCGCGTGCGCTCCGGCAATCGCGAGCGGGTGGCGCACGTAGGTGCCGGCAAAGAAGGTCACGCCGGCCTCCGGGATCGAGCCGTCGCCGTATTGCCAGAACCCGCCGTCCAGTGCGTCGAGGAACCGGGCGCTGCCGCAGATCGCGCCGATCGGCATGCCGCCGCCGATGATCTTTCCGTAAGTGGCGATGTCGGCGTCGATGCCGAAGAGTCCTCTGACCCCGGCGGGGTGCGCGCGGAAGCCGGTGATGATCTCGTCGAAGACGAGGGCGCTGCCGGTCTCGCGGGTCACGTCGCGCAACCGGCGCAGGAACTCACGCGGCTGGACATCGGGGCGCCGGCTCTGCACCGGTTCGACGATCACGGCAGCGATGTCGGCGCCGCGGGCGCGGATGATCTCGATCGACTCGGGCGAGTCGTAGTCGAGGATCAGGACGTTCTCGGTCGAGGCCGCCGGGATGCCTGGCGCCGAGGGCATCAGCTCCTGAGCGCCGGGGCGACCGATGCCGCGCTGCAGCACCTCGTCGAAGACGCCGTGATAGTCGCCGGAGAAATAGACGATCAGCTGCCGTCCGGTCACGGTTCGCGCCACGCGAATCGCGGCCAGCACCGCCTCCGACCCGGTGTTGCAGAAGCCGCAGCGTTCCATCCCGGTCAGCTCGCACATCAGGCGGGCAACCTCGCCGGCCAGCGGCGTCTGCGGACCGACCTCTATGCCACGGCGCAGCTGCGCCGCGAGGGCATCGGTCACGAATGCGGGCGAGTGGCCCAGCAGGTTCGTGCCAAAGCCCATCGTGAAGTCGACGTACTCGTTTCCGTCGACGTCCTGCACGCGAGAGCCCCACGACCGTTCGACGACCAGCGGGTACACCATCTCCTTCCAGTAGGGACGGAAGCCGGCCATCGTGCGTGGATCGGCCAGGTGCCGGCGCTGCGCCTGCGTGTGCTGCTTCGATCGCCCGGTTCGAGCCGTATAGCGGCTGATGAACTGATCGAGGAACGCCTGTTGCGGCGGCGTGAGCCCTGTCGATGCCGTCTCGATTGCGCGGAAGGGGCCGAAGGCGCTGGACGGGGCGGCCGGCAGCGGTGCGGCAGCTCGCGGCGCCGGCACCGGGGCAGGAACGGTCGGGGCCTCTGGAGTGGAACGTTCCTGCTGCCGGAGGAGCGACAGGATCTCCGTCGTCAACTGCTGCTGGTTGATGAGGAGCCGTTCGAGCGTGTGCAGTGGGAGCGAATGGCTCGCACTGCCGGTCGTCTCTGTCGGT
The DNA here is from genome assembly GCA_036274155.1 of Vicinamibacterales bacterium. Taxonomy (GTDB): domain Bacteria; phylum Acidobacteriota; class Vicinamibacteria; order Vicinamibacterales; family UBA2999; genus Gp6-AA40. The sequence goes on along the minus strand of DASUGH010000087.1, from coordinate 1,087 downwards.
CGTCCCGCTGAAGCGTCAGGCACGGTCGCCGAGACAGTCCTGGCCAGTTCCGACAAAGGTTTCGCAGAACCGAGCTTCAGCTCGGTTGACGGTTTCGCAGATCCGGGCTTCAGCTCGGTTGACGGCGCTGCGGCCCGCGACGCCGGAAGGCCGGCAGGCTCCGGCGGCAGCGCCCGGTCGAGATGGCTGGCGAGCGCCTCCATCGACGAGAGGCTCTCCATCAGCTGACGGAACGTCACCTTCACGCCGAACTCGCGCTGCAGCTTCGTGCTGACCTGCGTCAGGAGCAGCGAGTCGAAGCCGATCTCGAGAAAGGGCAGTTCTGGTGCCACCGTCTCGAGGCTGCTGCCGGACATCTGCTCGAGGAGAGCGCGCAGGCGGGCGATGAGACGGTCTTTTCTGGCCGGCTCGGCGGCGACCCCGGTTGCCGTCACGACGCTCTGCACGTCGTCATGGTCTGGCGCAGACTCGATCTCGAACGGGCGAGCAGAATGGCGAGCGGGTCCGGACGCCACCGGAGCACCGGCTTCCACCTCGACCGGATCGCTCGGCCAGCAGCGCGTCCGCTCGAACGGATAGGTTGGAAGCGCCGTCCGGTGCCGTCGTTCGTGGGCGTGGAATCGGCGCCAGTTGACCGGCGCTCCAGCTGCCCACAGCGTGCCGAGCGCGTCGAACGCCGTGCGGCGCTCGTTCTCCTCTCGGGCGATGGTGGAGAGCACCAGCTGCTGTGGCGATCGCGCGGGATGCTGGCGAGCGAGTGTTCCGAGCGTCGTGCCGGGGCCGACCTCGAGCAGAATTCGCGCCGGGTCCGAGGTGAGCTCGGCCACGCCGTCGGCGAACCGCACGGCCGCCCGCACGTGACTGCCCCAATATTCCGGGCTGGTCGCCTCGTCGGCAGTGATCCAGCGGGCGGTCACGTTCGAGATGTAGGGGATCTGCGGCTCATTCAGACGGACGCCGCGAACGAGCTCCGTGAACGGCTCCACGACCGGATCCATCATCGGCGAGTGGAACGCGTGCGAGGTGTGGAGGTGCCGCACCACGACGTCTTGCGAGACGAGCCGCGTTTCGAGACCGGCAATCTCGT
>DASUGH010000086.1:0-9014 GCA_036274155.1 Vicinamibacterales bacterium | reverse complement strand
AGCGACGCGGCGAGACCCGCGTGGTTGGAGGCAACGTCTGGCTGCGCCGCGATGACCTCCTGCCAGAGCGTGACAGCCTGCTCGTGCGCACCCTCCCGCGTCCGTGTGCCAGCCTCGAGCTTCAACACGGCGACATCGATGCGGCGGCGGCGCTCCTCCACGTCCTGCGCCTGCAGACGCTGAAACTCCGCCAGCTGCCCGGTACCTGCTTCTGTCTGCCCCGCTCGCACGAGCGCCGTACCAAGCGCATAGCGCGCCTCGGCGCTGTTCCCGTTCAACGCAACGGCCCGTTCCAGGACGAGCATGGCGTCCGGATAGCGCCCCGCGGCAAGGTGCATCTGCCCGATGGCGAGGAAGGCTTCCCAATCCTCTGGGGCCGCGAGCAGCGCCGCGACGAACTCGAGGAACGCTTCGTCCTGATGGCCCTGCAGCAGCAAAGCCTGACCACGCTGACGGTGCGCCGAGCCGTCGTTCGGAGTAATCCGAACGAGCTTCGAGAATGCCTGCACGGCGCCGTCGGCGTTCGACTCGCGCAGATAGAGGGCGCCGATCTCTCTGTACAGCTGCGCCTTTCCCGCGAGCGCGCTCAGCCTGGCCGCCGCCTCGAGCTCTGCTGCCGCGTCCTGACTGCGGTCGGCGGACCCGTACAGCCGGCCAAGCCGCCAGTGGGCGAGCGCCGACGAGGGCAATCGCCGAACCGTCTCCACCAGCGTCTGTTCCGCGCGCGCTGGCTGTCCGGCCTCGGCGAACACTCTTGCCAGCGTCAGCCGTACGCGCTCGTCGTCTGGATTCAAGCGGGTTGCGTGCTCGAGGTACTCGATGCTCTTCTCGTACTCACCCATCGCCCAGGACGTCACGCCAAGCATGCGATGCGCTTCGGAGCCCTTTGGTTCAGCGGCAATCTCGGCGGCAAACTCGCTTGCCGCATCGGCGATTCGGCCGTCGCGCAAGGCGGCCGCGCCTCGAGTCATGCGCGCGGACGGCGCAGGCGTCACCAGCGGATCTGTGGAAGCCGCGGAGCGTAGTGCGGTCACCGCGTCGAGATGCGAAGACCGCTCGAGCGATGCATACCCCTGTTGATATGCGGCCGGGCCAAAGAGCGGCGTACTCGAGGCTTCGTCCTGAACGAGCGCTATCTCGATGAACGGAGCGGCTCCTGGCGGCCGCTGTTGCGCGGCGATCCGGCGAACGGCAGCGCTCAGGACGGCCAGTGGTTTCGTCGCGTCTTCCGCACGGTTGTTCTTGAACGCCTGTTCCGCAGCCAGGTACGCCTTGACCGGATCGTCGGGATCGAGCTCCCAGGCGCGGTGCAAGGCCCGGGCTGCTTCCGCCGGCTCGTTCGCAGCCTGGTGCGCGAGCCCCTGGAAGAGATGCAGCGCAGGACGTTCGGGTGCGATGCGGATGGCAGCCTCGAACTCGCGGGCCGCTTCGCTCATGCGCCCCCGCTCGAGATACCACGCTGCGAGCGTCGTGTGCATCTCGAGTGCGTTCTGCGGGGATGCCGTCGGCAGTTTCGAGGCGAGGACCTGCTCACCGTCGCGAATGGAGGTGTCCCATTCGGTCAACGCCCGGGCCGTGGCATCGAGTGCGCTGCGTACCCGCGCGCCTTCGTCCCCGTAGGTTCCGGAAAGCGCCTCTGTCAAGGCAACGAGGCCTTCGACGAACTTGTCCTTCTGCGCGAAGGCGGTGGCCGGAGCGACCAGGAGGGCGATCGTGACGATCGCGACGCGGTGGGATGACCTCACTCGCCTGTTTCCTTCTTTGGACCAGGCTTCACTCTATGCAACAAACGCCCGTCCGCTCAAGCGAGCGGGCGGGCGTTCTTGGTCGTGCCGTTTCGACTTCTTCGCGTCCGTCGTGCTGTGGAACCTCTTCGTGCCCTTCGTGGGGCAAGAATCAGTTCCTTCGTGTCCTTCGTGTTTAGAAGTCGAACTGTATCGACAGCCGGGCGAACCGCGGGCTCAGCAGCACTGTCGGGCTGCTCCACGTGACCCCCGCCGTCGTCGATGGGTACGTTTCGCTGATGCCCCGGATCGCGTCGTTGTTGAAGAGATTGTAAACATCGACGCCGACGTTCAGGCGCTTCCTGGCGAACCGGATGTTCTTGCCGAACTTCAGATCGAAGATCGTGTATCCCTCGCCATAGATATCGCCCGGATCCAGCAGGTTGACGACCGTCGTGGTGGCCGTCGTTCCACCGGATGCGATGAAACAGCCCACCTGTCCGGCCTGCGCGGCACCGGTGCACGGCGCTGTTGCGCGGTTGGCGCTGTTCGCTTCCCACGTGACCTGGTCCTTCGTGACCGTCATGTTCGCGTTCAGCTGAATCCCCGGCCGATACTGGAAGATGCTGCTCACGAGGATGTCAGCCCACGGAATGGTGTAGGTGACGCTGCCCCTCACATTCGTGTCCCAGCGAGTATGCGGATTGCACGCGGGGGTGTTGCCCTCGCGTGACTTGACGTTCGGGGCATTGACTTCGGTGTAGCACTGATCGCGGACGGCGCGGCCGGTGCTCGTCCCGCCGTTGGCGCGAATCCCCCATGGCCCACGCCACACGAAGTTGGTATCGACGCCGTTCCAGGAGTACTCCAGCTCCTTCATGATCGTCACCGCATTCGGCCGACCAGCTGGCAACGTCGCCTTCGGGTTGGTGAGACCGCGCACGAGGTAGCCACCGCCACCCGGGAGCCTTGGATCGAGCGGCGCCTGGACGGTGAAGAAGTCGTAGCTGGCGTTCGTGTAATTCAAGGCGTCATCCTGACACGCACGCATGTCCTGTGGGCCATTGAACTGGTCGCAGCCGATGCCGAGTTGGTCCGACACCGTCAGGTTCGAGTACTTCCGGCGGTTGAACGTCACTTCCGCCGAGAGACGAGGCAGGACCTCGTGCTGAATGCCGAGGCCAAACTGCCATTCGGCGCGGCGCTTGCCCCAGCCGTCGAGCAGCGTGTCGCCATAAACGGCGCAGTACGCCTGCACGTCCGCCGGGATGCCTTCTTCCCGCCGCCCACATTGGGTCGTCGTCAACCCAATCTGGGTGATGCCGTCGGCGGCGAAGCTGAACGGGTCGCGGCCGTAGCGTACCGGATCCTGACCGGCGTTGGACAGGCCACTACACTCGCCGTTCGGATTCTGCGTGAAAGCCATCAGGTTGCACTGGGGGATCCGGTCGCCGTTTGCGTCATTCCACAACATCTCGATCGAGTTGACGGTGCGCGAGGCCGGGTTCGCATCGGCATAGATGCCGGTGATTCCGGCCGCGGCCAGATACTTGCCCATGTTCCACTTGATCGAGGTCTTGCCGGTGCCGAACAGATCCCACGCCACGCCCCAGCGCGGCGTGATGTCGTTATAGGACACGCCGTCCGATGGTGGGACGCAGTACCGGTTCTGGCCGGCATAGTTTCCGCCACTCTGCACCGGCATATACGGATCGGGGCCGAGGCAGGTCTCCTCGTAACTGCTGAAGGCGTGGTCGTAGCGGAGCGCACCGTTGAGCGTCAACCGCTTGAGCGTCCACTGGTCCTGGATATACAGCGCGCCCAACCCCGCGTTGTTGCCGAGCTCGCCCACGCCCGTATTGATCGCGATGCGGGTGGGTACGGGACGCCGCTCGAGGTTGGTCGGATCGTTCGGGAAGTAGAGGCTGGTATTGCCGCAACCGGCCGCGGTCGTCGCGCACGTCGCGGCCGGCGTGTCGTACCTGTACGTCCAGCGCAAATCGTTGACGACGTTGTGGCGAAGCTGGGAGAAATACGCAGCGTCGTATCCGATCTTCGCGTTGTGCGAACCGGTCACGTACGACGCCGCCGCCCGCCAGCGATAGTCGTCGAGATTCCGCCATTCCGCCGCACCCCCCAGTCCGTTGTTGAGGAACCCGGAGGCTGTCGCGAATGGACCCACGGATGAATTCACCTGCGGCGCCACCTCATCGGCTCCAATGGTGAGGCCGAATTCCTCAACGCGCGGAATCTCCGGGTGCTGCTCCGCGTACTTATGGTGGGAGAAGTCATAGAGCTGCGTGTTCACCGACAGCCCCGCGTCGAGCAGGATCCGGTTGGTGAGCGGGTTCGTCCACGAGACCTGCCGCAGCCTGGCCGGGTGTGTCTGGCCGGACCAGGTCCCTTCGCGAGGTTGCCAGGCCGCGACTGCTCCGTCACACGGGTCCTGGCACGTCATCCCCTCGTCCCAGAAGAAATTGAACTTGTTCCGCTGCGACGCCTGATACGTGATGCGGGCGTTGATGTTCCGCGTCATGTTCGTGAACGTGAGCGGCTTGGTCGTCCGGTCGGGCTGGTAGTTCATGCCCCAGATGCCGACGTTCTTGTTGTCCCAGATCTCCAAGCCCTGGCCGTTGTACGCTTCCTTGCCCCAGAGGCGTCCGGACGCATAGAACCACAACCGGTCGCGGAGGATCGGCCCGCCGAAGGACCCTGAGATGTCGTGGTCGTCGATCAACGAATTGACGACGGCGACCGACGTATGCGTCCCGTTGTTCTTGTCGAACCACGACTGACGCGTGTAGCTGGTGAAGTAGTTGCCCGCGAAGCGGTTGCCACCGGTGCGCGGCACGATGTTGATCGCGGCGCCGCCGGTCTCGGACTCGCCGAGCGCGCCCGAGATCGAGATGCTCACTTCCTGGGCGTTGCCGACGTCGGGGCTGTACCCGCCGGTGATCCCCATGATCCCCGCGCCGCCGCCGGAGTTGATGACGTTCCCGTCCACCATGATCCGGCCCTGCGAGAGGCCGTCATTGTCGTTCGCCGCCGTGTGGGCGTTCAGGTTGTAGATGTTGTTGTTGCACCAGACGCCAGCGCCGCCGACGCAGTCCGCGCCGAGGCCGGCCGCCGTGAGTCCTGGTGTCAGCAGCAGAAGGCTTCTGACGTTTCTCACCGTCGGAAGATCGCGGAGCTCAGCGCCCTCGAAGGTCACGGCCTGCCGGGCGTTCTGGACGTCGACGACCGGCGCCTCGGCCGTCACGTTCACGCTCTCTGTCCGCTGGCCTACCGTCATCGTCACGTTGACCGGCGCGGTGAAGCCGCTCGTCAGGGTGATGTTTTCGCGCTGCTGTTTGGCGAATCCGTCGAGAGCAAACGTCACGGAGTAGGTGCCGACAGGCAGGTTGGTGATCCGGTACTGTCCGTTGTCGTCGCTGACGACTGAGCGAACTTTTTCAATCAGCGCCGGGCTGGTGACTTCCACGACCACACCAGGCATGACCGCTCCCTGGTCGTCGCGTATCGTCCCGGCGATCTGACCCTGCTGCGCGAGGGCCAAGGCTGGCACGATCGATAGCGCAGTGAAGATCAGCGCCACTTTCAGGGCACGCTGCATTGAGACTCCTCCCATTCCGGGGCGTTTCCCCCGCATCGGCCATCTGCGGAATTTCCCGAAAACCGGCGTTCGGCACAGCGCTCCTGCGACACCTCCACCCGCTTCTGCACGCGCTGGCGGCCTCTGTGTACGCTCGCCGGGGCGCGGTTGTCAAGGATTTGTAAAAAGCCAGTTAAAAATGCTTAATCCGAAGTGGCCGATAATCGAAATCAGCTAGCGGGAGCAGTGAGACGCCCTTCGGAAGAACGCTCGGGCTCGCTAGCTGATCAGGCTGACAAGGGCGCATTCGCAGGTTGATTCGCCGCGGTCGGGATGGAGTTGAAGCTGCGTGCAAAGGGCGGAATCAGAGGCGTCGCAGCGCTGCAAGCGGGTCCACGCGGGCGGCACGCATCGCCGGACCCGTGCACGAGGCGAGGGCGACGATCACGAGGAGCGCCGCGGCGCCGACAAACGCGACCGGGTCTGCCGGGCTGAGCCCGGCGAGCATTCCGGCTGCCATCCACGAGAGCGACAGAGACACGATCGTCCCCACGCCGACACCAATACCGACGAGCGTCAGACCCTGCGCGAGCACGCCGCCGAGAATCTGTGCGGTCGTGGCGCCGAGCGCCATCCGGATCCCGATTTCAGCGCGCCGGTTCGAGACGACGAAGGCGAGCATCGCATACAGGCCAGTCGTGGCCAGCAGCAGGCCGAGCGCGCCGGCGCTGCCGAGCAGCCGAGCAGCAACGCGGCGCTGGCCGGCTTCCGACGACGTGGCTTCCCGGAGCGTCTCGACCTCGGTCACGACCGTCGGCTCGACAGCGGCAACGGCCAGACGCACGTCCCGGGCGAGTGCGGCGGGCGGAACGGTCGTTCGAACGTGCAGGATCAGCGGGCGAATCTGCGTCGAGACATTCGGTCGCTGCGCGTACGCCGTATAGAAGATCGGAGTCGCGGCGTCGCCGTATGATCCATACATGTGGTCCCGGACCACGCCGACGATCTCGAAGTAGGGTTCAGCCTGCGACTGGCGCACCCGTCGCTCAAGCGCCGAGCGGCCGGCGAAATACGCCCGCTCGAACGACTCGCTGACGATCGCGACGGGAGGAGCACCGGCTCGATCGGCGTCGACGAAGTCGCGTCCGCGCACGAAGGGGATGCCGAGGGTTGCAAAGTAGCGCGGCGCGACGCTGTTGACGTACGTTCGCGGCCCAGCTTCTTCGGATACGACGCCTTGCACGCTTAGAGACGTCGCGCTGCGATCGCTCCCGAGGGGAACGATGTTGGCGAAACTTGCCGAGGCAACGCCCGGCAAGCCGTCGAGTCTTGCAACCAGCCGCCCCGCCAGCTCCACACCGCCGTCTCTCGCATATCGCTCCGGGTCGATCTGCACCCGGGCCACGAGACCTCGATCGACCTCGAACCCGGGATTCATCGCGGTCACGCGAGAGAGGCTTCTGACCAGGAGCGAGGAGAGCACCAGAAGGACCAGGCAGACAGCCACCTGGCCGACCACGAGCAGGTGCCGGAGCCACAGGCGTCCGGTCATCGTATGCCCGCCGCCATCCTGCAGCGTCGCTGTCAGGCTCTGTCTGGCGGTGCGCAGCGCGGGCGCAAGACCCGACAGGATCGCCGTTCCTATCACCAGCGCCAGCGCGTAACCGGCCCACGCGATGGACGGCTGCAATGCCAGCTCGATCCGTCCTTCGCCGGGCACCACGATCGAGCTCATCGCACTCATCAGCCACATCGACAGCAGCATTCCCGGAAGTGTGCCGAGGACAGCGAGCACGCTGCTCTCCGTGAGCAACAGCCGAACGACGCGGGCACGGCTCCCGCCGAGTGCGAACCGCAACGCGATCTCGCGCTGCCGGCCGACGGCTCTGGCCAGCAGGAGTCCTGCAACGTTCGCGCAGGCGCTCAACAACACCAGTCCGAACAGCGACAGCAGAACGGCCGGCACCATGAACTGTTCGGGCGTTCCCGCCAGATCGCCGCCGCGCAGCGGCACAATACCGGCCGGCTGTCCCATGCGCGGGTTCTCGTCGGGGTATGAGCGTTCGAGCCGCTGACCGAGAGCGGTAACGGCAGCAAGCGCCTGCTGTTCGGTGGTTCCCGGACGCAATCGCCCCAGCACGGCAAGCGCGTTCCCGTTCGTCCGGTCGACGACCGTCGGCAGCACGAGCCGGCTGATCGGAACGTAGACGTCGGGGTTCTGGAGCATGGTGATCGGCCGGACCTCTGGAAGCACGCCGATGATCGCGAACGGCTCGCCGTTGATCACCATCTCCTGGCCGACAACGCCGGGACTGGCACCAAACCGCCGTGTCCAGAAGGGGTGGCTGAGCACGACGACGCGCGGTTGCCGTTCGGGCGTCGCCTCGGCCTCGCTGAACCAACGACCGGCCGCGGGCGGGACACCGATGAAGGCCGGGAAGTTTGCCGTGACGGCAAGGCCGTTGAGCGGCTCCGGCGCGTCGCCGCTGCGCCAGGTCAATGCCACCCGCCGCGACCCTGCAACCGACTCGAAGATGCCGCTGTCGCGCAGGTCGCGGTAGTTCAGATAGGAGAACTGATTGCTGTTCCCCGGCCGGACCGACACGACCCGGGCAGCGTCCGCCACCGTCGGCTCGTAGAAGAAGGCCGCCCGCAGGCCGGCAAAGAGGGCGAGGTTGACGCCGACGCCAAAGCCGAGCGACAGGATGCTGATCCCGACCATCCCGGGGCTGGCGCGGAAAGCACGCACGGCGTGGCGGATATCGGATGTCAGGCTGATCACGTCGGCGACGCTCCTCTCAGGCAGAGTGCAGGTTGCGTTCCGGCGGGGCGCCGCCTGAATAAGCCGCTGAACGCGAAACGGTTAGTACGTGCGCCATCGGTCGGGCCGGTCCTCCCGAACTGACCGGACGTGAAACAGAGCGTCCGCTTTCGAGACCAAAAGGATCCTCGACGCACCTCCTTGACAAGCATGCCTCGACCATCGACAATCTCACGCCTAGAACATCGACACTCGAAACCAGTCGGGAGCCGGCCATGCGACCACATCAACGCCCCTCGTCCCTGCTGCTCGTCATGGTCATCACGGTTGCCGCGGCGGCCGTCGCAGCCCAGGAGACGAAGTACAAAGCGCCGCGCACAGAAAGTGGTCACCCCGATCTTCAGGGCGTCTGGAACTTCGACTCCGGAGTTCCGCTGGAACGCCCGCCGGCATTCGCCGGCAAGAAGTTCTTCACGAAGGACGAGTTCGAACAGCAGCGCGCCTCAGTCAGGAACGGGCTGGCGGCGATCGCGCGCTTCGCGCCGGTGGAGGCCATCGGGCTCGACTGGATCGACCATTCGCTCCAGGTCGACGATCTGCGCACGTCGTTGATCACGTACCCGGAGAACGGCCGCCTGCCGGCTGTCGTCGAAGGGGTGCGGCGCATGCCCCGTTTCGACGAGTTGATCGCGGCTCTTGGCGGAGCGAACAGCGGTCAGCCGCCGGCGACGCTGATCGCCTTCGCGACGATGTTCGGCGGCGGACGGAAGGACAGCTACACGGATTTCACACTCGTCGAGAGATGCGATGAACTGATGGTGCTGCGGCTGCGTGGCGATTTTGGCGGCGCCGGCGAGCTCACGCTGTCGCAGCGCGTTGCCGGGGCTGAGGTGATCCGCGCGACCGGCCAGGTCGCTGCCACCTCGCCGGGTGAAAT
>DASUGH010000085.1:0-15172 GCA_036274155.1 Vicinamibacterales bacterium | reverse complement strand
ACCGGGCTTGAGGGCGTTCGGACCCTCTTTGAGACCGAGCCTGGAGATCTGCTGAACGCTCCCGCCGACGAAGGTCCACTCCGTCAGTGAGCCGTCCTTGTTCTTGACGTCGATCTTCATCGTCGAGTGAGGATTCACCAGCCGGAACGCCTTGAACGCCCCGGTCACCTTGGCCTCTTTGCCGAGCGCATACACGCCGGCAAGCGAGTGATGCGCGGACACCGACGCACTTACCGCCAGGAACGCGCTCAGGACGACGAATCGCGAGATCCATTTACTCATGAGTACCAATCCTCCACATAGGTCCGATACAACCGGAGATCGCGCCTGCCCATCGACTCACCCGTGTTGAGCCAGCCCGCCGGTTCTGCACCAGAGCCCTGGATGCATAGCCGGCGGTAATGGCCTCGACTCAGGTTCGCTCAGGGCTCAATGCCGAATCTGTGAAGCGGCTGCTTCGGTTTCGAAATCCGTCTCGCAGTTGCCACGTTCCGACGGGATGCCGCCGCCGCCCGCCTGCCGGCGAAGTGCTCGCGTCGGGAACACCAGCGGCTCCACCAGAACCTCCGGGTCTTCGAGCGTCAAATCGTAGAGGATGACGTCGCCCTCACGTTTGAGTCTCTCCACGATATGCATCTTGTCGGAATGGAAGAACCCGCCGCGTCCGATCCATGTCGTGTCGACGAAGCCGATGGAGTCGAGCACGAGCGTATCGCCCTCCCAGCGCCCGACCGTGTCGCCGAAGTACTTGTTCGCGTACTTGGCGTCTGGTCCGTGCTCGCGGCCGTCGATCGGGATCACGCGGAATTCCGGGAATCCGCCGCCGGCATCGGGAAACTGCCCGTAGAGGAACGTGATGTCGTTCTCCGTCTGGAAGATGCGCCGCGGCGGTCCCTGTCGCGGCAGCCCCATCGGCTGGCACGTCATCACCGGATCGTACTTGTTCGTCCACATGTCGAGCTCGATCACCTTGTCCCAGAACTCCACCTTGTAGAGCGGACGGGTCAACATGCCGAAGCGCGAAGGTGAGTAGAGCGCGAAGTCTTCCGTCTGATTGGTCTGTCGGAGGCACCCTATCTGCGAGGGACCGCATCGCCGGCTGCCGTAGTTGCCAATCCAGTCGTTGTACGCCCAGGAACCCGTCAGATCGGGACGCGAACCGAGGCGCGGGGTCGGCGCGGTCCTGTTTGCCGCCGGCTCGTTCTTGGCCCAGACGATCCTGGGCGCGGGCGTCTTGACGTTCATCGCCTTCTGCACGCTCGGCGGCACGGGTGCCACGACGTACACGTTGCCGGTCTCCGTCTCGCGCGTCGTCAGGTCGCGAACCACCGCGCCGTTGCGCCGCTCGACCAGTCGGCCCGCATAGAACACTTCAATCTTGTGCAGCGGGTTGTTCCAGTCCTGATAATCGCTGTAGGTGAACTCGGTCGTATTCGTGCCCTGCGTGACGACGACTTTCTCGACCAGGTACTTGGTGGCGTCGAGCGTCGCGGTCCCGGTTGCGCCCTCGACACCGGGAATCGGGAAGGTGAAGACCGGCTTGCCCGCAGCGTCAAACGACAGGGTCGTATTCCCGGCCTTCATCACGCCGTCGGGGATCACGGTGCCCGGGTTGGCGCCCAGCCTCCATTCGGTCATGGTTCCTGCCAGCGCGGACTTGGCTGCACCCTGAGGATTGGCCCAGATGCGAATCAGTCGCTCCTGTACCGCTGCCGGCATTGCCGCTGCCTTGCCTTTCGTGCCGCCGATCTCTGCGCCGACCGTGTCCTCGTTCCACGCGTACTGCCAGCTCACGACCTCGATGTTCGAGACCGTCTGCTTGTTCGGGCGCGTGCAGGTGTATTGAATCCGCTGACTGAAGGTCTGGTAGTTCGTGCTCTCGCGGAACTTCGACAGCGTGCACGGCTGACCGTCCACCTGAATCGTGCCGCCCTTGGCCTGGTACTCGAGCGTCGCGACCATGTCACGTTCGTCAGCGCCCTTCAGTATGCCCTGGTGCCACATCCAGTTGAAGAGCACCGCCCGGAGGTCCTTGGCCCCCGCTGCCGGTGTGAAGGGTGCTCCGCCGCCACCGCCGCCCCGGCCCTGACCCTGCGCGCCCGCTGGAGCCTGTCCACCGCCCCGACCTTGTGCGCCGCCGGCCGGAGCCTGTCCACCGCCGCGCCCCTGTGCACCGGCAGGAGCCTGCTGCGCACCGGTGATCGATGTCGCGGCGATCGCGAGGACAAGGGCAAACGCGGCCGCTGTCCAACGATTCCTTTGACCAAGCTTCATGGCGGTCCTCCGTTTATGTGGGGCTGAGCATGCCCGTCCGGAAGGACGACGTCAAGGTCCAATGTCGATCGCCTTTGCTTGAAATCCTCAGCATTCGCCGCGGTCAGGCGAGCCGACGCCATGGCGAACGCTGTTCGCATGTCGTCTCCAGGGGGAGCGAGGCAGGAAGCCGCGACTCGAGGTGTGCGCTGAACCCGAACGCCTCGCGGATAACGTCGGGATGACGAAGACGCCGTGCTTCGCGGCAACGCTCCGAAGTCTGGCGTCACGCTGGGTCCATCGAAGAGGTGCGCGAGCCCGTCCACGCCCGCCGCAATCGCGCCTCGTGCGAACGCGTGACGGGTTCATCCGGACTGAGCAGCCACCGCGGAATTGCCAATTCGCAAACGTGCAAAATCATTCGACAAACCGTCGATCGAAACCCGCAGGACGCGGTCATCTCACCGGCAGAGCTGTTTGACACGCTACCGGCAGGGGCGTATACCTCACGCCATTTCGGGGTGGAACCGGCTCCTCGTGCCGCCACGATGCGGTGCGCCGCGGCTGCTGCTGCGGATCTGAATGGAGAAGGCCATGCGACAGGTCGTGCGAGCGGCGTTGGTCGTGCTCGTCGGAATCGTCTCGTGCCCGGACGCGGGAGCCCAGGTGTTGGGCACGATTGCTGGCAGCGCCACGGATGCATCGGGAGGCGTGCTTCCCGGAGTCACCGTGGAGGTCTCGAGTCCGGCGCTCATCGAGAAAGTACGGTCGGCGACCACTGACAGTACCGGTCTTTACCGGATCGTCAACCTTCCCCCCGGCACCTACACGGTGTCCTTTTCGTTGGCCGGGTTCACCACCTCTCGTCGCGACGGCGTGGAAGTCTCCCCCGGGTTCACGGCGACCATCGACTCCAGAATGCAGCCGGGCAACATCACGGAGACCGTCCAGGTCACCGGCGAAAGCCCGGTCGTCGACGTGCAGTCAGCGGCACAGCGGCGCGCGGTGACCGACACACAGTTCAAGGAGTTGCCGTCCGGTGGCTCCTGGATTCAGATGGCGGCACTCACCTCCGCGGTCAGGGCCTCGAACCAGGACGTCGGCGGCATCCTCGGCGACCAGACCGGAGCCCAGGTCAGCGCGCACGGCAGCCGCGAAGGCGACGGCGTGTCGATGGTCGACGGGCTGCGGATCGGCAACATGTATCTGAGCTCGAACCTCACGAACATGAGCCTGTCCCCGCTGTTGTTCGATCAGGTCGACGTCCAGCTCTCTGGTCAGTCGGCGGAAACCGGCACCAACGGCGTGATCATGAACGCCGTTCCCAAGGCTGGCGGCAACCAGTTCGCGGGCACTCTGCTGATCAACGGCACGTGGCCGGGCATGCAGGGCGACAACCTGTCGGACCGCCTGCGAGAGTTCGGCGCAACGTCTTCGACGAAGCTGAAGACGCTCTATGACATCAACGGCGCGCTCGGTGGCCCGATCAAGCAGAACAAGCTGTGGTTCTACATCACCTCGCGCTACTTTACGAACGAGTACTACATCGCCGGCCGCTTCTATGCCGCCGATCCGGCGGCGGCCGTTTTCCAGAGCTCGGACCGGCAGGCGTATGGCGGCACGTACACCTACGACAACAACGGCCGCGTCACCTGGGCCATCAACGACAAGCAGAAGCTCTCGAGCTGGTATGCCTATCAGTACAAAGTGGATCCGCACTGGCTGATTCAGGTCTTCAACACCGCTCCCGAGGCGGTGCGCGTCACGAGGTGGCACACGCAGCTCTCCACGACGAAGTGGACGTACGTTCGCACGAACAACCTGCTGTTCGAAGCTGGCCTGGCGGCTGGTGCGAGCCCCGACACGATCAAGACCGACCTCGACCTCACTGGAGGCCCGGTCACCTTCCCGCTGACGAGCACCACGAGGACCGCGCTCGTCGAGCAGGCCACCAACTTCAACTATCGCGCGCCAACCAACTGGGACTGGGACGATCGTCTGCCGTCGCAGACGTTCAACGGCTCGATGAGCTACGTGACCGGGTCGCACAATGCGAAGTTTGGCGTCGAGATGCAGCGCGGGCACTTCATCCGCGGCGACAACAACGACACGACCGGCGGCATCTGGTATACGGTCGCTCAGGGCACTCCGCGGTTCGTCACCATTCAAGCGCCGCTGTCCGGATGGCAGAACAACCTCAATTACAACCTCGGCATCTTCGCGCAGGATCAATGGACGCTGAACCGGCTGACACTCAGCGGCGGCGTCCGGCTCGACTTCCTGAACGAGTCGACCGAGGCGTTCACGGCGTCTCCGCACCAGTGGCTGCCGAACCGGCACGATTCGTATCCCGCCGTCGAGAACGTGCCGAACTGGAAGGACGTGAACCCGCGCATCGCTGCGGCCTATGACCTCTTCGGCAACGGCAAGACAGCAATCAAGGCCAGCGCCAGCCGCAGCGTCGAACAGGACTCGATTCGATTTGCGCAGATGAACAACCCTGCCGTCACGCTCCTCACGTCGACGGCGCGCGTCTGGGAGGACAACGGCAACTTCGTGCCCGACTGCATCCTCGAGAGCGGTGCCGCGCAGGACAACCGCGCGACCGGTGGCGACTTGTGCGGTGCCTGGCAGACTCCGGGCTTCGGCAGTGCCGCCCCCGCAACCCGCTACGACTCGGCGATCATGCAGGGATGGGGTGAGCGGCCGTGGAACTGGGAATTCTCCGTTGGCGTCCAGCACGAGGTGGTGCCGCGCGTCTCGGCATCAATCGGCTACTTCCGCCGCATTCAGGGCAACTTCTATGTGATGGACAACGAGGCGTACGGGCCGAACGACTTCACCGAATTCAGCGTCATCGCGCCAAACAACTCGCTCCTGCCAGACTCCGGCGGCTACAGCCTCGGCGGGTTCTTCGATCAGGTCGAGGTCCGCACACCACAGAACGTCATCAAGGACGCGTCCCAGTTCGGCAAGCAGAAAGGGCATTGGAACGGCTTCGACGTCAGCGTCGATGCCCGGCTGCGCAACAACCTCTACGTGCAAGGCGGCGCCGGTATCGGCAAGTCGATGAGCGACGTCTGCGAGATCGTCGACGACGTGCCCGAGTCGCTGTTCTTCGCGTTCCCGCCCGCCGGCCAGGCAATCCAGCCTGGTATTCAGGGCACCGTGCGCGACCAGAATGGAGCGGTCCAGGGTGTCGGCGGAGCGCCGGGACCAAACGGCGGCACCTGGACGTCGCGGCTGCACTGTCATCAGGAAACCCCGTGGCAGGCGCAGTACAAGGCACTCGCCTCCTACGTGCTGCCGTGGTACGACATCAGGGTGAGCGGCACCTGGCAGAGCATCATCGGCCCGCAGATCGCCGGCTTCACGACCTACAGCGAAGCGGCGAACGACACGACGACGTTCTCGCGCGCCAACCTGACAACGCTCGGACGGCCGCTGGCCTACAACGCCAGCGTGCTGAACGTGGTCGAACCTGGTACTGCCTGGGGAGATCGGCTGAATCAGATCGACCTGCGGTTCACGAAGGTCATGGCGTTACCGGTGGGCCGTGTCGATCTCAACTTCGACCTCTACAACGCGTTCAACTCCGACGCGAGAACGATCCCGTTGAACAGCGTCGGCCCGGTTGGCGTCCCGTTCGGATACGGGTATCCGCTGCAGGTGATCCCGCCGCGGTTCGCAAAGCTCAGTGCGAGGTGGGATTTCTAACGGATCGCTCCTCCTTCCCGGGTTGACATCCGACCCAAGACGAGTACATTCTCGTGTCGGATGTCTACCCGAAAGGACCGGGAGCGCATCGCGCTCCTCCAGGGCACCCTCGATCTGTTGATCCTCCGCACCCTCGTGTTCGGGCCGCAGCACGGCCAGGGGATCGCGCGCGCCATCGAGCTGCAGTCCGAGAAGACGCTCCTCGTGGACCACGGCTCGCTCTACCCGGCGCTGCAGCGGCTCGAGGAGCGCATCTGGATCCAGGCCGAGTGGGGTGTCTCCGACAACAATCGGAAGGCGCGCTTCTACAAGCTCACGAAACAAGGACGCAAACAGCTCGCCGACCAGACCAGTCAGTGGCGCCGGCTGACGACGGCGATTGGACGCATTCTCGGTCCCGAGGAGGCCTGACGACGTGGTCCACCGGCGCACGGACGAAGACTTCGCGCGCGAGATCGAGGCGCATGTCGCACTCGAGGCCGACCGTCTGATCGCCGAGGGGCTGAGCCCCGAAGAGGCGCGGCGCACGGCCGCGCGCACCTTTGGCAACGTCGCGCGGGCGCGGGAGCGCTTCTACGAGTCGCGGCGCGTGCTGTGGCTCGACGAGCTGCGCCAGGATTTCGGCTACACGCTGCGCGCACTGCGGCGTTCTCCCGGCTTTTCCGCCATCGCCATCGCCACGCTTGCGCTCGGCATCGGCGCCAACACCGCCATCTTCAGCGTCGTCAATGCCGTCCTGCTCCGGCCTTTGCCGTACCGTGACCCTGGGTCGCTGGTGCTGATCGAGCCCGGTGAGATCGGACTGAGTCCCAACTGGGCTACGGCGGCGTGGCGCGAGCGGGCACGCACGCTCGACGGCCTCGCTGGTTTCAACGGCCCGCGCGCCGTCACGCTCATTCACGGCGCGGAACCCGAGGTCGTTCAAGCCACGGACGTCACCTGGGACTTCCTGCCGTTTCTTGGCGTCACCCCTGCCCGGGGCCGCGGCTTCACGCAGTCGGACGCCACGCCCGGTGCGCCGGCGGTCGCAATTCTTTCCGATCGACTCTGGCGATCGCGGTTCGCGAGCGATCCTGCCGTCATCGGCACATCCGTGGCGGTGAGCGGCGACACGGTCACCATCGTCGGTGTTGCGCCGCCCGGGTTCAGATTCCCGACCGCCGGCGCGATTCCTGCCGTGGGGCTGCCGGTAGACACGCAGCCCGATCTCCTGCGCGTCACGCCCGAGCGGCAATCGCTGAATGTCATCGCACGTCTTCGCGCGGATACCAACGCCACCGCGGCCGGCGAGGAGCTGCTTGCCATCTATCGGCAGGCTGGGAAGGCAGAGTTCACCAAATCGTTGCTCGATCGGACTCGGGTTGGCGTGGCGCCGCTGCAGGAGCGGCTGGTCGGCGACCTTCCGCGGCTGCTCTGGCTGGTCATGGGCGCCGTCACGTTCGTGCTGCTCGTCGCCTGCGCCAACGTCGCCAACCTGCTGCTGGCACGCGCTTCCACCCGCCAGCGCGAGCTCGCTGTACGCGGCGCGCTCGGGGCCCGCCGCGGACGTATCGCCCGCCTCCTCCTGACCGAGAGCGTACTGCTGGCACTGCTCGGGTCCGCCGGTGCGCTGCTCGTCGCGTATGCGAGCCGTGGCCTCGTCCGGACGCTGCTGGCGGAGCGTATCGCGCACGTCGGTGTCGTGCCGATCGATTGGCCGGTGCTTGCCTTCAATGTCGCTCTCGCGGCCATCACCGGTGTGTGCTGCGGGCTCGCGGCTTTGCCGGGCGCGCGACGGATCAATCCCGCCGGTCTCTTCAGCAGCGGGATGACAACGGTGACGTCCCGCAGCCTCCTCCGGCGGGCACTGCTCTCCGCCGAAGCGGCAATCACGTTCGTCCTCGTGGTCGGCGCGGCGCTTCTGGCGCAGACGCTGTGGAATCTCACTGTCGCGCCCAAAGGTTTCGATTCAGATCGCACGCTGACCGCCCGCGTCGCGCCGGGACTGCCGCTGGGTATCCGCGACATCGATCGCGCTGATCCCATGGCGCGCTCACGCTACTTTGCGGACTTCTTCAGCGATCTGCGCGGGCAATTGGAGCGGATTCCCGGTGTTGCGTCCGCCGGAGCCGTCTCTCTGCCGCCACTCGGCGGAACCAGTGCCGGGATCGTCGGCGTCAGGCTCGAGGGGCGGCCTGCCGCAGACGAGGAAACCTTCACGCCTGTCGCCTTCGTCACTCCCGGCTATCTCCGGACCATGCGGATCCGCGTGCTCGCCGGGCGTGACTTCACCGAGGGCGACCGGCTCGGTGCGGAGCGTGTCGCGATCGTCAACCAGGCATTCGAGCGAAGGTTCGCAGCGGACGGCGCCATCATCGGAGCGCGGATTGCGGATCTGGACGGCAAGGGCCAGGCGCTATACACGATCGTCGGCGTGACCGAAGACGTTCCGGATCGCTCGCTGCGGACATCGCCAGACCCGCTGATCATTGCGCCGCTCGCCCAGATGCCGGCCGGCTTCATCTCGTGGGGGGCGCTCACCTTCGTCCTCCGGACCGGCGACTCCAATCCGATTCGCCTCGCCCCCGAGGTGCGGCGCGCCATCTGGGCGATTGACCCGAACATTGTCATCAGCGAGGTGGTGACGATGCGGGAGCGAGTGGCGGCCGGGATGCGCGGCGAGCGCGACAGCGCACTGCTCTTCGGTCTGTTCGCCCTGGCGGCCCTGGTGATGGCAGCCATCGGCGTCTACGGCGTGGCCGCGTACGCGATCGCTCAGCGGACGAAGGAAATTGGCGTTCGCGTTGCGCTCGGCGCTGGCCGCCGCGACGTCCGCCGCCTGGTGCTCGGCCAGACGCTCACGCCGACGCTGATCGGGGTCGCGGTCGGCATCGGCGCCGCCGTGCTCCTCACCAGGCTGGCTGCCTCGATGATGTACGGCGTGACGCCGCTCGATCCATGGACGTTTGCCGTTGCCGTTGCGGTGCTCGTCACAGTGGCGCTGACGGCCACGTGGATGCCTGCGCGGCGTGCGTCACGAATCGATCCGATCGTTGCGCTCCGGTACGAATAGGCGACGCGTCGCTTGCGGCGCCCAAGGAACGACCCACCTGTTCTTCGACAGCGACGGACACGCCGTTAGGGGGTCACTCGAACCGGAGAGCCTGAGCGGGATCGACAGTCGCCGCGCGTCTCGCAGGCATCACCGCGGCGAGGATGGAGACGACGATGACGAGGGCCAGCGCGCCGGTGACCGCGAGCGGGCTGTCGGCCCGGACCTCGAACAGCATCGCCGAACCGACACGGCCGAGCGCCACTGACAGCACGACGCCGATGAGCCCGCCAAGCGCCGTCATCCAGCCTAAACGCGTGAACAAGAGGCGCCAGACCTCGCTCCTGGTTGCTCCGAGCGCGACGCGGATACCGATCTCCCGGGTGCGCCGCGCGACGGTGTAGGACAGCAGCCCGTACAACCCAACACCGGCCAGCAGCATGGCAATCCCGGCGAGGCTGCCCGACAGCCCGGCGAGAACGCGCGGGCCTTGCGCGTTGTCGCGGATCTGCTCTTCCATCGTGCGCAGGCGCTCGACTGGAAGCGCCTGATCGATCCGTTTGAGGATGTCTCGGACGGCGGACATGAGCGAGCGCGGATCGCCGTCGGTCCGCAAATAGAAGGTGACCGGTCCGGCGCTCCCCTGCCGCAAAGGCAAGAAGAGCTGCGGTCCGGGTGGCTCGGCTATATAGCTAGACTTCGCATCGGCAACCAGTCCAACGATTTCCACGTCGAAAACCGCGGTTTCGCCACGCCCGAGACCGAGACGACGGCCAACCGGCTGCGGACCCAGCCGGAAGAGACGCGCGAACGATTCGTTGACGACCGCCACTTTCGGGCTCCCGGCAACCTCGCTGGCCGAGAATTCCCGACCGGCGAGGAGTCGGATGCCGAGCGTGCGAAAGTACTCGGGACTGATGCGCGCGGAATTTACACGGGTGTCGGTGTCCGGTCCCGGCATGAACTCCTGGACCGTGACGTAGTTCATCGCGCGGCCGCCCGCCAACACGGGCCTCGTAGTCGCCGCCGACGAGACGACCGATGGAACGGCATTCAGCGCCGCTTGCACGCGATCGATCAGCGACTGCGTCCGTTCTCCGTCGTACCCGTTCAGGTGTGGCGCCAACCCAAACGTGAGGACTCCTCGCGGCTCGAGACCAAGCTCCTCGTGCGTCACGTTGCTCAGACTGAGTGCCAGGAGCATCGCCTGTCCGAGGAGCGCTGTGGTCAATGCGATCTGCGTCGTCGCCAGCGCAGTGCGGAATCGCGTGGCCGCTCGCGTGCTTCCGAACCGTCCGCCCGACTCACCGAACGACCGCGCGACGATGGCGCGAACGCTGTGCATCGCTGGAAACAGACCGAACAGGATCGCCGTTCCGAAGCTTGTGCCGAGTGTGAATACCAGCAGCGCCGTATTGATCTCGAACGTCGTGAGGATAGCCGGAGCGCCGGGCAGAACCGTGGACAGGATTCGCAGCGTTGCTCGCGCGGCGAGCAGCCCGCCGAGTCCACCCGCGATACTCAGGAGACACGCTTCGGTCAACAGAATCCGGACCACGCCGCCGGGCGAAGAGCCCAGTGACAGACGAACGGCGATCTCTGATACGCGATCGGCGCCGCGCGCCAGCATGAGATTCGCAAGGTTCGCGCACGCGATGAGCAGCACGAGGCCGGTCACCGCCATGGCCAGGGCGAAAATCGGACGCGCTTCGGTACGGCTGCGCGCGAGCGCCCCACGCGAACCGTCCTCCACGGTGAGCCGGCGGTTGAGGAACTGCGCTCGTGCGTTGGCGTCGAGCGCCGGGCCCTGGACTGGAAACTCGATCTCCTGGATGAGTGCGGCGAATGGACCGTTCATCGCCGCTTGTACCTGCTGGCGTGACGTGCCGGCTTTCAGCCGTCCGAAGATGTACAGCCAATGCGTCCGACGATCGTCGGCCCAGACGTCCAGCCCGCCCTGCGCCGAGAGCGGGACGAACAGTTGCGGCGAATCTGCGAGCGTGATGCCCTGAAAGCCTTCTTGCGCCACGCCGACGACCGTCACCGGCCGCCCATTGACCAGCAGAGTGCGTCCGACGATGCCGGGGGCGGAACCGAAACGTGTGCTCCAGTAGCGGAACGACAGCACGGCCACCGGCGGCGCCACCGGGGCGTCGTCGTCGGGGACCAGTACGCGGCCCAGAACGGGTCCGACACGCAATGCGCGAAAGTAGTCGCCTGACACGATCAGTCCTTGACCGCGCTCGCTCTGGCCGTCGTAACTGAGGTTTGTTTCGAAGTCGCGATACGCGGCGATGTGCTCGAGGCCGGTGTTGTCGATGCCCGCGATGTCGCGAAAGAGCGGCAAACTGAACACGTACTCGCGACCTCCGGCCTGGCCCGTGGAGGTTCCCCCCGGCCGCGGTCCGGGCGAGCCGAATCGCACCAGTTCGTCGGGGGCCGGAACCGAGAGGCGCCGCAGCATCATCAGTTCGAACACGGAAAAGATGGCCGTGTTCACGCCGATCCCGACCGCCAGCGAGACAACCGCCGCCGCCGTGATCACCGGCCGCCTGGCAAGCGCCCGCGACGCGTACCGAGCATCCAGCCAGATGTGTTCCACTACTGCCAGCACCCTTCGGCCGCTCATGGATCGCTCCGCTCAATCTGCATGAGAGATTCGGTTCGGAGGACACGAATCGTACCAGCGCCCGGTGCGTAGAACCCTCGCCAGAAGCGATCCTGCGTCGCGTGGCAGCACTATTTGCGTTCGAAAGTGGGATGTGCTTTGTCCGAACGTGAACACAATTCCCGCGTGAACCTGTATAGACGACGCCCTGAGCGCTTGTCGTCTAAAGCCGTCTGCAGATTGGTTGCCGCCGGCCAGAACCGACGCAATCATGAACGTCGGGAGCTTTGAGAACGCGATGACCCGCGAAGCGTCAACGTCGTGCGTGTTCTGCCGGATTCTGAGAGGAGAGCTGACACCCGGTGTCGTGGCATTTCGCGACGGCCACACGGCAGTGTTCCCCAGCCAGGGGCAGCAGCCGCGTAACCGTGGTCACATGCTGGTCGTACCGATCCGCCATGTGGCGCATATCTACGAGATCGACGGTGATCTGGCAGGCCCATTGATGACGACTCTTGCGCGCGTTTCGGCGGCCGTGAAGAACGTGTGCTCGGCCGATGGCATCTCGATTCGTCAGAACAACGGTCAGCCTGGCGGTCAGGACGTATTCCACGTTCACTTTCACGTCGTTCCCCGCTTCGCTGGTGACGGATTCACCGGGCTCGATCGCGCACTCGGGATGGTCGACGTCTCCGTCGAGGAACGAATCGAACAGGCGAGAAAGCTGTCTGATGCGCTCACACAGCTTCGTTCGACATCAGAGTGATGCACGTGTAAGGCTGGCAGCCCGTGGTGAAAACCACTAAACCCAGAGCTCACTTGTGTTGAGGATGCGAATCCCCGGTTCCGGCGACCGGACCGCGCTGCGAGGGCGTCGAGGGCCGCTGGACGCGAGCTCCGTGAGCTCGCTGATCCCCACAGCCTTCTCGCGCGGTCAGGCGAGTCTGGTCAGTCGTCTCCACAGGGATTCGCATCCTCAACACAAGTGAGCTCTGGGTCTAGAAGCCATCTTCCCTTTGTCTCAGGCGTCTCGCAAGGCGTCGGTGGGATTGATGCGGAGCGCTCGCCGGGCCGGGCCCAGGGCCGCGAGAACGCCGGTGGCGAGCATCACGAGCGCCGTCACTGCCAGCCAGGGCACGTAGGGCGCGATGTCATCGGCCGGTCGGCCGCTCGCTCCCCGAAGGCTCACAATCCACAGCAGTAACGCTCCGCCGCCGGCGCCTCCGCTCGCCATCAGTATCGCCGCGCGCGAGAGCACGCTGACGACGACCTGGCGTGGGTTGGCGCCAAGGGCGGTGCGCAGGCCGATCTCACGCGTACGCCGGGAGACGCTGACGGACATCAGCGAGAAGATCCCCATCGCCGACATTGCCAGCACCAGGAGCGTCACGCCCCCCAGCGAGCCCACCAGCACGACGCCTGTCATGTCGCGAAGCCGGACGATGTCGTTCAGCGGCAATGCCTGCGGCACGGACAGCCCAGGATCAACGGCAGCCGCAATGACCGGCAGGCGAGCGGCGAGGCCACCGGCGTTGCCGCGCACGCGGATGAGTGTCATCAGCGGCGCAGACGTGGTCGGCGAGGCGGTGTGATAGACATACGGCGCCTCGCCGTAGTCGTCATTGTAGGGATCGAGACCGATATCTCGTGCGACGCCGACGATCTGGTACCACGGTTCCGGTGCCGTCTCCTGGCCAGACGCTCTCGCGCGGCGGCGCACGCGGGCGCCGATCGGCGATCCCTGTCCCGTATTGCGTTGGAAGAGGCGTGCGAAAGCTTCGTTGACGACGACGGTTCGCGCCCTGCCGGTGCGGTCGCCCTCCTGAAAGTCACGACCGGCGACGATGGGACGGCCGATGGTCTCGAAGAATCGAGGTCCAACGGCGGGGGCCGAGACGGTTGCGCCAAACGCCGGTGCGCCCTCCGTAGGCTCGATGTCCACTGGTTGCGCCAATCCCTCAGGCGAGGCACCAGGCACGTAGGTGGCAAACGTGACGGCAACCGTCTCGGGGGCCTGCATGAGCCGCCGCTCCAGCTCTGCGTACACCTGAGCCCGGCGACCCTGGAAGGCCGGAGCGTCGATCGCTTCGTCGGTGGATCGATACAGGTCGATCCCCGCGGTCACGAAGTCCGTGCTGGGGAACTCGTTGCGGATGCTCACCGTTCGTGCCACCGCGTCGGCAGCCGTGAGCGCGACCGGGATGCCAATCGCGGCCAGAGCCACCTGGGCGATCATCATGCCCGTCCATACGCGGCCGAAGCGCAGCGTCGCGCCCCCGGCGCCAAGGTTTGCGAGATGGGACTGCAGGTGCGTGCGCGTCGCTCGCAGTGCCGGCAGCAGAGACAGCATGGCCGCGCCCGCAACCGCAAGGCCACAGGCGTAGAGGATGGTGGTGAAGACGAGCCCGCGTATGGACCAGAATGGCGCGGCGTTGAACCTGTCGGACACCAGGTCGAGCCCGAACCTGATAGCCCGGTCGGCCGTCAGCAGGCCGATCGCAGCCGACACGAGCGCCAGCAGCAGCGCCTCGACGAACAGCTGCCCGACGATGCGCGCGCGGCTGGCGCCGAGCGCCGATCGCACGGCGATCTCACCCTCGCGCGTCGCGGTGCGGGCATAGATGAGCGTACCCACGTTCATGCACGCGACGAGCAGCACGAGCAGCACCGGCATGTTCCTCGTCGTCAATAACGCCGATCGATTGATGTCGTCGCCGCTCAGCGGCATGACGCGCGATCGCAATTGCGCGTGGGTGTCCGGAAACGCGGATGCCGCGCGCTCGCCGAGCACCCGCAGCTCGGCATCGGCCTCCTCTCGAGTGACACCGGGCGCCAGCCTGCCAATGATGCTCAGCGGTGCGCCCTGGAGTGGGCCGTATGAAGCGCGAAGTTGCAGCGGTGCCCAGGCCTGCTGGTTGTACGGGTACGCGAAGCCCTCCGGCATGACGCCAATCACCGTGGCCGGCGTGCCGCTGAGCATCGCGATCAAGCCAACGACATCCGGCCGGCCGCTGAGGGAGCGCTGCCAGAGGTCGTAACCGAGGACGACGACGGCGGGCGCGCCGGGCATCGCATCCGCGTCCTGCAGGCCGCGACCGAGCGCGGGCGCTACTCGGGCGGTCCGAAATGCGCCAGGGGTCATCTCGGCGCTCCGGATGGCCATGGGTGGGGCAGTGCCAACGATCAGACTGCTGATGCCGGTGCGGTACCCGCCCAGCTCCTCGATCGTCTGCAGGTCACGCCGCCACCCGAGGAAGTCATGCGCAACCCGCAATTCGGGCTGATTGGTCAGCGTGTTTCGCGTCTGCACCAGGACGAGGCGGTCACCCTCGGGCAGTGGGATTGTCGGCGAAAGGATGTTTCCCCAGACCTGGTACCAGCCGGCGCCGACGCCGATGGCAATGGCGAGCGCGAGGCCGCCGGCGAGCGTCAGGCCCGGATACTTCAGGAGCATCCGGAACCCGAGTTTGAAGTCCTGAGTCATGGTCAGCGGCATGGACCGGTGTCCGTATCTCCGACAGGATCCGCGTTCGCGCCGCCCGAGTCCTCAGCTTTCGGTGAGC
>DASUGH010000084.1:0-4913 GCA_036274155.1 Vicinamibacterales bacterium | reverse complement strand
TGACGGAATGACGGAATGACGAATTTGAATTGACGGATTGACGGATTGACGCATTTCAATTGACGGATTCGATTGGACGGAGTTAGGTATGAACTCTCGCAGGCGCCAAGGGCGTCAATGCTCAATGCAGAATGCCTCCATCCGTCCATCCGTCCATCCGTCAATCCGTCAATTCAAATCCGTCATTCCGTTATTCCGTCATTCCGTCATTCCGTCAATCCGTCAATTGAAATCCGTCAATCCGTAAATCCGTCAATACTGTGATCTGAATGCACAACCCCTTCGTCCCCGAGACCCTGGAAGGCTGGAGCGTCCTGCACCTCATGTTCCGCGTGAGGTGGGATCGCCTCCGCGCGATGAGCGGTGCGGACCGGCAGCGTCTGGCCGAGGATGCGGTGGCGGCGCTCGCCGTCCCCGACGCCGGCGCCACGGCGTTCGTGCAGACGCTCGGCCACAAGGCCGACCTGATGCTCATCTGCTTCCGGCGTGATTTCGAGGAGCTGGGGCGCGCGCAGCTGGCGCTCTCGCGGACGGGACTGCACGATCATCTCGAGCCGACGTCGTCGTACGTGTCGATCGTCGAGCTGGGCATGTACGAGATGACGGCGAAGATTCACGAGCAGCTCGGACAGAAGCACAAGCCTGGCAGCGACGACTTCGAGCGCGCGTTCGATGCGGAGATGGAAACGCAGCGGCAGCGGGTGATGAACCGGTTGTTCCTCGAGCTGCCGCAGTGGCGGTACGTGTGCTTCTACCCGATGAACAAACGGCGCGGCGAAGCGCTCAACTGGTACTCGGAGCCGTTCGCCCGCCGTGCCGCGATGATGCGCGAGCACGGGACGATTGGCCGACACTATGCCGGAAAGGTGACACAGGTCATCTCCGGCTCGATCGGCTACGACGACTGGGAGTGGGGCGTCGATCTGTTCGCGCAGGATCCGCTGGTGTTCAAGAAGCTGATTTACGAGATGCGGTTCGACGAGGCAAGCGCGAAGTTCGCGGAATTCGGTCCGTTCTATACCGGGCTGCAGTTCAGGGCCGACCAGCTCGGGGCTTACCTCGAAGGCGCCATCCCGCTCCTCGATGGGTAAGTCCGAGATTCCAGCGTCGGCTCACCACGTTCGAAATCTGTAATCGGACGTTCAATCCCTGCACACTCGCGGCCCGGCGCCGTCCTGGCGCCGGGTGGCACGCATCAACACGAACCGGCGCAGTGCACGCCTTGACGGTGGGCCTGGGAATTGCTGCGTTTCCTTCGGGAGACCAGATGAACCCTCAGCTTGCCTTCGTCGCGCGGCTGCGCCGGGAGCGGCAGCGCCTGGGCATTTCGTTGGCCGATATCGCGAAACAGACCCGGGTCAAGCCGGAGCTGCTGGAAGCCTTCGAGAAGAACGACCTGACCGACTGGCCGCGCGGACTCTATGCCCGTGCGTGGGTGCGCGGGTATGCGGTGGCGGTGGGGCTCGATCCTGCGGACACGGTAGACGAGTTCTGCCGCCTTTACCTGCACGGCGATCGCCGTGCGCGTTCGACGATCCGGGAAATCGCGGCGATTGTCGCCACCGACTCGCAGTACTCCGACGAGTTCGGGGCGGAAGATCGCCGGCGCCGCCCAGCGCCGCCGGCGCCGCCGACATGGTATTCGCCGGTGACCCAGGTCTGGCGCACCGTCCGGACGCGCGTGTCGACGCTCTGGGCGATGTACTTCGTCAAGCCCGGTCCGCGTCCCAGTTGATCCTCAGGCGGACCTGAAGGTCCGCCTCTCCTTACAACTCGATTGAGACCTGTCTCCCTCGCGAGACGTGGACCGTTCTTTGTCCCGGGGAGTCAGCGGAGATCACGGAGAAACGGTCTCACACGGAGCAACGGAGACACGGAGGAAAACGGAGTCGGCTGCAGGGGCAGGTTCAGCAGGCGGGCCCACCTTGGCGACAGGATCCGATCGATTGACAATACGCCCGCGAGCGGACAGCCTCCGTTCGCCTCCGTGTCGCCGTTTCTCGTCACCGTTTCTCTACCGTGTCGTCCGCCTGCCCCTGATCGAGGTAGCGATTCTCGAATCGGCCGAGCACGATCAGCGTGAGCAGCACCAAGCAGCTTGCGACGAAGGCAAGCACGGGAAAGCCGGCGCCGGCGATGATGCCGATGGCGGCGACGACCCAGATCGTGGCGGCGGTCGTCAGTCCGGTGACGCGCTGTCCGGACTGAAGGATCGATCCCGCGCCGAGGAAGCCGATGCCGGTGACGACCTGTGCGGCGATGCGCGTCGGGTCCGTCACCGCCCCGACGTCCCTGACGAGGAGCAGTCCGATGGTCATGTACATCGCCGAGCCGACGCAGATCAGGATGTTGGTGCGAAAGCCGGCCGGCTTTCGTCTCAGCTCACGCTCGAGGCCGATCATGGCTCCGCAGAGTGCGGCGGCGCCGCACCGGACGAGAAAGGGCAGCAGCACGTCATCGAGGCTGGCCCAGTCCTCCATCATGCGCAGGTCGGCCACCGGCTACCACCCTGGCTTGCGACCGCGGTTCTGCTCGTCGAGCCAGGCCTTGAGCGGCGCGAAGTAGTCGGCAATCGCGGTGGCGTCCATCTGCCGCTGGCCGGTGAGCGCCTCGAGCGCGTCGGGCCACGGCCGCGACGCGCCCATGGCCAGCGCTTTCTTCAGCCGCTCGCCGGCGGCAGCGTTGCCGTATATCGAGCAGCGATGGAGCGGCGCGGTGCAGCCGGCCAGCTTCGTCAGCTCACGGTGAAACTGGAACTGCAGCACCGCCGCCAGGAAATAGCGGGCATACGGCGTGTTCGACGGCACGTGGTACTTGGCGCCCGGGTCGAAGAATTCTTCGCCGCGCGGCGACGCCGGGCGGATTCCCTGGTACTGCTCCCGCAGCTTCCACCACCCGGCGTTGTACTGGTCGGGCTTCAGCTGACCGCTGAAGACCTGCCATCGCCACTGGTCGACGACCAGCCCGAACGGAAGGAACGCCAGCTTCTCGAGCGCCGCCCGCATCAGCAGCGGGATGTCGCCCGATGCGTCGGGCGCCCTGTCGAGCAACCCGATCTTTACGAGGTACTCCGGCGTCACCGAGAGCGCAATCGTGTCGCCGATCGCTTCGTGGAAGCCATCGTTGGCGCTGTCGCGGAAGATCATCGGCTGGTTCTTGTACTCGCGCGCGTAGAAGTTGTGCCCGAGCTCGTGATGTACGGTCGTGAAATCTTCCGCGGTGGGATCGATGCACATCTTGATGCGGAGATCGTCGGCGTTGTCGATGTACCAGGCGCTCGCGTGACAGACGACCTCGCGGTCCCGCGGCTTGACGAAGAGCGAGCGTTCCCAGAACGTCTTCGGGAGCGGCTCGAAGCCGAGC
The DNA here is from genome assembly GCA_036274155.1 of Vicinamibacterales bacterium. GTDB lineage: Bacteria > Acidobacteriota > Vicinamibacteria > Vicinamibacterales > UBA2999 > Gp6-AA40. The sequence goes on along the minus strand of DASUGH010000084.1, from coordinate 1,550 downwards.
GACGTGAAGAAGCGCTCGCCGTAGCGCACCATGTCGGTCGCCGAGACGTGCCGCGACTCGAGGATCTTGTCGAGCGAGAAGGTCGGCTTCGTGTTGCGCGGGGCGACGAGGTCATAGACGTTCGACCAGTCCTGCGCCCAGATGTTTCCGAGCAGATGCGCCGGGATCGGTCCCGACTCGGGCACGAGATCGCCGTACTTCTCGTGCAGCCTGGCGCGCACGTGCGTGTGCAGTGCCAGATACAGCGGACGGAGCTGCTCCCACAGGCGGTCGAGCTCGGTGGCAAAGGCGTCGGGCGCCATGTCGTAGCGTGATCGCCACATGGCCCCGGTGTCGGCGAACCCGAGCTCGCGCGCGCCTGTGTTCGAGAGCTCGACGAAACGCTCGTAGCTCTTCTTCATCGGCGGCGCAATCGTGTGCCAGCCGTCCCAGACTTCCAGGAGCCGCGCCGGGTTGCGGTCCTTTGCGAGGATCTCGGTGATCTTCTCGACGTCCAGGCACTTGTCCGGCGATTCCCCGCTCGGGCAGTACTTGCCGCGCCCGTACATGCCGCCCATCGCCGTGACCAGCTGCGTGAGCTCGGCGGCCTCCTTTTGGTTGGCGGGCGCTGCCATGGTCATGGTGTTCTTCAAGACCGTCAGCTCACGCTGCTCGTCGGCAGAGGCGGCGCGGGCGTCGAGCGTGGCCGCCTTCTTCGCGTACTCGGTGGCGGCGCTGACGTAGATCTGCGACGCGCGGGCCGAGATCGCCTCGGTGTCGGGCGTGATGTAGGTTTCCTGGACCCAGCCTGCCTGATTGGCCTCGTTGCTGAGACGCAGGAGCGTCTCGTTGGCATCCTTGAGAAATGACGTTACGCCCGACGGCGTGCCGCTCGGGGCGGGCGCGCTGCCGCGGCAGCCAGCCAACGCCAGCAACAGAATCACGACAATCACCGGTCGCCTCATGCTCATCTCTCCGATCGCATCATGCGTTCGACAACCGCGTCGAACGCTCGGAGCCCGCGACGCCCTCGCACGCGGTCTGCCAATTCGACATGGCGTGCCGAACCTGACGCTCAGTCGCCCAGCGGCACTGCCGGCTCTTTCGCCTCGATGAAGCGTCCGTGCAGCGCGCGCACGGCATCGTCGAGCCGCTCTCGCGGAACCATCCAGGTGATGCGGAACGACGATGTCGCCGTGCCGGCGGGCACGATCCCGACGGCGGCCATGGCCTCCGCCCCGGCGCGGACGTTCGCGTACGTGTGGTTGATCCCGGCGCCAATCACGCTAACCGCCGACAGCCCATCGACGAGATCGGCCGCCGCAGCAAACTGCGTCTGCAGAGCCGCCCGCAGGCGTGGTTCGTCGTGAAGGTTCTCGCGCGAAACGACCAGCGTCGAGCGCTCGGCAAAGACGTGCAGCTGTTTGCCCGAGACGGCGCGTTCGTCGAGCGTGGCCAGCAGCTCGGCTGCCGGGACCCTGGCTTGAAGGACGATGACGTCCCGCTCGCTGGCGACGCCGACGACCGTCCCCGGCATCCGCGGCGAATGCCGGCGGACGACCGTGCCGTCG
>DASUGH010000083.1:0-99989 GCA_036274155.1 Vicinamibacterales bacterium | reverse complement strand
TCGATCGAGTTCGAGCACGGGGGGCACAAAGCGAGCGGCGTGAATTGGTACGTCGCGGGCAATCTGTTCAAGGAGGACGGCTGGCGCGAAGACTCCCCATCCGACGTCCGGCAGATTTTCGGGAAAGTCGGCTGGCAGCGGCTGGCGAATGAGCTCTTCGTCTCCGCCGGTCACGCCGACAACACGCTCAACGGCAACGCTCTTCAGGAGATCGGCTTTCTCGACCGCGAATACGCGAGTGTGTACACGAAGCCTGATACGACGGAGAACCGATCGACGTTCGTCAACGTCACTGCCCGCCACGACCTGAACGCCCGCGTTTCTGTCTCCGGCGACTTCTACTACCGCCACATCCACACGGACACCCTGAACGCTGATATCAACGAGGACTCGCTGGACCAGGCGGTCTACCAGCCGACTCCGGGCGAGCAGGCCGCCCTGGCCGCGGCTGGATACACCGGATTCCCGGCCAGCGGAGAGAACGCCTCGAACACCCCGTTCCCCTCATGGCGGTGTATCGCCAATGGGCTGCTCGAGGACGAGCCGGCCGAAAAATGCAACGGCCTGATCAATCGCAGCGAGACGTCGCAGCACAACGGCGGCGGATTCGCGCAGATGATGGTGCGTCATGCGTTCCCAGGCGGAGACAACCAGTTCACGGGCGGCGGCGGATACGAGCGCAGCCGCGCCGGCTTCGTTCAGTCAACCGAGCTCGGATACCTCAATCCGGATCGGAGTGTCACCGGCATCGGCGCCTTTGCCGATGGGGAAACAGGCGGCGACCTCGACGGTGAGCCGTTCGACACGCGTGTGGATCTCGACGGACTGATCCAGACGTTCAGTCTCTATGCGACGAACACCGTCTCGTTCTCGCAGAAGTGGAACGTCACGGTGTCGGGGCGCTACAACCGCACGACGGTCCAGAATCGGGACGTGATCGAGCCCGGCGGCGGACCGACATCCCTGGACGGCGACCACACGTTCAGCCGCTTCAACCCGGCGGCAGGCGTGACGTTCAGCCCATCGCGGACGCTCAATCTCTATGGCGGCTACAGCGAAGGCAGCCGTGCAGCGACGTCGATCGAGCTCGGCTGCGCGAACCCCGACGAGCCCTGCAAGCTGCCGAATGCGCTGGCGGGCGATCCGCCGCTCGACCAGGTCGTGACCCGGACATGGGAGGGCGGCGCGCGTGGTGTATACCGCGGCGTCAACTGGAGCGCCGGTGTGTTCCGCGCCGACAACCACGACGACATCCTGTTCGTCCTGTCCGATCAGGCGAGTTTTGGTTACTTCAGGAACTTCGGCGAGACTCGCCGCAAAGGGCTCGAGCTCGGCATGCACAGCCGGCTCGGGCACGTCGTTGTCGGCGCCGGCTACACCTTCCTTTCCGCGACCTATGAGAGCGAGGAGATCGTCAACGGCGAGGGCAACAGCTCCAACGACGCCGCCGAAGAGGGGGAGCCTGGCCTCGACGGCGCAATCGAGATCGTGCCCGGCGATCGCATCCCGCTCATTCCGCGTCAGCTGTTCAAGGCATACGCGGAGATCGCACTCGGATCGAACCTGTCGGTCGATGTCGATCTCCTGACCGTGGCGGGGTCGCTCGCCCGCGGGAACGAGAACGACCGCCACGAACCCGACGGCACCTACTACCTTGGTCCGGGTTCGGTTCCGGGATACACGATCGTGAACCTCGGGGCGGGATACCAGCTCACGTCATGGCTGCAGGTCGTCGCGCAGGTGACGAACCTGTTCGACCGCAAGTACTACACCGCCGGACAGCTCGGTCCCTTCGGCTTCACCGATACCGGCGACTTCATCGCACGGCCGCTGCCGCCGATCAACGGAGAGTTCCCGGTCCGGCAGGCGACGTTCTACGCCCCTGGCGCGCCGGCGAGGATGTGGGTGGGGACGAAGTTCGAGTTTTGAGCGACGCCGAATGCCGAATGCTGAATGCCAACGACTGAAGTCCTCGCCGAGAGTTGAGAGCCGACTTCGACGATCGTCGCGACAAACCGCCTCATGAAGTGGCTCCCCGGTGGCGTATTCTAGCAACGCTCGAGCGATGCCTATATGAAGTGGCCCCTCCGCGCTCTCGTTCTGTTCGCTCTCATCGCCCTGCCGGCAGCGCAGGAACGGCCAGACCCCTTCTTCGTCCAGCTGGCCGACCCGCAGCCCGGCGTGTTCACCGGCAGCAAGGACTTCGCGCAGGAGACGGCCAATTACGAGTTTGCGGTGGTCGCGGTCAACCGGCTGCGTCCAGCGTGATCGTCACCGTGCGTGAGACCGGTCTGGTTCACACCTACTACGGATTCGGAAGTATTCCGAACCAGTTCCCGCCGCCCGCCCCCGCTCCCGCCCGACGCGGCGCGACTCCCGGCAGGTAGCGGATGCGTTCTCTTCCTGACGTGTGACCCCATCTCTGATCCTCGCCTCGATGGCGACCTACTTCGCGCTGCTGCTGGCCATCGGCTGGCTCACGGCCCGGCACGCCGATGCGGACGGTTACTTTCTCGGAAACCGGCGATCGCGCTGGTGGGTGGTCATGGTCGGCCTCATCGGCGACTCGCTGTCGGGTGTCACGTTCATCTCGGTGCCGGGGGCGGTCGCGGCGACGCAGTTCTCCTACATGCAGATCGTCCTCGGCTATGTCGTCGGCTATTTCGTCATCTCGTTCGTTCTGCTGCCGATCTACTACGGACAACGGCTGACGTCGATCTACCACTACCTGGGAGGACGCTTCGGACCGTGGACGCAGCGGACCGGCGCCGCGTTCTTCCTGCTGTCGCGCACCGCAGGCGCAGCGGCGCGCCTCTACCTGGCGGCTGGCGTGCTGCAGCTCTTCGTGTTCGGCGTCTGGGGCGTGCCGTTTGCGGTGACGGTCGGACTGATCCTGGCGCTCATCCTCGTCTACACCTTCAAGGGCGGCATCAAGACGCTGGTGTGGACGGATCTGTTTCAGTCGGCGTGTCTGCTCTTCGGCGTGCTGCTGTCGATCGCGGCGCTGCTGCAGACGCTCGGGCTCGGTGTCGGCCAGTTGTGGCGCACGCTCCAGGCGAGCCCCTACTCCCAGGTGTTCTTCTGGAACGACTGGCGCAGCGAGCAGTTCTTCTGGAAGCAGTTCGTCGGCGGCGCGCTGATCGCGCTGACGATGACCGGGCTCGACCAGAACATGATGCAGAAGAACCTCTCGTGCCGCACGCTGGGCGGCGCGCAGAGAAACCTCCTCTGGTTCAGTCTGATCGCCGTGATGGTGAACGGAATGTTCCTGGCGCTCGGCGGCCTGCTCTATTACTTCGCGGCCGTCAACGGGGCGGCATTGCCCGAGCGCTCCGATCAGCTGTTTCCGCTGATTGCGCTCCACCACCTCGGAGGCTTCGCGGCCGTCGTGTTCGTCATCGGGCTGACGGCCGCCACGTTCAACAGCGCCGACTCCGTGTTGACCACGCTCACGACATCGTTCTACTTCGATATCCTTGGCCACGACGAGCGTCAGCCGCAGGACGACGCCGCAAGCACGAGGGCGCGGCATCGCATTCACATCGGCTTTGCCGTGGTGCTGCTGCTCTCGATCCTCATCTTCCAGTGGGTCAGCTCGGGGGCGGTGATCACGCTGCTCCTGGCGATGGCGAACTATACCTACGGCCCGCTGCTCGGCCTCTTCGCCTTCGGCATTCTGACGCGGCAACGCGTGCGCGATCACATCGTGCCCTGCGTCTGTCTCGTGGCGCCGCTTCTGTGCTGGGTGGTGGACCGGAACTCGGCGGGGTGGTTCGGCGGTTATCGGTTCAGCAATGAGCTGCTCGCGGTGAATGGAGCGATCACGGCGCTGGGCCTCTGGCTCGTCGCCAGGCCCGGCGCGGCTCCGGTCTCCGGACTCCGGGCTCCGGCCGGAGCCTGAAGCCTGGAGTCTGGAGCCGGTCTCGATTCACTGAAACAGCTGCGGCGCGAATTCGCTGAGATAGTTGCGCCAGTTCAGCCACGTATGGCCTCCGCCGCTTTCTTTGTACACCGGCGAAAAGCCGTGCTTCTTGAGCATGTCGACGGTCTTCACCGTCGTGTCGAGGAGGAAGTCTTCCTTGCCGGTGCTGAACCACACCAGCTTCAGTCCCTTCTTCAAATTTGCATCGTCGAGCTTCGCGGCGTTGCGCGTCTCCCACTCGGTCGGGCCGCTGGCCTCCGCGGCCGGCGCCCCGCCGCGGCCGGTGCCGGGAAATCCACCGATGAGACCCGAGCTGTAGACGCCGAGATAGGCGAACTTCTCGAGGTTCGGAATTCCGATGTTCAACGTCTGCATGCCGCCCATCGAGAGCCCGGCGATCGCGGTGTTCGCGCGATCGGTGAGCACGCGATAGTTCTTCTGAATGTACGGCATGATGTCGGTGACGAAGTCGCTGGCGAACGCGTCGGTGGCCGACGCCGAAATCGCGCTCGCCGGCCCGCGTGTGTGGCCGGCCGGCATCACCACCACCATCGGCTTGGCCTTCTTGTCGTTGATCAGGTTGTCGAGGATGAACCCCGCGCGGCCGACGGTGCTCCACGAGTCGTCGCTGTCGCCCGCACCGTGCAGCAGGTAGAAGACCGGGTATTTCCGGTTGTTGGTGTCGTAGCCCGGCGGCGTATAGACGTGCATCCGGCGATCGGCCTTGAGCGCCGTGGAGTAGTAGTTGACTTCCGTTACGCCGCCATGAGGCACGTTACGAGTGTCGGCGAAATCGGAGCCGGGCACGTAGACGAGGCTCCACGAGTTGTTCTGCGACTCGCTGGTCAGCGGGTTGCGCGGATCGATCGTCGCGACGCCGTCCACGTTGAAGTTGTAGCGGTAGCCGCCGGCGGGAACCGGGCCCACCGTGATCTCCCAGACGCCGTTGGCGCCTTTGGTGAGCTGGGTGGCCTGGCCCAGACCGGGGATGTCGCTGGCAGTCAGCCGGACGGCCTGTGCCTGCGGCGCCGCGATCCTGAAAGCGATCCGCTTGTCGGCCATGACTTCGGGCGACGTGACCTGCGGAAGTGCCGGGCCGCGGCCGCCGCCACGGCCGCCCTGTCCGGGAGCGGGAGGCGCTTGCGCACCTGCCGGCACGACGGGGCCGATGGCGAGCAGGCCGGCGACCAGGCAGGCAGAGCGGAGCGTTCGTGTCATCTTGAGACTCCTTGTAGCCCGAGCGGGCGGGGATGCGCGAGCGAAGTGTAAACCACGAAGTCACGAAGATCACGAAGGACGTATAAACCACGAATACACAAAGGACACGAAGTGAGGCACTTGGTGTCCGGCTTCCGCCGGACGAACTCGACGAGGTGATTCGGTGGCTGTAACAGTACAAAGCTGGCGTCGAACGTACCAGGTCGGACTGATTGCCGCCGCTCTCCTCGCGGCGTTGCCGCTGCGCGCATGGGCGCTCGGGCAGACCCGCTACGTCGAGACGGCCGCGTCGGCCGGCAGCTTTCCGCTGGCGCAGAACAAGGTCACGGCGACCCTGATCGTGGATGCTGCGGACTGGCCCGGAGTGGTCCGCGCCGCCCGCGACCTGCAGGCCGACGTCGCCCGCGTCACCGGCTTCACGCCTCCGCTTTCGACGACCGGCGCAGCTGCCGCGCGGAACGTCGTCCTCATCGGCACCGTCGGCAGGAGTGCGATCATCGACCGCCTCGGCAAGGAACGGAAAATCGACGTCGCTGCACTCGCGGGGAAATGGGAGTCCTTTCTGCTGCAGACCGTGAGCGATCCGCTCCCCGGGGTCGCGCAGGCGCTGGTCATTGCCGGCAGCGACAAGCGCGGCACGATCTACGGCATCTACGATCTCTCCGAACAGATCGGCGTCTCCCCCTGGTACTGGTGGCAGGACGTCGTGCCCGATCGGAAGGACGCGCTGTTCATCAGGGCCGGCCGCTACCTGTCCGGCGAGCCGTCGGTGAAGTATCGCGGCATCTTTCTGAACGACGAAGATCCGAATCTGACACGCTGGGTCCGCACCACCTTCGGCGAGCGCCCGTCTCCGGTCGACCCCGGGGCGACGGTCGCCAACTACGATCGCCGCTTCTACGCCCGCATCTTCGAGGTCCTGCTGCGGCTCAAGGGGAACTATCTCTGGCCGGCGATGTGGAACAACGCCTTCGCCGAGGACGACCCGGAGAACGCCAGGCTCGCCGACGAGTACGGCATCGTCATGGGTACCTCGCACCAGGAGCCGATGCTCCGCGCCCAGAGGGAGTGGGACTGGCACCTGCAGCAGGCGAACGGCAACTGGAACTACGCACGTCACCCCGAGGTCCTCGATCGTTTCTGGCGCGAGGGCATCCGGCAGCGGAAGAACTTCGAATCGATCTACACCATCGGTTTGCGCGGCCAGAACGACACCGCCATGGTCAACGGCTTCGCCGAGAGCATGGCGCTGCTCGAGAAGATCGTCGCGTCGCAGCGACAGATGCTGACCGAAGAGATCAATTCCGACATCACGAAGGTGCCGCAGGTCTGGGCGCTCTACAAAGAGGTGCAGAACTACTACGAGGCCGGCCTTCGCGTTCCCGACGATGTGACGCTGCTCTGGGCGGAGGACAACTGGGGGAACGTGCGGCGCCTGCCGACGGAGGAGGAGCGGAAGCGTCCCGGCGGCGCCGGTGTCTACTACCACTTCGACTACCACGGCGGCCCGCGCAGCTACCAGTGGATCAACACCAACCCGATCGCCAAGATCTGGGACCAGATGAGTCTGGCGAAGCAGTACGGCGCCGATCGCATCTGGATCGTGAACGTCGGACACTTCAAAGCGTACGCGTTTCCGACCGAGTACTTTCTCGACCTCGCCTGGAACTCCAACCGGTGGACGAATGCCAACATCAGCGAGTACACACGGCTCTGGGCCGAGCGCGAGTTCGGGGCCGGGCATGCGGCCGAGATCGCCGACGTCATCGCGAAGTACACCATGTACAACGGCCGTCGAAAGCCTGAGCTGCTGGAGCCGGGCACCTACAGCCTGGTGAGCTACCGCGAGTGGGAGCGCGTCATCGAAGAGTTCGATGCGATCGACGCGAAGGCCGATGCGCTGATGGCCCTGATGCCGGCCCATAAGCGCGACGCCTTCTATCAGCTCGTTCTGTTCCCGGCGAAGGCCTCGGCCAACGTCAACCGCATGTACTACGCGGCGGCGCGCAACGCGCTCTACGCGTCGCAGCGGCGGGCGAGCACCAACGACATGGCGCAGCTCACGCGCGACCTGTTCAAGGCCGACGCCGACCTGATGACCGATTTCAACAAGGTGCTGGCCGGGGGCAAGTGGGATCACTTTCAGGATCAGGCGCACATCGGCTACACGAGCTGGCGTGACCCGCCGGAGAATTCCCTGGCTGCGCTCAAGCTGTCACAATTGACCGTCCCCATAGAGCCATCGCTCGGTGTGGCCGTTGAAGGTTCGGCGCTTGCCTGGCCTGGCGCCGCGGGCGAGCCGGTGCTGCCAGAGCTGGATGCCATCAGCCAGCAGCGCACTTACGTCGACATCTTCAACCGCGGGCAGACGGCATTTCCATTCACCGTCACCACGAGCGAGCCGTGGATTCGTGTGAGCGACACCGGCGGCACGCTGACCAGAGACACGAGGCTGTGGGTGACGGTGGACTGGGAAAGGGCACCGGCGGGGAGGAGCCGCAGCTTTGTCACCGTGACCGGCGCCGGTGGGCAGGTGAGAGTCCACGTGGACGCGTTCAAGCCGGTCGACGTGACTCGTGCGTCTCTCGCCGCCCTTGACCTCGTCCCGCCTGCTGGCCCTCTCTTTTTCGAGAGCCAGGGAATCGTGTCGATCGAGGCGGAGCACGGCAGTCGGGTGTCCTCCGGTGACTGGTCCAGGTGGGAACGAATCGAGGGCTACGGCCGCACGCTGTCCGGGCTGCGGGCGTTTGAGCCGAGCGGCGCGCTTCCGCGCGCTCCGGTGACAGATGCCAGGATCGATTACCGCATGTATCTCACCACCCCCGGCGCGCTGACGGCGAGGTTGATCCTCGGTCCGACGTTGAACTTCGTACCCGGCCGAGCCCTCCGGGTGGCGGTCTCCTTCGACGACGAGGCGCCGCAGATCCTGACGATCGTGCCGGAGAAATACGACGCGCAGAATGGCAACCGCGATTGGGAGGAATCGGTCAGGAACAACGCGCGGACCGTCACCTCCACGCACACGCTCGCCAGCGGCGGTGTTCACACGCTCAGGGTGTGGATGGTCGAACCGGGCGTCGTGCTGCAGAAGATCGTTGTCGAGACGAGCGCCTCGAAACGCGCCGCCTCGTATCTCGGACCGCCCGAAAGCTATCGCGCACAGTGACGCCGATCGTCCACGACGCCACGCGCCGCCCGCGAACCGTCGCGGTCCCACGAGTGAACTGATCGATAATAGTGACGAATCGGCCACATTTCTCCGAAACGACGGATCACCGAGGAACTCGTCCATGAGCGATCCCGCGGATTCGCGGCGGCAGCTCGTGCGGCGACACCGGCTGGCGAGCGGTTGACAGCCGGCGACTTCCACCATCATCATCGGCACCTTGCGTCCGGGCTGCCCGCGTGTGCAGAACCCAGCGGTTTCGGTGCAGACCTGCGTTGACCGGAGAGAACGTTGGCCCGTTGGGAGGTGTAGATGCGTGCGTCAGGCGGAGCTGAACGGCTGTCGGTGGTGGGCCTCGGGAAACTCGGGTCACCAATGGCGGCGGTGTTTGCGACGAGAGGCTTCGAGGTCATCGGCGTCGATCTCCACAAACCTTTCGTCGATGCTCTGAATGCCGGGCGCGCGCCTGTCGACGAGCCGCGGCTCCAGGCGTGCATCGACGAGGCCGGCCCGCGCTTGCGCGCCACGCATCGCTATGAAGAGGCCGTCGCGGAAAGCGACGTGTCCTTCGTCATCGTTCCCACGCCGAGCGGAACCGATCACTTCTTCACGAACCGCTACGTCATCGAGGCCGTGCGCGCCATCGGCGCGGTCCTGAAGCACAAAGAGTCGAAGCATCTGGTGGTCGTGACCAGCACGGTCATGCCCGGTTCGACGGGCGGTGCGATCAGAGAGGCCCTGGAAGCGAGCTCCGGCCTCGTGGTCGGGCGCGATGTCGGGTTGTGCTACAGCCCGGAGTTCATCGCGCTCGGTTCGGTAGTCCAAGACCTGCTTCATCCCGACATGGTGCTCATCGGCGAGAGCGATGCCGAATCGGGCGATCGGCTCGAACGGATTTACCGCATGTCGACGCTGTCCGAGCCCAGCGTACAGCGTATGAATTTCGTCAACGCGGAGATCTGCAAGATCGCCGTCAACACGTTCGTGACGACGAAGATCTCCTACGCCAACATGCTGGCCGACCTCTGTGATCAGCTCGAGGGGGCGGACGTCGACGCCGTCTCGCGCGCCCTCGGCGCCGACAGCCGGATTGGCGCGAAGTACCTGAGAGGCGGGGTCGCCTATGGCGGCCCCTGCTTCCCGCGTGACAACAAGGCCTTTGCCGCGCTGGCCCGTTCGCTCGGCGCACGGTGCGACATCGCCGAGGCCACCGATCGGATCAACGATCATCAGGTCCACCGCCTGCTCGGCGCCATCGCCGCCGTGGCATCGCGCGGCGCCCGCGTCGCCGTGCTGGGGCTGTCCTACAAGCTGAACACCGCCGTCATCGAGCGCAGCCAGGGCATGGCGCTCAGCCGCATGCTCGTGGACGAAGGATATCGGGTGGTCGTGGCCGACCCGTTGTCGGGGTCAGCCGCCGGCGGGGAGCTGGGAGCGGGCGTCGAGGTCGCCGATCTGCACCGTGCCGTCAGCATGGCCGACGCCGTGGTGGTGACAACCCCATGGCCCGACATCGCGGCCCTGCCACCGGAGGTGTTCACTCGCCCGACGGAACGGCTGCCGGTCATCGATCCGTGGGGGCTCCTCAAGACGTCGCCGATCGCGCCGCTGGTGAGGTTGGTGCTCCCCGGCCGGCGCGGGGCAGTGTGGGCGGCCGAGGACGACGCAGCGCTGGTTCGTTCGTCCTCTCTCTGATGATTTCGATCGTTCTGTACGGCCGCAACGACAGCTACGGCTACAACCTCCATAAGCGCGCCGCTCTGGGGTTGAACACCATGGCCGAGCTGTTGAGCGACCCAGAGGACGAGATCCTGTTCGTCGACTACAACACGCTCGACGACTTTCCGACCTTTCCCGAAGCGATCGCCGACACGCTCACGCCGGCGGCGGCGACACGCCTGCGGATTCTACGCGTCCGCCCGGCGGTTCACCATGCACTCCGCGGACGATCGCAGCTTGCTGCCCTCGAGCCGATCGCGCGCAACATCGCGATTCGCAGATCGCGCCCCGGCAACCGATGGATCCTGTCCACCAACCCGGACATGATCTTCATTCCACGCCGCGGCGATTCCCTGACGGCGATTGCCGCCGGCCTGCCTGCCGGGTTCTATCATCTGCCGCGTTTCGAGGCCCCCGAGTCCTTGTGGGAGGGCTTCGATCGCCTCGATCCGCGTGGCACGATCGAGGCGCTCCGCACGTTCGGCGAGGCGCTGTGCCTCAACGAGACTGTTCGCGGTCCGGAGTTCGTGAAGTACGATGCCCCCGGCGACTTTCAGCTGATTGCCCGCGACGACCTGTTCCGGATCCACGGGTTCGATGAACGGATGGTGCTCGGCTGGCACGTCGATTCGAATATCGCCCGCCGCCTCTACCTCCTCCACGGGCAGGTGGGCGACGTTGCCGACCGGCTGTTCGGGTATCACTGCAATCACACCCGCCAGGTCACACCGGCACATCAGCACCGGGCGGAAGCCAACGACTTCAGGCAGTTCGTCGAAGAAGTGCGCCGGCCCGAGCTGGCCAACCAGTCGCAGTCGTGGGGCTGTCCCTCGGCCGCGATCGAAGAGGTCACGCTGACCGCCTCGACGCATCGTGTCTATCTGCAGGGTGTTCGGGAGGTGCTCGATGGCCACGCCCTGCCAGCCGGCGAGGCGTGGTTCATCGAGGAGACGTACGGCAACGAGCGATACGACGCCGCGCACGTGCTGCCCTTCATCGCCGACCTGATCGCATTCGCGCCGCGCGCCTGGACGGCAGGCTGGGTGGGTGGCCGGAGCGACACGTTCGAGTTGTTCAAGCAGACATGGCACCGATTCGGGTTCACGGGCCGTATCCTGGTGCCGGAATGGTCGCCGGCGTTCCTGCCAGTGGAGGGTCCCGACATCGCGCCGGTGCCGCTCGCGGAGCTCGGCACGGCCCCGGATATCCTCCTGATCGACTTTGGCGCGCCGTCGCACGCCGCCGGCAGCCCGCGGCAGGGTGCGCTCGACGACGACGCCGACAGGAAGGCCGACGCACAGGTGCGTCACGACTTCGCGGCGCTCGTCGCCGCTGAGCGGACCCGGCTCGCACGCGATGACGTCCCCAGGCGCTTCGTCTGTGTGGGCGCCGTGCACAACCTTCACGAGCGCGCCGTCCTCGACGACATCGCCGCGGCATCCACGCCGTTCGGCAGCCGGTTGCGCCATGGGTTCGTCAAGCGTAATCCCGAGCGCTATGCGGACGAGACGGTGACCCTCCCTGGCGATCGGTCGCGCGCGCCGAACATCGTAGCCACGATGCAGGTTGGCGAGTCGGGTGAGCGGATCGCCGCCGGCGTGCGTGCACCGTTCGGGCGCCGCGGAGTCGTCCTGCACGGGCCGCACGCGCCTCTGCCGGCAGGGCTGTACAGAGCCGAGATCGTCGTGGCGCCGCTCAGCCTCTGGACGCTCGCGGCCCTCGTCCGCCCGGTCATCGTGCAAGTGGCGGCGGGGCCGGAGTTGCTGGCACAGCGACGAGTCCGGTTTTTTCTCCACGGGAGGGTCGAGGTGGCGTTCGCCGTCTCGGCGGAGCTCGCAGGTCGAGTTCCGATCCACGTCAGCCTTTTCAGGGGGCGCTTCGTCGATTTCACCGTCACCAGCGTGGCGATCAGGAAGGTCGCCAGCGAGGCAGGTGGCGTGTCGAACGGCTCCGCAGCCCTCGTCGGTGCACGGAAAGACGGGGTGGTATCGATATGAGTCACGGTTCCGGCACGGCCGCCGATATCCAGGACGTCGTCGCCTACTGGAATCGACGTCCGTGCAATATCCGGCATTCCACGAAGGCAGTTGGCACGAAGGAGTACTTCGACGAAGTCGAGGCTCGTAAGTACTTCGTCGAGCCGCACATTCCTGCGTTCGCGCAGTTCGAGCGGTGGGCGAATCGGTCGGTCCTCGAGATCGGCTGCGGGATCGGTACCGACGCCGTCAATTTCGCGCGCAGCGGCGCCGTCTACACCGGCGTGGAGCTGTCGGACGTCAGCCTGGCGCTGGCGCGCAAGCGGTTCGAACTCTTCGACCTACACGGCACGTTCCTCTGTCACAACGCCGAGGAGCTCGATCGCGTCCTGCCGCCTGCCGCCTTCGATCTCGTCTACTCGTTCGGCGTCATCCATCACACGCCATCGCCGCGAGCGGTGATAGAGGCGGCAAGGCGGCTCTGCCGCCCTGATGGCGAGCTGCGCATCATGCTCTACGCGAGGCAGTCGTGGAAGGCCATCATGATCGAAGAAGGGTTTGACCAGCCCGAAGCGCAGTCGGGCTGTCCGATTGCGCTGACCTATACGCCTGACGCGGTTACCGATCTGCTGGCCGGCCAGTTCGAGGTCACGGAGATTCGCCAGGCTCACATCTTTCCGTATGTGATTGAGAATTACGTGAAGTACGAGTACGAGCTCCAGCCCTGGTTCAAGTCGATGCCGGAGGAACTGTTTCGCGCGCTCGAGCGGCATCTCGGCTGGCACCTGCTCGTCGTCGCACGCCCGATTTGAATTCGCGCTGCATCCGGGATCGCCCCGTACGAGCCCTCACAGCCCGTCAGTTGGTTTTCACCACGGACTGCTAACGCCAGCGGAACAACCCGAGCGCCGCAGCGAAGCAGACGACGAGCCAGGCTGCGAGCGTCGCCGTCTCGCGCTGGAGCTCGAGGAAGCCGCTGCCCTGGAGCATGCTCGCGCGCAGGGCGTCGATCAGGGCAGTCAGCGGCAGCGCCTTGATGATTGGCTGGACGCTATCCGGGAACCGCTGCGCCGAGAAGAACACTCCCGAGAGCACCCACATCGGCAGCATCACCAGGTTCATGAGTCCGGAAACGGCCTCGATGGTCCTGGCGCGCGACGCAATCAGCAGTCCGAGTGCGCTGAACGACAGCGAACCGAGCACGGCCAGCCCCGCCACGACCAGCGACGAGCTGCGGAACGGAACGCCGAAAACCAGAATTGCGAAGACGACCGGCACGCCGACTTCGACGCCGAGCAGCAGCATCCTGAAGATCAGGAACGAGGACAGATAGTGATGCCGGCGCATCGGCGTCGCGATCACCCGTTTCATCAGCTTCCTGCGCCGCGAGTCGACGATCGCGAAGCCCAGGCCCCAGATCGAGTTCCCCATGATGCCCATGCCGACGAGCCCCGGAATGAGGAAGTCGATATAGCGCGAACCGGCTTCACGCACCAGGCGGTCGTTGACGCGGACTGGATCGCTGCGGCCTGCCGCGCGCTGCACGGCCGCGTCGGCCAGCAGCCGCGCCGTACGCCCTTCCGGGTTCGTGTCGTCGTAGCGGTAGGTCACCGCGCCGCCGGCGCCGGGCTCGGCGAGCAGCGCGACGTCGCCGATGCGGAGTGCCCGGTCGCCCGCGGCCGGCGAGAGCTGTCTGACGTCGAGCAGCGGCTCTCGCGCCAGCGATGCCGTCAGTTCGGGAGTGACGGCGGCAATCTTCAGCACTTCCGGAGGACGGTTTCTGAACGCGATGCCGAGGCCTGCGGCGAGAAGGATGGGAAACGCCATCGACCAGAAGATCGCCTCCGGCTCCCGAAGGAATTCCCGGATCCGGACCAGGGTCAGCTGGACCAGAGGATGCCCCGTGATCGTACTGGGCGGTGGTGCCAGCTGGCGTTCCAGGGTTCCGAACCGGTCGCGCTCGCGCATACGCAGACGAAGATGCTACCGCGAACCCGAGGGAGACGGCCGCGACTGTTGTGTCGAATGGAGTTGCGCGCGCCGCGCGCAGCGTCCGGCTCACCGCGGAATGGCGATGACGTTCCTGCTCCCGCTGCCGAATTCCCTGGACAGGCTGACCAGCTCGCCGCCGGTCGCGGATGGTTCGTACAGCTCGTAGCGATGCTGTTCGAGGAATCCCAGCACTCTCTCGACCGTAGCGCCCTGTCGCACGAGCGCCTCCCCGAAGACTTCGATGAGAATCCGCGGGCGGAAGCGGGTCAGCGTTTCGGTTGCGCCGCACAGGACCTTCGCCTCGTGGCCCTCCGCGTCGATCTTGATGACGTCGAGCCGTTCCAGGCGCTCGGCGCTGACAAGCGTATCGATGGTTTTCGTCCTGACGCGCTCCTCGCCCAGCGCCTCCACCGAGCTGCTGGTGAACTCGCCCAACGTGTTGTGGCCCGAGTTCCATTCGGCGGCAATTTTCAGTGTCGCCTCGCCGTTCACGTCGCTGGCCGCTTCGTTCAGGCAGCGGACGTTGCCGAGCTCGTTGAGGCCGACCTGAAAGACCAGACGCTGGAACTCGCGTCTGCTCGGTTCCATGGCCACGACCGTGCCGGATTCGCCCACCAGCTTCGACGCGAACATCGAATAGAGGCCCATGTGGGCCCCGACGTCGAGCACCGTCATGCCTTCCGTCAGGACTCCACTCAACCAGGTCAGCTCGTTCGGCTCGAAATTGCCGGTCAGAAACAGGACACGAGACAGCTCGTTGCCTGGATGGATGGTCACGAGCAGCTCGTCGAACCACCGCATGATCACGGGAGCCTTGAGCGAGGACCAGATCCCGGCGCGAGTTCGTAGGAGCGGCGACGAATCGTCAGTTCCCCAGTAGGTGTTCCAGCCGGGAATCGTCCGGAGGGTCGGAGGCGCGCCGTACACATCGCGCACCGCATCCGTCAGCTTTGCAGTGGCAGGCACCCGCCGCGGGCGCGGCTCGTCGTGCGGGCGCTGCGACGCAAGGGCTTTGCGCAATCTCTCGTACTCGCGCTCCTGCGCCGCCAGCGCTCGCCGGAGCTCGTCGCGCTCGGCTTCGTGCAATTCAAGCGCCGTCGTCAGACGAACGCGATCGCGGCTGAGCCCTTCGACCACGGCGTCGAAGCGCGCCTGGTTCTGCTGCAGGAGGTGCAGCTGCTGCGCTGCCGCGGCGCGCATCTGTTCCATGCTGGCCTGCAGCTGATCGACCCTCGCGACGATCATCCCGTCGCTTCGTCGGCTGAACACGCTCCGCAGGCCCCTGCCGATCGAGAGCCGAAACGACCGGAACGTGGGGCGTTGCGCTCGAGCTCTGGCAAGGCGCTCGCGCGTTCTCGACCGGAGCGTCCCGAAGCGGCCGCGTAAGGGCCGCATGCCGCGCTCGACGATGCCGTCGACGTTGGTGGGATCGGCAAGAACGGCCTGCGTCATGAGGGTGACGAACCACGCCCAATGGCGGGCTTTACCCGGCTGCAGGTAGTCGATGGAGCGCAGGTACGAGGCGCTGATGGCCCGTCGGCGGAGGCGTCGAAGATGGTCGGGCAGAGCGGGATCCTGGAAGAACCGCCTGGTGAGTTGAATCTTGCCAGGAATCACGACGTCGGCGACGTTTCCGAGATTGTCCGATCGCAGCCGCTCCATCGCCAGCCGCTGCGGCGTGGATGCGAAGGTGCCCCCGGCGCGAGCGATGCGCAGCCACAAATCGTGGTCGTGGCACCACGCCGGATACAACCACCCTACGCGCTCGAGGATGGCTCGTCGCATGAAGGCGCCAGCCTGAAAAAGAATGTGATCGCAGTGACGCAGGGCGTATTCGACGTCCCACGCGCGCGGTATCAGATCACCGTGCACGCGACCGAGCTCGTCCACGACGCCGACCGTACCGTAGACGACATCGACGTCGGTCCTGCGCTGCAGGAGCTCCACGGCAGCGCGAGCCGCCCCGGGTACCCACACATCGTCGGCGTTCAGCCAGGTCAGGATGTCGCCGGTCGCGAGCTTCCAGCCACGATTGATGGCGTCGAAAGAACCGCGGTCGGGCTCCGACACCCATCGGATACGGTCGCCATACCGTTCCAGCAGATCGAGCGTGGCGTCGATGGATCCGCCGTCCACGACGATGCACTCGATGTGGGGGTAATCCTGGGAGAGGATGCTCTCGAGGTTTGCCGGGAGGAAGCGTGCGTCGTTCTTGCACGGCACGACGACTGATACCGTGCAGGGTGAATCCGTCGCATCGTTCACGCCGACGCCTCCCCACGGGAGCGCGGGGGAATGCTCCGGCGTGCCTCCGGCTGCACGTTCATGACGTTCCTGTAGTTGCTCGGGTCGGCGACGAGCGCCTTGAGACGGAGCCGTCGCCGCAGGTTGCGGCTCTCCGGCCGCCCGTACTCGAGCGTCTGCGCGATTCTCAGATAGCAGTTGCTCAAGGCTCGCTTGCGCAGCCCGCCGACTTCGGGCGGCAGGCTCGGGAGCGAAAAGAACCGGTTCGTCAGACTCACGAGGCCGGCGATGAGGATCTCCGGCCGGTACTGACTGTTGTCGCGACGCACGCGCGCGCAACCGAGCAGGTGTGGCACACGCTTGATCTTTCCGCCGGCCAGGCTGACCCGCCTCCAGAGCTCCCAGTCGTGAAACCACGCCGGATACAGCCAGCCGATCCGCTGCGCGATCTCGCGTCGTACGAACGATGCTGGCTGGTCGATCATGTGGTGGCACGTCTCGATCGCATACGCCAGATCCCAGTCTGGTGGCCGCCGGTTCTCGAGCAGATCGCCATCACCGTCGATGATCAGACAATCTCCGTAGATCAGATCGGCGGCCGGATCTTCGCGGAAGCACCGGACGGCTGCGGAAACCGCGCCGGGCGCCCAGAGATCGTCGGCGTTCAGCCAGGCCAGAATCGATCCACGGCTCAGGAGCCAGCCGCGATTGATGGCGTCGAATGCGCCTCGATCGGGTTTCGATTTCGCCGTGATGCAATCGCCGTAGCTGGCCAGGATGTCGAGCGTGGCATCGGTCGAGCCGGCGTCGATGACGAAGCATTCGATGTGCGGGTAATCCTGCAGGAGGATGCTGTCGAGCACGCCTACCAGGTACTCCGCGGCATTCTTGGTGGGCACGACGACCGAGACCACCGGTGACTCGGACTCGGTCCGGGACCCGTCAGGCGACGCGCGCCGCGACCGCAGCCACTCCGCGGCTGACTCGACCCGCCAGGTCTGCTGCGGCGCGTCGGTTCCCGCATACCAGACGCCCTCGATCTCGACGCGGTCGCACCTGCCCGGTACCGGCTGGGTCTTCAGGCAGGGACCGAAGGCCTTGATGAAGCTGTCGGAGATGCGACGGTTCCTCTCCCAACTTCGCTCTTTCGACTTCTCGCGATGGAACCGGATGCGGAGGTCGTCCGCGTGCTTCTGCTCGACGAGATCGCGAATCGGGATCCGGCCATACCCGCACAGCTCCAGACGGGTCGACAGATCGGTGTCCTCGTACCCCCAATCATGGAGCGCTTCGTTCAGTCCGCCGAGCCGCTGGAAGATGTCGCGCCCGACGAGGAGGTGCAGCCCGTGGCATTCGCATTCGCTGTACACCCTGCGATCGGCAGCGGAAGATTCGGCAGGTCCCAGCGCCGGAAAACCGCACCCGGCCCGCCAACGGGCATAGTGGCCGAAATCGATTTCGCCGCTGCTCGTGTGCGCGGCGACAATCGCCGAGAGGTGCCGTTCGTTCGCGAAGGCGATCCCGGTGTCGAGGAAGAAGAGGAGGTCGCTGGAGGAATACCGCACACCGATGTTGGCGGCTCGTGAACGGTTGAAGTGCTCGGGCCGCGGACAACGGACCACGCGCAGGCGCTGACTTCTGGAGGACTCGAGCACCGCCGCCAGGCCGTCCTCGGATGAGTGATCGACGATGACCACGTGATAGTTCGGATAGTCCTGGGCGAGCAGGCTCGGCAGCGAAATCCGCAGCTCGTTCGCGCGGTCCAGCACGCGGACGATGATCGCCACCGAAGGCAGTTCAGCTCGGCCGTCGGAGACAGCCCCGGCGGGGTTCGTCATGACCTGGGATCCGCCCATTGTGACCACTTGGTGCGTCCCAGCCGGTGAACGACGCACATGCTCACGCCACGTCGTTCGTGCGCGTCGGTGTCGTCAGAGTTCCAGAGGCTCGGCTGAAAGCGTAATGATAATCAGGGCACGACGACCTGCCTGTCAAACGACTGGTGCAGCAGCGACGGAGTCCTACACATCCGTGTGCGACGTTCCTCTGCCCGGTTCGTTCTGCGTCGCTCCGTCTGGTGACGTTCGTTCTTGACATCTTCTGACGTCGGAGTTGATCATTGCGGGACTTCGGCCCAAAGCGCCTCGAGGACGGCTTGGCTCGGCGCTCCAAATGGAGCTGAAACACTGATGACTGAGCCGTTCAGCCGATGTCGCTTTTTGGCGTGAGCACTGTTCCCGCAAATTTCGCCGGTGGCGAGCGTGGCGTAAGAGGTGTCGAGGACCGGACGGTCGCGCGTCAGAACCTCGATCTCGAGCCGTCGCTGTCGATCATCATTCCGATCTACAACGAGGAAGCGAACATCGTTCCCCTGATGCAGCAGCTCTTCGAGGTGCTGCACCGGCTCGGCGCGTCGTTCGAAGTGCTGGCCATCGATGACGGCAGCCGCGACGGATCGTTCGCACAGCTCGAACGTGAAGCCGAGCGGCGGCCCGAGCTGAGGGTGATTCGCTTCAGGCGGAACTACGGCCAAACCGCCGCGATGATGGCCGGAATCGATCACGCCGCCGGTGAAGTGCTGATTTCCCTCGATGCCGACCTGCAGAACGATCCGGCCGACATCCCGAGGCTGCTCGACGCACTCGCCAGCGGGTACGATGTCGTCTCGGGGTGGAGAGCAGAGCGGAAGGATGCGCGGTTCCGCCGCACGATGATGAGCCGCGTGGCGAATCGACTGATCTCCCGGATCTCCGGTGTCAGCCTGAACGATTACGGCTGCACGCTCAAGGCGTATCGCCGCGATGTCATCAAGGGCGTGAAGCTGTACGGAGAGATGCACCGCTTCATCCCGATCTATGCCAGCTGGATGGGGGCGCGCGTCACCGAGATTCCAGTGCAACACCATCCACGGACCCGAGGCACGTCGAAGTACGGCCTGGAGCGCATTGCCAAAGTCGTGCTGGACATGATTGTGGTCAAGTTCCTCGATCGTCATTTCGTCAAGCCGATCTACGTATTCGGAGGCGCCGGGCTGCTGTCGATCGTGATGTCGTTCATCATCCTGGGAAGCGCCATCTGGCTGCGGTTCCGTGATGGCGTGTCCCTCATCCAGACCCCGTTGCCGCTGCTGAGCGCGCTCTTCTTCCTGCTCGGCACGATCAGCGTCCTGATGGGGCTGTTGGCGGAGATGATGGTGCGAACGTACTTCGAATCACAGCATCGGCCGCCGTACGCGGTCCGTGAGTCGCGCAACCTCGGTGCCTGACGCGACTCCACATCCACCAGTCGGTGGCCTCTGACAATGTGCGGGATCACCGGTTTCGTCGGCGCAGGGCGTCAGTCCGATCTCACGGCCATGTCCGCGGCGCTCCGCCACCGCGGGCCGGACGGCCATGGTTCGTACACGGACGAGCGGAATGCCGTGTCGCTCGGCCACGAGCGGCTCGTGGTCATCGATCCTGCCGGCGGTCATCAGCCGATGTGGAACGAGGATCGTTCGGTCGCCGTCGTCTTCAACGGCGAGATCTACAACGCCGCTGAACTGCGCAACGAGCTCGCCGGCCGCGGGCACCGGTTCACATCCGATCACTCCGACACGGAAGTCCTGGTGCACGGATTCGAGCAGTGGGGGCGGGACCTGCCGCTGCGCCTGAATGGCATGTTCGCCTTCGCCGTCTACGATGCCGGGGCCGGCCGGCTGTTCCTGGCGCGCGATCGATTCGGCGAGAAGCCGCTGTACTACTTCGCCGGCGCCGACGCGTTCGTGTTCGCCAGCGAGTTGTCGGCGATTCGCCGTCACCCCGCTGTCGGCGGAACGCTCGATCCGAAGTCCATTCAGAAGCTCTTCGCCTACGGCTACATTCCCGCGCCATGGACGGCGTTGAGCGGCGTCCGCAAGCTCCCGGCCGGCAGCAGGCTCGAGTACGACTGCCGGTCGAAGCAGGTCACCGAGAGCCGGTATTGGACGTTCCACCTGGAGCCCGACGATCGCCTGGCCTCGGCAAGCGAAGCGGCACTCGTCGAGGAGTTGCGCGCGCTGCTGTCGTCGGCGGTGCGCCGCCGGCTGATCAGCGACGTTCCGCTCGGGCTCTTCCTGAGCGGCGGCATCGATTCGGCTACCACGCTCGCGTTCGCGGCACAGCACGTGCCGCCGTCCGAGCTGTCGACGTTCACGGTCGGGTTCGTGGAACCTTCATACGACGAGTCGGGTGCGGCGGCGCGGGTGGCGCGCTCCTTCGGCACGAAGCATTGGAGCACGCGACTCGAGCTCGAGGCGGCCGCCTCGCTCCTTCCCGGTCTCCTGAGGAGGCTCGACGAGCCGCTGGCCGATCCGTCGCTGCTGCCGACCTACCTGCTCTGCCGCTTTTCGCGCGAAACAGTGACCGTGGCGCTCTCCGGCGACGGCGGCGACGAGCTGTTCGCCGGTTACGATCCCTTTCTCGCGCTGAAACCCGCCCGCGCCTACGCGCGCGCCGTCCCCGACGCGGTGCACGCCCTGATGCGCCGCGCCGTCTGCTTCCTTCCGCACGGAACGGGCTACATGAGCTGGGATTTCCGCGTCAGGCGGACGCTGGCGGGACTCTCCTATCCGCCGAAGCTGTGGAACGCCGTCTGGCTTGCCCCGCTCGAGCCGCAGGACATGGGCACGTTCTTCGAGGACCCTCTTCCGGTGGAGGAGCTGTACGAGGACGCGATAGCGGTGTGGAATGCCGGCACCGAGCGCGATCTCTGCTCGCGCACGCTGGAGTTCTTCACATCCCTCTATCTGCAGAACGATATCCTGGCCAAAGTGGACCGGGCGTCGATGATGGTGTCGCTCGAGAGCCGCGCCGTCTTCCTCGACAACGACCTGGTGGAATTCTGCCGGCGGCTGCCGAACGAATGGAAGCTTCGCCGCGGCGTCCGCAAGTATCTCCTGCGCAGAGCCCTCGACGGACTCGTGCCGCGCGAGGTCCTGGCGCGTCGGAAGCAGGGGTTCGGCGTGCCGGTCGTCTCGTGGCTGCGCCAGTTGCCCGCGCCACCCGACCCGCCGGATCTGCCGGGTGTGAAGGCATCGGCCTTCCGGCAAGCCTGGCAGGATCATCAGCGCGGACACACGGAGGAGAGGCTCCTGCTCTGGACCTGGCTGTCTCTGACGCAGTGGGCCGCGCGACCCGAATTTCCGGAGGCGGCAACCGCATGAGGACCTCACCTTCCGCCGACGAGCGGCTGGCGGAGCGCACCATCGCGGACTTCGGCGAGCAGTGGACGCGCTTTACGACCAACGACGGTTTCTACGCCTCGCTCGAATTGCTCGAGGACATCTGCGAGCCGCTCGTTCCGGTCTCTGCCTTCCGTGACCGGCGCGTCGTCGAAATCGGCAGCGGCACCGGCCGGATCGTGCAGATGATGCTCGCGGCCGGAGCCGCACACGTCACCGCGACGGAACCGTCCGTGGCGTTCGACGTGCTGACATCCAACCTGGCGCACGAGGGCGCTCGAGTCGATTGCGTGCGGACGACCGGTGACAGACTTCCGCCGGGTCTCGACGCCGACCTGGTGGTGGCGATCGGTGTCCTGCACCACATCCCCGATCCGCGTCCTGTCGTGGAAGCGGCGTTCCGGGCGCTTCGGCCGGGAGGGAGGATTCTCGTGTGGTTGTATGGGCGTGAAGGCAACGCGGCCTATCTGTCGCTCGTGACGCCGGTCCGGGCGTTGACGACGAGGTTGCCTCCGGGTCCGACGCTCGTGCTCGCCCGTGTCTTGAGCGCCCTGTTTACAGGCTACATTGCGCTCAGCCGAGTGGCTCCGCTGCCGTTGCGCGGCTACGTCCAGCACGTGATCGGGAAGTTCACGCCGGAGCGCCGCACCGAGGTGATTTACGACCAGCTGAAGCCGGCTTACGCCAAGTACTACACTGGCGCGGAAGCGCGCGCGCTCGTCGAGGCGGGCGGCTTCGCCGACGTGCGGCTGCACCATCGGCATGGATACAGCTGGACGGTCACCGGTGTCCGTCCTGCTGACCGTACGCCGGGTTCCGTACGATGATTCCAGGCGAGGTCCACGACCTCGAGAGCGAAACATCAATCGACCAGCGCAGGGTCGGGCAGCGGTGGCGCGTTGCCGAATGGACTCTGCTCCTGCTGGCTCCACCGTCTGCCTGGCTGGCGTTCGGCATCGTGCTCATCAACCAGGACTTCTTCATCGATCCCTGGTACTACGTCGGGTACGGGCGTGCCTTCACCGTCCTGTACGAGATGTTCGGATGGCGGTACTACGCGGTGCGCTTTCCGGTGATGATGCTGAACGAGCTGTCGCTATCGGGCGTTCATCCGCTCATCGGATACGCGGTCCTGCGGTATCTGCTCGTCCTGGGCTGTGGACTGCCGCTGTATGCCTGGGCCCGCCGGGAACTGGGGCGGACGCCGGCGGCGATCGGTTATCTCTTCCTCGTCTGCAACCCGCTCCTGCCCCGCATCATCCTCTGGGATCTGACCACGTTCGTCGCCGTGCCCATGGCGCTGGCGGGCTTTGCCGTCTGGCTGCTGTCGGATCGCTTGCCCTGGCGGGCACTGAGCGGATTCCTGATGATGGCCTCTGTCGCGTCGCACACGTTCACCGGTACAGCTGTTGCGGCGTTCCTGGCAGTCCAGGTGGTGCGACGTCTCCGCGCACGGGATCTGCGCCGGCTGCTGCTGAATGACGTGGCGGCCACGGCAGGCGGGGCGGCCGCGTGTTTCGCCATCGGATGCGCGTACTACCTCGCCCGCGTCGGACCATTCGATCCCACGCTGCTGGTGACGGTCCCCGCCGAGACGATCGCCATCGGCCAGGAGTACGTGGTGACCCATTCGACGCCGTTTTCCGTCTGGGCCGCGCGCGAGTATCACGTCTATGTGCCGCCTCTGTGCGTGGCGATGTCAGCGGTGCTGCTCGGCAGGCGTGTTCTCGAGAACACGGCCGTAGCGAGCGTCTGGTGGTTCGCGGCGATCTATACAGTCGGCTACGGGATATATCAGTTCGTCTTCAACAGCTTCGTCCTGGAGACGTTCTACTACTTCGCGCATCTGACGCTCGTCGTCTATCTGCTGATACCGGTGCTGGTCGCCGGTTTCTCGAACGTGCGTTCGAGGCAGCCGCAGCGAGTGCTGGCGTTCGCCGGCGCGGCGGCACTGCTGGTCCTGCCGCTGACGAACCACCAGGCACCGAGTCTCGGCGACTGGTTGGACAATTACGCCTATTCGAACGTGCCGCTTCTCGCCGGCATGCTGGTCGCGGCCGCCCTGCTCGTTGCCGGCGGACGCACGCTCGTTTCGAACGGCGCTGGAGCCATGGCGCTGGGCCTTTTCCTGTTGTGCGTTCAGGCGTTCACGCTGCTCAGCCCGATTCACCGGCGGGTGTTCGACAGCCAGCATCGCGACCGCGAAACGGCCGTGTACGTCGCGGCGCTGCAGATGCTCGATGTCTTCGAAGAATTCTCGAAACCTGGAGCACGCGTGATTCCGTGGCACTGCCCGACCCAGTATTCCATGGGGTCGATCGCGTCGACCGTCCTCGTCTACTCGTTGAGCGATCCCTGGTCGAAGGGGCCGTGCGAAGCGCGTATCGGCGACTTCGAGGTCGGGCAACTCAGGGCTCGGCCCCGCTATGTGCTGTTGATGAACGAACACCCGGAGATCTTCGACGCTCAAGAGACCGCCCTGCGCGGGGCCGGGTACCAGGTCAAGGAACGGTTGACGAAAACAATCGGCGGCGACGCGTATCGCGCCACCATCCGCCTGGTGGAGATCCTTCAGGAGACGCCATGAGTCTGCTCACGCTGCTCGGGTATCCGCGGGTCTTCCGATGCACGCCGAATGCGTGCGGCGCCGAGCTGAGCGCCTGACGAAACCGTGTCAACCACCAGCAACCCGCAAGCGGAGCATTATGACGACATCCTGGACGACTACGATCGTCACTACTACGATCCGTACTCGCTCCAGTACCGCGAGCAGTTCATCCTTGCGCCTCTGCTCGACGGCGTCGACCTCCGGGGCAAGCGCGTAGCAGACCTCGCGTCGGGGAGCGGCGAGACGACGAGATTCCTGATGCGGCGCTTTCCGGGAGTGGAGTGCACCGGCTTCGACGTCTCACCCGAAGCCGTCCGGCGGTACCGCGCGAAGACCCAGAGGGACGCCATCGAATTCGACCTGACGCGCGCCCACTACTCGGGCGAGCCGTTCGATGCGGCGATCATCATGGGGGGCCTGCATCACTGCGCCGCGGATATCCACGGTGCGCTGAAGAATGTCGCCACCATGCTGCGTCCCGGAGGATCGTTCCTCTTGTTCGAGCCGAACCGGGAGTACCTGCTCGAGGCCGGGCGAAGACTCTGGTATCGCCTCGATCGATACTTCGATGCAGGAAACGAGCGGGCCTTGTCGCACGGCGAGCTGCTGTCGGCCGCAGCAGGCGCCTTCGACTGCCGCCGCGTTCAGTATTTCGGCGGGCCGGCGTTCTTTCTGGTGTACAACAGTCTGGTGTTCCGGCTTTCCAAGGGTGCGAAAGCCGCAGCTGCGCCGGCGCTCATCGGAGCGGAACGGTTGTACGGCCGTCTGCCCTCGAAGTGGTTCTTCTCGTCGTTCCTTGCACACTGGGTCCGGCGCGACAGTTGAGCAGAATGTTTCACCACGGCCTGCTGAACGGGTCGGGAAGGGTGGAAGACGCGGGATGTTGAAGGGAATCGCACCAAGGCTGTCGGCCCTGTTTGCGCGGCCGCGGGACGTCTCGGCCGTCGAGGCTCAGATGCGGAGGGACTGGGACGATCGCGCCCGCGAGAACGCGCTCTACTACATCGTGACGGACGCGGCCGATTCCGAGGAGCAGTTTGCGGCCTCAGGCGATCAAAGCGTTCGCGACATCATCAAGGACGTCGAGCCGCCGGTGCCGTCGCAGGCGACGGTTCTCGAGATCGGCTGCGGCATCGGCCGCATGCTGCGGCCGCTCGCCGCGCGCTTTGGAACCGTCCATGGCGTTGATGTCTCTGCCGAGATGATCGAGCGCGCCAAGGCGCGCCTCGGCGATCTCGGCAACGTCCACGTGTGGTTGACGGATGGATCCTCGCTGAAGCCGATTCGATCCGGCTCCGTCGATTTGGTCATCTCGTACCTGGTCTTTCAGCACATCCCGGACGCGGCTGTCGTCGAGACCAACATCCGTGAGGCCTTCCGGGTGCTGAAACCGGGCGGTGTCTTCAAGTTCCAGGTCGCGGGACGCCCGGATACCGAGGAAGCCGCATCCGTCGAGCGCGCTCGCGCGAAGGACACATGGTGCGGGGTCAACTACAGCGACGCCGAAATCCGGCAGACCGTCGAGCGGGCGGGCTTCAGGGTCCGGAAGACGTTTTCCCACGCTCCCGCCGACAGTTGCATTTTTCTCTGGGTGGTCGCCGAGAGACGCCGGTAGCCGGCCCCGGCACCGCCTCTCCCCGGGCGAACTCATACCGCGGCGCGGCGCTCTCAGAAAAACTTCCTCGAGATATTGAACCCCAGGTACCAGTCGTCGTTGTTCGTTCCGCCGCGCGCCAGCTGTCCCATCGTCGTGCCGAACCCGTTGGAGAAGTTGATCTGGAACAGGTGTCCGCCGGCGCGGATCTCGACGCCGAACGTCCCGTGGTTCACTCCCGGCGTGTAGCCGGTCCGCGGGATGAACTCGCCGACCACGTAGAGCGTGGGCCGTACGCGGAGGCGGCCGCCGATGCCGACCATGAACGTGTCCTGCTCGTCGTCGAGCTCGCTCGGCTCGGGGTTGGAGTTGTTGACCCAGATCGGCTCTACGTAGACGGCGCCGTACCTGCCGAACTCGCGCGAGACGACCGCGCCGACCGACGGGCTGAAGCTGTCGCTGAAGTTGTCGGTGCCGTCGATCGACGCCGTGGCGTCGAGACCGATGAACTTGCCATCCGCCTCGTTGAGCAGGTTGTAGCGGCCGAAGAATTGAATGGTCCGGTCGCTGGTGCGGTGGATGCCGACCTGCATGCCGCGCATCAGGCCGAAGCGGTACTCGAGGCCGATCTGCGCCGACGAATCGAGCCCGAAGAAGTCCTCGAGCAGATCGCTGAAGTCGCCCTGGCCGAGCGGACGCGTGAACCGGTGCGTGACCCGGAAGGCGCTCTTGAAGCGAGGCAGCCTCAAGGTGGTGGGCAGGTTGACGATCGTGAAATCGGGCTGCGCCGGCCTGGCGTCGAGATCGGGATCGTCGGGCACCTGCGGCGCCGCTGCCGGGGGTGCGCTCTGCGTTTGCGCCCAGGCGGGCCAGGCCGCAGCCAACATCATCATCACGAGCAGAATTCGACCTCGAGTCATCGCGAGTCCTTTCTGAGAGGCGTCAAGCCGGTCCGGCAGACACCGGACCAGGCGTGGAGACGTGGTTGTTCGTTCGCTGGCTGACGATCAGTCGTTGGCGGCGCCGCGCTCGATCCACCGCTTGATCACGCTGATCTGGCCGTCGATGAGGTACGGCGGACCGTTCTGCGGCATGCGCAGGCCGAAGATGCCCGCTCTGCCTTCGAGCTTGTGAATGAGGTAGCTGTTTTCCGGATCGCCGGGGATGACGCGGACAGCGCCCGCCTTGTTGCGCGAGGCGACGTTGACGAGGTTGTCGTAGGCGACGTCGTGGGTCAGGTTCAGCCGTCCGGCGAACAGCTGCCCCTGGTTGTTGTGGCACTGGATGCACGCCGAACGCCCCGAGGAGTCGGTGTTCTCGAAGATCTGCTCCTGGATGCTGCTGAAACGTACCTCGAGATCCGGCGTGGGTCCGGTCAGGTCCGACAGCTTCTCGTCGCAGGCGTGCGAACCGGTCAGCAGTGCGAAGAAGGCCCCCAGGGCGACCATGCGGCGGTACATAAGTCCTCCTTCGAGGCGCAGGGGGGCGCACGCGGGCGCGTATGCGGGCGCGCGTCAAGGTCGCTCGACGGTGTCTGCCGTGACGACGAGCGTGCCCTTCATCTTGTCGTGGTCCTGTCCGCAGTACTCGGAGCACAGAATGGGGAAGCTGCCGGCCTCGCTGGCCGTGAACGCGATCGATACCGGTTCGCCGCCCCTCGGGACTTCCTTCTTCACCTTGAACCGCTTGATCTCGAGCCCGTGGACGCCGTCTGCCGATCGCACCATCAGCACCACCGGCTCGCCGACGCCGACGCTGATCTCGGCCGGCTCGAAGGCGAAGCGCCGCGCCACCACGTCGATGACGCGGGGCCCGGCCGTTTGAGCTTTTGGAATTGGAGCCGTGCTCGCAACGAGCACAGCCGTTGTGCACACACACAGTGTGCGTTTCCGCAGAGGACCCGCGCATTCGACCATCGTGGTGGACGCCTGGGGAGCAAGGCGGGTGCCCGCGCAGGAAACGGTGGAAATGTTCCGGAAATGGCGGGAACGGCGGCGAGAACTGCTTACCGCCGGTGTAACGAGCGACGCAACGCGAAATCAGGCTGACGACCGAGTCGCGTCGTGTTCCGGTCCGGCTGAAGCCGGACGCTCCAGGTGTTGGCGCGACTCAGCCGGTCCGGTCACTGATCGCGAAGATGCCGTCCCGTCAGTCCGACGAACACGTCCTCGAGGGTGGCAGAGTGAGTGCGCAATTCGGTCAGCGCTATTCCCTGCCGGCGCAGCTCGTCGAGCAGCGCCGGGACGGCGCGGTGCAGCTCGGTCACGTGGACCAGAATTCCGGTCGTCTCCGCACGCACGGCGCGCACGCCGGCGAGCCGCTCCATGGCCTTCAGGTCCGCTGTCTGCGACGGGTCGCCTCCGAACTCCACGACGTGCTCGACGCCGGTGGCGGCGATGAGCTCACGCGGCGTGCCGAGGGCGATCACGCGCCCGTGATCCATGATGGCCACCCGATCGCAGAGACGCTCGGCCTCGTCCATGTAGTGCGTCGTGAGGACGATGGTGCGGCCGGCCTTCTTGAACTGTTCGATGAGCTCCCAGAGCTGACGGCGTGCCTGCGGATCGAGCCCGGTGGTCGGTTCGTCGAGAAACAGCAGGTCGGGATCGCCCACGAGGGCGCAGGCGAGCGCGAGGCGCTGCTTCTGTCCGCCCGACAGGCCGCCCACCCGCGACTGCTGCTTCTCCTCGAGCTGCACCAGGCGGACCACCGTCGCGACGTCTGGGCCCTGGTGAAAGAAGCTCCGGAACAGCCGCAGCGTTTCGTAGACCGTCAGCTTGTCGGCCAGCTGGGTCTCCTGCAGCTGGATGCCGAGCAGCTGGCGCAGCGCAGCGGCATCCGTCGCCCAGCGCAGGCCGAGCACCTCGACGTCGCCGACGTCGGGTTGCGTCAAACCCTCGCAGATCTCGATCGTCGTCGTCTTGCCGGCGCCATTCGGTCCGAGCAGACCGAAGCATTCTCCCGAGCCGACGTCGAGATCGACGCCGGCGACCGCCTCGACGTCCTTGTAGCGCTTGCGCAGTGCGCTCACGCGCAGAGCAGGGGAAGACCGGTTCGTCATGACGCTGAACGAGCTGGCGCCGCCGAGGGCGCCTGGCTACCAGCGATAGAAGGCACCAACGGTCAGGGCAGGAGAAACCTCCCTCACCGCGGCGCTGAGCAGCACGTCCACCTGGGCGAGCTGGATGCCGAACCGGCGGCTGCCCAGCGGGAGATTCAGGCCACCGCCGATAATGATCGCGACATCGGTGTTCGATTCGGGGTCGCCGCCCGGAATAGCGGTGGCGTTTGCAACGCCGCCAAGAAGCCGGACGGTGTACTCGACCCTGCCGACGGGGCGCGTCATCTTCACGCCGGCGGTGTATGAGTAGAGCGACGCGTCGACCGTCCCTGCCAACGTTCCAAAGTACTGGGATCCATGGTGGCCGGCGATGTCGACGGCGAGGCCGACACCCTCCGAGAAGTAATACACGAAACCGGCGTTCCACCCTTTCGGGAGGTGATCGCCTCCGGACGCCTTGCCGACGTCGCCCCAGAGGTAGGAGTAACCGCCTGAGACCTCGACGCGGGCCTCTTGAACGGATTGAGAGCCTTGAGCCATGGCATTGCTGCCGGCGAGACACACACAGAACGCGATCAGGATTCGTGTCGGCATTCATCCTCGGCTGAGAGAGTGGTTCGGGCTGGGGGAACGCAACGGTCGGAACAGCTCTTCGACTTCGCTCAGGGTTTTGAGCAACCTCGAAGGACGATTGAGGATCATCTTCGTGCTGGAATGCAAGGATCAGGCACCCGCGGTCACTCGGGGAGCGCCCACGCGAACAACGAACTGCCCCCTCCGAGCAGCACGTACTGGCGGCCGTCGAGCTCGTAGGTGATGGGACCGGTGCCGACGCGTCCGATGCCCGAGTGCCAGAGTGTCGTGCCGTCGGACGTTCGAACGGCCAGCGCGTTACCGGCAGTGTCGCCGGTGAAGGCGAGCCCCGAATCGGTCGTCAGCACGCCCGCCCCGGACGCTCCGTCGCCGAGGTCGTGGCTCCAGCGGATCTCTCCGGTGCGGTAATCGATGGCGCGGAGCGCGGCACGTCCGTAGACGCTGTAGTTGGCCCCCGCCCAGCCGTACGCCCCATGATCGTTCTTGAAGAAGTAAATGCCGTAGGCATCCTGGGCGCTCACGAGCAGCAGGCCCGTCGCCGGGTCGAAGCTCGGCGACCGGTAATTGGTGGCGCCGGCTTCGTTTGGAGCCACCAGCCGCCCGTCGCGCGCCGGCTCCTTGGCGGGATTCGGCGTCGGCCGACCGTCCTTGTCGATACCGCTCGCCCAGTTGACGGCGGCGAAGCTCCTGGTCAGCAGGCTCTTGCCGTTCGTGCGATCGAGCACGAAGAAGTACCCGTTACGCGAGGCCTGCAGCAGCATCTTGCGGTCGGTGCCGCCGAACGCGCCGTCGACGAGCACCGGAACCTCTGCGGCATCCCAGTCGTGGGTGTCGTGGGGCGACGCCTGGAATCCCCAGATCAGCGCACCGGTGTCGGGATTGAGCGCGACGATCGAGCATGTCCACGGGTTGTCGCCGGGACGCGCGGCGCCGTTCAGCACCGGCGTCGGGTTGCCCGTACCGACATAGAGCAGGTTCAGTTCCGGATCGTAGGTTCCGGTCATCCACATCTGCCCGCCGGTGGCGCCGCCGCTGGCCGGTGTCGTCATCCCCGGTGCCGGCGTGCTGTGAAAGGTCCACTGCAGTTTGCCGGTCTCGGGATCGAACGACTTGAGAATGCCCGGCAGGTTGTCGAAGTCGCCGGCCACGCCGACGATCAGGTGATTACGAATGAGAAGCGGTGCGTTCGTGGACCAGTAGCCGCGCTTCGAGTCGGCGATCACCACATTCCAGCGGACCTTCCCCGTCTTCGAGTCGAGCGCCACCAGGTGCGCGTCCGGTGTGGTGGTGATGACGAAGTCCTTGTAGATGGCGACGCCGCGCTGGCCGATGTGGAACGCATCGTTCATCGGGTGCGTGTATCGCCAGAGCTGCCGGCCGTTGCGCGCATCGACCGCCCAGACGTTATCCGGCGCGGTCACGTAGATGACGCCGTCGACGAGCAGCGGCGAGGCCTTGATCTGCTGGTTCTGACCTGTCTGAAAGGCCCAGGTCAGTGTCATCTGATGCACGTTGGACGGCGTAATCTGTTTCAGCGTGCTGTGGCGCTGGCCGGTGTAGTCGCCGTGGTAGGTGGGCCAGCTGTCGGCCGGCGGCTTCAGCAGCGTGGCCGGATCGAGCGACTGCGCAGCGGTGATGACGCCGAGCGCGAGCGCGGCGCCCGATGCGAGCAGCAGCACGCGGACGCGGTGAAGTCTGTGCACCAAAAGATCGCCCTCGCCTACTTCAACGACTGCAGATACGCGAACACGTCGTGCATGTCGTCGTCCGTGTACTTCGCCAGCTGCTCGACGTGCGCCGACAGCTTGTCGTCGACCTTGAACGTCACACGACGTGTCGGCCACGACCTGTACGAGCCCGCCGAATCGGTCAGCGCGATGGTGAACTCGTCGCGATAGGCGAGCGTGCCGGTGACCGTCTGTCCGTTCGGCGCCGTCACCGTTACCGTCGGCGGCTTGACCGCGCCGCCGCCGCCGGACCCTGGATAGAGCATGCGCTGCAGCAGCGCCAGCCCCTGCAGCCGGCTCGAGATGCCGGACAGATCGCCGGTCGCCGAGTGGCACCTGGTGCAGGCCGCGTCGAAATACTTGCGGCCGGCATCGGCGTTTCCGGTCTGCAGATCGGCGACGTCCACAGACCGTCTTCCGCCAAGCAGCGTTTCCGCGGCGGTGTGGCGGTCGTGGACGAACGCGACGATGGCCGCAAGATCTTCGTCCGACACGGCGATCGGCGGCATGCCTTTGTCCGATCGGCCGGTGCGCACCAGCGGGCCGATCTTGTCGCCGCGCACATCCTGCGACACCAGGGTCGAGCGAGTGAGGTCGGTGTCGCCTGCTTCTCCGGTCGCCTCGGGGCCATGACAGGAGCCGCAGCGCGCGGCAAACAGCCTTCGTCCGGTTGCCACCTGATCGGCCGGATAGGTCTGCGGCGTGACGGTCTGCGGCGGCCGCTGCGAGGCCGGGCTCGCGCCGGCGGTGCGGCCGCGCCCCTGCGCGAACAGGTCAGCCGGAACGAGAGTCGAGGCGACGAGCAGTATCGACGCTACAATGCGCACGTCGGCGGAGCGTACCGCAAACGCCGCCGGTCGGCAATCCGATGCTCAGTGCTCGAGGGCAATGCCGAATGCCGACTGCCGGAATGCTGAATGTCGAATCGTTGAGAAGACCGAGGCTCGCATGGCCATGAGAACAATCACGTGCATTCTCGGCGCGCTGATAGTCGTGATGTCCACGCTCGGTGCGGCAGCGCCGATTCGCGTGATGCTCCTCGACGGCGAGAGCGCGGGCAGCTATCACGATTGGCAGCGGACGACACGAGTGCTCCGCAAGATACTCGAGGAGACCGGCCTCTTCGAGGTGTCCGTCGTCACCGCGCCGCCGGCGGGTGGAGACCCGGCTGCGTTCAGGCCGGAGTTCGGTAAGTACCAGGTCGTCGTGCTCAATTATGACGCTCCCGACGAGCGCTGGACCGCCGCGCTGAAGCTGCAATTCGAAGAGTTCGTGAAGGGCGGCGGCGGCGTCGTGTCGGTGCACGCTGCCGACAACGCGTTCCCCGGCTGGCAGGCGTTCAACGAGATGGTCGGCGTCGGCGGATGGAGAGGCCGGACCGAACAGGCGGGGCCCTACTGGTATTACCGCGACGGCAAGCTCGTCTCAGACACGGTGGCCGGCCGCGCCGGCAGCCACGGGAAGCGCGTGCCGTTCCAGGTCACGGTGCGCGACGGGAATCACCCGATCACGAGAGGGCTCCCGAAGACATGGATGCACCAGGGAGATGAGCTCTACGCGCGGATGCGGGGGCCGGGCCGCAACATGACCGTGCTTGCCACGGCTCTCTCCGATGCCGCGAATGCGGGCACCGGGTTCGACGAGCCGCAGCTGATGGCGCTCGGGTATGGCAAGGGCCGGATCTTCCACACGACGCTCGGCCACGACATCGCGGCCATGAGCTCGGTGGACTTCGTGGTGACGCTCCAGCGCGGTGCGGAGTGGGCGGCGACGGGAAGCGTGACCCAGAAGGTCCCGGGGAACTTTCCGACAGCGAACACGGTGAGCTACCGTGCCGACATCGCGGCGATGGATCCACGCTACGTCAATGGTCTGGATCCGCTGACAAGTGCGCCCCCGCCACGAGGCGGCGGCGCCGGTCGTTGATTTCGCAGAAGCGGCAAGGATCCTTCGCAGAACCGAGCTTCAGCTCGGTTAGACAGTCGCAGACCGATCTGTCGCAGAACCGAGCTTCAGCTCGGTTAGACAGATGATCCATCGCCGCCTCAATGAACGGCCGTCCAGTCGCTGACGAACCGGTCGACGTGCTCGCCGATCTCATCCCGCACCGCTGCCAGCTCTCCGGCGGAAACACCGACCACCGTATGTGAATCCCATGTGACCGCATCGACGATGTTCGAGCTCGTGACGAGCGATCGGACGGTCTGGCGGACCTGCACGTGGATGGCAATCGCATAAAGACTCCCGCCAGGAATCGGGAGAGCGTTGAGATGGACGTACAGGTACGCCTTCGCCGCGCTCGGGTTCGCGCTTTGCGAGCCGAAGATCGGGATCCCTTTCGCGCGCAGCCGCTTGTCGACGTCGGCGCGAACGTCGGTCGTCTTCAGCCCTGCGCGCTCGAGCTCCGGCGGCAGGCTGTCGACGATCACTTCGACGCCCGGCAGCGAGCGAAGCGTGTCGCGCCCGGTGGTCACGAACATCTGCGCCGCCGCGTGGGATGCCGCTCCCATGAGCAGCAGGAAGATGGCGAGTATGTGGCAGGCTGGTCGGCTTGGCATTTGACGGTCCTGTAACAGGACTCGGCAGGTGGACGGGATGGCTGTATAGTCTCGGGCCAACACACGGCCCAAACCGGGACTCGAGAGTCAAAACGCTCGAACGGAGCCGTCGTCATGCGCCTTCGCCTTCACGGTCTCGCGGCCGGCCTGCTCGCCACGCTGACCGCCGGACTCCTCGCCCAGGCTCAAACGTCGAAACCGACGTTCCCGACCGGAGCGCCCACTCCGGGGATTCCGGAGCCACAGGCTCCTCGCCAGACAAGCCCGCAGGCGCCCCGTACCGGCATCATTCGCGGCCGCGTGCTTCGTCTCGACAGCGGCCAGCCGCTCGGCAAGGTACGCGTCGACATCCGCGCCACCGGCGTTCGGGATCTGCCGACGGCGATGACGGATGAGAAGGGCCAGTACGAATTGAAAGCGCTGCCGGCAGCACGATACACGCTGAGCGCCTACAAGGGTGGATTCGTCACGCTGGAATACGGTCAGCGCCGGCCGAACGAACCGGGCCGGCCGGTGGATCTCGCAGACGGAGAGGTGCTCGATCGCATCGACTTCTCCCTGTCATCCGGCGGGGTGATCGCCGGGACGGTACTCGACGATGCGGGGGAGCCGATGGCGGGTGCGGTCGTCCAGGCGCTGCGTCCGCGGTACGTGAAGGGGATACGTCAGGTCTCGCCGGGTCCCTCTCGTGACGTCACCGACGACCTCGGCCAGTTCCGGCTGTTTGGTCTGGCGCCTGGAAGCTACGTCGTGAGCGCCACCGCGTCTGACGGCCGCTCGGAGGTCATTCGTCTTGCGGCGGCGAACAGTGTGGGGAGCGTCGCGACATATTACCCGGGCACGCTCATCGCCACCGATGCACGTCCGGTACAAGTGGAGGCCGGCGCAGAAATCTCAGGGCTCTCGTTTGCGATTGTTCCTGCAAGACTCGCGTCAATCACAGGCACGGTTCGAACCGCGGACGGGAAAGTGCCGGTGGAGGCCACACTGACGCTCGCGCAATCAGTGGAGGGAGGAACGTCCACGCGCGGCGCCGCCGTGAAGCCCGACGGAAGCTTTTCAATCCCGAGTCTGCCGGCAGGCCGCTACACGCTCACCGCGCGGCTGCCGCCGCCGAGCGATCAAATCGCGATGACCGACGTCACCGTCGTCAACGCGGACGTGACGGCGGCACTGACCTTGAGGAAAGGCGACACGGCGCGCGGACGTATCACATTCGACGCGGCGGCCGCGACGGCAGACCTGCAGCCGTCGCAGGTGCGGGTCATTCCGGACGCCGTTGGTGCGTCGCTGATGACGCTGCTGTCGGGCGTC
This sequence comes from Vicinamibacterales bacterium, assembly GCA_036274155.1. GTDB lineage: Bacteria > Acidobacteriota > Vicinamibacteria > Vicinamibacterales > UBA2999 > Gp6-AA40. Next base: position 65,096 of record DASUGH010000083.1, on the reverse strand, counting down.
ACAGTGCGCGACGACTGGACGTTCGAGATTCCTGCCCTCGTCGGCAGGCGGCGGCTGCGCGTCACGGTGCCGCAAGGCTGGGCGGTCAGAAGCATTCGTCGCGGCGGTGCCGACGTCACCGACAGCACGCTCGACTTCGCCGGCAAGGACATCGACGGTATCGTCGTTCAACTCACGAAGCAACTGACGACTGTCGCCGGTCAGGTCACCGACGCTCGCGGACAGAAGGTCACCGATGCGACGGTGGTCGTGTTTGCCGAGGACCGCGACCGGTGGGGGCCCAACTCGCGGTTCGTGCGCGCCGCCCGACCCGACCAGGACGGCCGCTTCAGCATCCAGGGACTGCCGGCCGCGCGCTACCTGGCCGTGGCGCTCGATTTCCTGGAGGCGGGCGAAGAGACGGATCCGGACGCGCTCGAGCGGCTGCAGCGCCTCGGGACGCGCCTCACGCTGGGAGATGCGGAGTCGAAGACCGTCGATCTCAAGGTCTCGCCAGCGCCGTGATCCGGGACGAGACTACAGCGGGTCGAATCGCGAACGAGCAGCCATGACATCGCTATTCATGAAGAGGACGGTCGCTGGCGCCTTCGTGACACTCACGTGCTCGAGTGTGTTCGTGGACGCGCAGGTGCCAGTTCGCGAGGCGTCACAGCCGCCCTTGCCGGCGGCTTCGCAGCTTCCGGTTCGCGATCCGGAGGCTCCGCCACAGACGACCGGCACCGGGGTCTTGCGCGGCCGCGTCACGCGCCTCGACAACGGCCAGCCGCTGCGGCGTGTGCTGATTACGGTGGCGGGCACGGCGGCCCTCATCCGGGACCTGCCAACCGCCTTCACCGACAACGAGGGCCGTTTCGAGCTCACCGGGCTGCCGGCCGCGCGCTATACGCTCACCGCAATGAAGGCCGGGTTCGTTACGCTGCAGTACGGGCAGCGGCGGCCGAACGAGCCGGGCCGTCCCATCGAGCTGGCCAACGCGGCGAGACTCGAGGGAGTGGATCTCGCGCTCCCACGCGGAGCAGCCATCGCCGGCCGGATCTTCGACCAGGATGGGGAACCGGTCGTCAATGCCGCAGTGCAGGTGCTGAGGCAGCGTTTCGTCAAGGGCCGCCGGCAGCTCGCGTCCGGCGTCGGAAGCTCTGACCTGTCCGACGACCGCGGGGAGTTCCGGGTCTACGGCCTCCCGCCTGGCACCTATTACGTGAGCGCCAGCGTGCAGGATCGCCCGGAACTCACAGCCGTGTTCGTCGGGCCGACGCTCGGCAGCGTATCCACGTTCTACCCCGGCACGTCGTCTCCCGAGGCAGCGCAACCGGTCACCGTCGCGCTCGGCCAGGAGATCGGCGGTTTGTCGTTCGCCGTCGCTCGGGCACGGCGAGCCGCCATTTCCGGTGTCGTCCGCACTGCTGACGGAAGCCCTGCGAGTGACGCGACGCTCAGTCTGAGTCAATCGATGGTGTTTTCGAGCGGGATGTCGAGCCGGGGCGGCAGCGTCAGTCCGGACGGATCGTTTTCCTGGCCCGACCTGCCTCCCGGCGAGTACAACGTTTCGGCAAGCGTCCGGTCCCGGGAGGAGTTCGCGGTGGCCCGCGTGGTGCTCGATGGCGCCGACGTGCGGGTCGAGCTGACGCCGCGCAAGACGGACGTCGCGCGAGGCCGCATCACGTTCGACGGCGGTGCACCTCCCGCCTCGCTGCGGCCGGCGCAGGTGCGCATCAGACCGGTCAGCCTCGATCCGTCCGAGCTCGAGGTCCAGCGAGGCACGCAGACCACGCGCGACGACTGGACCTTCGAGGTGGGGGTGACACCCGGGTCGCGGCTGCTGCGAACGACGACAACGGCCGGTTGGGCGATCAAGAGCGTTCGAGTTGGCGACCGCGACGTCACGGACACGCCGCTCCTCTTCAACGGCAGTGACATCGACGGCGTGGAGATCCGCCTGACGGATAGACTCACCGACGTGTCCGGCCTCGTTCGCGACGGCCGCGGGCGGGCGACGACCGACGCCACGGTGGTGCTGTTTGCCGACGATCCCGGAAAGTGGGGGCCCGAAACCCGCTTCGTCGCGGTCGTCCGTCCGGATCAAGGCGGCCGTTTCTCGCAGCGCGGCCTGCCGCCGGCAAGCTACGTCGCCGCGGCGCTCGAGTACCTGGAGCCTGGCGAAGAAACAAACCCCGCCACGCTCGAGCGCCTGCGTCAGGTGGGTACCCGGTTCACGCTTGCCGACGCCGAGGCAAAGACGCTCGACGTGACGCTGTCGAGTCTGCCGTAGGGATGTCGTCAGCCGAGCTGAAGCTCGGCTCTGCGAAACGAGGTGTTGTTACGCGCGGATCTGTTCGAGCTGCCGCAGATGACGAATATCGTGTCCGGCCATCATCGCCATCGTCCAGGCGACGGTGATCTCCCCGTATTCGGGGTGCGCGAACGGACGATTCACCTGCTCGGGCGTCAGGGTGCGCCACATTGCCACGTTCATCCGCCGCATCGACACATACGCGGCCAGCGCCGTGCCCGCCTCGACCCCGCTCTCGAGCGCGATCCAGTCGTCCTGGGAGAACGGCTGCACCGTGTAACTGGCCTGCGTGAGCGCGAAGCGCGACCGCGTGCCGAGCGCCAGCTCGATCTGCGCGAGGTGCACCAGCACCTGACGCGCCGTCCACTTACCAGGTGCGTAGCTGCGCTCGAACTGGTCGTCGCGCCAGCGCTCGACCAGCTGGCGGATGCGTTCGGGAGTGTCTGCCAGTGCGTCGAGCGGCAGGCGGCCGCCGAGATCGTGTTCGTATGGATTGGGGATCGTCATGAGATCAGTCGTGTTCCTGCGTGTGCGCCAGCGCCTCCTGGTGCTGCTCGATCAGCTCTTTGATGCGCCGCGCATCACTCTTCGAGTGCCCGTGACTCGAGAGCGAATCGGTTCCTCCCGACGTTTCGATGCGAATGTCCGACCAGATGACGCCAGTCGCGATGTGGACCGATGCGACCTTGGTGATGCTGACGCTCATCTCGTCCCGTGAGATCCACGAGCGCTTCCGGCGCGTGACCGCCTTGTCGCTGACCTCGATCACGGTCGGAAAGAGTCGATTGCCTTGAGTCCAGCGCGAGGCGTGAAAGGTCTCGGTCGGCATGTTCTCCTGATCTTCGCGTCGTGCGTCAGTCGCGCAACGCAAATGCGTAGAGCGAGTTCCCTGAGATGACGGCCACGTACTGCCTGCCGTCGACCGCGTAGGTGATCGGCCCGTTCACCATCTGGCCGCCAAGGCTTGCCTTCCACAGCTCCGCGCCTGTCCGCGCATCGAGCGCGTGGAAGTGCCCTTCACGGCCTCCCGTGAAGAGCAGATCGGTGGCCGTCGTGAGGATGCCGCTGTCGGACACGTCGTACTGATCGAATTTCCAGACCGTCTTGCCGGTGTGAGGATCGAGAGCGAGCACCGCACCGTGGCCGACCGCGTCGGTCCAGTCGTTGATCGGGCTGGTGCGCCCGATCCGGATCGTCGGTGCCCCGGGCACCGGCGTCACCGGTGTATGCCCACCGCCTGGAAAGGTTCGTCCGGGCACGTACTCGGAGGTCTCCTTGCGGTAGACCGAGGCATACCCTTCCCACGCCGAGAGGTAGAAGAATCCCGTGCGAGGGCTGAACGAGGGCGAGTACCAGTTGGTGCCTCCCTGGTTGCCCGGCCACGTCGGTTGACCGGGTGGCTGCGGCGTCTGAATCGGACGGCCACGGTCGTCGAGCCCGCTTGCCCAGTTGACGGTGACGAACGGCGTGCCGGCAAGAAAGCGGCCGGTTGCGCGATCGATCACGTAGAAGAATCCGTTCCGGTTGCCCCACAGCATCGCCCTGGTCGGCGTGCCCCGCCACGTGATGTCGGCAAGCACGCCAATCTGCACCGAGTCGAAGTCATAGCTGTCGTTCGGCGTGAACTGAAAGTGCCACCTCAATACACCAGTGTCGGCGTCGAGCGCGATCACCGAGTCGGTGTAGAGGTTGTCACCCTGGCGTTGATCGGGATTCCAGCCGGGCCCCGGGTTGCCCACGCCCCAGTAGGTGAGGTTGAGGGCTGGATCGTACGAGGGTGTCAGCCAGATGGAGCCGCCTCCGGTCTTCCACGACTCGCCCCGCCAGCTCTCGTGCCCGGGCTCGCCGGGCCCCGGAACGGTGTAGAAGCGCCAGACTTCCTTGCCGGTCCGCGCGTCGAACGCGGCGACGAAGCCGCGGATCCCGTACTCGCCGCCGCCTACGCCCACGAGGATCTTGTCCTTCACCGCCAGCGGCGCCATCGTGATCGAGTAGCCGAGCGCCGGGTCGGCGACCGGGACGTTCCAGCGACTGCGGCCGTTCGCGGCGTCGATGGCCACCAGGTGGCCGTCGAGCGTGCCCATGAACAGCTGATCTCCGAGCATCGCCAGTCCCCGGTTGTTCGCGCCGCAGCAGACGCGCGCGGCCGGCGAGACCTGGTAGCGGTACTGCCAGAAGGCGCGGCCCGTCTTCGCGTCGACGGCGAGCACGTCGTTGGGGCGCTGGGTCAAGTACATGATGCCGTCGACCACCAGCGGCGACGATTGCCAGGCGCCAAACACCTGGTTCTGCAGCACCCACTTCAGCTCGAGGTTGCGGACGTTCCGCGGATCGATCTGCCGCAGCAGGCTGTAACGCTGGCTCGCGTAGCCGCCTGAGTAGGTCAGCCAGTTCTGCGGCTCGTCGGCCGCGCGCAACAGACGCTCCGGGGTGATCTGTGCGTGCGTGATCTGGAGCAACGCGAGAACGAAGAAGATCGCCACGGTCCACTGAGCTGATCGGGGCGGCGCTGCGTTCCCGGAGTGCATTGATGTCGGCATCTGGACGCGGGCGCTTGCGGCCGGGAACGCGGCCTCCGCTCGAACACTGACGCGTTCCGCGTCGACTAGCAGCTGATTCGCAGGACATCCGTCGCACGGCTCAAAACGCCGGGCGTACTTCACCCAACCAGAACGCGTGGACGGAAGTCGACGCGATGAATCGCTTCGCCCGCGTTCCGGCTTCGCCGCGAGGCGGCCTTGCGCACGCGTCCAACTGCCGACATCAATGCGCTCCGGGAACAGATGTCTCCGAATCCCGAATCCCGAATCCCGAGTCCCGGAACGAGCCGTCATCGTTATGGCTCCCTCAGCGTGAGCAGGTAGGCGAGCACGTCCGCGATCTCATCGGCCGTCAGCCTGGTCTCGTACGACGGCATCGGCGACCTGGTGTCGACGACGAAGCTCCGGATGTCGCTCTTGGCGATGGAGCGCAGCTTCTCGTCGGCGTCGAGCAGCTGCACGGTGTAGGTGTCCTCGTTCAACCGGCGGCCGCGAATCGTCTTTCCATCGCGTGTGACGATGTGCACCGGACGGTTGATCGGCACCATCGCCGAGGAGGGATCGACGAGCGTCCGGTGCAGCGCCGCCGGCGTGCGGACCAGGCCGATGTCGCTGAGGTCTGGCGCCGATCTCGGCCCGCGTCCGCGCACGCGGTGGCAGCCGCCGCACTCGCCCTTGCCCTCGAAGATGCTGCGGCCGCGCGTCGCGTCACCTACGGCCACGTCCGTCGTCTGGTCGAAGCCGGCGCGGATGTAGGCGATGACGCCGGTGAGCTCGGATGGTTTGAGCGCGACCGGCGGCATGCCGGTTCCGGAAACGCCGGACGTGATGACGCGCGCCAGGTCGTCGTCGGTCGACGAGCGCTTGAAGATCCGCCGGCGCAGGTCGATGCCCGACACGAGGTCGCCGAACGGACCGTGACAGTGGGCGCACTGCGTGCGGTAGACGTCGTATCCCGTGGCGATGTCCGCCTGCGTGTATTGACTCGAATGGTCCTGCGTGAGCGTCTGCGCCTCGGCGGAGAGAGAAAGGCCGAGAAGGGCAAGTGGACAGAGCGCGGCGGCCCGGCGCATGCGCCGGCTGAAAGGTGGCATGTCAATCGGGCAGCGCGAAGGCCAGCAGCTCTCCCGAGTAGCTGCCGCCGCTGATCGCCACCACGAGGTACTGCTTTCCATTCAGCAGGTAGGTCATCGGCGATCCGGTCTGCGGTGCGGGCATGAACAGCGCCCCGGCATCGGCGCCGGTGCGCTTGTCGTAGGCGCGCAGGAGCGAGCCGCGCTGGCCGGATGGTGTGGGTCCGAACCCGGGCTCGCCGGCGATGAGCAGTGTCTTCGTCACGAGCGTTCCCACGCTGCCGGGACGTCCGGTGCGCGGAATCGTGAGCCCTTTGAGCGCCGGATGATCGCGAACGCGTTCCGGCGTCTCGCCGTGCGCTATCTGCCAGAGAATGTCGCCGGTGTCGAGACCGATGGCGCTGATGCGGCCGTACGGCGGCTTGATGAGCGGCAGCCCCTGCACCTCGAGCGCGGTCACCGCGCCTCCAGCCTGCGCGCTCGCCGATCCCGAGCCGCCGGATCGGCGCGCACCGCTCAGAACGGTGCCCTGGTGAAACGCCACGTTGTCGGCCGCCCCTGCTGGCGGCGGCACGAGACCGAGGGTCGCCACCTGACTCTGCGATTGCACGTAGAGGATGTGCGTCTCCGGATCGTACGAGCCACCGGGCCAGTTCGTCGCGGCGCCCTGGTTGCCCATGGCGAGCGTCGCAATCGGACCGTCGGCGTTGCTGACGACCGGCGGTGTGAAGATGGGACCGATCTTGTACTTCTCGATCGCCTTGACCGCCTCGGCGCGCAGTGCCGGCGTGAAGTCGATGAGATCGTCGACGGCGAGCCCCTGCCGATCGTAGGCCATCGGCCTGGTGGGGAAGGGCTGCGTCGGCGAGTACTTCTCCCCGGGCACGTCGCCGCGCGGCACCGGTCTCTCTTCGATCGGCCAGACGGGCTGACCGGTCACGCGATCGAAGACGTAGAGGAACGCCTGCTTGGTCGGCTGCGCGACGGCCTTGATCTGACGTCCGTTGACCGTGATGTCGGCAAGGATCGGGGCGCACGGGATGTCCATGTCCCAGATGCCGTGATGCACGAGCTGAAAGTGCCACTTCCGCTGCCCGGTCTTGAGGTCCACCGCGACGAGGCTCTCCCCGAACAGCGTGTTGCCGGGCCGTGCGCCGCCATAGTAATCGTGCGTCGGCAGCTCCACCGGCAGGTAGGCCATCCCGAGCTCTTCGTCTACAGAGATTTGTGCCCAGACGCCGGTGTTGCCGCTGTAGGCCCACGCGTCGTTCTCCCACGTCTCGTTGCCGAACTCTCCCGGCTGCGGAATGGTGCGAAACGTCCAGAGCAGCTTGCCGGTGCGCGCGTCGAATCCGCGTACCGCGCCGCGCACGTTGCGCCGGCTCTTTGGATTGGCGCCGGTCTCGAACGCGGCGCCAACCAGGACGATGTTGCCGGCGACAATCGGCGTGGCGTGCAGCCCCACCGGAGCGTTGGTGAGATCGAGCTGCTGGCCGTCGAAGTCGGTTTTCAGGTCGACGATCCCGTCTTTACCGAACGCCGGCACCGGGCTTCCTGTTCTCGCGTCGAGGGCGACGAGCCGATACCCGGGGGTGACGTAGAGAATCCGCTCCTGCTTGCCGTCTGTCCAATAGGCGAGCCCGCGGCCGGAGAGCTGCCGCGGCGCCGCCCCCCCGCGCGTGCCCTCGTCTTCGCCGTGCACCCACAGCAGCTCGCCGGTGGCGGCGTTCAAGGCGACGACGGCGCGTCGCGTCCCTGCGGTGGAGTAGAGACGGCCTCCCACCATCAGCGGCGTCGACTGGAAGTTGAACTCGGGGCGCGGCCCGAGATTGTCGGTCTTGAACCGCCACGCGATCTCGAGGGAGTTGAAGTTGGCGGCCGTAATCTGATCGAGCGGCGCGTAACGCGTGTGACCCAGGTCGCCCCCGTAGGTCGGCCACTCGCCCTTCTTCGTGCCGGCCTGGCCACGCAACGAAGGCGTGGTCGAGACGACGAGCGAGGCGATGGCAGCGAGGACGAGTGCACGGTTACGCAATGTGCGCGACACCACGTTTCTCCCACACAATCAAATCGGGTCTCGGGACCCGGGCCTCGGGCCTCGGACCCCGGACCCCGGACCCCGGACCCCGGACCCCGGACCCCGGATCCCGGACCCCGGATCCCGAGCCCCGGCTCTATCGCGGCTTGTACATCCGAATGGCAATCGCCGCAAGCGGCCCCTGTGCGTCGAGCGGCGTCTCGCCGGCAGGATAGCCGCCGACGCGCAGGACGTGGGAAAGGATGTCGGCGATCTGCGCACGCGAGACGGAGCCCGGCTTGTCGGGCGGCATCGACGTACGAATCCGTTCGAACAACGCCTGCAGCGTTTCGCCCTCCCAGTTGGAGTAGAAGGTCGTGCCGGTCAGCGCCGGTGCTGCCTCGATGCCGGTGAGCGAATCGCCGTGGCACCGGGCGCAGTGCTCGGCGTAGAGCTTCTCGCCTCGACCGGCCTGCGCTTCGTTGTAGACGCCGTCCCAGATCGTGCGGGCGGACTGCGCCAGCACCGATACGCTCAGGACGAAAGCAGTGAGAATGATGGTCGGGTGTTTCACGTCCGCCTCTACGGCGATGTCCACTCCTTGCGCAACGCGGCACGATCGACTTCCTGCCCGCGAATATAGACCGCTGAGATCCGGCGCGTGTTCGCGATGTCGTCGAGCGGGTTGGCGTCGAGGACGATGAAGTCGGCGCTCCTGCCTGCTGCGATCGTACCGAGCTCGTCGAGGCGGAGGATCTCGGCCGAGGTCTTCGTCGCGGCGACGATCACCCGCGACGGCGTCATGCCTGCGGCCACCATGTCGGCCAGCTCCGTGTGGGCATTCCAGCCCACCGACACGCCGGCGTCGGTGCCGAATCCGATTCGAACGCCGGCGGCGTCGAGCCGCGCAAGGTTGCGCGCCTGCACGTTGTAGAGCTCACGTGCCTGGCGAGCTGCGGCCGGCGTTCTCGAGGCCGCCGCCTTGCGCAGGCGGACGATTTCGTCCGCCGGCACCGTGTCGGACAGCCACGCGTAGTCGTCGCCGGAACCACGATCGGGCAGATTGGGTATGACGAAGACGTCGGGCCGCGTCTTGATGAGCGACAGGAACTCCTCGTCGACGTCCTTGTCGCGCACGCCGTGCGCCAACCCGTCGATGCCGGCACGGAGCAGAGCCTTTGCGTCGGCGAGGTCGAAGATGTGCGCCACTACCCGCAGGCGCTGCTCGTGCGCCTCGTCGATGATCGCGCGGTACATCGCCGGCGGCAGTTTTGGAACCGTGCCGTCCCGGTCGTCGACCCAGATCTTCACGAAGTCGACCTTCCTGACGGCCAGCTCGCGAACGGCGGCGCGCGCTTCCGCCTCGGTCGTTACACCGTAGGCTGCATCCTTGCGATAGTCGGCGCCGGGGCCGGCATTCGGCAGCGCCATTCCACGGCCGGCGGTGCGAAAGAGCGCCGCGCCGGGCACCGGCATCGCCCGCAGCTCGTACGGCAGCTCGCCGCGGTCAACGCCCATGCTCATCGTGGCGGCGATCCCGTAGTAGGCGTAGCGGCGGAGATGGTCGACGAGGTTGTCTCGTGTGTAGTTCGCGGCCGACGTCGTCATGCGCTTCACGTCGGTGTAGCCGAGGTGACTGTGCGCGTCGATCAGCGCCGGCATGATCGTCTTGCCGGCGACATCGACGCGTCGCGCGCCGGCTGGCACTTCGACGTCGCCTTTGCGGCCAACGCGCGCGACATGCCCGTCTTCGATCACGATCGCGGAGCTTTCCAGCGTGGACCCGTCGCCGGTGATCAATCGAGCGCCGTCGAAAAGGATCGCAGTGGAGGGTGTTCGCGACTCGTCCGGGGCCTGTCGGCAGCCTGCGAGAAACAGGACCCAGCACGACAGGATCACAAGGCGGCTTCGCATCGGTTCCTCGCGTGAGCGCCGATTCTACCCCCAGGATTGCCGGTGCCGGCGACGGACCGGCGAGGCGTCGGCCCGTGATACTCTCCGGGCCGCCACCCCCGGCTACGCACGAGATTTCATCGCGAGGTGCCGAGATGAATCCGAAACAGCCCCAAGTTCCCGAAGAGGCCATCGAGGCCTACAACCTCTACATCCATGGCCAGATCGATCGGCGTGCGTTCCTCGACCGCGTGAAGAAGATCGCCATCTCGAGCGTCGCCGCCAGCGCCATCGTCGACGCGCTGATGCCGAACTACGCGGCGGCGCAGCAGGTGTCGCCGACCGACTCACGTCTGAAGACCGAGACGGCGACGGTGCCGTCGCCGCAGGGCAACGGCAGTATCAAGGGCTATCTGGTGCGGCCGGCGAGCGCGGGCGCCAACAAGCTGCCGGCGATCCTCGTGGTGCACGAGAACCGCGGCCTCAATCCGCACATCCAGGACATCGCGCGGCGGCTGGCGCTCGAGAACTTCATGGCGTTCGCGCCGGACGGGCTCACCTCGGTCGGCGGCTATCCCGGTGACGATGATCAGGGCGGCAAGCTGTTCGGGCAGGTCGATCGCATGAAGATGGGCGAGGACCTCTATGCAGCGGCGGTCTGGCTGAAGGGAAGGCCCGACAGCACCGGCAAGCTCGGGGTGACGGGCTTCTGCTTCGGCGGTGGCGTCGCCAACACGCTTGCCGTACGAATGGGAGCCGACCTGGCTGCCGCCGTTCCCTTCTACGGTTCCGAGCCGCCGGCCGCCGATGTGCCGAAGATCAAGGCGGCCGTGCTGGTGCATCACGGTGAGACCGACAAACGGCTGGTCGCCGCGTGGCCGGCCTACGAGGCGGCGCTCAAGGCGGCCGGCGTAACTTACGAAGGGCACATCTATCCGGGCGCCGGCCACGGGTTCAACAACGACGCCACGCCGCAGCGCTACAACAAAGCGGCAGCGGACGAGGCCTGGAAGCGGACGATCGCCTGGTTCAACAAATACGTGCGCGGGTGACCGCTGGGTCACCGCTGGGGTCAGGTCTTGAATCTGTAGTTTTTTCACGCTCTGACCCCGCGCGGAACATCGGGCGGCGGTCATCGTCCCCAGGTCGGGGTCAGAGCGTGAAAAAACTACGGATTCAAGACCTGACCCCATGACCGTGTGCACGATTTCGCCGCGTGTTCGTCCTCTCTGTTGCAGCGCTGTCGTATGACGCGACGGCTGCGACAGGGGGACTCATGCGGTGGACTGTGGTGCTGTTCTCGCTTGCGCTGCCTGCGGCAGCTGCGGCACAGGGATGGGTCGAGCCGCGCCCGCTCCCTGGTCCGGGACTTCAGTCTCAGCGAGTGGAAAAGCTGCGCACGGCGGTCACCGTCCGCATCGCCGATCGCGTGGCGCACGTCGAGGTCGACGAGCTGTTCCACAATGGCGGCGCCGGTATCGCCGAAGGCGACTACCTCTACCCGCTGGCTGGCGAGACCGTCTTCTCGGATTTCTCGCTGTTCCAGGGCGAGGACGAGCTCAAGGGCGAGACGCTCGAGGCGAGCAGAGCGAAAAGCATCTACGAGGAAATCGTCCGCCGCCGCCGCGACCCGGCGCTCATCGAGATGGTCGGACACGGGCTGCTGCGCGCCCGGGTGTTTCCGTTCGCGGCGGGCGAGACGCGCAGCATCAGGCTGCGCTACACGCAGGTGCTCGAGCGGGCTGGCGATGCGCTGCGGTTCCGGTACGTTGCCGGTTCGTCGCGCACGAACGGACCGCTGTCGCCCGCAGTCGGCGCCGCCGGCCAGGACCCGTCGCCGGCCTTCATGACGTTCACGCTCGTTGCCGACGCCCCGAACAGATTCGGCGAGCCGTTTTCCCCTACGCACCGGCTGCAGACCACGCGCGATCACGGCCGGCTCACCGTTCGACCCATCGAGAATCCGACCGGAAGCCTCGACGTGTTTCTGCCGCTCGCCGGTGCAGCCGTCGGCATGACGCTCGCGACGCATCGAGTCGACGGCGAGGACGGCTACTTCATGCTGACGCTGTCGCCTGGCATGGTGAAAGCCGCACCCGAGCCGCGCGACGTGGCGGTGGTCGTCGATGTCTCGGGATCGATGTCGGGCGAAAAGCTCGAGCAGGCGCGCGACGCGCTGCGGCAGCTGCTCGGGACGCTGAGTCCGAGCGATCGCTTCCGTCTCGTCTCCTTCAGCAACGCCGTGACGGCACAGAGCCCGGGATGGTCGGCGGCGACGCGAGCCGCCGTTGACGAGGCCAGACGCTGGGTCGATCAGTTGAATGCCAATGGCGGGACGAACATCGCGGGTGCGCTCGACGAGGTATTCCGGACGCCTGCCGGTCCCGGCCGTCTGCACCTGGTGATCTTCATCACCGACGGCCAGCCGACAGTCGGCGAGACGATTCCCGACCGGATCGCGGCCCGCGTGGAGGCGTCGCGCGGTGATGCGCGCATCTTCACGTTTGGCGTCGGCTTCGACCTCAACACGTATCTGCTGGAACGGATGGCGGGTGCCGGGCGCGGCACGGTGGACTACGTCGAGCCGGGGAAGAGCGTGGAGACCGCCGTCGGCGCACTCGCCGGCCGGATCCGGCTGCCAATGCTCGTGAACCTCGAGCTCGGCGAGGCGCCGGTGCGGCTGAAAGACGTGCAGCCGTCGCGGCTTCCGGACCTTTACGCCGGTCAGGAGCTCGTCATTTTCGGGCGTTATGAATCCGCCGGCAAGGCCGGGGCGGGCGAGCTCTCACTCGCGGGCATTCGCAGTGGACAGACGGAGCGCTTCGTATCGCGCCTGGAGTTTCCCGCACATGCGGCGTCGGGCGGCTATATCCCGTCGTTGTGGGCGGCACGCAAACTGGCGGAGCTGACACGGACGATTCGTCTCGAAGGGTCCACCCCGCAGCGCGTCGCCGAAGCGCGCGAGCTGGCGCTGCGATACGGGCTGCTCAGCGAGTTCACCTCGTACCTCGTGCAGGAGCCGCCGGCGCGCGTGCAGTCCTCGCGAGCGCCGATCGTGCCGGGTGGACGCGGTGGCGGTGTGGGTGTCGGCACCGGAGGCGCTCCCGGTGGTGGAGTTCCTGCACCCGCCCCGGCACTCCCCGCGTCGGAGACCGTTGTGAACGTGACCGCCGAGGCGCCGGTCGTGGACGTCCAGAACAGACGCGGTCAGACGGCGGTAGAACAGGCGAAGACGACCGCCATTCAGCGTGATGCGAGGACGGTTTCAGATGTCGCGGCCGCGCAGGGCCGAATCCTGGTCGACGGGATGGTGGTCAACCAGCGCGACGGTACTCGAATCGTGGCCGGACGCAGGTTCCGGCTCGATGCCGGTGTCTGGACAGACGTGCAACACACGCCACGAGCTGCCGTCCTCGACCTCGAGCCGTTCAGCGCCGCGTACTTCGACGTGCTGGCGAAGCTGCCGGAGCTGACCCCATACTGGAGCGCGTTCGATACCGTCATCGTCGCCGGCCGCCAGGTGTCGATCAGGCTGGTGCCTGGTGGCCGCTCCACGGTGACCGCACAGGAGCTTGGAACGCTCGTACGTAATTTCCGCGAGCCGACGCCGCAACCGTAGCGTCGTTTCATTGTGAGCAGAGCAGCAATAGACTGGGGAGCGCTGTACGAGGAGAACTATCCGGGCCTCGTGCGGTATCTGCACAGCAAGGTCTGGGACGCGGACCGTGCGAGAGAGCTGGCGCAGGAGGTCTTCGTGCGTGCTCTCGGAAACCGTCCTGACGATCCGCGCGCATGGCTGTTCACCGTGGCGGCGAATCTCGCCCGCGACGAAGCGCGCACGGTCGTGCGCCGCAAGAAGCACCTCGCGCTGCTCAGGACGGAAGCTGTGTCAGCACCGCCGACAATCGATCCCGTTGCCGAGATGGAAGCCGAGCAGCGCGCCGCCACGGTTCGACGCGCGCTCGAGTCGCTTGGCGAGCGCGACCGCGAGGTGCTGCTGTTGAGGGACGCCGGTCTCGGCTACCCTGAGATCGCTCAGAGGACGGGGCTGGCGGTGAGCGCGGTGGGCACCACGCTCTGCCGTGCGAGGAAGCGTCTGGTGAGTGCACACGCGTCGCTGGAGGAGGCACATGCGGCACGTGGATGACGGGACGATCCACGCGTGGCTCGACGAGCAGGTGACGGATCCGCTCGAGGCCGCGTGGATCGAGGAACACCTCGACACGTGCGCCGCCTGCGCCGCGCGGCTCGAAGAAGAGCGTGCCACGCTGGAGCGCGCCGGGGCGCTGCTCGGCGCGATTGCGCCGGTGGCCGACACGAGCCGTCCGGCGTTCGACGCCCTCGTGGCGAAGGCGCGCGACGCTGCCGCGGGATCCAATGGTGGAGCCGATGGCGCTCGGTCGCGTGTGCGCCGGTGGATCGTTCCGGCGAGTTGGGCGGCAAGCGTCGCGCTTGCGCTCGCACTCGGCTGGGCCGTGCGCGATCTGCCGCCGGCAGACAAGCCCTCCACTGAAAGCCAGCAGGCGCCGTCATCGTCCGTAGAGCCTGCGACCCCGTCGAACGCTCAGGGTTCGACGTCAGCGGTCGCGCCGCCGCCGCCATCTGGTGACGTTTCCCCACGGCAAGCCGGCACGAATCCGAAGAGCACGACTGGTGCGCGACCGTCGCAGCCATCGGGCAGCAGCAGGATCGCGCCGCCCGAGAGCGATGCTGTACAGCCGGCACCCGTGCCAGCGCCGGCCGTTGCCTCGCCACTGCCTGCAGCACCTGCCCCGCCGCCTCCTCGACCAGAGCCGCCACCGCCGTCGCCGGCGATCACGCCGTCGGATTCCGCCGCGGCGACAACCGCACCACGAGGCGGTGGTGGAGGAGGGCGAGGCGGAAGAGGAGGAGGAAGAGCCGCGGGCGTGATAGGCGGACAGGCAGGAGGTGTCCCGGCGGGTCAGGGAGGCGGCTTCGGTTCGGGCGCTGGCACAGGAGCTGCGGCCGCCCAGGGTCGCCTCGTGGACGGGATGGTCGTCAACGGCGCCGATGCGGCGCTCCTGCGGTCCGCCGACGGAACGGTATGGCAGCCGATCACACGCGCTGAAGCAGCGGTACGAACCGGGATGCCGCTTTACGGCATCGAGGGATTGACGCCAGTGCTGACCACGATCAGCGCGGACGGGGCAGCGGTGCGCACCGTGTACAGACTTCCCACGGATGCTCTCCTCGAGGTGGTGCAACGGCGGCGCGAAGACCCCGCGAGGAGTGTGACGGTGGTGGCGGAGGCTCCCGTCGTGGACGTGCAGAACGCTCGTGTTCAGCAGCAGGCACCATCAGTTCCGCAGCCGACGGCGAACAGTGTCAACCAGGGTCGTATCCTCGTGCCCGAGCCGGTGTCTGCGCCGCTGTGGTCAACGGTTCGCGGCGATGTGCTGCTGACGTTGAGCGGTGTTGCAGATCCCGCCGCGCTGGCGTCAAGACTGCGCCCGGACTGAACGGGGGCTCGGGGCTCGGGACTCGGGACTCGGGACTCGGGACTCGGGGCTCGGGACTCGGGACTCGGGGCTCGGGACTCGGGATCCGGGGCTCGGGACCCGTCGTTCGATAGTGCCTGAACACCGTGAGCCCGATCGAAGGGCCTCACGTAGAAAGTCGGATCCGGAGTCTCGAGCCCCGGACCCCGGATCCCGAGCCCCGGACCCCGGACCCCGGATCCCGAGCCCCGGACCCCGGACCCCGGATCCCGGACCCCGGACCCCGGACCCCGGATCCCGAGCCCCGAGTCCCGAGCCCCGAGCCCCGAGTCCCGAGTCCCGAGTCCCGAGCCCCGGACCCCGAGCCCCGGACCCCGGATCCCGGACCCCGGACCCCGGACCCCGAGCCCCGGACCCCGGATCCCGGACCCCGGACCCCGGATCCCGAGCCCCGGACCCCGGATCCCGGACCCCGGACCCCGGATCCCGAGCCCCGAGTCCCGAGCCCCGAGCCCCGAGTCCCGAGTCCCGAGCCCCGGATCCCGAGCCCCGGATCCCGAGTGTAGAATGCTCCGGCCAACGCCTGAGGGTGACGTATGCGCCGGAGTGTCGTGATACTCGCGGTCGCGCTCGGGTCGCTGACCCTCGGCGCACAGGATCGGTCTCCCCAGCCCTTCCGCACTGAAGCCAACTACATCCGCGTCGACATGTACCCGACGGTCGCCGGCCGTCCTGTCGACGATCTCCAGGCGAGCGAAGTCGAGATTACCGATCAGGGGGTGCCGCAGAAGATCGACCGCTTCGAGCGCATACGCCGCCAGATCCCGGGCACGGCGCCTCAGGCGGCAGTCAGCCGGGAACCGGCGACGGTGGCGGCGGCAGCAACGCCAGCACCCGACTCGCCCGGCAGAATTTTCGTGCTCTTCCTCGACAGCAACCACGTCGACGGCAACTGGGCACGCGGGATAAGTCCGCCGCTCATCAAAGCGCTGAACAACCTGATCAGGGAAGACGACCTGATTGCGGTGATGACCGCGGACATGGACCCTCGCAATCTGACGTTCACGCCGCGCACCTCCAGCATCGAGAACGTGCTCCGCCAGAACTGGGGGCGCGATCGACGCATGGATTTGACGCCGGAGGAGACGGAGTTCTACAACTGCTATCCAGGCAAATCGTTGGTCATCGCGCAGGAGATGATCCTGCGCCGCCGGGAACAGCTGACGTTCGATGCGCTCGACGCGCTCGTGGACCGTCTTGCCGCGCTGCAGAGGGACGAGCGCAAGGCGGTCGTCACGATCTCGTATGGCTGGCGTATGTTCGAAGACGCCCCGGAGCTCAGAGGCGGCTCCAGCCCGGCTCCGCCGCCGGCGATCGGCCCGAACCCGACGACCGGACGACTGACCGTGGAGCCGTCGGAGCGGGTCGGCGCCACACCGAGGTGCGAAAGCGCTCGTCTCTCGCTCAGCATGCTGCGCAGCGAGCCGCGGTTTCGCGACATGCTCGACCGCGCCAATCGCACAAACACCTCCTTCTACCCAATCGACCCGCGCCGGGTCGTGGTGTTCGACGAAGATCCCATACCAGCGGCCTGTTTCGGCCCGTGTCCCCCGATCGACCTCACGGAAGATCGCGCCCGCCTGAATACTCGTCACGACGCGCTGCTGCGGATGGCCGACTACACGGACGGCATCGCTGTGGTCTTCACGAGCGACATCGACGCCAGCTTTCAGCGCATCAACGACGATCTCAGCTCCTACTACCTGCTCGGCTTCTACTCCACGCAGAAGCCGGACGGAAAGTTCCACAAGCTGTCGGTGCGCGTGAAGCGCAAGGGCGTGGAGGTGCGTGCCCGTCGCGGGTACCTCGCGTCGACGGCAGTCCCGACTGCGCCGGCGTCGGCGGCGGCGAGGTCCGGCGCCGCGGCAGCTGCGGGAGCCGTCTCCGCCTCGACGGCCAGTGCCGTGCAGGCGGCGCTTGCAGCGCTCTCTGCACTCGGCCGCGAGCGTCCGTTGCGCGCGCAGGTGGCGGCGCGGACAGGTGACAACGTCAGCAGAATCTGGGCGGTGGTGGAATCACAAACAGTGGCGGGTCGAAACGATTGGAGCGAAGGCGCGCAGGCGGATATCGCGCTCGTCGACGCCACAGGCAAAACGGTGACGACCGAGCGAGTGCCGGTTCCGCGCGGGATGACGAGCGTGCGCGTCGAGTTGCATCCGGAAGCGCCGCTCGCGCCTGGCGAGTATCAGCTGCAGGTTGGTGCGAAGGGGTTGAGCGCCGGCGCCCTCTCGTCCACCGAGACCGTCCAATTCTCGATTCCTCAGGGGGCCGCCGGCATCGGTGCGCTCTTCACCCGACGCGGTCCGACGACGGGCAATCGCGATCTGCCGACGGCGGATCTCCGCTTCCGACGGACCGAGCGTGTGGTGATGGAAATACCCGCGTTGTCGGACAATGCGGGAACCGCCCGCATTCTCGATCGTGCCGGCAATCCGCTCGCCGTCCCGGCGACGACCGCGGTTCGCACCGACAGCGACGGCACGCGCTGGCGGACCGTTCAGATCACGCTCGCGCCCCTCGCCCCTGCCGACTACGTCGTCAGTGTGACCGCTGGAACCGAGAACGCTCTGGTGGCGATTCGAGTGCTGCCGTGATCGGGGGCTCGGGGCTCGGGATCCGGGGCTCGGGATCCGGGACTCGGGACTCGGGACTCGGGGCTCGGGCGCGAGCCGCACTCGAAATCAGTCAGCGATGCTCAGTGCGCGGCGTGCTCTGCAGGACTCGGTCCAGCGATGAGGGAGTGAGGAATGGACGAATGCATGAGGCGTTCAAGAAAGCGTCGCCATACTGACGCGCTGTAACCTTTTTCGATCGGCGCACTCCTTTGTTGCAGATGGCATACGACGCGACGTCCACGCCATCGGGGAGGCTGCATGCGCCGGGTTGGCTATTTCATCGTTGTCGCGTCGTTCGCGCTTCCGATCCTGGTCGCCCTGTCAGGTCTGTCTGGATCGGTCGAGGCGCGTAATTCCCTATTGCCTCAGGGAAAAGCCGTACGGGAAGGTCGGGAGATCTTCCGTCACGACACCTTCGGCGACGAGCAGTTGTGGACAGACGTGCTGCGGATGCACGAGGTGATTCCAAAGGCCGTCAGCCCGAACACGGCGCTGAAAGTCGGACTCAAGGTCGATTCGCAAGCGCTGCCGCGTCCCATCGTCCGCGCGTTAAAGGCGGGCGAGGTCGATCTCGATGACCCGGCCATTACCGTGGCGTTGCTGCAGCTGAATGCCGTGGTTGGACTCGAGGGCACGGTAGACGATGCCGGACACCTCACCAGCGTCGGCGTGACCTGCGCGCTCTGCCACTCGACGGTGGACGACTCGTTCGCGCCCGGCATCGGCAGGCGTCTCGACGGGTGGCCGAACCGCGACCTGAACGTCGGCGCCATCGCTGCGTTGTCACCTTTCTTCGACAAGGACCCTGACACGAGAGACGTGCTCAATCGTTGGGGTCCTGGCATGTACGACGCACGCCATCACGCGTTCGACGGCGTCAACCTGATCGTCCTGAATCCACAGAAGCCGTCGCTTCCGGTCCTGATTCCTCCGATCTATGGACTGCTTGGTGTCGGCTTCGAGACGTATACGGGTGACGGTCCGATCTCCTATTGGAACAGCTACGTAGGCGTGGGCCAGATGGGCGGACACGGTACATTCGTCGATCCACGCATCGGGTTGAACATCACGCAGACGCCCGACATGGTCACGCCGAAGCTGCCAGCGCTGCTCGCCTACCAACTGAGCCTGCAGGCGCCGAAGCCGCGTCCAGATGCCTTCAATCGCAACGCCGCCAGACGCGGCAGACAGCTTTTCAATGGCGACGCCGGCTGCGCCGGCTGTCATCAGGCGCCGCACTTCACCGACGTGCTCAGCGGTGTGGGCGGCGCGGCACCGGTCCTGCATGACCCGGGCGAGGTCGGGACGGAAGAGGACTATGCGGCACGATCCGCCACGGGACAGTACCGGACGACCCCCTTGAGGGGACTCGTCGCCCACCCGCCGTACTTCCACGACGGCAGTGCTCCCGATCTCGCCGCAGTCGTCGAGCACTACGATCGCCAGTTCCGCCTGGGCCTCACCCCCGCGCAGAAAGCGGATCTCGTCGAGTACCTGAAGTCACTCTGAGTCGGACGCTTGCGATCGAACAGGGAGAAGCGATGCATCTCGTCAGCGCGCCAGTCGTCGAAGAGTGGGCCGTGCTCTCGGACGAGCAGGTCGTCGCCCGCGTGCTCGCCGGACAAACGGCGCTCTTCGAAGTGCTCATGCGGCGGCACAACGAGCGGCTTTATCGGGCGGCGCGCGCGATAGTCAAGGACGAGAGCGAGTCAGAGGACGTGATGCAGCAGGCGTACGTGAACGCCTACAGCCATCTCCATCAGTTCGATCGCCGGGCAAAGTTCTCGACCTGGCTGACGCGCATCGCCGTGCACGAGGCAATTGCCCGCGCACGGCGGCGCGGGAGGTATATGACGATGGAGGAAGACGCGCCGCGCGCGGCGGCGAGCGGAGGCGCGGATCCCGAGCGCCAGGCATTCGCCGGAGAACTGAACCGCCTCGTGGAATCGGCGATCGATCGGCTGCCGGATGGTGCCCGAGAGGTGTTCGTGTTGCGGCAGGTCGAGGAGTTGAGTACCGAGGAGGCGGCCTACGTGCTCGATGTCAGCGAGGCGGTCGTCAAGACACGTTTGTCGCGTGCGCGGGCCGCGCTCCGTCGCGACCTGGAGCAGCACGCCGGGCTCGCAGAAGCGAATGCGTTTCGCTTCCTGCGTCCGCGTTGCAACGCGGTTGTTGCCGGCGTCCTCTCGCGAATCCTCTGACAGCCCGACTGAGCGCCTGGCCAGCCCTGCAGTGATCCGGTGGACGCCGCCGATCTTCTTCAACCAGCCAGGCCCGATGCACGTACCATAGGTAGCAGGCCGCTTTCGGGACACCGTTCCGGGCAGTCAGGAGTGACGAACGCATGGTCGTCGGCGAGGGCATGCACAGCGGTTCGTACACGGTGACGATCGCCGTCGAAGGCGACTACCTGCACGCTGTCGTCACCGGGGTGAACAGCCTCGAGAACGTGGTTGGGTATCTCCAGCAGCTCCGGCTGGAGTGCGAAGCGCGCCGCTGCTTCCGGGTGTTGATCGAGGAGCGCCTCGAGGGGCCGCGGCTGAGGACTGTCGACGTGTTTCAGATCGCCTCACAGGGAGCCGTCGGCGCATCGCGTATGGAAGCGATGGCCTTCGTCGACGTGCACGCGGAAGGCGACCTGATGAAGTTTGCCGAGACGGTGGCGGCGAACCGGGGATTGCCGATTCGTCTGTTCACGTCCATCGACGACGCCAGGCAGTGGCTGCAGCAGAAAAGCCCGTGAGCCGCTGAAGCCGGCGGTCAGTTGCCGACCGTGCACTCGCCTATGTACATCTCCGGCCTCGACGTGAAATTCGGCAGACGCACGTCGGTGTACTCGTGCCGCGTGTGGACCGCCATCAGTCGCCCCTCCCTGGTTTCCCTCGCCAGCACCGTCGTCGTGTAGAGCGGTCCCGAGCTGTGCATCTGCATCAGATGCAGGTAATCGTTCGACTGCCGGACGACGATGAAACCGCCGCCGAAATCGCTCGCGGCGTCGGCGGTTCCCTCCTCGACGTTGACGTTCGTGAACGACACCTTGCGGGTCGCTTGCGTCACTTCACCGCTCGGCACGCCATCCTTCCATGTTCCGGTGGCAACCACCGGGAACGTGCAGCTGAGGCTCTTCGCCTTCACCAGGCGCTCTCGCAGCGCGGAGGTCTGGCCGAACGCGGAACCCGGCCAGGAACAGATCATGCCCAGCGTTATCGCGATTGCCGGCAGACGATGAAAGAAGACGGCGGCAGATCCCATGTGTCCGAGGCCTTTCGTTGGCGTGACTCCGAACGGTCAACATATAACGAAAAGCCTGGGAGTGCCCGCCTGCGTCCAGGACGCGCTCAAAAGCCTGTCAGCGACTCCTAGACCCAGAGCTCACTTGTGTTGAGGATGCGAATCCCTGTGGAGACGACGGCTGTGGGGATCAGCGAGCTCACGGAGCTCGCGTCCAGCGGCCCTCGACGCCCTCGCAGCGCGGTCCGGTCGCCGGAACCGGGATTCCCATCCTCAACACAAGTGAGCTCTGGGTTTAACGACTGCCGTCGAACTGCCCAGCAAGCTCCTTGCCGATCTCGCCCACCGACGAGGATGGATCCGGAGCCTCGAACACCTGCCGGATCTCGCACTCGCCGTCGCCGGCGATGCTGAGGAAGCGCTTGACCATCTCGATCGCTTCCTCTTTCGACCTGGCCTGCAGGATCGCGAAGCCGCCGATGACCTCTTTCGACTCGCTGAACGGACCGTCCGTGACGGTGGTCTTGCCATCTGCCAGGCGAACCCTGGCGCCCAGCGCGCTCGGGAGGCATCCTTCCGTCGCCAGCAGCTCGCCCGACTTCATGCTCTCTTCAATGAGCCTGGTCATCCGTTCGATGTGCTCGGGCGAGGGCGGAACGCCAGTCTCACGGGATTTGTAGATCGACAGGAATCGCATCTGAACGTCTCCTCGTTCGGCCGGGCAGCGGTGCCCATCACTCGTGTGCCGGCCTCTGATACCACGTCGAACGAACCGACACGAGATCGACAGGGCGCTGAAGTTTTACGGTTCGGCCGGGCGCGTTCGTGACCTGCCCAGCAGCAGGTATGCGAGCGCCAGGAAGACCAACGCAGCTGCCACTTCGCTGGCGGCGTCGACGAGCAGCATCGCGTTCACGCTCCAGCGCTCGGAAACCCAGCCGTCAATCTGGGTCATGTACCAGATGGGGATGTTCGACAGCGACGCCAGCGCGTTGTATTTCGTGGCCGCCGCCCCGCGGCCGATCGCTTCCAGCACGAACCCCGTGAAGGCGCCATACGACAGGCCGGCACCGAACTGATAGGACAAGGTGAACACCCCGTAGCCGAGCTCGCTGCGCGGCCCGAGGTACATCCCGACGGCGACCGCCGCGAGAAAGAATCCGGTTGCCGCGTACGCCGTCTTTCGATCCATCCGATCGGAGAGCCAGCCGCCCGCGAGACAGCCCACGGCCGAGACGATGCCGCCAAGGACACCGGTGTAGAGCGCGACCGCATCGGCGGATGTGTTCCAGCGCCCTGCCATCGCTGAAAAGAGCGCGATGGCCGCCGCCGTGCCCGCCGGCAGGAAGCAGAGGATCATCGCCAGCAGTCCGGCACGCGTCTGGAAGATCGTCTCCTTCAGATCCCTGACGACGGCGCGGAACGCAGCGCCAAGGGTTCCCTCGCGCAGCACGCGCGGCTCGGGTACGAACCGCAGGCCGATCGAGCACAGGAGCAGGGCCACGGCCACGATACTCAGCGCCGCCTGCGCGCCGATGCGCTGTGCCAGGAAGAGCGCCAGTCCGCCGCCGAGGCCGGCACCGCCCAGGTTGCCGGCCTGCAGCCAGCCCGACCCGACGCCTCGTTCCTCGTTGGTGACGACGTGGGCGAGGAGCCCCTCGACGGCCATGCCGAGGAAGGTAATCGCGGCGCTGTTCAGCACGATCAGCGTGCGCAGCAGCTGCATGGTCTCGTTGCGAATCGGCACGAATGCGAGGGCAAGGAGCGTGATCGTGCTGACGAGGTTCGACACGAGATACCAGCCGCGGCGGCTGAACGTCATGTCGGGCAACGGCGACCAGAAGAACTTGAAGGTGTGCGGCAGGGTGTTGATGGCGACGAGCCCGGCGATGGCTGCGTCGCCCATGCCCTGCTGCTTGGCGAGGTAGCCGATGGTGACCGACACGAAGCCGCTCGTCGCCCCGAACGGCAGGAACAGGATCATCCAGATGGAGGGATGAATCCGGCGTGCCGGTGGATGGGCGTCGGTGGTCACGCGTGCAGACGACGGTTCATGGTGGCTGGCGACGCCCGTTTTTTCCAGGCCGGTGTCTATTATGACTGCCGTCGAACGTCCTTACAGTCAAAGGCACCGACTCCAAAGGAGACGTTCGTGAAAAGAGCCGTGCTCATCGTCTGCGCGCTGGCCGTGACCGTGCCGGCGCTCCGCGCCCAGCAGCCGCTCGCCATCACCCGCGTCCTGCTCTACAAGAACGGCATGGCGTACATCGTGCGCAGCGGACAGCTGACAGCGCCGCTCAGCCTCACCTTTCATCCCGAAGACATGAACGACGTGCTCAAGTCCTTCATGGCCTGGAATCCCGACACCGGCGCGCTGTATTCGGTCGGCTACACGGCCGGCATTCCGTCCAGCCACATGCTCTCGCGCTTTCCATTCGACATCACGCCATCCGACACAGGTCTGGGCGGATTTCTGATGCAGGTGAAAGGCGCCGACGTCAGGCTGGAACACAACGGCAAGACCCTCGAAGGGAAGCTGATGGCGGCGCAGCAGACCGAACGGGTGACGGCGCCGCAGACGGTGTCGCCGGACTACCGGATGACGGTGCTGCTGCGCGACGGCTCGCTGCAGACGATCTGGCTCGGCGACGTGCGGTCGGTCGAGTTCAGCGACCGGCAGATGCGCGATCAGCTGCGGTCGTATCTCGAGGTACTCGCCGCCGGGCGTCAGGACGTCACCCGCGAAGTCAGCGTCTACCCGGTGCCGGCCGCCGGTCCGATCCAGGTCGCCTATCTGCAGCAGTTCCCCTTGTGGAAGACGAGCTACCGCGTGGATCTCGGCGCCAACGAGAGCCGGATTCAAGGCTGGGCGCAGATCGACAATCCGACTGGCGAGGCCTGGGAAAACGTCACCGTCTCGCTGCTCTCCGGAGCGCCGGTCTCGTTCCTGATGAATCTCTACGATCCGCTCTACACGAATCGCGCGACGGTGCCGGTGCCGGGCGGACAGGTGGCAGCGCCCCGCCGGTACGAGTCCGCTGTGATCGCGCCGGCCGGCCCCGCGGCGCTGGCTGAAACACCGCGTGCGACCGACGTCCAGAACGCGCGCGTCGCGCAGGGTCAGGCCGGCGCCGGTGGGCGGGGCGGAGGTCGAGGTACGGCGGGGGGTGTCGCCGGCGGCGTGCCTGGCGGCGTAGTCGGCGGTGTCACGAATGCCAACCAGGGGCGTCTGACGACGGCCGCCGCCCCACCGCCTCCGCCGGTGTTCGATCAGGCCGAGGCCGCACGCGTCGAGGACTTCTACGAATACAAGTTCCCCTTCCCGGTGCGGATCGCCAGCCGGCAGAGCGCCCTGCTGCCGTTCCTGCAGCGAACGATCCAGGTCGAGAAGCTCTCGATCTTCAACGCGCGGACAGACCGCGGAAACCCCAGGCTCGGCGCGCGCCTCGAGAACACCACCGACATCCCCTTCGAATCCGGTCCGGTCACCTTTTTCCAGGACACCCGTTACGCTGGTGAAGCGATCGTCGACTATCTCCCCCGGGGAGAGAAGGCGCTCATCAGCTACGGCGTGGACTATGACGTCCAGATAGCAGGCAAGCGGCAGGCGCGTCCCGAAACCACCGCGCGGATGACCGTCAGCCAGGGAGTCGCCGTGCTCTTCATGGAGTCGGTGCAGACCACCACATACGAGATCCGCAACAAGGGGATGGACCGGAAGACACTGATCCTCGAGCACCCGAGACAGAGCGACCGGCGGCTCGAAGGCGCCGAGCCGTTCGAGACCACCGAGAATTTCTATCGCTTCAGGTTGACCCTCGGCGCCTCCGAAGCCACCACGCTCGCCGTTCCCGAGATCGTGGCCCGTCAGACGAGCGTCTCGTTGCAGGAGATGACCCGGCCCCAACTCGCCTTGTTCGCGGGAAGTGCCACGCCGCAGGCTGTCCGGGAGAGGCTCGGAGCGATCGTCGACCTCCAGGAACAGATCGCCGCGCAGAAGCTCGATGCGCAGGCCGCGCAGACCCTGATCGACGTCCTCTTCCGCGACCAGGAGCGGCTGCGGGAGAACCTCAAGGCTTTACGCACCGGCGCCAGAGACCTCGAGCTGCGCGCCCGGTATCTCGACCAGTTGAAGAAGCAGGAGGATCAGATGGAGGCGGCGCAGGCGCAGCTGGCTTCCGTCAACCGCGACATCGTGGCGAGCCAGGCGAAGCTGAGCGATCTGATCTCGACGTTCGTGTTTGGAGTCTGAGGCCGTAACCCGAAACCAGACCTACACCGGCATCGTCCGACGGCTGCTGAGCGCAGACCACCCGCGAACGATTCGATAGATGATCCAGATTGCGACGACGCTCAACGGCAGCCACGCGATGATGATGCCGATGCCCAGCGTGAAGACGATGAACAGGAAGCAGAGGGCGACCCACAAGAGCCCGAACCAGAACGTCCGGATCTGCCAGCGGAAGTGCGACTCCAGCCAGGTGCCGCGCACGTCGCTGCGCTTCACGTAGTTCAGGATGACCGCGAGGATGGACGGCCAGCCGGCGAGGAACGAGCCGATCACGGTTGCCGAGGACAGGATGCCGGTGAGCACGCTGAACGCGTGCAGCCCGTAGATCACCGTCGTCCAGTTGACGAGCGATCGTTCATCGAACGACCCGGCTGGCACGGGGGGTGGCTGAGCAGATCCGTTCATATCCTTCCTTCCGTAAGCCAGATTGCGGATGGGCACGCGAGACCTTCGCGACGAGGCGACGAAAAGCCGCCAGTGTACGCGGTGGCTGCGGCCCGGTACGTGACGCCGACTATAATCCGGCCGATGGGCCATCGGCTGCAGCGAACCGCCGCACTCGTCGCATTTCTTCTGGGCGTCAGCACGCTCGTGCTTGCCGGCCGCCAGGCGGCGACCGGCGATGCTCGGCTGCAGGGACGTCTCAAGACGCTCTTTCCGAACGCCACGGCGTTTTCGCCCAAGGAAGGGGACCCGCCACACTTTACCGCCTACTCGGCGGATGCTCGCGGTTCGCGCACGGTGCTCGGCTATGCGTTCTGGACGACGGAGCTCGATCCGCTCGAGCGTGGATACGACGGTCCGATCGTGATGCTGGTGGGCATCGATCTCAAAGGCATTCTGACCGGGCTCATCGTGGCGGAGCACCACGAGCCCTACGGGAACTTCTCGGTGGAGCCGCCGGCGTTCGCCGCGCAGTTCAAGGGCAAGGACGTGCGTGATCCGTTCCGGGTCGGCAACGACATCGACGCCGTCTCCAGGGCCACGATCACGGTCACGAGTGCCGCTCGAGCCGTCCGCAACTCGTCCCGCCGGATCGCCCGCGCGCTGCTGACCCCGCCGGGAACCAATCCGTGATTGTCGGCCGGATGCGATGGTGTCTGCTGCTGCTGCTGGTGCTGGCAGCGCTCTCTGCGTATCCCGGCGGCGGGCACGCCCGTTCCGTCGTGCTCCACGCGCAGGAGCAGCCGAAAGGGTGGACCTTCGACGACGAAGAGGAAGAGGCGCCACGATGGGCCGACGATGTGCGCGCGCAGGCGCTCGACATCGGCATGGTCGTCGCCTTTTCGACGCTCGCCTTCGTCAGCTTCTTCCGCAAGAGCGTGGCGCTGAAATACGTGACGCTCGCCGCCGCCGTCGGCTATCTCGGTTTCTACAAGAGCCAGCTGATCTCGATCGTCAACGTCCTCGGCCTGCTCGGCGGCAATCTGCCGATCTTCCGCTACAACCTGGCGTGGTACCTGCTCGCGGCGATTACCGTCGTGTCGACGGTGCTCTGGGGACGCGTCTATTGCGGGCGGATCTGCGCGTTCGGCGCATTCACGCAGCTGCTCGACCGGATCGTGCCGCGGCGGCTGAGGGTCAACGTCCCGCGCGGCATCGAGCGGCGCGCATCGATGATCAAGTATGCGATTCTCGCGGGCGCCGTCGGCTATTTCCTGCTGACGCGGGATGCGCTCTTCTACCCCTACATCGAGCCGTTCTGGATGTTCGGCGTGTTCGGCAAATCGCCGGTCCTGTGGGCGGGGCTCGGCGTGCTGCTCGTCGGCACGCTGTTCGTGCGCAACCTGTACTGCCGCTTCCTGTGTCCTCTCGGAGCGGCGCTCGGGTTGCTGTCGAAGCTCACGGTATTCCGCATCAAACGATGGTCGGAGTGCAGCACCTGCCGAATCTGCGAGAAGGCCTGCGAGTGGGGCGCGATTCGCGGGCCGCAGATCGTCCTCACCGAGTGCGTGCGCTGTGATGACTGCGAACGGTTGTACGCGGACACGAAGAAGTGCCCGCACCACCGCATCATCTTTTACAGGAACCGGCTGGCGGCGCAGCAGGCAGGCCGATAGGGCCCCGCACCCGCGATCACGGCTGGTCAGTCGGCGGCGCGAGGATCTCGAGCCGGTCTTTCAAGCCCGACGACACCAGGACCCGGTTGTCGTCGGTCACGATCACGCCTTCCACGTCCGGCAGCCGTTCGATGAGCGCCATGCCGTCGGCCGGGCCGAGCACGAAGACGCCAGTCGACAGCGCGTCGGCAATCGTGGCTGTGCGCGCGGCAATCGTCACGCTGCGGCATCCCTTCGCCGGCTCGCCCGTGCGCGGGTCGATGATGTGGTGGTATCGCCGGCCGTTGTGCATGAAGAACCGCTCGTAGTCGCCGGACGTGCTGAAGGAGGAGTCGCGCAGCTCGATGGCGGCAAAGCTCCGGTCCGCGGGGCCGCGCGGGTCGCGGATGCCGAGCCGCCACGGCCGATCTCCGCGGCTGCCGCTGACGTAGAGATCGCCGCCGAACTGAACCATGAAGTCGTGGAACCCGTGAGAGCGGAGAATCGCCGACGCGCGGTCGACGGCAAACCCTTTTCCGATTCCGCCGAGGTGAGCACGCATGCCGCGGCGGCGCAGGTACGCGGTGCCAGCGCCGGCATCGAGCTCGAGGGCGCGGTAGTCGACGAGCGGCACTCTGGTGCGAATCTCCTCGGGCGACGGCACGCGGTCGTCCTGATCGTGATCGAACTTCCAGACGTCGGCGAGCGCGGCGAACGTGACGTCGAAGCCGCCGTTCGTCCAGTCGCCGACCTCGCGCGCCGCCCGGAGTGCATCCATCACCTCCGGGCTGACCGTCACCGACTCGCGGCCGGCAGCGTCGTTCAGCCGCACGATGTCGCTGCCTGGTCTCCACACGCTCATCAGCGACTCCAGACGGTCGAGCTCCGCGAACACCTCGTCGAATGCCGCGACCGCTGCCGGTTCGTCATTCGTCCAGACGCTCAGATGCGCCTCGGCACCCATGCCTGGGTGGGAACGTTCCATCAGCCGCCGCCCGACGGGGGCGCTTTGAGGAGGATCCTGGCAGCCGAGGAGCGCGGGCAGGAAAAGGATGACGACCAGCCTTCGCATGGTGTGTGGCCGCGGAATCTCATTCTGTCATGGAGCCGCTGAACAATCAGAGTGGTTGACCGGCGGAGTCGCTATGATTGGCGGACCTTGGCAGCATCATGGCGATCGAGAGCGCCGCGTGTGGCGGCGATCTGCCTCCTCGTTGCGGCCGCCGCCTGGGTGTTCGTCTTCAAGGCGTCGCGGCGGATGCCAGACTTCGAGGTCTACTGGCGGGCCGGCGCGCGTGCGGCACACGCCGAGCCGCTCTATCGCGCCGAGGATGGCGCCTACCAGTTCAAGTACTTTCCGGCCTTTGCCGTCGTGGCCATGCCCCTTGGCGCGCTTCCGCTCGCGGTGGCGAAGCCGATCTGGTTCACGCTGTCGGTGGCGGCGCTCGTCGCGTTGCTCCCGCTGAGCGTGAGCATCCTTCCCGATCGGCGCAGGCCTGTCGCCGTGCTCATCGCGGTGCTCGTCGTCGGCCTCGGCAAGTACTACGCGGAAGATCTCGTGCTCGGCCAGATCAACCTCGTGTTCGCTCTCGTCGCGACGACGGCAATTGCCGCCTTCACGACCGGACGCGAGGCGCTGGCGGGAGCTCTCGTCGCCTTCGCCATCGTGCTCAAGCCATATGCACTCATCCTCTTGCCCTGGATAGCGGCAAGACGCCGCGCGCCGTCGGTGATTGCGGCCTCTGCCGGCGTGGTGCTCGCCGCGATTCTGCCGGCTGCCGTCTACGGTCTGGACGGGACGCTCCGGCTCTATGAGGGATGGTGGACGACTGTCGCCGATACGACCGCCGGCACGCTGACACACTCGGACAACATCTCACTGGCGGCGATGTATACGAAATGGTTCGGATTCGGAGACACGGCGACATTTCTGGCGGGCCTGAGCGCGATCTCGCTGCTGGTCGTCGCGGCTGTCGTCTTTGCGCGGCGTCGAGGACTTGCGAGTCCGGACGGCCTCGAGGCCGCCCTGTTGCTGACGCTCACGCCGCTGCTGTCACCGCAAGGGTGGGACTACGTCGTGCTGGTGTCGACGCCGGCGATCGCCTACGTGGGCAACTATCTTTCCGACCTGCCGCGGCCGCTGCGGCCGATCGCCGTGCTGGCGGTGGCGGTCATCGGGCTCACACTCTTCGATCTGCTCGGGCGCCGGCTTCACTACGCGCTGCTGAACCTCTCGGTCATCACACTCGCCTTTCTCGTCGTCATCGCGGCGCTCGCCGCGCTCCGGCTGCACAGAACTGCGTGACCGGCGCCGCGTTTCGCCGCCGACCGTATAGAATCGCCGCCATCGTCACACCCACGATCGCTTGCCAGCCATTCAGGAGCCCCAGATGAAAGTCATCGTGACGTCAGCGGCGGTGACGGCCGCTCTGCTGCTGTCTCTCGAGCACGGCCTTGCGCAGCGTTCCTCGTCTCCGCGGACGGCGACGCCGCGCACGGCGACTCCGCGCGACACGTCTGCTCCAGCGGGGCGGGCGCAGCGCCCGCGCACTCCATCGGCGCGCGTCGCCGCCCTCCGGATCACCGCCACGAACAGCGCCGACCTGCGCACCTGGGATTCCTACGTGACGCAGCGGCTGGGGACCGGCGAGCTGCGTGCCCGGAGCGTCGATCGGGATCCGGCGATGCCGCAGCGGACCGTCGAACGGTTGCAGGCCTACCACCATGGCGTGCCGGTGTGGGGCTCCGAGGTCGTTCGCGACTCCCAGGCCGGCGTGCCGGTGGCAATCTTTGGCGAGATGGCGGCTGACTTCGCGATCGAGACGCAGCCACGGTTGACGCTGGGCGAAGCCGAGCGCCGTCTGCTGGCTCTCGGCGGCGCGGATGCGACGCTGCTCAAGGCCGTCGAGCTCACGATCGTGCGCCACGAGACCAGGGAGCCGTTTCTCGCCTATACCGGCGTGGTCTCGGGCCACGGTGAGGTCAATCGCGTGTTCCTCGATGCGAACGACGGCTCGGAGCTGATGCGGTACACCGAGATCCAGACGCAGGCGGCCACAGGCAGCGGACGCGGCGTGCTCGGCGATACGAAAAAGCTCAGCGTGCTGCAGCAGGCAGGCGCGTTCCTCGCCGACGATCGCCGCCGTCCTCCGGTGCTGACGACCTACGACTTCCGAGCCGATCTGACGCGAGCCATTGCGGTGGTGGACAACGGCGCGCCGCTGTTCACCAGCGACCTCGCGACCGACGCCGACAACAACTGGACGGATCCGGCGGTGGTCGATGCGCACGCGCACATCGGATGGACGTACGACTACTACTTCAGGCGGTTCGGCCGGCACGGCCTCGACGATCGCGATCGGCCGATCGTCGTGCTCACCAACGCCGTCACGCAGCAGGGCGCTCCGGCGGTGTCGGGGAGTGTCCTGAGCCGGTGGGTCATCAACGCCTTCTGGTGCGGAGCGTGCGGGCCTTCGCCCGGCGGGGTTCTCTTCTTCGCCAACGGGATTCCACCGACCTTCTTCGTCGTTGGAAGCGGGAGGAACTACAGCTATTTCGCCGGCGCCCTGGACATCGTCGCGCACGAGCTGACGCACGGTGTTACCGATTCCTCGTCGCGGCTGATCTATCAGAACGAGTCGGGCGCGCTCAACGAGGCGTTTTCCGACATCATGGCAACCTCTGTCGAGTTCTTCTATCAGCAGCCAGGAACGGGTCCCGCCCGCGCAGACTATCTGTTGGGCGAGGACATCTCGCGGGCGGTTCTCCCGGGCTCCAGAGACGGAGATCGCTCGATGGAGAATCCCGCTCTGTACGGACAACCCGATCACTACACGCGCCTGGTCACCGATCCCGCTGACAACGGCGGCGTTCACATCAATTCCGGGATCGCGAACCACGCGTTCTACCTCGCCATCGAAGGCGGCTCGAACCGAACCTCCGGACTGGCGGTGCAGGGCGTCGGTGCGGCGAACCGGGCACAGATCGAGCGGGTCTTCTACAGGGCGTTCGTCTTCCTGATGCCGGCAGCGTCCACGTTCTCGACGGCGCGCGCCGCGACCATCCAGGCGGCGCGGGACCTGTATGGGGTCGACAGCGCTCCTGAGCGCGCCGTGACGCAGGCGTGGACTGCGGTGGGTGTGCAGTGATGATGGCGATCATGCGGCGGGCGCACATCATTACGGCGGCCATCGTGCTGGTCAGCTCGTCACCGGTCGCCGCGCAGGTGGTGTCGGCGGCCACCACGTCGTCCGGCGCCGGACCGGCCATCGGCCGCGTGCACCTGTCCATCAATGGCATGTTTCAGACGGCCGGAAGCGACTTCCAGGACTCGGTGACCTACCGCGAGAACGCCGAGGACGCGCGGGTCGACAGCGAATACTCGATGAAATCCGGCCCGGGATTCGACATATCGGGCGCAGTCCTGCTGTCGCGCCACCTGGGTATTGGCGCCGGCCTGACGCGGTTTTCGGGTTCGTCGACGGCGGCCATTACCGGGTCGATTCCGCATCCGTTCTTCTTCAACCAGCCGCGAACCGTAAACGGCGAAGCCGGCGATCTGAAACGGGAAGAGCTGGCGGTGCACATCCAGGTGCGCGGCGTGTTCCCTGTCGGTCAGCGGGTGCTGGTGACGATATTCGGGGGGCCGTCGTTCTTTACCGTAGAGCAGGCGCTCGTAAGCTCGGTCCGCTATACAGAGTCCTATCCGTACGACGACGCCGTGTTCGACAGCGCCGTGACGGAGGACGTGGAAGATTCGACAGTCGGCGTGAACATCGGGGGAGATCTCGGCTACTTCTTCTCGCGTCAGGTCGGTGTCGGCGTCGGCGCGCAGTACACCCGCGCGAATGTCGACCTGGAGTCACCGGATGGCGGTACGGTGGAAGTGAAGGCCGGAGGATTCCAGATCGTGGGCGGGCTGCGCCTCCGGTTCTAACCGAGCTCTCCCGATCGCCTCGAAGCCGTGAGCTCTGGGTCTAAAGCGGGATGTCGATCACGCCGAACACGTCGTCGCGGCGATCGAGTGTGACGTCATGCGGCTTTCAGCTTCACCGCAGCGCCCGGACCCGGTCAGCCCTTGGCCGTCGAGACGAGTCTGCATCGTTGTCGTTGTGCTCATGAGCTTGCGTCCGGCCTAGCTCGACTGGTCTCAGGAAACGATGAGTCGTCTGGCTGCACTATGTCGTTGCCGTGGAACTTGGTCAGCAGTATAGGATTCTCGAACCGTCCTTCGATGTTGCTTCGAGCGACGCTGAGCGTTGTCAAAGGATGGGACGCGCGCTGGCGCCATGAAGTACCTCGACTTCGATCTCATCATCGAGCGGTCCGCTGACGGGTATGTCGCCCGGGTCTTCAATTCGCCGGCCGGGCAGGCGACGGCCGCGTTTCGCGAGCCGTTCTCCGATCTCGAGATCGAGAACTTCCTGCTTCGCATCGGCCGTTCGCGGCACGCTGTCCGCCGCATCGAGTCGCCCGAGATGGTGTCTGCCAAGGCGTTCGGCGGCAAGCTGTTCAACGAAGTGTTCGCCGGCGATGTGCGTGGCTGTCTGCGCAGCAGCATCGACGAGGCCGGCCGCCAGGGCTCGGGCCTGCGGGTGCGGCTGCACCTTGGACAGGTGCCGGCGCTGGCCGACCTTCCCTGGGAGTTTCTCTACAACGCCGGGATGAACCGGTTCCTCGGCCTCTCGGTCGAGACGCCGGTCGTCCGCTACCTCGAGCTGCCCGAGCGCATCCGGCCGGTGGCGGTGAAACCGCCGCTTCGCGTGCTGATGATGATCTCCAGCCCGACCGACTATCCGCAGCTGGACGTCGAGCGCGAGTTCGCGAAGATGAACGAGGCGCTGGCCGACCTCGAGCAGCGGGGCCTCGTCACCGTCGAGCGGCAGGAGCACGCCACACTGTCGGAGCTGCAACGGCGCCTGCGGCAGAGTGAGTACCACATTTTTCATTTCGTCGGTCATGGCGGCTTCGACGAGCAGGTGGACGACGGCCTGCTGGTGCTCGAGGACGCCGAGGAGCGCGGCCGCCGCGTCAGCGCTCAGTTCATCGGCACCTTGCTCCACGATCATCGGCCGCTGCGGCTGGCCGTGCTCAACGCCTGCGAGGGAGCACGCGCCTCGCGCGCCGATCCGTTTGCGGGAACGGCACAGAGCCTCGTCCAGCAGGGCGTGCCTGCCGTGATCGCGATGCAGTTCGAGGTGACCGACGAGGCGGCCATCTGCTTCACACGCGAGTTCTACTCGGCGCTCGCCGCCGGTTACCCGGTCGACGCGGGGCTGGCGGAAGCGCGCAAGGCGATCTTCGCCGAGGTGAGCGAGGTCGAGTGGGGCACACCCGTCCTCTACATGCGTGCGCCCGACGGGCGCATCTTCGAGGTCGAGCAGGTCAGCGAGCCCGATCGGAAACAGCTGCAGCTGTCGTCGCTGCTCGCCGGCGCGCGGACCGCGGAGGCGGCCGGCGACGTGCAGACCGCCATCGACAAGCTCAATCAGCTCCTCGCCATCGACCCGACGCACGCCGAGGCGGGTACGCGCCTGCGCGAGATCAGCCGCCAGCGTCAGCTGGCGAACATGTACGCCGCGGCGCGCGCGGCGTACGAAGAGGGACGATGGCGCGAGGCCGTCGACCTGCTCAAGAGAATTGCCGCAATCGATCGCACGTATAAGGACGTCAGCGCGCTCCTCGGCCTCGCCGAGAAAGCGCTGGCGCGTGCCAACGAGGAGGATGCCCGGCGGCGCCGGGCCGTCGAGCTGCGGCGCGCCGCCACGAGCGCCAGCGACAAGGAGCGGTGGGACGAGGCAGTCGAGCACTGGCAGGCGCTGGCGGCCCTCGAACCCGACAACCAGGCGGTGCGAAGCCAGCTCGGTGAGGCGCGCCGGCAGCAGGAGCTGAACCGGCTGTACCTGAGCGCCCGCGGGCACTACGACAAACGCAACTGGCCGGATGCGCTCATCGAGCTCGAACAGTTGCAGAAGATCGCGCCCGACTACAAGGAAGTGCCGGCGCTGCTCGCGAACATCGAGCGGGTGCTGCATCGCGGACCGTCGATCGGCACGGGCGCGGCGAAGCTCGAGGCGCTGCGCGGAGGCGCGTCTTCGCCGGCTCCGCCTCCGCCGCACGCGGCCCCGGCTCCTCGCGCCAACGTTCAGTCCCCGGCGCGTTCCGCGGCGGTGCCGCGAGCGAAGTGGTTCGTGCTCGGCAGCGCGCTCGGCGGCCTGGCGGCGCTCGTGATCGCGCTCGTGATCGTCGGGATCGTCATCTCTGCCCTCAGAGATGAACAGGGTCCGGTCTCGCCAGTGACGCCGCCGCCCGTGGAGAAGGAGGCCGCGTTCCAGCCTGTGGTGAAGGATCCTGCGCCGCCCGGCCCGGCGCCGACGCCGCAACCTGTCGCGACGACGCCGCCGGTGCCGGTCGATCCCGACCAGATGATGCCGGCTCCGTTTGCAACACAGACCGAGCTGGCCAATGCAGTCACGAGCGGGTTCCAGTCGCAGATCCTGGCATATCGGATCGCCAACCCGCAGCCGCTGCGTGCCGTCTACGCGGGACCGCTACTGGCTCGCCATGAGCAGGCGCTGCAGGCGCTCGCTGTGAATGGGCTGACCGCTGTCGTCAACGTCGTCAACCGGCAGTTCCTGTCGTTTCGCGTCAGCGCCAACGGTCGGCATGGCGAGGTCGACATGATTGAGCGCTGGAACATGAACGTCATGTCGGGGCAAATCTGCCTCCAGCACATCCACGATCATGATGTGATGCGGACCGAGTTGCTCGAGCGTCAGGCGCAGGGCTGGGTGTCGTACGAGACGCGTCAGGACCAGCCCGAACCCGGGTTCGTGCCCTGTCACCCGCTCAACTGACGCTCAGCCGGCGCGCGACGGCTTCACGCCGCCTCTCAACGTGCTCCCGGGACTCTCAGATACGTGAGCAGGAGCAGCAGTCCCGACGCGCCGTCGTAGATTCCCATCGGCACGAACCCATCACCCTGGGTGAAGAAGAACAACGCGAAGCTCAGTCGGATGCCGATGCCGAGCCAGTTCGGCCAGCGCTGCACCTGCGGGTCCCAGTATCCCGGCATGTAAAGCATGTTGATCGCGAGCAGCTGCGCGCCCCAGTGACGCGGCCAGGTGTCGGGAGACGGCTGCGGCTGTCCGAGGAAGCTGGCGAACATGTCCGGAAACAGGAGGATGAAGAACCCGACGGCGATATTCAGCAAGATGCTGGTCAGGAGGACCAGCCGGTACACCTTAACCGCCTTGCCCGTGTCGACATGAGTCATCGTTTGTGTGGTCATGCGTGATTGCGTCCTGAAGCCGGTCGTCACGCCGACAGGTTGACGCGACGAGCGGCGGAAACGTCCCGCGCCGGGGAGGCGGCTGTGAATCTACATCGAAACCAGCGTCGCGGCGCGCCTCGGTCACCTCGCGGGAGAGCGCGGAGTAACGTGGCAACCATTCGAAACCGGCAAACGTCAAAACACGCCAGACCGAACGCAACGGGCCACTGTCCAAGCCCGAAGGCGGTCGGCGCCGTGACCGAACATGACGTCGAGCTGGTCCGGGGGAGTAGCAGCCGAAGGTGAAATCGTATCGGCCTGTGAGGCACCGGGATTTTCGCCACCGAGGCACAGTGCCCTTGAGCGCGGCCTGCCAGCTGATGCACGGAATCATCGTCCTGCTCGCGATTGTGTGAACCAAACCGAGAGCTTTACGTAGTACTGGGCGATTCCTCTCGCGCCCGATCGCCTCGTTTTACGCCGACTATGAGGTATCTCGTCGAAGAACGGCCCTGATCGCGCTATCGGTGTGCGCGCTCACCGTGCAGCCGACGAGCACCGCCAACGCCGCCGACCAGCCGGCGGACCCGTCAGCCGGCCGGCCGCGCAAGTC
Organism: Vicinamibacterales bacterium; assembly: GCA_036274155.1. Lineage (GTDB taxonomy): Bacteria > Acidobacteriota > Vicinamibacteria > Vicinamibacterales > UBA2999 > Gp6-AA40. The sequence goes on along the minus strand of DASUGH010000083.1, from coordinate 28,703 downwards.
TGTAGAGGATCGCGACCGGATCAGAATCTTCGTTGCCCCGTACAAGACCGCCGATCGCTCTACGACGGTGGTGCTCGTGGTCGATGCCGACGCCACGCTGCTCGGGTTGGGTGAGTCGACGGGCCGCTATTCGGGACGGCTCGCCGTGACCTGGACGGCCACCGATGGGCGCGGACGCTCACGCTCGGGTGATGCCTTCAACGGTACTGTGACGCTCGATGCCGACGCCGGCGTCGTCGCCAGACGCCACGGCGTGCGCACCGTGTCCGAGCTCGACCTTCCTCCAGGGCAGTACCAGCTCCGTGTCAACGTCCGGGGCCCGGCGCGCAGCGGCAACATCCTGACGACCCTCGAGGTGCCCGATTTCGAAGCACCGCTGACGATGGGCGGCGTTGCGCTGTCGACGGCGTCCGAACAGACCCACATCGTATCGACGGTCGAGCGTCCGCGTGTGAAGCTGCCGGCGGTGCCCACTCCGCGCCGCGAGTTCGAGGCCGGTGAAACACTGACGGTCTTCACGGAGGTCTACGAGAGCCGGCTGCGGCTGGAGCGGTCGCCGTCGCGAGGCACGTCGGCCGATCCCGGCGACGCCGGCGATCACACGACAAACCTCAGCGTTGAGCTGCGGGCGGACGACGGCAGCATTCTGCAGACAGTTGCCGCGGAGCGAACGAGCGATCGCCGGCGTGCCGGCACCCACATGTTCGTCGCGCGTCTGCCGCTGTCGGACGTGCCTTCTGGCCGCTACGTCGTTCGTGTCAAGGCGAGGGCCAATATCGGTGAGCCCGATACTGCCCTGCGCGAGATCCCCATTCGCGTCGGACCACGCGGTTCACTCGGCCGCGCGCGGCAGCACCACACCAGAGCGACCGGTTATATCTAGATTAGGCCGCTTCGCACGTCGCCCCCGTGCACCCTCGCACCCCGTGCACCCTCGCACCCTCGCACCCCGTGCACCGCGTGCACCCTCGCACCCTCGCACCCCGTGCACCCTCGCACCCTCGCACCCCCGTGCACCCTCGCACCCTCGCACCCCGTGCACCCTCGCACCCCGTGCCCCCTCGCACCCCCATTGGTTTGACTTGCGCGGCGGTCGGAAATATCGTCATCTGCTCGCGCGATCATTCCGAGGCTGCCTCGTGGCAGCTGCCGAAGAGGGACGCATGGTCCATGTCTCGATGAAGGTCAATGGCAAGGCGAGGAAGGCCCAGGTGGAGCCTCGCATGCTGCTCGTGCACTTCCTGCGCGAGCATCTGCTGCTGACAGGCGCTCATGTTGGCTGTGATACGAGCCAGTGCGGCGCATGCACGGTCCTGCTCGACGGCCGCACCGTGAAGTCGTGCACCGTCTTCGCAGCGCAGGCGAGCGGCTCCGAGATCACGACCATCGAGGGCCTTGCCACGGACGGCCGGCTGCATCCGGTGCAGGAAGGCTTCTGGGAAGAGCACGGTCTGCAGTGCGGCTATTGCACGCCGGGGATGATCATGTCGGCCGTCAGCCTGCTCACCGACAACCCGAAGCCGACCGAGCAGCAGATTCGCGACGGCATTGGCGGAAACATCTGCCGTTGCACCGGTTACCAGCACATCGTCAACGCCATCCAGTACGCCGCGAACAAGAGGTGAGCATGGCGACCGTCCCAGTTTTGCCGAAGCTCATTGGCGAGCGCGTCAAGCGCCGCGAGGATCCGCGGCTGATTCAGGGCCGCGGCACTTACGTGGACGACGTCAAGATCGCCGGCCTTCAGCACCTGGCCTTCAAGCGCAGCGACGTCGCGCACGCCCGGATCCGTTCCATCGACACCAGCGCCGCCGAGGCAATGGAGGGCGTCGAAGCGGTGTTCACCGGCGCACAGATGGCCGAGATGATCCCGATGGGCGTGGCCACGCCGGCGCCAACCAATCGGGCGATCGCTGTTGATACGGTGCGGTATGTCGGCGAGCCGGTGGCCGTTGTCGTGGCGATCGATCGCTACGTCGCCCGCGACGCGGCCGACGCGATCGTCGTCGACTACGAAGGGCTGCCGGCGGTCGTCGACCCCGAGCGGGCGATGGACGATGGCGTGCCGCAGCTGCACACGGAGTTTCCGAACAACCTCGCCGTCAGGCTGATGCCGAGTGGCACCGGCGCGCCACCCGGAGGCACGCCGGACGACACGGCGATCGACAAGGCGTTCGCCGCTGCCGAAGTCGTCATCGAACAGCGGATGGTGAACCATCGCCTGGTGCCGAATGCCATCGAGCCGCGCGGAGTCGTGGCGCACTTCGAGCCGGGCAAAGGCTCGATGACCATCTGGTCGTCGACGCAGAATCCGCACACGCTGCGCAACGTGATCGCCGGGCTGACCGGGCTCGGCCAGGATCAGGTCCGGGCGATTGCACCGGAGGTCGGCGGCGGCTTTGGCGCCAAGATCAACATCTATCCCGAGGAATGCGTCACGGCGGTCGTCTCGCAACGGCTCGGGATCCCGGTGAAATGGATCGAGGACCGTTCCGAGGCGTTCGTCGCCACGACGCATGGTCGCGGCATCATCGGATATCTCGAGATGGCGGCCCGCCGCGATGGCAAGGTGCTCGGCGTAAGGCTGCGTCTCATTGCCGACATCGGTGCGTACAACATGCTTGGCACGTCGGTCATTCCGACCCTGACCATGTTGATGGCCAACGCGACATACGATTTCCCGGCGATTCGTACGACGCTCACCGAAGTGTTCACGAACAAGACGCCAACCGATGCGTATCGTGGCGCCGGGCGCCCGGAGGCCACCTACTTCATCGAGCGCGGCATGGACATGCTCGCGCAAGAGCTGAAGATGGATCCGGCGGAGGTGCGTCGCAAGAACCTCATCCCGAAGGAAAAGTTCCCGTATCACACGCAGATGGGGGCCGTGTACGACTCGGGCGACTACGAGAAGGCGCTCGACGCGGCGCTGGCGTTCGCGAACTGGAATGGCCTCAAGGCGGAGCGCGACAAGGCCAGGGCCGAAGGCCGGCTCGTCGGACTCGGCCTGGCAATGTACGTCGAAGTGTGCGGCGTCGGTCCCTCGTGGCTGATGCCGGGAACCGGCGGCTGGGAGCACTCGCAGGTCACCGTCCAGCGCGACGGCCGGATCAGCGCCACCACCGGCGTGTCACCGCAGGGGCAGGGCAACGAAACGACGTTTGGACAGATGCTGGCCGATCAGTTCGGCGTGCCCATCGAGCATGTGACGATCCTGCATGGCGACACCGCCGTCGCGAAGCAGGGCATCGGCACCTTCGGCAGCCGCTCGCAGGCCGTCGGCGGCACTGCCCTGCATATGGCGGGCACCAAGGTCAAAGCGAAGATGGCCCGGTTTGCTGCCGCGCTGCTCGAGGCTCATGAGGACGACATCGTCTTCGAGAACGGCAGGATTTCGGTGAAGGGCGCGCCCGCACGAGGGAAGTCGTTCGCCGAGGTCGCATGGTTCGCTTACATACCGACGCCACTGCCCGAAGGACTGGAGCCCGGGCTCAGCGAGTCGGCGTTCTTCGAGCCGACCAACAACACCTATCCGTTCGGCTGTGTCATCTGCATGCTCGAGATCGATCGCGAGACCGGCGAGCCGAAGCTGCTGAAGGTGTCGGCGGTCGACGACGCGGGGAACCTGATCAATCCGATGATCGTCGAAGGCCAGATTCACGGCGGCCTGGCTCAGGGGATCGGTCAGGCGATGATCGAGGAAGTGGTGTACGGAGATGACGGCCAGCTGCTCACCGGCTCGCTGATGGATTATGCGCTGCCGCGTGCTGCCGACTTTCCGCGCTTCGAGCTCGAATCGACCGTGACCCCGACGCCGGTGAATCCGCTGGGGGCCAAGGGCGTCGGCGAAGCCGGCACGATGGGATCCACGCCGGCCATAGTCGCAGCCGCGGTCGACGCCTTGAGCGAGTTCGGCGTGAAGCACATCGACATGATGCTGCGGCCCGAGAAGCTGTGGCGCATCATCCACGGCCCTCGACAGCGCTCGGGGCAGGGAGGGCAGGCGTGATTCCCGCCGCATTCGAGTACGAACGGGCGACCTCGGTCGACGACGCATTGGCGAAGCTGAAGGCGGCTGGCGTCGGCGGAAAGCTGCTGGCCGGCGGTCACAGTCTCATCCCGCTCATGAAGCTGCGCCTGAGCGAGCCGGGTGTCCTGATCGACATTGCCCGCATCCCGGGCCTCGCGGGCATCGGCGAGAAAGACGGTCGCATCCAGGTTGGCGCGGCCACGGTGCACGCGGATCTGGCGGCCTCGCCGGCGCTGCAGCAGAAATGCCCGGTCCTGGCGGAGGCCGCGTCGGAGATCGGCGATCCACAGGTGCGTAATCGCGGCACGATCGGCGGCAGTCTGGCGCATGCGGATCCATCGGCTGACTACCCGGCCGTGATGCTCGCGCTCGACGCTGATATTCATCTCAAGAGCAGTTCAGGCGAGCGTGTGGTGAAGGCCGGCGCGTTCTTCAAGGATCTCTTCAGCGTGGACCTCGGGTCCGACGAGATCATCGTCAGCGTGCAGTTCACTCCGGTGCGGGCGTCCGGCTACGCCAAGCTCCATCAGCGGGCGTCCCACTACGCCATCGTTGGCGTGGCGGCGGCGCTCGAGGTCAAGGACGGGGTCATCCAGGCCGCACGAGTCGGGCTGACCGGGGCAGGACCGCACGCGGTGCGGCTCCCGGACGTCGAAAAGGCGCTTTCCGGCAAATCCGCATCAGCCGACACGATTGCGGCCGCGTCGAAATCAGCCGGCAGCGATCTCACGTCGATCAACTCGGACCTGCACGCCGGGGAAGAATACCGTCGCGCAATGATCCCGGTGTTCGCCCGGCGCGCCCTGGAGCGCGCCCTCGCACGCGCGTGACCCGGATGGGGTCAGGTCTTGAATCGATGGTTTTTTCACGGTCTGACCCCGGCATCGACCCGTCACACTCGGCGATTGCAGTCGCTTACTGCCGGGGCCAGAGCGTGAAAAAAGTAGGGATTCAAGACCTGACCCCAATCCCGGAGGCCCGTATGCTCGCCAGGTGGTTCGCGCCGGCGCTGGTATTCACACTTGCCGCCGCCTATCCGTCTGCTCAAAACACGGCAGAGCGCATCGACACCGAGGTAAACGCGAGAATCCGCATGGAGGGGATCAATCGCTCCCAGATCATGCGGACGATGCACTACCTCACAGACGTATACGGTCCTCGCCTGACCGGCTCTCCAAACCATGAGAATGCCGCCAAGTGGGCGATCGAACACATGGCCGAATGGGGGCTCGTGAACGGCCGTCTCGAGCCGTTCGAGTTCAAGACCGCGACGGTGACGCCCGCGGGAGGCTGGCTGAACGAGCGGGCATCAGGCCACATCGTGGCGCCGGTGAAGGACAACCTGGTGTTCGAGGTCCTCGCCTGGACGCCGTCGACGCCTGGCACGGTGACCGGACCGGTCGTGCCGTTGATCACGCCGCAGGGCCCCGAGGCTCCGGCGGGCCGCGGCGCGGCTGCGCAGCGTCTCGGTCCGACCGAGGCGGAGCTGCGCGCATATCTCGCCGAGCTCGCTCCGAGAGTCAAAGGGGCGATGGTCTTCGTCGGCGCGCACACGTCGGTGCCGTTCCAGGAGACGCCGCCCGCAAAACGTCAAACCGACGAGCAGGCGCGCGCCCGATACGGCGGTGCCCCGGCTGGTGCCGGCCGCGCGGCGGGTCCAGGCGGACCTGAGCCCGCGCGGGGCGGCGGACCGCCGGCCGGGCCGCCGCCAACCGGCGGTGGTGGTCCGGCCGCCGGGCCCGCTCGCTTGACCGCCGCGCAGGTGGCCGACATCGTCAACCAGTTCCTGGTGACCAGCGGTGCCGCGGTCAGGGTGAACGATGCGGCGCGCGAACACGGTCAGATCCGCGCCTTCAGCTTCTCCGGGTACGACTCGTCGAAGACCGTGCCGACCGTCGTCCTGCGCAACGAGGACTACGGCCGCATCACGCGCCTCGTCAACGACGGCCGGCCGGTGACACTCGAGTTCACGATCGTGAACCACGACTATCCCGCCGGAAAGACGTCCTACAACGCGATTGCGGAGATTCGCGGATCCGACAAGGCCGACGAGGTCGTCATGCTCGGCGGGCATCTCGATTCGTGGCACTCGGCAACCGGCGCCACCGACAACGCCATCGGCTGTGCGGTGATGATGGAAGCGGCGCGAATCCTGAGCGCGATCGGCGTGAAACCGCGACGAACGATTCGCGTGGCGCTGTGGGGCGGGGAAGAGCAGGGCCTGCTCGGGTCGAAGGCCTATGTCGAACAGCATTTCGGCACGGCTGAGAACCCGAAGCCGGCCTTCGCGAAGTTCGCCGGATACCTGAACGTGGACTCGGGCACCGGCCGCATTCGAGGCGGCACCGTGTTCGGACCGCCCGCGGCTGCGGCAATCCTCGCGCAGTACTTCAAGCCCTTCGAGGATCTGGGAGTGATGGGCGCAACCGCGACCAGCAGCCGCGTGGCCAGCGGCACCGACAGCACGTCGTTCAACGCGGCAGGCCTGCCGGGAATAGGCCTCGGTCAGGACGGTATCGAATACCAGAGCCACACCTGGCACACCAACCTCGACACGCTCGAGCGCATCGTCGAAACCGATGTGAAGAGGAGCGCCGTCGCGATTGCGTCGGCCGTGTATCACCTGGCGATGCGCGAGGAGCTGCTGCCGCGCTTGGTCGGCGGCGCGATGCCGCCGGCCCCTGTTGCAGCAGGCAGGACCGGGGGTTCGGGACAGTAGGCTCTCGGAACTCGGGGCTCGGGGCCCCGGGATTCGGAGGCGTTCACCTTCAATTGCGGAATGCCTGGTGGTGCCCCTGAGATCCGCCTCACCGAATATCGAACACCAGTTCTATCGTCTGGAGGTACGCGACCGGCACGTTCAAGCGGCTGGCTGGAACGAAGCGCGATTTCTTCACCGCCTCGACAGCGGCGTTGTCGAGCCCGAGCACCGAATCGAGCGACTTCGTAACCTTCACGTCGCCGACTGTACCGTCGGCATTGACGACGGCTTGAACGGTGACCGTCCCTTTGATCTTGGCTTCCATGGCCGCGCGTGTGTACTGCGGCCTCAGATTGGTCAGAATCTTGGGGGCCGTAACGCCAACGTCGCCGACCTGGTAGATGCCACCGGGGCCACGATCGATCGGGGTCGCTTGCGCCGCAGGTGCTGGTGTCCCTTTCGTTTCCAGGCGGGGCTCGACGATTGATCCGTCGAGCAGGACCACTGCCACGAACTCCGAGCCGCCCGCCATGCGGCGCTCTCCAGCGAACGGCTCGAAGCTCACGCGATAATGCCAGCAGCCGAGCGTGGCCAGCGGCCCCGGGCCAGGTGGGGGGAACACGCGCGACAGTCCCAACGCCAGGAGCTCGAATCGTGTGACCTTTGGATGGCGCTCTCTGAGCCAACGCTCGGCGGTCTGGCGTGCCTCACTCGCGGTGAGGGGTGGTTCAGGAGAGAGCTGTTGGTCCCAGCGAGGAAGCCGGTCGACCCGATCGACGCCGACCTCGAAGACATGCCGAGTGCCGTCCCGGTCCGGGAGAACGGCCAGCGTGAGCATCGAACCGGGCTGTAACGCCGCTCTCGCGTCGACGGCGATCGTTCCCGCCAAGAGAATAGCGGCAATCATCACGGGCGGCCGATACATCGCGTTCCTCCCTGCCGCAGTCGCGATTGGCGCTGGTATTTTCCCCAGACGTCATGTCCCCACCGGACCGTCTCCGCTCGACGCGGGCGGCCGTGGCGCGCAGATGATCGACCCGTGGTCGTTCGGATGTCAATGCGTTCGTATATCCTGTCGTCTCGTCGCACGCAGGTGGCCCGGCGGCCTGGACGAGTCCCGTGACGCATATGAACGATCGAGCGGGAGGCCGACGACATCCGGTTGAGGTTCAGTCTGGAATCGTGACCAGGTTGAAGGAGCTCGTCGAATCGTACGAACGGAATCGGCCTCTGGCCGAGGCGTCGACGATCCCCTCGGGCTGGTACACCGATCCGCGCATCTTCGAGCTCGAGCGGCAGACGGTCTTCGCCCGCTCGTGGCACGTGGCCTGCCGCACCAGTCAGGTTGCGGCGCCCGGCCAGTTCGTGTCGCTGGAACTGGCCGGCGAGCCGCTGGTCGTCGTCCGCGGGCAGGACGCCATCATTCGAGGCTTCTTCAATGTCTGCAGGCATCACGCAGCCGCGGTGGTGACCGCCGAGGAGGGCTCGGCTGCCAGTCTGCGCTGCCCGTATCACGGGTGGACGTATGGGCTCGACGGCGCATTGAAAGGCACGCCCGACTTCACCGAAGTCTGCCACTTCGATCGGGCGTCGAACGGCCTCGTCCAGGTGGCAACCGCGATTCATGAGCCATGGGTGTTCGTGCGGCTCGACGCCAGCGGTCCGTCGTTGGACGAGTTCTTCGGTCCGGATCTCATCGCGCGGCTGCAGGGTCTGCACCTGGAGCGCCTGACGTGGACGGAGCGCCGACGTTACAGCCTTGCCTGCAACTGGAAGGTGTTCGTCGACAACTATCTGGACGGCGGATATCACGTGCCGCATCTCCACAAGGGACTCGACAGCGTTCTCGACTATCGCCAGTACACGGTCGAGAACGGCGACCGGTTCTGCCTGCAGTCGAGCCCGATCGTGAGCGATGGGGCCGAGCCGCGCACCGGCGCCGTGCGGCGCGGCGAGCGTGCCTCGTACATCTGGGTGCATCCCAACTTCATGATCAACGTGTACGGCGATGCCATGGACACCAACCTCGTGATCCCGCGCGGCGTCGACCGCACCGAGGTGGTATTCGATTTCTACTTCGCCGACGTGTCGAGCGACGCACGCCAGCGTCATGCCGCCAGCATTGGCGTGAGCGAGCAGATCCAGGAAGAGGACGTGGCGATCTGTGAGTCGGTGCAGCGCGGCCTCGCATCACGCGCGTACTCGACCGGCCGTCTGTCGGTGCGCCGCGAAGCGGGCGAGCAGCTGTTTCACCAGCTCCTTCACGACGATCTCCTTTCGGGACTGAGCGAATAGCCCACAACGATCCGCCGCGGTCCGGCTGAAGCCGGACAGAGCCGATCCCGTCGAAGGCGGACGCTGCAACTGATCCCGCTAAAGCCGAACGCTACATTGCGCCGATACCTCTAAGGACGCGCAAGGCCGGAACCTCACGCGCAGCGATGTCAGCGCGCGGATTCCGGCATTACGCGGTCGCGATGTGCCAATCCGTGCACGCGCTTCGAGTGACAAAAAACTCCGGGCGTTCACGCGGTTGCCATTGAGCAGCGGGACTCGATCATGCGGGTCCGGCCAGGGCCGGACAGAACGCCATGCTGCGAGTCGCAGCTCGGGTCCCGCTGGTGGTGGCACTCGGGTGAGCGCCGGTGAAGAAAGCCGGAGGCTCTACATGTCGAACCATCTGAGACAAGGCGTCCTCAGGACTGCCAGCCTCGTTCTCGTGGTCGCCCTCACGCCGACGGCGGCCCGCGCAGAAGACACCGCCACCCTCACACGGATCGATTTCGCGACGGTCGTCAAGAAAGCCGTCGCCGACGGCGCAGTCTCGCGCCAGACTCAGAACGGCTCCGCGCCGCGTCCGGCGAAGAACAACAAGTTGAAATGGATTCTCATCGGCGCCGGCGGAGCCGCGGGCGCCGCGCTGCTCGCGGTCGGGCGCGGTGGCGGCGGAAACCCGTCGACGCCCGCCGAGCCCGCCGGGACGATCACGCTGGGTGCGCCGAGCATCGGAGCACCGCAATGACGTCGCCTGCCTCGGTTCGCGCGCGCGCGGCCCTCGTCGTCGCAGCGGCCCTGATTGCGCCGGCCGCTGCCGGTCAGCTGATTACGCGGGTCTCGGGCCCGGTCATCGGGTACGTCTGGTACTCCCAGCAGCATCAGTTGCGGCCGCTTCAGGGGGTTCTCGGAAGCGCCACGGTCGGAGACCCGGTCGATCTAGGCGTCGAGATCAGCGACGCCCTGGAGCTCGGTCCGTCACGCCTTCTCCTCACGAGCAGCGGTCCGGCGCTGCTCGCCGTCGATCTGTCCACGGACCCTCCTTCAGTAGGGCGGGTAGCGGGGGCGTCCTTTGTTCCGGCGCTCGCAACCTCGAGCCGCGGTGGCTCGGCAGCAGCCCTGTACGACCGGGCGACCAGGACCATCGCGATCGTGACCGGACTCCCCGAGTCGCCGCGAGTGGCCCATCGCGTCGGCGTCCTGCAGCTGAACGCGCCGGTCACGACGATGGCCGTCAGCGATGACGGGAGCACGCTCGTGTACGCCGTGTCGGGCGGTGAGCTGGCCTCTCTCTTCAGTTGGAATCCGACATCGGGTGTCCGGGCGCTCGTCGACACCAGCGCCGTGAGCGCGCTCGCGCTTCTCGCGGGCAACGGCGTCGCTGTCGCCAATCCTCGCGACAACGAGGTGTTTCTCGTGTCCGGTCTCGGCGGCTCGACCCGGCGGCGAACGCTGGCGGGACCCGGCCAGGGCATCTCGAACCCCGTCGGGCTCGCCGCCGCTTCGAACGGTGCGCGCATTCACGTGGCCAACGGCGGTTCGAGCAACGTGACGACCTTCGAGGTCACGGGACGGCTGGTCGGCAACCGTCGCTGCAACTGCGAGATCTCGGGCCTCAAGCTGGTTGGCGAGTCGCTCTATCGCCTGACGGGCCAGCTGGATCGCACGCTTTTCCTCTTCGATGCGCGGTCGGCCGAGAGCCGGATCCTCTTCGTTCCGCCAGTCGGGTAAACGAGCTCGTGGAGTACGTGATGGCAGCACCACAGCACCGCCTTCGAACGAACATCCGCTTCCTCCTCCCGCCACTCGTGCTCGGACTCGTGACGCTCCAGGCGGGGACCGCCGCGGCGCAGGAGCGGTGGGTACAGCGAGGGCCCGAAGGCGGTCAGATCCGGACGCTTGCCGTCGACCCGCAGACGCCGACGACGGTCTACGCCGGTACCGGTGCCGGCGGTGTGTTTCGTAGTGTCGACGGAGGCGCGAGCTGGGCGGCGATGAACCTCGGGTTGACCGACGGGAACGTGCCGGTGCTGGCGATTGATCCGCACACTCCGTCGACGCTGTATGCCGGCACCGCTCTAAGCGGCGTCTTTCGCAGCGTGAACGGCGGAGCCACCTGGGACCATACCGGCCTCTCTTCGGTCTCGGTCGCGTCGTTTGCGATCGATCCGCAGACGACTTCGTCCGTGTATGCGGGCACGACGACCGGCGGCGTCTTTCATAGCCCCGACGGTGGCGCCAGCTGGTCGGCCGTCAATGCAGGGCTGACCAACCTGTATGTCACGGCGCTTGCCATCGACGCGCAGACGCCGTCGATACTGTATGCCGGCACGAGCGGACACGGTGTGTTTCGCAGCGTCGACAGCGGCGCCAGCTGGACGCCCATCGTCAACGGCCTGGCGGGGTTTGTCGTGGTGTCGCTCGTCATCGATCCACAGACGTCTTCCACGCTCTACGTGGCAACGTCCGACGGCGGCGTGTTTCGCACCGTTGATTCCGGAGCGACCTGGACCGATGCCAACGGCGGGCTTCCGATGCCTCTTGCCACGCGGACCCTTGGCATCGATCCGCAGACGCCGTCGACGATCTACGTCACCGACGCGGCGGGCCGCGGCGTCTTCCGCAGCACCGACAGCGCGACCAGCTGGGGATCCGTCAGTACCGGGCTGCCGACAGTGGAAGTGCTGACGCTGGCCGTCGATCCGCAATCGCCCGGCACACTCTACGCCGGCACCTACCGGAATGGCGTGTATCGCAGCGCCGACGCCGGCTCATCGTGGGCTTCTGCGAACAGCAGGCTCACGAGTCATCTCGTCAACGCCGTGGTGATCGATCCGGTCACGCCGAACACGATCTACGCGGGCACGTTCTTTGGCGTGTTCCGCAGCGCCGACGCAGGGGTGAGCTGGTCCGACGCGTTGAGCCCCTGGTCCGCGACGTCGCTGGCGATCGATCCGCAGACGCCGTCGAACCTCTATGCAGGCACGTTCGGCGGCGCGTATCGAAGCGCTGACGCCGGTGCGAACTGGACCCTGATGAACATCGGGGGAATGATCAGCCCGATCGTCTGGCGACTCGTCGTCGATCCGCACACGCCCTCCACCATCTACGCTGGCACTTCGCTCGGCGTGCATCGCAGCCTCGACTCCGGCACGACCTGGACCCCGGTGAGCTCCGGCCTGACGTCCGTGGACGTGCGGTCGCTGGCCCTCGATCCTCAGAATTCCAGCATCATCTATGCGGGCACCACGAACGGCGTGTTTCGCAGCGGCGATCAGGGCGCGAGCTGGCAGTTTGCGAGCGCCGGCCTGGCGGATCCATTCGTGCGATTCCTGGCGATCGACCCGCAATCGCCGGCCACCCTGTACGCGGCCACTTCGAGCGGCGTCTTTCGCAGCGTCGACTCGGGTGCGAGCTGGGCGGCGGCGAACGTCGGCCTCGGGGAGACGAGCCTGGATGTCAGGGCCCTTGCCGTCGATCCGGCAACGCCGGCCAGGGTCTATGCTGCCGTCCTGCACGACGGCGTGTACCGAAGCGGCGATGGTGGCGGCAGCTGGTCGGCGTTCAACACGAACCTGTCCCAGTTCGGACTCGACGTGCTCTCACTGGCGATCGACCCGGTGACGCCGTCGCTCGTCTACGCTGGCACATCGGGCAGCTCGACACTGCGCTGGACGCAGACGCCGACAATCAGCGCCATCCAGCCTGGTTTCATTCTGCGCGGTGTGGCGACCAGCGTCTCGCTGACCGGCACCAGTTTCCTCAGCGGGTCCACGACGTTCGCGCCGATGGCCGGCATCGCGGTGAGCAACGTGCAGGTCGTCAGCCCCACGTCGGTGACGGCGACGCTGACAATAGATGCCGGCGCCACCCTCGGCGCCCGTAGCGCGATCGTGACGACTCCGCACGGGTCGAGCAACAGTGTCCCGTTCACGGTGGCCGACCCGTTCCCGGATCTCCTGCTCAGCAGCTCGCATGGCGGATTCGCCGAAGGCTTTGCCGAGAGCTATACGCTGACGGTGAGCAACGTCGGCACCGCCGCCACCACCGCGCCAGTGACAGTCACCGACACGCTGCCGCAGGGGCTGTCGTTCGCTTCGTTCGCCGGTGCTGACTGGGCCTGCTCGGCGGCCGGCCAGATCGTCACCTGTGTGCGCTCGGTGCCGCTCGGCGTGAACGAGTCGAGCTCGGTGACCGTCACGGTGTCGGTCGGCAGCACCCCGGCGACCCTCGACCATCAGGTGGCCGTCGACACAGCAGGCGATCTCAACGCCGGCAACAATGCCGTGTCGCGCCCGCTGTCAGTGTCGCCCACACCCACGGCGCGCCTCGACATTACGCCGTCACCGGTGGTTGCCGGGGAGCAGGCGCTGGCGGCCGTCACGCTGTCGACTCCGTTTCCCCATGACGTCTTCGGCACGCTGACGCTCGGCTTCACGTCGAGCGCCGCCAGCCCCGGCGACGATCCCGCGATTCAGTTCTCGAGCGGCGGGCGTCAGGTGTCGTTCGTCATCCCCGCCAACACGCTCGAGGCACGCTTCGCTGGCAGCGTCGACGCGGGCCCGGTTGGGTTCCAGACGGGTACCCTGGCTGGCGTGTTGACGTTTGCAGGCACGCTCGTCGCTGGAAACGTGACGTCCACGCTCTCCCCGTCGGGAGACGTGGCGTCGCTGACGATTCCGGAACGGGCACCGACCGTCCACGGCGTCGAGACGCGAACCGAGGGTGGATTCGCCGCCCGGATCCTGCTGTCGTCGACGGTGCGCGAGGTGACCGCAGTCATCCTGACCTTCACGACGACGAAATCGATTCAGCTGAGCTGCGGCGACGTTGCGGGGTGTTCGGTCTCCGGCACGACGATGACGCTGAACGTGGAGTCGCTGTTCAACGACTGGTTCGCCAGCAACACGTCGTTCGGCAGCCTGAGCTTGCTGCGGCTGCCGTTGGCCATCGACGGCGCCATCCAGGGTACGGTCTCGGTGAGGCTGCGCAACAGCCGCGGCACGTCCAACGCGATGTCGTTCACGCTGCCGTAGCAGGCCGCGGTGAATCGTATCGGCCTGCGACGAGGCACTGAGAAGTCCGCCACAGAGGCACAGAGGCACAGAGAAAACCAAAGGAATCTCTGTGGTCGGCTTTGACGCTCCGGTGTCAGGCGAGCTTCGATTGCAGGCAGGCGAAGAAGCGATCGAGCATCATCTTCGACACGCTGCCGATGAGCCGTTGACCTACCCGGGCGATGGCGCCACCTGCCTGCACCGTGCCGGTCACGTCGACCACGGTGCTGTCGCCGTCGGAGCGGAGAGCAATCCGCGAGTCGCCCTTCACGAAGCCCGGGCGTCCCTGCCCCTCGGCCACCAGACGGTAGGAGGTATGTGGCACTTTGTCGGTGAGCACGACCGTGCCCGAATAGCTCCCCGTAATCGCGGCCAGCGCAACGGTGAGCGTCACGCGATAGCGGTCCTCTCCATCCGCCTCGAGCCGTTCACATCCGGGGATGCACGACCTGATGGCGTCAGGGTCCATGAGGAGGTCCCAGACCCGATCCGGAAGTGCGGTGAAGGTGTACGAACCGGAAATGTCCATGACAGGGGACGACGAAGGACGCAGGAAGTCGGAGTTGTTTGGTCAGACGAAGAGGCGGACCTTCAGGTCCGCCTTCCTTGCTCCGTCGGCAACGCGTTCAAGTGTACCGCCAGTGCTGCGAGATCGGTCAGCGTCCGCGCCGGCAGGAAGTCGTCGACGAACGGCAGCGCCGCCTGCAGCCCTCGTGTGAGCGGCGCATAGTCCGCGGTTCCAATCAACGGGTTGAGCCAGATGAGGCGATGGCAGCTCCGCTGCAGACGCGAGACCTGGTCGCGCAGCAACTGCGGGTCGCCGCGATCCCAGCCGTCGGAAATCAGCAGCACGACCGGACTGCCGTGCAGCACCCGCCGCGTCCATCGCTGATGCAGCTCGCGCAACGCCGCCCCGGTCCGCGTGCCGCCCGACCAGTCGGTCACCGCTCGGGCGACTGCCGTGACCGCCGCGTCGAGCCGGCGCCGGCGCAGATCGGCGGTGATGCGGGTGAGCCGCGTGGAGAAGAGAAAGGCCTCGACACGACGGTGGCGCCGACCGATTGCGTGCGCGAAGTGCAGGAGCATCCGCGAGTAGCGCTCCATCGAGCCGCTGACGTCGCAGATCAGGACGAGCGGACGCGGACGGGTGCGCCGGCGCCGGCGCGGCAGGAGGACGACGTCGCCGCCGGTGCGCAGGCTGCGCGCGATCGCGCCGCGCAGGTCGACGCGCGGGCCACGGCCGCGAACCCAGCGCCGTGTCCGCCGTTCACCTGGGGTCCATGTCAGACGGTCCAGCGCCGCACGCGCGACGAGGACCTCCTGCGCGGTGAACTCGGAGAAGTCCTTGTGAGCCAGCGCATCGGCATCACTCCACGTGCGGAGCGCGCCCTGCTCGATGGTGCCCTGGTCGATGTCTTCGTACGATTGCGCGCCAAGTCCCGACGTGGTCTCCCGCGAGGCGCTGTCGCGGTTCACTGCCGCGCCGTCGGCATCAGGCTGATCGCCGCGATCGCGCCAGAACGCGTTGAACGCGCGTTCGAACACGTCGAGATCCTCGCGGCGATGTACCAGCAGCGTCCGGCACACGTGGTAGACATCGTCACGCACGCCGAGATCGACGAGAAGGAGGGCGTCGACCACGTCGAGCATCCGCCCGGCATGCACGTCGAGTCCGAGCCGGCGAAGCAGCCGCCCGAAGACGAGCAGGTTGTTCAGGAGGTGCGAGGTCAACTGGCCTGGCGATGCGACATCGCCCGCTGCAGAAGCGCGGCGAGGCGCTCGCCGCGAAGCAGCTCGATGTCGTCTTTCGACTTGAGGACCGCGCCGAGCGTGGTTTCGATGACGTCCTGATCGATCGTCCTGCGATCGAGAGCTACCAGCGCCGATACCCAGTCGAGCGTCTCCGATACTCCGGGCGCCTTGTAGAGCTCGACTGTCCTGATGGCCTGGACGAGCGCCGTGACCTGCGCCGCCAGCTGCGCGGCGGCATGCGGGAGCCGCTCGCGTACGATGGCCAGCTCCTTGTCGAAGTCGGGATACCCGATCCACTGATAGAGGCACCGCCGCTTGAGCGCGTCGTGCACCTCGCGCGTGCGATTGGACGTCAGGACGACGACGGGAGGCGTGGCGGCACGCACGGTCCCCAGTTCGGGAATCGTGATCTGGAATTCGGCAAGGAGCTCGAGGAGATACCCTTCGAACTCCTCGTCGGCACGGTCGATCTCGTCGATGAGCAGGACCGGCGGCTCCGTCCGGGCGGGATCGATCGCCTGCAGAAGCGGCCGTTTGACGAGGAATGCTTCGCTGTACAACTCGCGCCGCGCGGCCGCCCGGTCGACGGCGCCGCCCGCTTCGAGCAGCCGCAGCTCGAGCAGCTGCCGCGCGTAATCCCACTCGTATACCGCGTGGGTCACGTCGAGGCCTTCGTAGCACTGCAGACGAATCAGATCGGTGTGGAGGACGGCGGCGAGCGCCGAGGCGAGCGCTGTCTTGCCGACTCCAGCTTCGCCTTCGAGAAAGAGCGGGCGGCGGAGCTGCAGCGCGAGGAACAGCGACACGGCGAGGCCGCGGTCGGCCACGTACTGCTGCGCCGCCAGTTGTTCCTGCAGATCCGAAACCGACCGTGGGGCGAGGGTCAAGGGTCGAATGGGCCGGCCCTCAGCCTCTCATCGTCTTGAACGTCGCGAGGCAGCGCTCGGCCGTCTCGAGCTCCGGGTACCGGCTGCCCTCCTGTTCGACGAGGTAGTACTGCACGCCTCCGACCGATTCCGCAGCGTCGAAGATCTGCCGCCACGGCGCGGCGCCCTCGCCGAAAAGCACTCGATAGCTTTTCTGATCGGCGGCGGACCCTGGCGCCCAGTCCTTGCAGTGAATGCTCACGATGCGCCCGGGGTTTGCCTTGATGAATGCCACTGGATCGGCGCCGGCCGCCACGCAGGTACCGACGTCGAGCTGCATGACGAACGACGGTGGCGTGCCGGCGGCCAGAACGTCGATCGGACGCCGGCCCTCCACGAGCGGCCACTCGGTCTCGTGGTTGTGATACCCGGCTGACATGCCGAGCGGCTGAAGCGTAGCGGCGGCGGCGCTGAGTTGATCGGCAAGCGCCTTCCACCCATGGAGCCCCGTGACCCGCGGCGGACTCGCCATGACGATGAAGCGGCTGCCGATGATCTGATTGAGCTCGATTGCCTTCGTCAGTCCCGCCGGCGCGAGATTGGCGGCGCCGTTGTGGGTCGAGAGGCATTTGACGTTCAGGTCGTCGAGCAGCTTGCGGACCTCCTTTGCGTACTCGGGCGTCCAGCTGTAATAGGGCGCGAAGAACTCGACCACCTCATAGCCCATCCTGGCGACGGCGCGGACTGTGCCGAAGAGATCTTTCATCAGCTCTCCGCGGACGGAGAACAGCTCGAGGCCCACCAGCGGCTTGCGGCCCTGCGCCAGCGTGGCGGCGATCGGCAGCGTTCCCGCGATCGCGAGGAACGCGCGGCGCGTCATCGAGGAAAGAGCGGTCACGCCGCAGAACATAGCACGAACCGTCCAATACCGAATGCCGGATGCCGGATGCCGACACGGCGCACGCGCGTGTCACCAGCGCGTGGCCCACTCAGGCGCAGGCTGCGGATCGGGTGCCTGATCGTTGAGATCGGCGATCGTCTCGAGACCGCGCGTGGCATCCCACGTCAGCAGCCGACCGCGCTGCGCCAGAACCAGCCGGCCTCGCTGATCCCAGTCCGCCCATGTCGCCTGGCCGAGCGTATGCTCCGGCCCGCCGTCGCGGCGCACCGTGTATTCGACGACGTAGGGACCGCCGAAGCTCCTGAAGTCGTCGAAGGTGTGGATCATCGTCAGCGTCATCGGCTCCTTCGGATGCCGGTGCTCCCAGAGGGTCGCGAACGGCTCTTTGTCGAGCAGTCGCCATCCGTCGCGAAGAAGCCGGTTGAAGTGAACGGTTCGCTCCGTCCATTCCGACGAGCCGTCGATGTAGGGCACGTCGCGCGGCGGCGCGATGGAGAGCCAGGCGGGTGTGTGTCCCACATCGGGCGGCTGCTCCTTCATGAACCCGAGCCAGAGAGTGCCGGGTTGTGGAAAGAACGCACCGGTGTAATAGGTGCCGCCGATGAACCAGAGCGCCAGCGCCGTGAAGTACGGAGGACGGCTGAGCGCCACCCATGTGTCGGACGCCCCGCGGCCGCCGCTCTGCCTGACGAACGCGGCGAAGACGGCGCCATCGGACGACAGATCGCTCCGCCGTTCATAGACCCGCCCCTTGATCCACTGCCCGTGTTCGATGCGATCGGTATCCGTGTGCCACACGCTCAAACGGGCCCAGTCGCTCGGCCCGCGCCGCAGCACGACGCCCACTGGCGTGTCGCGCGCGAGATACACGAACAGCCGGCAGGGGGCGTCGCTGTGACCGTCCTCGCGTTCCGGGCGAGGCGCGTGGCGCATAGCAGTACTCCGATCGTCTCCCGTCCAGTGCTCAGCGCTCCGGGGGCTGAAGGCTCAGCGTCCGCGCTCGAGGCGCTCCTTCGTCCGTCGCAGAATCGCGAGCGACCCGTCCTCAACCTCGCTTCTCACCCGTCTTCTGATGAAGAAGCCGCTGAAGCCGGTGAGGCCGTCGGAACGGCTTCGATTGACGGTGACGAACCAGAAGCCGGGTCCACGGGACGGGTCGGGGACGAGAGCCCGGAGCTCGAGCGCCGTCCAGAAGTAGTGCGTGGCATACAACATCTTGGAAGCCACGACGGTCTCGTCAGCGTCTTCCCGAATCGTGAGATGGCTGATCCGAATGGTCGGCTTGAGCCCGAACTCCGTCGCCTGCCAGTAGAGGAATGAGGTGGCGCCGGGCAGCGTCGCCTTCGGATAGTCGAGCAGGTAGCGTCTGACAGCCGGCATCGATGCCGCCAGCTCCGGCATCTGCGCGACCATCGCGCGAAACTCCTCCGCCACGAAGGTCGGCTGCGAGTCGTCACGGTAGACGGCGAGCCGCGCGTTGCCGCCCTCGAGGTACCCCGTCACGTATTCCAGCACCAGCCGCCGCATGAGCGCATCGGCGGCCGCCTGGACGCCAGGGCCTTTCCAGTCGATCTCCGTCCTGAACCGCTGAAGCGCCTGCTCGCCAAGTTTGACCTCGCAGTTGCCGACCCGACACGTACGCAGATCCGCGACGTCCTCCTGCGGCAGGCGCAGCGCCGCAAAGTCGTCGAGCCGGGGCGGCGCGCTGATGCGCTTCGTGACCAGAAAGCCGGTGCCGCGCTCGAAATTCTCGATGTCCTGGACAGCGTCGACGTAGCGGCGAATCGGCGCATTGATCCAGATGGCGCCGAACACGGCGACTTCCTTGCCCGGGTCGCCCTCGAGCAGCCGGGTGATCGGTGAACCTTCCATCAGCCGAGCGCGCTCGGCCGACGTCGCTCCGACGACATCTTTGAGATAGTGCTCGAGGCGTGCGGGAAGACGCGGCGCGGGGTTCTGCGCCGTCTCAGACCACTGTGCACCGCCCATGACGACACACACGAGCGTGGCGCAGAGGATTCGACTCGCGACGATCTCCCGATCAGGTTCGCTCACGTCGTCACCCGACAGGATGCATTCACCATTTTCGTCGAAGAAGGCGGAACGGTTCCAGCGCCTGAACCGCTGGTCGACGCTCCATCTGCGGGCGGTCATCGAGCGGGCGGGACATCGCGAGCGGCGAAGTGTAGACTCACCCGCACCGGACGCTGACCGCGGCCGACTGCGGAGGAAACGATGTCGCAACGTCTTCGGATCGCTCGTCGGATATGGCTGGCCGTGTTGGCTATCGGGTGCACGGCCGGTGCTCTCGCCGGCGCCGCGCAGCAGCCGCCGGGCGGCACGGCGCCGAAGTTCGCGACGCCGGCGCCGCAGCCGCCGTTGTTCTTCCGGGAGGAATGGCGGCAGACGACGCCGTTCGACGCCAGCACCAACTACGAGCCCGAGCGCGGCATCACGCCGCAGGCGGTCACCAACAGCAACCTCGAGCTGAAGCTGTACGACCCCCGCGCCGCCGAGGTTCCCCGGAATCTCAAGAATCCGCCGCCGGGATCGATCGCACGGGACTGGACCGGTCCGTCCTGCGTGCAGCTGGCGGGCTACAACCAGAACCCGCGGCCGAAGCAGGTGGTCGCCGGCCAGCCAAGCGATCCGCCGAACCTCTGGACGGGTGTATGCCAGACGCCGGTGGCGGTCACGCTGCGCGACAAGAACAACTTCGTAGACCTGACAGGCCTCGCCAGGATCCGCTGGGTCACGAGGACGTCCGGCTTTCACGTCGTCCGCCCGGCCATCAAGCTGGCCGACGGTACCTGGCTCGTTGGCGACTACGCAGAGGGTGCTGCGTCATCGAACTCAACGCTGTTCCTGGAGAGCGAGTTCGCAGTGGCCAACGTGCGATGGCTGGCGCTCGACATCGAGCGGGTCGTCACGCGCGGCACCTGGGTGGAGAAGCCGAACCTGAGTCGCGTGGACGAAATCGGCTTTGCCGATCTCCTGCCGGGCAGCGGTCACGGCTGGGGAGGATTCGTCAACGTCGCGCGCATCGAGGTCTACGGAACGCCGGTCAGGCGCTAGACCGGATAGTGTCTCGGCACCTTGACGACGTAAGTGCCGGCGATCCGGTCGTGCCAGGCCTGGCGCTCCGGGTCCTTCAGAATCCACAGAGCGCCCAGCCCGAGCGCCGCGAGCGACAGGATGCTCGACAACCCTCGCACCAGCGCGTCGACGAAGCGGGGCCGCTCGCCGTTCAGGAGCGTCACGCGCAGCTGGCAGATGATGCCGCCCACCGTCGTGGCCTTCCAGGTCCAGAAGGCGATGTGGTAGATGAGCAGCAGCATCAGGAATCGACGTGGCCCGTTGCGTCCGAGGTCCAGCATGGCGGAGGCAATGAGCACGATGATGATGTCGAGGATGAACGCCATCAGGCGGTCGCGGAACGGCGCGAAAGGAAAGCCGGTCAGGGAGATGGCCGCCGCTGGTTGTGGCGACGGGCGCGCGTCGGCTGGCGGCACGAATGTGGGCTGTGGCGGAATGTCTGACAGTGGCGCCTCGTACGCGGCCTGGGCGATGCCAGGCGATGGTGTCGTTCCGAGCCCTCCAGACGGAGCGGACGGGATTGGCGGCTCGACGCGCGGAGGCGCCGGGTTCTCGCGGCGATAGGCGTCAAGGAACGACGCGACGCCGGCGCCAATGGCCAGGACGCCAACCGATGCCCAGAGGATGAGCCCGAGCACCGGAATCATGTAGCCAAGGCAGAGCACGGCGAATCCGATGACGAACGAGCGCGTCGCTTTCGCGACAGTCGGTTCGTCCTCGGCGACGATCCGCATTCCGAGCCAGCGCGCCACGCCGACCCGGCCGACCAGTGCCGCCAGCAGCAGCGCACAGACCACGAACGGGATCACGATGATGCCGACGACCGACACGGTGAGGAGCAGCATCAGCGGCCCGGACAGGAGCAGCACCAGCAGTCCCATCAGGAACGTGGTCAACGGCTTCGCGGCAATGACTTCCGCGCAGGCCCGCACCGGCCGCTCGGCGACCAGATTGATCAGCAGGTAGAGGAGAAAGAATCCGCCGACGACCGCCCATACCCAGACGACGTCCGGGACGATGAGGCGTCCCCACATCAATCCACGCGTAATCCAGGGCACGAGCGCCTGAAGGTCGCCGCCGAGCATCTGCGAGCCGATGGCCACGTGCTCGCCTCCAGGCGAGAACCCGGCCGGGGCGTCGAGGGCTCCACCGATCACGATCAGGTCGTGATCGACGGTGGCGCCCGACTCGATCGCCGCGCTGCCTCCCACCACCACGAGATCGCCGTCGATCACGGCAGTGCCCGCGAGGCGCACCTGGCCGAGCACCACCACGACGTCGCCGAAAACATGTCCGGCGATCGTGGCGGAGCCCGAGACGACCGCCACATCGCGAGTCGAATCTCCGGCGGCGAGGGTGTAGTCGCTGCCAATCCGGACCGCCGGCTGTCCTCGCGGCGGCGGCGGAATCTCGGCATCCTCGATCACCACGCCGGCCGGCGGGGTCGCGTCGGGACGCTCGACGGGAGGCGGAGCTGGCGGCGGCTGCGCGACGGCGTCGCGAGGCACTGCATGAACGGTCAGGAGCAGAAGACAGAGGGCGGCTGCGCGACGAGTCATCGTGAGATCGCCTTTCCAAACGCGAGCGTTTTGATCGTGGCAACGGAAGCCGCGCAGGCGGCGCTCATCAGGGCCAGCACGCCACATGCGTAGGCGACGAACGGCAGCAGCACCACCCGCCAGATCGTCCAGACAGCGGTCGTCGTCGCTTCCACCCCGCGCGCACCGTGCTCGATCTGCTGCACGACGCCGGCGGCCTCGCCCAGGCGAGTCGTCTCGAGGGTTGCGGCGAGAGCGATGAGCGCTTCACGCGCCGCCGGAGCGAGCAGAGCAGCGGCAATCGCCAGGCACGCCATCGTGGCAAGCGAGACGGTCTGCCACTCGAGCGGCCACGTGAGCCAGGCGCGCTGGTACCAGGGACGTTCTTTCAGCTGCCGTACCGCAGCGAGCACGCGGGGGAGCAGCGTCCGTGGCGCGCGCGGCGCCGGCAGCGCCTCGAGCGCGCGGTCGACGAACTCGGCGAGTTCAGCGGGATGCATGGATGTGGGCGAGCTGCCGCCTGAGCGCCTCGCGGCCGCGGTAGATGTCCGTCTTCACCTTGGCGAGCGAGACGCTCAGAAGCGCGGCGATGTCCTGGTAGCTCGTGCCCTCGAGATGAAAGAGCACGAGCGGAACGCGCTGGTGATCCGGAAGCGCCCTGAGTGCCTGCTCGATGTGCTCCCGCTGGTCGTCCCGCTCGAAGTCGAGCACCGGAGACGACGACGATGCGATGGTGTCGGCGAAGCTTTGATCCGTCGGCTCTCCGCTCTCGAGCTCGCTGAAGAACCGCCACCGGGCGCGATACCGCGACAGGTGATTGAGGCAGGCGTTCTTCGTCACGGTTCTGAGCCAGGCGGCTGCCGATGGGCTGGCGCCGAGCTCGTCAAACCTCTGAAACGCTTTCAGGAAGACTGTTTGAGCGACGTCCTCCGCCTCAGCTGGATTGCCAAGGAGCCGCACGGCCACGCCGTACACCATGTCCTGGTGACTCCGTACGAACGCTTCAAACGGGTCGGCGTCGCTCGTCATCGGCACGTCGCCCGGCGTTCACTACAGCTAGAACCCCTGAACGCTGCGAAAGTTTCGGAGCGCAGAGGGCCCGCCGGGGCCTCGTCGAGTCGTCGAATCCTCGCCGCCTCGGGAAGGCGGGGCGGTGGGGTGCGCAGGGGAGGTTCACCGCCTTGCTGGGACGAACGGGCGATGCGGGAGTTCCTTCGGGGGACATTTTTACCGGGCCTGACCGAGAACCTTACGCAGCCGTAGCTCAACCCGGAATCGGGCCATGCCACCTGACCCCTCTACGCAGGCCGAGTCAGGGTCCAATCTGACTCTTCACATCTGGCGACCTATTTGCACAGGGCGTCACGTCGATTTCGGGCTCGCGTCTTTGCGAGCTTGAGAGCGCGCAACCGAGCCCGTTGTGCGTTTACCGAGCCCGGCCTCCTCCCGGGTGCCTCGGGTCGTTTTGGATTCAGCGGGTGTCCCTGCCGACCTCGCCTTCAAAGGAACAGTGGCTATGGGGGAAGCGGTAGGGCCGAAACGAGCTGCCTGGCGTGCCAGGGCACGAGCGCTGAGCCACGTTCCCGCGCTGCTGCGGCTGTCGTGGGAGTCGGGCCCCTGGCTGCTCTGTGCCGCGTTCGGTGGCCGTGCGCTCGGCGCGCTTCTGCCGCTCGCCATGCTGGCGGTGGCGAAGACCATTCTCGACGCCCTCCAGCAGCACTTCAGCGGATCGCCGCTCCGCCCCGACTTCTGGTGGTTCGTTGCGCTCGAGTGCGGATTGTCGATCACGGGCGTCGTGATCGGCCGCGTCACCGGGTTCTTCGATGGTCTGTTCGCCGATCGGTTCACGCGCCATGTGAGCACGCGCGTCATGGCGCACGCCTCGCGGCTCGATCTCGCCACGTACGAAGACCCGGTCTTTCACGACCGGCTCGAGCGGGCGCGGGCGCAGGCGACCGATCGCATCGGCATGGTGCACGCGATCGGCGGGATGGTGCAGCAGCTGATTACCGCGATCACGCTGGCCGCCACCGTCTTCTATTTCTCGCCGTGGCTCCTCGTGCTGCTTGTCGCCGCCGTAGTGCCGGTCTTCGTCGGTGAGAGCCACTACGCCTTTCTCGGCTACTCGCTCGGCCTGCGGCAGACGCCGCTCAGACGTCAGCTGGACTACCTGCGTCAGCTCGGCGCCAGCAAGGAGTCGGCGAAGGAGCTGAAGCTCTTTGGCCTTGCGCCGCTGGTGAGCGAGCGCTACACGCAGCTGTCCGACGAGCTCTACGTCCAGAATCTCGCGCTCTCGCGCCGGCGGCTCGGGTTCGGCATCCTGCTGTCGCTGATCAGCACCAGCAGCTACTACGGCGCCTACGCGTACGTGGTGTTCCAGACGGTCAACGGGCAGCTCACGCTCGGGACGATGCAACTGCTGGCGGCGTCGATCGGCGGAGCGAGCGGCGCCATCCAGGGTGTGTTCTCGACCTTCGCCAGCATCGCCGACCAGTCGCTGTTCCTTACCGATCTCGTCGAGTTCCTGGCGACGCGGCCCTCGGTCACCTCGAAGCCCGACGCGATCCCGGCGCCGCGTCCGATTCGTGACGGCATCGTCTTCGACCGCGTGTCGTTCACCTATCCGGGGCATACGCGTCCCGTCCTCGACGGCTTCGATTTCCGCCTGTCGGCTGGAGAGCGCGTGGCGCTGGTTGGCCGGAACGGCGAAGGCAAAACGACCATCGTCAAGCTGCTCACCCGGCTGTACGACCCCTGCGGCGGCCGCATCCTGCTCGACGGTGTCGATCTTCGCGACTACCGGCTCGAAGAGCTCCATCGCGAGATCGGTGTGATCTTCCAGGACTTCGTCCGTTACGAGATGACGGCCCGCGAAAACATCGCCATCGGGCGCATTGCCGTTGCCGCACGTGACGACGAAATCGAGCTCGCGGCGCGCAAGAGCCTGGCGAGCGCCGTCATCGGCCGCCTGCCGAACGGCTACGTGCAGCAGCTCGGCCGCCGCTTCGAAGGCGGCGTCGACCTGTCCGGCGGCGAGTGGCAGAAGGTCGCCCTCGCGCGGGCATACCTGCGCGACGCGCAGCTGCTCATTCTGGACGAGCCGACCGCGGCGCTCGACGCGCCCTCCGAATACGACGTGTTCCAGCGCTTCGCCGAGCTGACCGCCGGAAAGATGTCGCTGCTCATTTCTCATCGCTTTTCGACCGTACGAATGGCTGATCACATCGTGGTGCTGGACGGCGGACGTATCGCCGAACAGGGGAGACACCGCGAACTGGTGGCCCGGGGTGGGCGCTATGCAGACATGTTCGAGCTGCAGGCGTCGAGCTATCGCTGATACGGCGTGCGAGGTGATCGTGTCGACTGTATCGATTGCAACCAAACGTTTGACCGGGACGGCGCTGCTGCCGCCGCCGCGAGACACTGAGCAGGCGACCGGCGTCTTCGCGTTCGAACGGACGCGGGCCGCCGGCCGTCGAACGATGGCGGGCCTGCACAAGGTTCGCGATCCGCGCGGGGTCTTCCGCCGCCTGCGGCGCCGGGCCCAGGCCATCAAGAAGGCGCTGCATCACGATGCCGTGTCGAAGCCGCAGTCGCAGCTGCATCAGGACTGGCTGTCGGGCAACGTCCGGCTGATCGTCGCAGCGGAAAAAGACGTGCGCGATCTGGCGGCAACCACCCGCGATTTTCCATCGGTCGCCGTCGATGGCAGGCCGATGCTTCGCATCGACGCGTTGTGTGAGAGCTACCTGCTGGTCCATGGCTGGCGTTTCGACGAACAGAGCTTCGTGGCGTTCGTGACCGGTGCGCAGGAGGTGCGAGACCTGGAGATGGGCGAGATCTTCGCCGCGCGCCCGATGCTGCAGCTGTGGCTTCTCGAGCGCCTGGTTTACGCCGCCGTGTCCGAGCGCGCCCTGCTGCCGACGCTCATCACCAGCCTTCGGACACTTGCCGACTCCGACTGGAAGACGGTGTTCGGGTCGACCAACGCGGTCGACCCGGTGCTGGCGTGCGATCCGGCCAACGTCTACGAATCGATGGAGGAGGTCTCGCAGGACCAGTACCGGCACGCGGTCGCCGAGCTGGCCAAACATTCGAAGCGGACGGAAGCCGACGTCGCCGAGATCGCGGTTCGCCTGGCCTGTCGATCGGATGCGACGAACGAGGCGGACCGCGTCGCGTACCGTCGTGCGCACGTCGGGTACTACCTCATCGACGAAGGCCTTCCCGAGCTGCGGCGTCGTACCGGCTATCGCACGCCGTGGAAGCGCCGCCTGGCCGATGCCGTGATGCGTCACGCGACTGTGTGCTACCTCGGCGGCATCGCCCTGCTCACCGCGGTGTTCGTGGCTTTGTTCGCTGTGGGGCTTGCGCACCCATGGGCAGCGCTGGCCAGCATCGTCCTTCTCGCCATACCGGCGACTCACGCCGCTGTTGGCATCATGAACTCGCTGGCGACGTCAAACGTCTCGCCGTCGCTGCTGCCCAAGCTGGATTTCTCGGATGGCATTCCCGCCGACTGCGCCACGATGGTCGCCGTTCCGGCGCTGCTCCTGAATCAGCGTCACATACGCGGGCTCGTGAGGGACATGGAGGTGCGGTACCTGGGCAACCGGGACCCGAACCTCTGGTTTGCGCTCGTGACGAATTCGCCCGACTCGGGCGAGCCGGCCGACGAGCACAACCAGCTGCTGCGCCTCTGCGAACGGCTGATCCGCGAGCTGAACGAACGACATGGCCGGAACGGCAACACGCCATTCTTCCTGTTCCACCGGTTCCGTGCCTACAATCCGAGCGAACAGCGGTGGATGGGATGGGAGCGGAAGCGGGGGAAGCTCCACGATCTGAACCAGCTCCTCCGCGGCGTGCGCGATCGGTTCCCGGTCAAGGTCGGCAACCTCGAGCGTTTGCCGAGGATTCGTTACGTCATCACGCTCGACTCCGACACGCAGCTGCCGCGCGACGCCGCCCGCCGTCTCGTAGGAACGATTGCGCACCCGTTGAACCGGGCCATCGTCGATCCGGTCACCAAAGTGGTGAGGGACGGCTACGGCATTCTGCAGCCGCGCATTGCCATCAGCGCGCGGTCGTCCCGTCGCAGCTGGCTGGCGGTGCTCTTCGCCGGCGAAACCGGCTTCGACATCTACACGCGTGCGGTGTCCGACGTCTATCAGGATCTGTTCGGCGAAGGGATCTACACCGGCAAGGGCATCTACGAGGTCGATGTGTTCCGTGAGTCGCTGGAGCATCGCTTCCCGCCCAACACGCTGCTCAGCCACGATCTCATCGAAGGCTTGTTCGCCCGTTCAGGCCTCGTCTCGGATATCGAGCTGATCGACGACTATCCCTCGCACTTCACCGCGTACTACCGGCGCACGCACCGGTGGATCAGAGGCGACTGGCAGATCCTCCGCTGGTTGTCGACGCCGGTGCCGGACTTCCGCGGGCAGCTGGTGGCCAATCCACTGCAGGTGCGCTCCCGGTGGAAGATTCTCGACAATCTGCGCCGGAGCCTGGTGCATCCGGCGACGATTGCGCTCCTCGTCTCGGGCTGGGTCCTCATGCCCGGTTCGGCGGCTCGCTGGACGCTGGCAGCCGTCGGCCTGCTCCTCGCGCCTGCGTACTGGCAGCTCCTCTTCGGGCTGACGCGCGCGCCCTGGTGGCACATGTCGCTGCCCAGATACCTGGGCCGGGAGCTGAGCGCGTTTGCGCGCGCTCATCTGGCAGTCGGCCTGCACGTGGCCTGTCTGCTGCACGACGCGCTGCTCGCCGGAGACGCGATCATTCGCGCGCTGGCCCGCATGTTCGTGACCCGGCGCCGGCTACTCGAGTGGGAGACGGCAGCGGAGGCGGCGCTTCGCGATCGGAGCGCCATCGATTCGTGCCTCAAATGGTCGCCCTGGATCGCGTGCGGCCTGACAGCGGCGGTTGCGTTCCTGCGGCCGGCGGCGCTTCCAGCCGCGGCGCCGGTACTGGCGTCGTGGGTGCTCGTGCGCGTGATTGCCGGCTGGCTCGACAGGGAGCCGCGCTTCGCGCAGAAGGAGCCGTCGCTCGACCGCGAGTCTCTCCTGCGCGTCGTCGCCCTGCGCACCTGGCGGTTCTTTCGTGAGCAGAGCGGCGAGCGCAACAACTGGCTGGTGCCCGATTTCGTCCGCGAAGATGGCAGCGCCGCGGAGCGCCTGTCACCGACGAACCTTGGTTTCCTGCTCAACGCCCGCGTGGCGGCCGTGCACTTCGGCTACCTGACGCTGCCAGAGTTCATTCGATCGACGTTGCAGACGCTCGCGGTCATTCCCCATCTGACGACGTACCGTGGCCACCTGTTGAACTGGCACGACACGAACACTCTGGAGGCTCTCGAGCCACCGTTCGCGTCAACGGTCGACAGCGGCAACCTGGCGGTGTGTCTCTGGACGCTCCGGGAGTCGGCGCTCGCCTGGGCGCAGGACCCGCCGCGTGAGGACGTTCTCTGGTCCGGACTGCAGGAC
>DASUGH010000082.1:0-3471 GCA_036274155.1 Vicinamibacterales bacterium | reverse complement strand
GAACCGGTGCAAACGACCGGCGCGGCGGCGCTGGTCTCCAGCGCCGCGTCGCTCAGTGGACGCCGCATCGGCACCTATTCGGTCCACGAACGGATCGGCGCCGGTGGCATGGGCGACGTCTATCGCGCCCACGACTCGAAGTTGCATCGCGACGTCGCGCTGAAGGTGCTCGCCGCGGATCTCATCGGCGAGAGCGATCAGCAGCGGCAGGATCATCTGCGGCGCTTCAGGTCCGAGGCGCACGCCCTCGCCGCACTGAACCATCCGAACATTGCCGCGATCTACGGCCTCGAGGAGGCCGATGACGTCACGGCGATCGTGATGGAGCTGGTCGACGGATCGACGCTCGCCGACCGCATCGCTCACGAAGCCGTTCCTGTCGAGGAGGCGCTGGCGATCGCGAAGCAGATCGCCGAGGCGCTGGAAGCGGCGCACGAGCGCGGCATCGTGCACCGCGACCTGAAGCCCGCCAACATCAAGCTCCGACCTGACGGCACGGTCAAAGTGCTCGACTTCGGTCTGGCAAAAGCGGTGGGTCCGGCCGCGGCGCGGTTGCGCGACGTCACACTGCGTGCGACGAACAGCGCGCCGCCGGCGACTGCCACGGGAATCGTCGTCGGCACCGCCGCGTATATGAGTCCGGAACAGGCTGCTGGAAAGGCGGTCGATCACCGCTCCGACATCTGGGCATTCGGGTGCGTGCTCTTCGAGATGCTGACCGGCCGCGCGGCGTTCGCCGGCGACACGCTGACCGAGACGCTGGCGGCCGTGATGCGCGCGGACCCTGAGTGGTCGCGCGTTCCTTCAGGAGTGACGGCCCGCCTGCGCGAACTGTTGGATCGTTGTCTGCGCAAGGATCCGCGACAACGATTCCAGGCGATCGGCGATGCCCGTATCGCGCTCGAGGAAGCTCTTTCCGGTAGTGTGCTGGCAGCCCCGTCCACACGGACGCGCCGCGAGCGAACCGCCTGGATTATGACTGCTGTGGCCATGCTGGGCGTGATCGCCCTCGCGGCGGCGTTCTATATGACGTCGCGGCCGGGTGAGGCGCAGCCGTTCCGTCTGTCGATGCCGCTGCCCCAGGGCTGGAGTCTGGCTCTCTCGAGCAGTCGAGGTGAACCGACACCACTGGCCGTTTCACCCGACGGACGGCGAGTGGCGGTTGTCGCACGGCAAGGCGACGGCCCGACCACGATCCTGATTCGCGACGTCGGCTCAGAGTCGGCACGGCCGCTGGCTGGCACGGAGGGCGCGACGTCGCTGTTCTGGTCGCCCGACAACCGCTTCATCGGCTTCTTCGCCGACGGCAAGATCAAGAAAGCGGATGTGTCGGGCGGCGCGCTGACCGTGTTGTGCGCCGCGACGGCACCCTTCGGCGGAGGGACGTGGGGTCGCGACGGCACGGTCGTCTTCTCGGTACTGGACAAGGGCAATTACAGGCTCCGGAGGGTCGTCGACACCGGCGGGGGCCAACCGGCCGATGCGCTGCCGGACGCGCCGGCAAGCGGAGACACCGACGACCAGGAGATCCGACCCTGGTTTCTGCCGGATGGGCGCACGCTGCTGTACGTGCTCTCAGGCCCCTGGGGGCAGAAGCCGACGGTTTACGCCCAAAGGCTGGGCTCGCCGGACCGCGTGAAGGTGGCGGGAACGGAGTCGTCGAACGTCCAGTACGCGAGCGGCTACCTCTTGTTCTTCCGCAAGGCGACGCTCATGGCGCAGCCGTTCGATGCGGCGCGGCTCGCCGTGAGTGGCAATCCCGTCCCGGTGGCCGAGCACATCCAGCGCCACGGTTTGATTCCTGGATACAGGCTGTTCTCGGCGTCTCAGAATGGCGTCCTCGCCTATCAGGGGGCAACGGACACCGCGACGCTGGCGTGGGTCGATCGCCGCGGGCAAACGCTCGGAACGATCGGGGAGCCCGCGATTTACCACGCCATCGCCCTCTCGCACGACGAGACTCGCGTGGCCGCAGTCATCGGCGAGCCCCGGGATCTCTTCATCATCAATCTCTCGAACGCCGTGCGCATGCCGTTGACGGTGAACCGACCAGGCAACCCGGTATGGTCTCACGACGACCGCTTCATCGACTTCAACGCGCGCCCTTCCGACGGCGGTCTCCGCGCGTTTCGGAAGCCGTCGGATGGCGCCGGTGCGAGCGAGCGGCTGCTGCCTGACGTGAAGGGCCCGACGGTGCTGTTCGACCGGGGCCGGGACGACTCGATTCTCGTGGGAATCCCCCGTGACAACCGCCAGGACCTGACGGTTGTACCAGGCACCGGAGATCGGACGCCGTTTCGTCTCGCTTCGACGCCGCAAGACAAGAGGTTCGGGATGTTCTCGCCGGACGGCCGCTGGGTGGCCTATGTCTCGAACGAAAGTGGCAGCGTGCAGCACGTCTGGGTCGCGCCGGTCATCAGGGGAACCGGAGCCGGCGACGTGAAATGGCAACTTTCTGACGCCGACGGCGGGACGCTCCCGCAGTGGAGTGCCGACGGCCACGTGTTGTTCTACATCTCATCCAGCGAGATGCTCACCGCTGTGCAGCTGACCCGCAATGGCCAGGCTCTCCAGCCGGGGCCCCGGACGGCGCTTTTCCCAATCAGGCTGTCACAGTCAGAAGGGGGCTACACAGGCCTGCACTACGCGGTTTCCAGGGACGGCGGGCGGTTTCTCGTCATTCTGAGCTCCGAAGCGCCGGTAAGCGTCGACGTCAACTGGACGGACAGACTCAAACGATAGCGGCTGCTGTCCCATGTCTTCCATCATGAACGAGGATCGCTGGCGGAGGATCGAAGAGCTCTATCACGCAGCGCGGCTGCTGAACGAAAGCGCACGCCGGTCGTTCCTCGCGGCGGCGACCGAGGGCGACGAGGATCTGCGGCGCGACGTGGAATCGTTGCTCGTCAGCGGAGCATCGTCGCCGGGCTTCCTCGACGAGCCCTTGCAGACGGCCGGCGCGGCTGCGCCGGTCGCTGACGCAGCCTCGCTCAGCGGACGCCGCATCGGCACCTACTCGATCCAGGAACGGATCGGAGCCGGTGGCATGGGCGAGGTCTATCGCGCCCACGACTCGAAGCTGCATCGCGATGTCGCGTTCAAGGTGCTGGCGGCAGACTTGATCGGTGACAGCGATCAGCAGCGGCAGGATCATCTGCGGCGCTTCCGGTCCGAGGCGCACGCCCTCGCCGCCCTGAACCATCCGAACATCGCGGCGATCTACGGCCTCGAGGAGGCCGACGGCGTGACGGCGCTCGTGATGGAGCTGGTCGACGGATCGACGCTCGCCGACCGCATCAGGCACGGAGCGCTTCCAGCGGACGAGGCGCTGCCGGTCGCGAAGCAGATCGCCGAGGCGCTCGAAGCGGCGCACGAGCGCGGGATCGTGCACCGCGATCTGAAGCCTGCCAACATCAAGCTACGGCCTGACGGCACCGTCAAAGTGCTCGACTTCGGCCTGGCCAAGGCGGT
>DASUGH010000081.1:0-5067 GCA_036274155.1 Vicinamibacterales bacterium | reverse complement strand
CAGCTGACCGACGTCGCGGCGACGCTCGGAGCGGACGTGCCGTTCTTTCTGTCGGGCGGCACTGCGCTCGGCCTGGGGCGCGGTGACGAGGTCTATCCACTCGCCGATCTCGCCCGCCACTTCGTGGTGCTGCTCGTGCCGGGATTCGGTGTCTCGACCGCGGACGCCTACAGCTGGTACGACGAGGAGCGCGATCTCTCGCGCGGCGGCAGCGCACGGGACCCGCAGTACGTGCCGGGCCCATGGCCGTCACGCGCCGCCCAGATGATCAACGACCTCGAGGCTCCGATCGCGAGGCACCATCCTGAAATCGATCAGATGCGGACGGCCCTCAGGCGCGCGGGTGCGCTGGCGGCAGCCATGTCGGGCAGCGGCTCCGCCGTCTTCGGCCTGTTCCAGAAGCGCGCCGACGCGCTCGCGGCGGTCGAGCGGCTGTCGGGCTCCGGGTGGCGCGTGCTGCTGACCGAGTCGCTCGATCGCGGCGAATACGCCCGGCGCAGCCGGGCGGCGCTCCGGCGGTCTGCCGCGTGAACGCGCGCGTGAAGCCGTTGTTGCTGCTGCTGCTGCTCGCCGCGGCCGTGATCCCATTCTTCGTCAGCCTGGGCGCGGCCTCCATCTGGGACGCGAACGAGGCGTACTACGTCGAAACGCCGCGCGAGATGATCGAGAGCGGCGATTACATCAACCCGGCCTTCAACTACGAACCGCGGTTCAACAAGCCGGTCCTCAGCTACTGGATCGTCGCCGGCATGTATCACCTGTTCGGTGTGTCGGTCACCGTCGAACGGCTGGCAATCGCGGCGATGGCGATGGTGATGATCATCGCCGCGTGGTTCATCGCGCGGGCGGTGTCGACGCAGCCGCTGGCGCCGCTGCTCGCGGCCCTCGGACTTGCGGCCGGTCCCCGCTTCTTCATGTTCAGCCGCCGGATCATGGTCGACATGGCCGTGACGGCGATGATGACGCTGACGCTCCTGTTCTTCGTGCTCGCCGAGCGGTATCCGGAACGGCGCCGCCTGTTCCTCACGTTGATGTACGTGGCCGTCGGCGTCGGTGTGCTGACGAAGGGCCCTGTGGCGGCGGTGATTCCGGCGCTCGTCTTTGCCGTCTATCTTGCGGTCCATCGTGAGCTGCCGCGCGTGCGGGCGATGATGATTCCCACCGGCATCCTCATCGCGGTGGCCATCGTGGCCCCGTGGTACGTCGCCCTCTACATGCAGCATGGATGGACGCACATCTACGGATTCTTCATCGGCGAGAATGTCGGCCGCTTCACGGAGACCATCGGCACGCAGTCACGCGGCCTCACCTTCTATCTCCCGGTCGTGTTCTCCGACGCGCTGCCATGGTCGTTCTTCCTGCCCGCTGTCGTCGCGGCGTGGTGGCGTGAGCGGCGCGACGGCGAACGATTGGCCGGCCGGCGGCTCCGCACGCTGCTCCTGCTCTGGATCGGAATCACGGTCGTCTTCTTTTCGTTCTCGCAAACCAAACAGGACCTCTACATCTTTCCAATCGTGACCGCGATAACGGCGTTGGGTGCGGATTGGCTCGCACGGGCCGTTCAGGAAGGCTCCAACCGCTGGCTCGCTGGGACCTTCACGGCGCTCGGCGTCGCGCTGATCCTCCTGGGCGGCGCTGTCATGTTTGCGTTCGGCGGAGAAGGCACGCCGTACGCCACGGAGGGCGCCCACTCATCCGCGCTGATCGCGATTGCCGGCGGCTTCGTCGTCGCCCTGGCGCCCTGGTGGAGGCGCTACCATCTGGCCATCGCCACCGTGCTCGTCGTGCTCATCGCCTTCAACTGGATCCTCGCCGTCCGGGCCCTTCCGGCGTTCGAGCGCTACAAGCCGGCGAGGGCACTGGCCGAAGTGATCGCGAGCCGCGCACAACCGAACGACGTCGTGGCACATCTCGATATGGCGATGCCGAGCATGGTGTTCTATCTGCGGCGGCACATCGAGATGGCATTCGACGGTGAATCGCTCGCGCAACTGGTCCGATCCGACCGCCGCGTGTTTGCCGTGCTTTCCGCCGATCGCTACGATGAAGTCAAAGGCATGCTCGGCGTGGAGACGTGCGTCGTTGCCCGTCATCCCACCGCCGACATCAAGCTGCGGACGCTCATTCAACGGACCGCGCCGCCCGAGGTGCTCGTCATCACCAACAGATGTCCCGCGTCGTAAGGTCCGCCGCCGCGCGTTCCGCGCTTCGGCGAGACAGGCCCGCCACCGCGCGTTCCGCGCTTCGGCGAGACAGGCCCGCGGCGACGGAAGAGACCCCCTGCAATCTGTGCGGTGCGCGCGACGAGGTGGTCGTCGGCACGCGCGACCGCGATGGCCGCCCGCTTCGCACCGTTCTCTGCAGGGTCTGCGGCCTCGTGTGGACGAACCCGCGTCCGCCGGCCGCGGCCATGAAGGCGTACTACGAAAGCGCGTACCGCGCCGACTACAAGGGGCACGGCTCGCCGCCGCTCCGGAAGATCGTGCGCGGTTTTCTCGGTGCGGCCGAACGCCGCACGCTGTTGCGCCGTCTGCTGCGCAGCACATCCTCTGCCGGAGCCGGTGCGCAGCCGCGAATGCTCGACGTCGGGTGCGGAGCTGGCGAGCTCGTCTATCTCATGCGCCGCGACGGAGTGGAGGCCTCCGGGATCGAGCCGGGGATCGAGTTCTCCGGGTTTGCCCGGGACGTGCTGCGGGTGCCGATCCAGACCGCCGACGTCGAAGCGGCAGTCGTGGAGGCCGCCTCACAGGACCTCGTCACGATGTTTCATGCGCTGGAGCATGTGCCGGACCCGCGTGGGCTGCTGTCGGTCATTCGCGGATGGATGCTGCGGGGAGGCCGCCTCGTCGTCGAGGTGCCGAACATCGCGTCGCGCGTCCAGGCGCCCTCGCACCAGTACCACTACGCCCACCTGCATCACTTCACCGGCTCTACGCTGGCGGCGATTGGGGAAGCTGCCGGCCTTCGCTGCATCGACACGACGTATTCGCCTGACGGGGGGAACGTCCTGTGCGTCTTCCGGCGGGAAGGCGACGAGCAGAAGCCGCCCGGCGGGTTGGAGAGCGATGCGGCTCGAACGCTGGCGCTGCTCGGCTCGCACACGGCCATCCGGCACTACTGTTCGACCGTTCCGTTTGCCAGGGCGGTGGGACGGCTGAGGCGTCGGCTCGCCGAGAATCGCCTCCTTCGTCAGATCCGGGACGTGGACGGTGCCCTTCGTTGGGCGGACGCTCTCTAGCCTGCTGTAAGTACGGCCATATGGCGTCCGTGTATTTGCCGATCGGCGGAAACCTCGACTAAACTAGGAGATTCCGCGACCACGGGTGGGCGACTTCATACCAGATCCGAGACGAACTGGGGCGTGGCCAAGTGGTAAGGCGCGGGTCTTTGGATCCCGTATTCGAAGGTTCGAATCCTTCCGCCCCAACCAGCCTACGCTCGCAAGGCTCACGCTGCGAGCTACGGCTGGCAAGCTTCGAAGGGTGAAGGCAGACAAGCCGCGAGCTACGGCTGGCAAGCTTTGAAGGGTGAAGGCAGACAGGCCGTGAGCTACGGCTGGCAGGCCGGGAGGGCCTGTCCCGCCGGAGCCGCGAAGCGGCGAAGGCGGAACGAGGCTGACGAACAGGCATGAAACGACCGCCGCTCAGCGGTGCAGGACTGATGGCAACCGGATTTGGCGATTTGAAGATCTTTTCAGGCAGCGCGCACCCGCAGCTGACGAAGGACATCGCCGATTTCCTCGGGATCCCGCTCGGCCAGGCGCGTCTGCGCCGGTTTCCTGACAGCGAGGTTTCGTTTCAGATCGACGAGAACATCCGCGGCGCCGACGTCTTCATCGTGCAGCCGACGTCGACCCCGGTGGACCAGCACCTGATGGAGATGCTGGTCATGGTCGACGCCTTCCGGCGATCGTCCGCGGCGCGGATTACGGCGGTCATCCCGTACTACGGCTACGCGCGCCAGGATCGGAAGGACAAGCCGCGCGTGCCGATCTCCGCCAAGCTGGTGGCCAACCTGCTGAGTGCGGCGGGCACGAACCGTGTGCTGACGATGGACCTGCACAAGGCGCAGATTCAGGGCTTTTTCGACATTCCGGTCGATCACCTGTTTGCGGCGCCGGTCATCATCGAATACTGCGCGCGGCTGCAGGCGGAGAACCTGACGATTGTGTCGCCCGACGCGGGCGGAGCGGAACGCGCCCGCGCGTATGCGAAGCGGCTCGGCGCCGAGCTGGCCATTGTCGACAAGCGGCGCACCGAGGACGGGACCGCGGAGGTGATGAACGTCATCGGCGACGTGAACGGCCGCACCTGCATCCTGCAGGACGACATCATCGACACGGCGGGCACGATCCAGAAGGCGGCGACCGCGCTGAAGGAGGCCGGGGCGAAACGGGTGCTGGCGTGCGCGGTGCACGGGGTGCTGTCGGGACCGGCGATCGAGCGGATCGAGAAGTCGCCGCTCGACCAGATGATCGTCACCAACTCGATCCCGCTGCGCGGAGACGCCCAGCAGTGCAGGAAGATTGTCGTGCTCTCGGTGGCGAGGCTGCTCGGGCAGGCAATCCGGAACATCCACGAGGAGACGTCGGTATCGTCGCTGTTTGTATAGTTCCCAGTTCCAGGTTCCCGCTTCTCGGTTCGTGTTCAGGTTCGGGTTCGTGGTTCGACGTTCGACGCCTGCCCGTGCCGAACTTCGAACCGTGAACATCGAACAAAGAACCGAACCCAGAACACGAACCGGGAAGTGAGAACCCGGAAGGATGAACGTTTTATGGACGCAACGCTTGAAGCAGTAAAGAGAGAAGGCCGGGGGAAGAACGAGGCGAACCGTCTGCGTGCCGCCGGCCGGATTCCCGCGGTCGTCTACGGATCGAAGAAGGACGGGAAGGCGCCGGAGGGCGTGGCGCTTGCCGTCGATCCGAAAGCGGTGCTGCGCATCCTCCACTCCGAGTCCGGAGCCAACACGCTGATCAATCTGCGCGTGGACGGCAGCGAAGCGCGCGTGATGGTCAAGGAGTATCAGCTCGATCCGATCACGCACCAGCTGCTGCACGCCGACTTCTAT
>DASUGH010000080.1:0-4183 GCA_036274155.1 Vicinamibacterales bacterium | reverse complement strand
CGCTGCGAGGGCGTCGAGGACCGCTGGACGCGAGCTCCGTGAGCTCGCTGATCCCCACAGCCTTCTCGCGCGGTCAGGCGAGTCTGGTCGGTCGTCTCCACAGGGATTCGCATCCTCAACACAAGTGAGCTCTGGGTCTAGCCGGCTCTGACCAGGTCACGCCTCCGCCCTCCGACGTCGGGCGTTCGGCCCTCGGCATTCGACGCGTGCTCGCCACAGCAACGATCGCGGGCGCGTAACGGACCCGCTATACTTGCGCGATCCCGGCGCCGGAGGGAACTCCTGGAGCCTCTACCTCGTCCAGCTAACAGTGATCCGCTCGTCTGGTCCGGCTGAAGCCGGACGCTACAGACGGAGCGTCTGGTCCGGCTGAAGCCCGGCTGAAGCCGGACCCTACAGAACGGCGACGAGCGGATGTCGTCGCGAAAGGGAGTGCGCGGCCGATGGGCATCATGGACTTCATCAAGGGCGAGCTGATCGAAGTCATCGAGTGGACCGACGACTCTCGCGACACGCTGTCGTGGCAGTTTCCCGACGAGGACAAGGCCATCAAGAACGGCGCGCAGCTCATCGTCCGCGAGTCGCAGGTGGCGCAGTTCGTCTACCTCGGTCAGTTCGGCGACACGTTCACGCCTGGCAAGCACCAGCTGACCACCGACAACATCCCGGTCCTCACGAAGATCAAGAGCTGGCCGTACGGATTCAACTCGCCGTTCAAGGCCGACGTGTACTTCGTGGTGACGCGCCTGTTCACCGGCAACAAGTGGGGCACATCCAACCCGGTGATGCTCCGCGACACCGACTTCGGCGCCGTCCGCGTGAGGGCGTTCGGAACCTACGACTTCCGGATCGTCGAGCCGAAGACGTTTCTGCGCGACGTCGCCGGCTCGGATCACAACTTCCGCCTGGACGAGTTCACCGACACGATGCGCTCGCGCATCGTCAGCATCTTCACCGATGCCATCGCCTCGGCGAAGATTCCGGTGCTCGACGTGGCGGCAAGGTACACCGAGCTCGGCGAGGCGCTCCTGCCGCTGATCAATCCCGCGGTCACTGCCAAGTACGGGCTCGAGATCACGAGCTTCATCGTGGAAAACGTGTCGGTGCCTCCGGAAGTGGAGCAGGCGATCGACAAGCGTTCGAGCATGGCCGCCATCGGCAACCTGAACGAGTTCGTGAAGTATCAGATGGGCAAGGGCTTCGAGAGCGGCGGCGGCGCCGGCGCCGCCGGCACGGCGTCGGAGCTCGCCGTCGGCTTCGGCATCGCCCAGCAGATGATGCGCGCCGGGCTCGCCGGCGGCGCCGCGACCCCGACGGTGGCCGTAGCGCCGTCGCCCGCGCAGGCAACGGCCGGCGCCGGATTGCCCGAGCTCCTCAGCCCGGCCGAGGCAGCGCAGGCGCTCGGCGTCTCGGAAGCCGACGTGATGACCGTACTCGAGTCCGGCGACCTCAAAGGGAGGAAGATCGGCGCCACCTGGCGCATCCCGCGCGCTGCGCTCGTCACCTACATGCAATAAGTGAAAGGTATTGGTGAGAAGGTGCGAGGGCTTGCCGATCAAAGCTGCGCGGCACGTGCCCGAGTGTCGTCATAGAGCCGAACTTCAGTTCGGCTGATCCGTGCTGATGGTTGCCGTGCCCACGCAGATCACAGCGCTCGAGAAACACGAATGTCCCGCCTGCGGAGCGCAGGCGGAATGGAACCCGACGAAGCAGAAGCTGCTCTGTCCCTTCTGCGGCACCGAGTCTCCGTATCAGTTGGACCGGCAGACCGGCAAGGTGATCGAGCTCGATCTGGTCACCGCACTGCGCGATCTTCCCGAGAGCGAGCGCGGATGGCAGACCGAACGTCGCAGCGTGCAATGCCAGTCGTGCCGCGCGGTGATGGTGTTCGACCCCGCCCGAGTCGGTCAGAACTGCGAGTTCTGCGGCTCACCGGCGCTCGTGCCGTACGAAGAGATCAAATCTCCCATCCGGCCGCAGGGCATCCTCCCGTTCAAGGTCGACGCCACCCGCGTGCGCGACGACATCCGGCACTGGTGGCGAAGCAAGTGGCTCGCGCCCGGCCGCCTCGCCGCGCGTTCCCTCGTCGACACGCTGCGCAGCCTCTACATTCCCTATTGGACGTTCGACGCACAGGTGCATTGCCCGTGGCAGGCCGAAGCCGGCTTCTATTACTACGTCGATGTGCCGGGACGCGACGCGCAGGGGCGGACGGTGATGCGCCGCGAGCGGCGCACACGGTGGGAGCACGCCTCGGGTGCCATCGACCACGTCTTCGACGATGAACCGGTCCCCGGGACGCAGGGTCTTCCTCTGGACCTCTTGCGGCAGGTGGAGCCGTTTCCAACTCAGGAGGTGGTGTCCTACGACACCGCCTTCCTCTCCGGCCATGTGGTCGAACACTACCGCGTCGTGCTCGTCGACGCCGCGCAGCGGGCGCAGGAGCAGATGCACGCCAGGCTCGAGCAGCTTTGCGCCGCGCAGATTCCTGGCGACACGTACCGCAACCTCCAGATCAGTCCAGCCTATTCCGGCCGGACCTTCAAACACGTCCTCGTTCCGGTGTGGCTGCTCTCTTACGACTTCGGGCGCCGGTCGTTTCAGGTGATCGTGAACGGCTATACCGGCAGCATCGCGGGACGGTACCCATACAGCGTCTGGAAGATCGTGCTGCTGGTCCTGCTGGCCGTGATCGTCGTTCTCGTGCTCGTGGCGCTGAACGCGCAGCAGTGAGAGGTCGCGGCTACGACGCTTCTGCGATCGCGCGCAGCTCGGCGCCGAGCCGCACGAGCACTCGCTCGGTCGCCAGCCGATCGCGCGTTGGCGTCGACGCGAGAAGGCGCCGAACCGCCTCCTCGAAAGTGCCGGCGCGCTGACGATTGATGGCTCGCCCGGGCGCGGTCAGCGTCAAACCCACCCGCCGCCCGTCTGTCTGGTTCACGGTCCCATCCAGGTAGCCGGACCCCCGAAGCCGGCGGATGATGCCGGAGAGTGTCGCGCGGTGCAGATGGAGCACCTGAGCCAGCTCGCTCGCCAGGATGCCCGGATTGTGGCCGACGAGCAGCAGCGACATCCGCTGCGGAATCGTCAGACCAAGACGCGTCTCCATCCGCTTCGAGACCCGCTCGAGCTCGTGATCGACCGACCAGATGAGACGCATGAAGCGAAGCGCGTCGTCCAGACCTCTGGCTGAGGCGGGTTCCGGCAGCCGGTTTGCAGCGCCGGCCCCCTGCGCTCGCGCGCTACGCGTCCGACCCATCGGTGAGGTGGTCAGGTGTCAGTGGCCCCCGTGCCGCCGAGTCGTCTCTGGTAGCAGCTTCTTCACGGCGGCCGGCACGATCGATCTGGTACAGCACGACGAAGATGACGATGCAGGAGAGTGTGCTGAGGACGGCGAACGTCTCGAACATGAGAATGAGATCCCCGGAAAATTAGTTGCAATTCAAACTATATAATGGTGAGGAGCGACCGTCAACGTGCGGCGACGCGCCGTGCCGTGCAGCGACGCGCCGCGGGAGGCCGTGCCATGAACTCCGAGGAATCGGCCAGCGCCCGTTCGAACCGGGCGATGCAGGACAATCTCGACCGCAACGCACCGCGAATCCTGGCTGCCTATGGCCTCGTCGGCGCCATTCTCCTCTTCGGCGCCGTGGGATACGCGCTCGATCGCTGGATCGCCACCGCGCCGTGGTTTCTCCTCGCCGGCCTCGCCACCGGAATCGTCGTCGGCGGTTATGAGGTGATCACCGCCTCGCGGCGGTCCTGACGCAGGAACTGCTTGCCGGCCGCGGTGAAATCGTATCGGCCTGTGAGGCACAGAGAAGTCCGCCATAGAGGCACCGAGATTTTCGCCACAGAGGCACAGAGACACAGAGAAACCCCATGGATCTCTGTGCTCTCGATGCCTTCTCTCTGTGGTTTGTCCCGGCGCTCTCACAGCCTCCGCTCGCTTCCCATGCAGCGAGCTTCGGCAAGGCTCGCCAAAGTACAACGTGCGAAGGCGGCCGGCCTGCGGAGCCGCTTTTCGGAGCGAATGTGCCGCCTCGACGACTGCTCGCATGAATTATGCGGGCTAGGAGTCCGTCCGAGTAATCGCCGTGATGGTCACGACACCCTCCGCTGCGCGCTCACGGTGCAGGCCGTTGGTCCGGGCGATGGCCGCGGCGGTGTCTCGTCCGAGCCC
>DASUGH010000079.1:0-2334 GCA_036274155.1 Vicinamibacterales bacterium | reverse complement strand
GCTTCGAGATCCGAGAGCCTGCCGGCCTGCGCCATCATGATGGTGTAGGCCCCCGAGCTGTTCCACAGCAGCGCGGCGATGGCCACGACCCAGAGATGCCAGGGCGCTTTCCGTTCTGGCGCAAGAGCGGTCGACACGATTCACCTCCAGTCGTCGAGCAGGTCGCAACGGGCGCGCATGACCTCTCAGGGTCCTCTGAGAGTCAACGCTTGCCGGCTACCGGCCAGAAGATCTCGGTGCGCCAGTCAGCGGGATCCGGGTGCTCGGCGGGATCGGTGACGTAGTGCTCCCAGGGTGCGCCGCCCGGCTCGAAACCGTTCTGTTCCATCCATCGCTCGATCGCGGCGTACGTCTCGCTGAGCTGCTCGTAGGGGCCGCCGTGCACGGCGGCCACCGCCGGACCGGCCTCGAGGATTCCTGCTTCGACGTCGCCGTCGCCGCGAACGGCGTCGGAAAAGCGGAAGCCGACCTCGATTGTCAGCAGCCCCGGGCCGGCCGAGAGGTAGCGTGTGAACGGGTGGCCGGCCAGGGCGAGCCCGGAACGCTGCGCGTAGCCGTAGACTTTGCCGACGCCCGCGCCGATGGCCGACGAGAGCTCGTGGCGCCCGGCCCGCAGGCGCGCAAACAGGACGTGCTGCGCCGGCAGGTCCCGGCGCTCGATCGAGAGCAGTGGCATTGCAATCCTCCGTGAGGGATCGACCGGGACGTGGAACAGGCCGACGCAGGGTCCGGTCGCGTTCATGAGCCCGGCGTGACGGACGCGTGCGTCGGTTCGCAGCGCCCGCCGTGCGCGGGCGCGATACTGCACCGGTGTGCAGCCGAACTGCCGCCGGAAGGCGCGGGTGAAGACGGCGTGGCTGGCGAAGCCGACGCCGGCCGCCACCTCGAGGATCGGCTCGTCGTGCGTCAGCAACCGCGCCGCCGCACGTTCGAGGCGGAGGCGCAGGGTGTACCGCTTCGGCGTCTCACCGGTCACCCGCCGGAACGCGCGGTGAAAGTGGAACGGCGACCAGCCAGCCCTGGCCGCGAGAGCATCCAGCGACACGTCGCCATCGAGGCGTCCGCCGATGGTGTGGAGCAGCTGCAGGATGTCGCGCTCGCTTGGCATCGAGAGCGGAATGATAGATGACGGCGCGAGGCCGGCTTGACGTTTCTTGCGGTCTGCGGCGGACTACGCCGAAGCGACCCCGAAAACGTAGCTCGAAAAGTAGAGGCGGACCTTTTAGACCGAAGCTCAGTTGCGTTGAGGATCGCGAATCCCGGTTTCGGCGACCGGACCGCGCTGCGATGGCGTCGTTGGCCGCTCGACGCGAGCTCCGTGAGCTCGCTGATCCCCAGAGCCTTCTCGCGCGGTCAGGCGCCGCTGGTCGGTCACCTCCACAGGGATTCGCATCCTCAACACAACCGAGCTCCGGTTTTAGGTCCGCCTCCCCGGACGTGAAGCATGATAGAAGGCTTCTTTATGAGGGCTGTTCTCGGTCTGTTGTTGACCGCGGCGGTGTCCCTAGGTGCTGC
Organism: Vicinamibacterales bacterium; assembly: GCA_036274155.1. Taxonomy (GTDB): domain Bacteria; phylum Acidobacteriota; class Vicinamibacteria; order Vicinamibacterales; family UBA2999; genus Gp6-AA40. Next base: position 819 of record DASUGH010000079.1, on the reverse strand, counting down.
CCAGGCCGAACCGACGAAGATTCTCTTCATCGGCAACAGTCTTACGTTCTCGAACGATGGCCTCTGGCTCCACCTCGAGCGGCTCGCCGCGAAGGCTTCGCCGTCGGGGCCGCTCAGCACCGGCCGCTCGGTATTCGGGGGCGCGTACTTCAAGACGCTCTGGAATCGTCCTGAGCCACGGGAGGCGATTCGTACCGGCGGGTGGGACGTGGTCGTGTTGCAGGAAGATCTCCCGGAGACCAGAGTCGAGGATTTTCGCGACTACGCGAGGCGCTTCGTCAACGACGTGCGGCAGGCGGGCGCGCGGCCCGTGCTCTTGATGGCGTGGGCGTACAAGCGGCTCGGCTGGATCAGCATGGCCGAGATCGAGCGGGCACATCGCGACGCCGCAATGGAGCTCGGCGTAGACGTGGCGCCCGTCGGCGTTGCATGGGAGTTGGCGGCGCAGCGCCGGCCGGAACTGGACTTGTACAAGGCCGATCGCGAGCATCCCAGTCTCGCCGGGACTTACCTCGCAACGGCCGTCGTCTACGCCACCGTCTTCGCGAAAGATCCAGCCCCGCTCGAGTACGTGCCTGCCGGCGTCTCGCGCGACGATGCCGCCTTCCTACGGCGAATGGCGTTCGAATCTCTGCAGAACTATCGAGCCCGCGGCTGATCGCGCGCCGGATCCGCGCACGGTTGTCAGCGGCCGGACATCACCTGGCGTGGTATCGACTCGAGGTGGCGAAGCCGGGGCCTCGGCCACGGCGGCGCGTAACCGTTCGTACTCTCGCCCGCCGAGACAGTCGCGGCGGTTGGGGTCAGGTCTTGAATCCG
>DASUGH010000078.1:0-14439 GCA_036274155.1 Vicinamibacterales bacterium | reverse complement strand
CATGATCGCTTCGGCTTTGCGCATCACCGCGTCGGAGCGCTCGAGCGAGGCGGCGTCGGGCAGCAGCGCATTGACGAGCAGATAGCCCTGATCCTCCTCGGGCACGAAGCCGCCGGGGATGCGTTGAACCAGGGCGACGGTGAGATACACCAGCACGCCGATGAACGCGAGGCTCCTGAACATCTTGCGGATCAGGATGCCCGAGAAGCTGACGTAATTGTCGGTGGTGAAGCCGAAGACCTTGTTGAAGCCGTTGTAGAACGGCGTCAGCAGCGAACGCTTCCCGCTGGGCGCCTTGAGCAGCAGCGCCGACAGCGCCGGGCTGAGCGTCAGCGCGTTAATCACCGACAGCAGCACCGAGATCGCGATCGTGATCGCGAACTGCTGGTACAGCCGGCCGGTGATGCCGCCCATGAAGCCCACCGGCACGAAGACGGCCGCCAGGATGAGACCGATCGCGACAACGGGGCCCGACACCTCTTCCATCGCCTTGATGGTGGCGTCCTTCGGCGTCATCCCGTGCTCGATGTGGTGCATCACCGCCTCGACGACCACGATCGCATCGTCGACGACGATGCCGATGGCGAGGACGAGGCCGAGCAGCGACAGGACGTTGATCGAGAAACCGAGCATCGGGAAGAAGATGAAGGCGCCGACGAGCGAGACCGGCACGGTCATCAATGGAATCAACGTCGCCCGCCAGTTCTGCAGGAAGACGAACACGACCAGGATGACGAGCACCACGGCTTCGAGCAGCGTGTGCACGATCTCGTTGATGCCCTCGGAGACCGGCAGCGTCGTGTCGAGCGAGATCAGGTACTCCATGTCGCGCGGGAACCGCTGCGACAGGTCGGCCATGGTCGCCTTGATGCGGTTGGCGACGTCGAGCGCGTTGGTGCCCGGAATCTGATACACGGCGATGACGGCGGCCGGCTTGCCGTCGTGGCGGCCGACGGCGTTATACAGCATCGTCCCGAGCTCGAGGCGGGCGATGTCCTTCAACCGAACTTCCGAACCGTTCGCGTTCGTCCGCACGATGATGTTGCCGAACTCCTCTTCGTTGAGGAGGCGCCCCTGCGTGCGGACCGTGTAGGTGTACTCGGTGCCGGCGGCAGCCGGCGGACCGCCGATCTGGCCGGCCGGGCTCAACTGGTTCTGCGCCGAGATCGCGTTGGCGATGTCCGGTATGGTCAGGCCGAGCCGCCCAATGACGTCGGGCCGCAGCCAGACGCGCATGGCGTAGTCGCTGCCGCCGAACAGGTTGATGAGGCCGACGCCCTGGATGCGGGCGATGGCGTCGTTGATGTTGATGGTCGTGTAGTTCGAGAGGAAGCTGCTGTCGTAGGTGCCGTTCGGCGACTTGATCGAGATGACGAGCAGCGGGAACGCCAGCGCCTTCTTCACCGACACGCCGTAGTTCTTGACCGACTGCGGCATCTGCGGCTGCGCCTGCGACACGCGGTTCTGCGTCAGCACGTTGTTCATGTCGAGGTTGGAGCCGACCTCGAACGAAACCTTCAGCGTGAGAGTCCCGTCGTTGGCGTTGGTCGACTTCATGTAGATCATGTTTTCAACGCCGTTGATCTGCTGTTCGAGCGGCGTTGCGACCGAGGCCTCGACGTCGTTGGCGGCGGCGCCGATGAAGGTCGTCGTGACCTGGATCATCGGCGGCACGATCTCGGGATACTGAGCGATCGGCAGCCCCTGCATCGCCACGACGCCGAGCAGCACGGTGATGATCGAGATGACCATCGCGACGATCGGCCGGTTGACGAAAAAACGGGCCATGACCTACTTCCCCTCGTTCTTTCCTTCGTTCCCTGGTTGGCCGGCGGCGTTGCCGGTGGTGGCGACCGGCGCCGGCTTCGGATCGACCGTCATCCCGTCGCGGACCCGCTGAAGTCCCTCGACGATCACCCGGTCGCCGGGCTTCAGCCCTTCGTTGATGACCCACTGCGAATCCACGCGCTGGCCGACCTTCACGTTTCGAAAGCCGACCTTGTTCTCGCCGTCGACGACGGCGACGCTGTAGAGATTCTGCAGCTCTTGTACGGCCCGCTGCTGGACGAGCAGCGCCTGCTTCTGGGTCTCGACGAGCACCCGGGCTCGGCCGTACTGCCCCGGCCGCAGGAGCTGCTCCTTGTTCGGGAACTCGAGCTGCAGGCCGAGCGTGCCGGTCTGCGAATCGACCGCGCGATCAACGGTCGCGACGCGGCCGGTGTAGCGGTAGACGGTGCCGTCGGTCAGCGTCAGCCGAATGCCTGACGCAGTGGGCGGTTCGCCGGCGCGCCCGGGGTAGCGCTGCGCCACTCGAATGTAGTCGGCCTCGGTGATGCCGATGCGGAAGAGGATCGGATCGATCTGCGAGATGGTGGTGAGCAGCGTATTCTCCCCGCGGCCGACGAGATTGCCCGGCTTGACCATCGTCGTCCCGGCCAGGCCGCTGATCTCCGCGGTGATTCGCGTGTAGCCGAGATCCAGACTGGCCTTGTCGACGGCGGCCTTGGCGGCCTCGAGCTGCGATTTCGCCGCGTCCTGTGCTGCCAGCGCGTCGTCGAGCTCCTGCTGGCTGACCGCCTGTTTCGCGGCGAGCGGCCGGTACCGCTTCACGTCGTTGTCCGCCTTGGCGAGCCGGGCTTCGGCCGTCGCCTGATCGGCTCTGGCTGCGGCCAGGATCGCCTCGAGCGGCTTGCGGTCGATCGTGTACAGGAGATCGCCCTTTCGCACGAACGAACCCTCGCGGAAGTTCATCGACTCGAGAACCCCTTCCACGCGGGCCCTGACTTCCACGTCCTGGTAGCCGACGGTCTGCCCCACCACTTCCAGGTAAACAGGCACGTCCTTCTGCACCACGTCGGCCACGTACACCTCGGTTGGAGGTGCGGCGACCGCTGCGGTCTCCTTTTTCTCGCAGGACGTGCCCAGTGCGGCCGCCAGCAGTGCCGCGGCCAGCATCGTTCTCCTTGCGTCGGCGCCCATGTTCATGTCCTCTTCGGGCCAGCGATCACGCCATCGCAGGCGCGATCCGCCGCCTGTCTCCCACCGGATTCACGTCGTTGCCGCTGACCCTTGCGCGCCCATATCACGCGGCTTTCGAGCCAGATCAGCTCTGGCTCTTCCGAGCCGCCATTATCTCTGGCTCTTACGAGCCAGGGCCTCGAGCTCGAACCGGAGATACTCGAGGAGACCAACGAGCTGCGCGCCCTGCCGCTCCACGCGCAGCAGCGCATCGATGCCCACCACGTCGGCCGACATGAGCTCGTCGAGCTCCAGGATCGGCGGCGGCACGGCCCGCGCGCAGATCGCGAGCAGGTCGGGCACCTGCGCTTCACTCAGATGTCCGGCGAGGTGCACCACGTCGCGCTGGTCCTCGCGGCGGACTTCAATCCGGCAGAGCACGGGAGCGGATGGGCAAGAGGTCTGCCTCGCAGTTGCAACGCGATTCCGGTCCGCCTCGCCGCGCACGTGACCGTGCGCGGCCGGCTCGCTCTCCGCGTGCGGTGATCACGTCCATCACGCCGAGAGACGTCCGGAGTCGAGAGGCACAGGCCCCTTCGGCCGTTCAATCCCGAACTTCTTCATGCGATTCCGGAGCGTGTTCGGGTGCAGCCCCAGGATATCGGCGGCGTTGCCGCGACCATTGATGCGCCATCGGCACCGCCGCAAGGCGTCTTCGACGTATTGCCGTTCGATCTCTTCGAGCGTGGCTGCCGCGCGCGGAGGTGCCGGCGCCTCGAGACCCTCGACATCGTCGAGCACCAGCGTGCTGCCGGTGGAATGAATCATCGCCCGCTCGATGACGTTCTCCAGCTCCCTGATGTTGCCGGGCCACGAGCGCTGCTGGAGGGCGGCGAAGATCGACGCGGGAATGCTGGTGAACTTGCGATTCAGCGCGCGCTGCCGGCGGTTGACGAAGTACCAGACCAGCTGCGGAATGTCTTCGGTCCGATCGCGAAGCGGCGGGACGACGATGGGAAACACACTCAACCGGTAGAAGAGGTCGGCGCGGAAACGCTCCTCCTTCATCGCCACGTTCAGGTCGCGATGCGTCGCGGCGATGATTCGCACGTCCACCTTGCGCGACTGCGACGAACCGACCCGCTCGAACTCGCCTTCCTGGAGCACGCGCAGGAGCTTGCTCTGGACGTCGGCGGGCAGATCGCCGATCTCGTCCAGGAAGAGGGTGCCGCCGTCGGCCACCTCGAAGCGTCCCTGGCGCGACGTCACCGCCCCCGTGAAGGCTCCGCGGACGTGTCCGAAGAGCTCGGTCTCGATGAGCGTGGACGGCAGGGCCGCGCAGTTCACCCGTACGAACGGCTTGCCGCGGCGCGTGCTGCGATTGTGAACGGCGCGAGCGAACAGCTCCTTGCCCGTTCCGGTCTCGCCGAAGAGCATGACGGACGCGTCGGTCGGCGCCACCTCCTGGACACGCGCCATGGCAATCCGCAGCAACGGACTGTCGCCGATGATTTCTTCGAACTCGTCTGGATCCCAGCTGTCGTCGCAGGTCCTGACGGAAGGTGCGGTGGAATGACGGACCGCCTCGAGCCTGAGCCGTTCGACCTCCCGGGCCTGCTGATCGCGCTGGATGACGAGAACCATGACGTAAGCGAGCGCGCGCAAGCCGTCGACTGCCTCCGGCGGATGCGAACGACCGCCGAGACCTATCGACAGGACGAACGTCCAGCCGCCCGCCGCCGGCACGCGGACGGCCAGCTCGGGCTCGCGCCCCAGCGCAGCTCCGGGACGCGTCCACGCGACACGCGACACCGGGCTCGTGGCGTCTTCCGACAGAATTTCGAGAGCGGCGTAATCCGCCTCCAGCGTCTCGCCGGCCTGCCGCAGCGCATCCGCGATGGCGGCGTCGATCAGATCGGACTCGAGGGCAACAGCCGCCGACGCCAGATGTCCCGTCAGCCGGTCGATACGGGCGCTGGCCATCCCGAAGTGAAGAGACGTGTCCGCTGTCGTCATGGCGACGCGGTTCAGCACATCGTGTACCAGCGGAGCCTCGAAAACCGTGACGCCGGATGGCGACGGATTGAGACTTTTCACATCGAGCAAGCGCTCGGTCTCCGGGAGGCGGCCGGAGAGCACTCCTGCGGACCGGAGGGACTCCGGATTTTCGGAGAGGCTTCCCTGCATTCTTGCCACGGATTGTCGTGGCCTGCGGGGCACACGACGCCCGAGCACCAAAGTTCGTGAGTGGCACGCCACATGCTGACCCGCCGGGCATGATGAACTCCCGACGTTGCCTCATTCGTGTGTTCGTGGTTTGCGTGGCCACCCTGGCCTGGAGCGCGGTGTCGGCGCAAGCGCAGTCCGAAACCTTCAGCGGGACGGCCTCGCTGAAGACAGCCGGCGGCGTCAACGCCAATGCTCCGGTGACGATCACCATCGATCGGTTCGCCACCGATGCGGACCAGGCTGCGCTGGTGGCTGCCGCCAAGTCGGGAGGCACCGCCGCGCGCGACTGGCTCGCGAAGCGGGCAGATGCCGGGAGCCTTCAGGTCGGCGGACGCAAGATGCCAATCAAATATGCCTACGTCCGGAAAACCGCAGGCGGGCGGCTCATCACCGTGGCCACGGCCGAGCCAATTGCGCTCGTCGGCGCAGGCCTGCCCGACGCCAAGTCTTCCGCCGGTTTCGACCTCGGGTTCGTCCTGCTCGACATGCCGGCGTCGGGCGCAGGCCAGGGGGAGCTCTCACCCGCCGCGAAGGTGAGCGTGAATCAGCAGGGGGCGATCGTCACCGAGGACTTCAACAAGGCCGGTGTGGTGCACGTCTCCAACATCGTGAAGAAGTAGAAGCGCTCCCATCGGATTCTGAGATCGCGATCACCAGCCGCTGAGAGCGCAACGCGGAATTCGCTGCGGCTCTCGGGAAGACTCACCAGTGTGACTCGCGCGCCAACGCGCGTCCAGGATGGCAGGATCGGTGCAACACGATCGGCTCGTGCTGTCAGGATGGACGGCGGTGAGATGCCGGCCGATGGTGGCGACACTGTTGACCGCATCGCTCACCGTCACGTTGACGGCGGCTGAGGCCGAAGAGCACGGCCTGTCGCAAAGCGCCGTCGAGATCGCGCGCCCGTTCGGATTCCCGATCACCAACTCCATGGTCGTCACCTGGATCGTGGCGGTGGGATTGATCGTTTTCGCTCAGCGCGCAACGCGGACGATGAAGCCGGTGCCCGACAGGGCGCAGAACTTCGTCGAGTGGCTGATCGAAAGCTTGTACAGCTTTCTCGAAGGCATTCTGGGGCCGCACCTCGTCCGGCGGACGTTCTGGTTCTTCGGCACCATTTTCATCTTCATCCTGGCCACCAACTGGGTGGGGCTCATCCCGGGTGTCGGCTCGATTGGCTGGGGCCACGCGACGCCGGAAGGGTTCCGGATCGAGGAACCGCTCTTTCGCGGCGCCAACGCCGACGTCAACATGACGCTGGCGATGGCGCTGATCTTCTTCGCGGCCTGGATCGTCTGGGGGGTCCGCGAAGTCGGTCCGGCGGGGTTCCTGAAGGAGCTCTTTGCGCCGAAGGGGTCGACCACGGGGCCGCTGAAGGCGCTGATGGTCGTCGTGTTCTTTGCCGCCGGCTGTCTGGAGCTCGTGTCGATCCTCTTCCGGCCGGTTTCCCTCAGCTTCCGTCTCTACGGAAACATCTTCGCCGGCGAGACGATGCTGGAGACGATGGCGGCGATGCCGCGCATCGGCTGGCTGGTGCAGGTTCCGTTCTATTTCCTCGAACTACTGGTCGGTCTCGTGCAGGCACTGGTGTTCATGCTGCTCACGGCGGTGTTCACCCTGCTGATGTGCCAGCACCACGAAGGGGAATCCGCCGGCGCTCACCACTGATACATCACGCTGCGCGTCCGGCGGGCAGGATGCCGGACGGCCGAGGAAGGACAAGGAGAGCTATGGGTAATCTGCATGTCGGGCTCGCCGCGCTCGGCGCCGCCCTCGCCGTCGGCATGATTGGAATGAAGGCGGCCGACGCGGCCGGACGCAACCCCGGTGCCGCGACCACGATTCTGGTGCAGTCGATCCTGGCCATCGCGTTCGCGGAAGCTATCGTCTTCTACACCTTGTTCCTCGTGAAGTGAGCGGGCGGCGCGACCGCCGGGCGGCGCGCCGTACGCGGGCGGGTGAGCACCTATGAACGTCCTCGTGATGATGGCGCAGGCGAGTGGCGGCGGCCAGGTCGAAGAGATCGCCAAGACCTTCGGCGTGAACTGGCCGCATCTGACAGCCCAGATCATCAGCTTCAGCATCGTCTGCGTGCTGCTCTACCGGTTCGCCTATCAGCCGGTGCTGCGCATGCTGGAAACGCGGCGCCAGCAGATCGCGCAGGGGCAGGCGAATACCGAGAAGATCAATGCGGCGCTCGCAGGCATCGAGGCGCAGCGTCAGGGCATCATGGCTGACGCACAGGCGCAGTCGGCACGCCTGATCGCGGAGGCACGCGACATCGCCAGGCGCCTGCGCGAACAGGAGACGCAGCGCGCCGTCGCCAGCGCCGAACACATCCTGCTCAAGGCGCAGGAGGCGGCGACGCAGGAGCACCAGCGCATGCTGGCCGAGCTCAAACAGGAAGTCGGCCGGCTGGTGGTGCAGACCACCGCCGCCGTTGTCGGGAAGGTCCTGACACCTGAGGATCAGCGGCGGCTGGCGGAAGAGACCGCCAGGCAGATGACGGCGTAGACATTCGCCGAACCGATGTCGCAGAACCGAGCTTCAGCTCGGTTTGGAGCAGGTCGATGTCGCAGAACCGAGCTTCAGCTCGGTTTGACAGCAGGAACGAGTCGCCCACATGAAAACCAGTCGACAGGCGCAACGGGAAGCCCGGCAGCTCTACCAGCTGTGCCGGGTCGGCGATGCGCTCGACGAGCATCGGGTGAGGCAGGTCGTTCAGCGCGTGCTCGACGAGCACCGCGCCGGCAGCCTCGAGGTGCTGTCGTTCTTTCACCGGCTGGTCAGGCTCGATCGTGCGAAGCACACTGCCGACGTGCAGAGCGCGGCGCCGCTGCCGGCCGACATTCGCGCCAGCATCGAAGGCGCGCTGGCGCGCCGGCACGGGCCCGGGATCATCGCGTCGTTCACCGAAAACCGCGCCCTGCTCGGCGGAGTGCGTATCCAGGTCGGCAGCGACGTCTACGACGGGAGCGTCCGAGGCAGTCTGAACGCGCTCGAGTCACGCTTTCGAGAACCGGCCTGACGCCGGCGGCGAGGTGCACCCATGGCCAACCTGATACAGGAGATCGAGGCGCAGATAACCGGGGCCAAGGCCGCCGCCATCAAGCGGAACGTCGGCATGATCCGCGAGATCGGGGACGGCGTCGCCAGGGTCGAAGGGTTGGGCGACGCCATGCTGAACGAGATGCTCGACCTCGGCCGCGGCATCACCGGCCTGGCGCTGAGCCTGGATGAGACCGACGTTGGCGTCATCATTCTCGGCGACTACACCGGCCTCAAAGAGGGCGACGAGGTCCGCACCACCGGCAAACTTCTCCAGGTGCCGGTGGGCAAAGGACTGCTCGGGCGAGTGGTGAACACGCTCGGAGAGCCGGTGGACGGCAAAGGGCCGATCGCGAGCCAGGAGGCCTACCCGGTCGAGAAGATCGCGCCCGGGATCATGCGGCGCCGGCCGGTCGGCCAGCCGGTGCAGACCGGCATCATGGCCATCGACGCGATGATCCCGATCGGGCGCGGCCAGCGCGAGCTGATCATCGGCGACCGTTCCACGGGCAAGACCACCATCTGCATCGACACCATCATCAGCCAGGCCCGTTTGAACCGCGAGGCAGAGGCGGCAGAGGACAAGGACTACCGCCCGCTCTACTGCATCTACGTGGCCATCGGCCAGAAGCAGTCGACCATCGCCCGGCTCATCTCGGTGCTCGAAGAAGCCGACGCGATGCCCTACACGATCGTCATCGCGTCTCCGGCCGCCGACTCGGCGACGAGCCAGTATCTGGCTCCGTTCGCCGGCGCCGCCATGGGCGAGTGGTTCATGGATCACGGCATGGATGCGCTGATCGTCTACGACGATCTCTCGAAGCACGCCGTCGCCTATCGTCAGGTGTCGCTCGTCCTCAAGCGGCCGTCCGGCCGCGAGGCTTACCCCGGTGACGTCTTCTACCTGCACAGCCGCCTGTTGGAGCGGGCGGCGCGCGTCGGCGAACGGTTCGGCAACGGCTCGCTGACGGCGCTGCCTATCATCGAGACGCAGGCCGGCGACGTCTCGGCCTACATTCCCACGAACGTCATTTCAATCACCGACGGGCAGATCTTTCTGGAAACGGATCTCTTCTATCAGGGCATCCGTCCGGCCATCTCGGTCGGCATCTCGGTCTCGCGCGTCGGATCGGCCGCGCAGGTCAAGGCGATGAAGCAGGTGGCTGGCCGCCTCAAGGGAGAGCTCGCGCAGTTCCGCGAGCTGGCCGCCTTCGCGCAGTTCGGGTCCGATCTCGACGCCGCGACCCAGGCCAAGATCGATCGCGGCAAGCGCATCATCGAGCTGTTCAACCAGCCGCAGCACAACCCGGTTCCCGTCGAAGTGCAGGTGGCCGTGCTGTGGGCAGTGCAGAACGGCCACATGGACCAGATCCCGATCGAACGCGTCAAGGAATTCCAGAACCGCTTCACCGAGTTTCTGACCACGTCGAAGGCCACGGTGCTCGAGCGCATCGGCCGTGAGAAGACGTTGAGCGATCCGTTGACGGCAGAGTTGACGGCGGCGACCGAGCAGTTCAAGAAGCTCTGGACGTGAACGATGGCGAGCACGCGCGAAATCCGGCGGCGCATCCGATCGATCCGCAGCACCGCGCAGATCACCAAAGCGATGCAGATGGTGGCGGCGTCGAAGATGCGCAAGGCGCAGCAGGCCGCCATCGACGTGCGGCCGTTCGTGCGCCGCCTCTATCGCATCCAGCGCCGGGCCGCCACTCGAGCGGTTGATTTCACCCATCCGCTGATGGAGCTGCGGCCGGTGAACACACGCCTCGTCATCCTGGTCGCGTCGGACAAAGGGCTGTGCGGCGCGCTCAACAGCAATCTGTTCCGGGTGGCCGGACGCTACGATCACCGCTCCACCAAGTTCATCACGGCAGGCCGCAAGGCCGCGCAGTTCGTCGCCCGCACCCGCCGGCAGCTGGTCGCCGAGTTTTCCTACGGCGACACGCCGCGGTTCTCGGAAGCACGGGCCATTGCCGCACTGGCCCGCGACCTCTTCCTGAAGGGCGAGGTCGACGAGGTCGTCGTCGTCACCAGCCAGTTCATCAACACGCTCACGCAGCGGGCGATCGCGCTCGAGTTTCTGCCGGTCGGCGAGATCAAGGGCGTGAAGATTCCGGGAGCCGAATCCGAAGAGGCGCTGGCCGCCGACACCACCGAGTTCCTCTTCGAGCCCAGCCCGGAAGCGATTCTCGGCTACCTGGTCTCGCAGTACCTCAACATCCTCATGTTCACCATGCTCGTGAACGCGAAGGCCAGCGAGCAGAGCGCCCGCATGGTGTCGATGAAGAACGCCACCGACAACGCGGAAACGATGATCAAGGACCTGACGCTGACCTACAACAAGCTTCGCCAGGGCCTGATCACGCAGGAGCTCCTGGAGATCGCCGGCGGGCAGGCGAATTGAGCCGGAAAGTACCGATATGAGCACAGGCACGATCGTTCAAGTCGTCGGCCCGGTCGTCGACGTCGCCTTTCCGGGCGAGCTGCCGCCGATCTCGAATGCGCTGACCGTGGACTACAAGGTCGGAGATCAGCCGGCGAGGCTGACCCTCGAAGTCCAGCAGCATCTCGGCGACCGCTGGGTCCGTACTGTCTCCATGTCTGGCACAGAAGGGCTGAAGCGCGGATTCGAGGTCAAGGACAGCGGCGGACCGATTCGCATGCCGGTCGGTCCCGGCGTCATGGGGCGCGTGCTCGACGTGACCGGCGCGCCGATTGACGAGCGCGGACCGGTCGAGGCCGAGAAGTTCTATCCCATTCACCGGCCAGCGCCGCCGCTCGTCGACCAGTCGACCTCCCCGCAACTGCTCTCCACCGGCATCAAGGTGATCGACCTGATCTGCCCCTTCCTGAAGGGCGGCAAGATTGGCGCGTTCGGCGGCGCCGGTGTCGGCAAGACCGTCGTCATCATGGAGCTGATCAACAACATCGCCAAGCTGCACGGCGGCGTGTCGGTGTTCGCCGGAGTGGGCGAGCGCACGCGCGAAGGCAACGACCTCTATCACGAGATGTCGCAGGCTGGCGTGATCAACGAGAAGGACCTCAGCGCCTCGAAGATCGCCCTCGTCTACGGGCAGATGAACGAGCCGCCCGGCGCCCGTCTTCGCGTCGCACTCTCCGGCCTTGCCATCACCGAGTACTTCCGCGACGAGAAGAACCAGGACGTCCTGCTCTTCATCGACAACATCTTCCGCTTCTCGCAGGCAGGATCCGAGGTGTCGGCGCTGCTCGGGCGAACCGCCAGCGCGGTCGGCTATCAGCCGACGCTCGCCGCCGAGATGGGCGCGCTGCAGGAACGCATCACCTCGACGAAGAAGGGGTCGATCACCTCATTCCAGGCCGTGTACGTGCCCGCCGACGACCTGACCGACCCGGCGCCGGCCACCACGTTCGCACACCTCGACGCGACGATCGTGCTCGAGCGCTCGATCGCCGAGCTCGGGATCTATCCGGCGGTGGATCCGCTGGCGTCGACCTCGCGCGCCCTCGCACCCGAGATCGTCGGCCAGGAGCACTACGACACGGCGCGCGGTGTTCAGAAGGTGCTGCAGCGGTTCAAGGACCTGCAGGACATCATCGCCATCCTCGGCATGGACGAACTGTCGCCCGAAGACAAGCAGACCGTCTTCCGCGCGCGCAAGATTCAGCGCTTCCTCAGCCAGCCCTTCAGCTCGGCGCAGGTGTTCACGGGACGCGAGGGACGGCAGGTGCCGGTCGCCGACACGGTCCGCGGCTTCAAGGAGATCCTCGACGGCAAGCACGACGACGTCCCTGAGGACAGCTTCTTCATGAAGGGCGGCATCGAGGAAATCAGACAGAGCTGAGACCATCGCACAAAGGAGCCGCAGAGTGGTCCCATGGCCGAGACGCTGAGACTCGAAATCATCACGCCGCAGGCGATCGTCTATTCAGAAGACGTGAACATGGTCACGCTGCCGGCTGTCGAAGGACAGATCGGCATCCTGCCTCGCCACATCCCGCTGCTGACGCAGGTCGTGCCCGGCGAGATCATCGTGCGCAAGGGCAACCAGGAGTCGTTCCTCGCCGTCGGGGAAGGGCTCGTCGAAGTCACCGCCAACCAGGTATCCATCGTCACCGACATGGCGGTGCCGGCCGACAAGATCGACGAAGCCAAGGCGGAGGAAGCGCGCGCCCGCGCTGCGGCGCGCCTGCAGGACAAGCTGTCTGACGAAGAGGTGGCTGCCGTCAACGCGTCGCTCGCCCACTCGCTGGCACAGTTGAAGGTCAAGCGCCGGCGGCACTCACCTACCTGAACCCAGACGGAGCTCTGGGTCTGGATGCGATGAAAAGCTGGAGACGATACATCGACGATCTTGAAATCGATGAGTTCTGGATCGGATCGCGCGATCCAATTCAAGAATCATCGATCTCAGATCTGAAGATTTATTTGCGCATCTGTATGATGGAATCGTGCGCATCGAATCACGGACGAGGTGCCGCCTGCCGGCTCTGGTTCTCGCGTTCGCGCTCGCGTGCGGCGCTCTCACCACGCAGGCCCTTCAGAGTCTGCCGCCCGACGCGCAGCTTCAAAAGCTGCGCGAGTACATCAAGACCAGCTGGACCACCCTGACGCGCTCGAACCGCGATCTGCCGCGCGCGCTTCCCGATCCGAAGATGCCTCGACCGCCCGGCAAGGGCTGGCTGCTCTACCTGCCGCCGCAGGAATCGAGAGGCCGCGTGGAAGCCGAGCTGTCTGGAGTGCTCGGCGCCGACGCCATGAAGCAGATTGAGGTTCGCGCGCTGCCGCGCGACGTGCTGTCGATCCGCGAGCACGGCTTGCTGTATCTGCCGCACCCTTATGTCGTACCCGGCGGACGCTTCAATGAGATGTACGGCTGGGACAGCTACTTCATCCAGGTCGGCCTGCTGCGCGACGGCGAGCTGGCGCGCGCCCGTGACATGGCCGACAACTTCATCTACGAGATCGAGCGATACGGCACCATCCTCAACGCCAACCGCACCTACTATCTGTCGCGATCGCAGCCGCCGTTTCTGACGCAGATGATCCTGGGCGTTTACGACAGGACCGGCGACAAGGCCTGGCTGCGCAGCACGGTGTCCGCCATCGATCGCTATTACCGCTTCTGGACCACGGGCGACCATGCCGTGGCCGGCACGGGACTGTCGAGATACTTCGATCGAGGCAGCGGACCGGCGCCGGAAGTCGTGGCCGACGAAAAGGACGACCGCGGACGCAGCCACTACGATCGGGCGCGCGAATACTACCGTACGCACGACGTCACCGATTACGACGAGTCGCTCTATTACGACAGTCGCCGCGACCGTCTCACCGATCTTTTTTACAAAGGCGACCGCTCGATGCGCGAGTCGGGATTCGATCCGTCGAACCGGTTCGGGGCGCTGAACGTCGACATCATTCATTACGCGCCCGTCTGCCTGAACACGCTGCTCTACGTGATGGAAGTGGACGCGGCCGCGGTCATGACGGCACTCGGAGATACGGCGGCCGCCCGAATCTGGGAGCAGCGCGCATCCTCACGCCGGGACCTCGTCAACAAGCTGATGTGGGACGGGCAGGCGGGGTTGTACTACGACTACAACTTCCAGACGAAGCGTCTCCGGCACTACGACTTCGCCACGACGTTCTATCCACTGTGGGCGGGGCTCGCGTCTGCCGAGCAGGCATCGCGAGTGCGCGCCAATCTGGCGCGGTTCGAGGCGCCGGGCGGCCTCCTCACCAGCACCGAGGTCACCGGCAATCAGTGGGACGCGCCGTTCGGCTGGGCGCCGCTGCAGATGATCGCAGTCGCCGGACTGCGGCGCTACGGGTTTCACGACGACGCAGACCGACTCGCTGCAAAGTTCGTGTCGCTCGTGGCGAAGGAGCTCGACGAGCACGGCACGATCCTCGAAAAGTACGACGTCCGGCGTCTCGAGTCCGACGTCGCCGCCGACATCAAGTTCGGTTACAACGCCAACCAGGTAGGCTTCGGCTGGACCAACGGCGTGGTGCTGGATCTCCTTGCGGGTATGCGGCCGGACGCAAAGTAGTGTAGGTCCGCCTTCGAGCGGACCACGCCGTGGGCTGCACGCGTCAATCGCCGCCCGGGCGATCGACGCGTGACTGAATGAGGCGGCGTCTGCCTACTTCTTCGGCGCAGGCGGCGGATAGTTCTTCAACAGCTTCGCAACCGCCTTCTGGAGGTTCTTCTCCTGCTTCTC
>DASUGH010000077.1:0-60285 GCA_036274155.1 Vicinamibacterales bacterium | reverse complement strand
GGCGACGGTCTTCGTGCCGCTGCGGAACGGCGGCTGCTGCTGGGCGGCGGACCTGCCGCTCACCGAGACCGCGAGAAGAATGGCGGCTGCACAAGAAAATGCCGGGATGCGAAGTGCGCGCGATGTCATGAGAACCTCGAGCACCGCGCCGACCGGTCGCTGGCGCGGACGTGGCAGGGGTGGCATTTCAATGATAACTCGGTTGCTCGGGACTCGGGGCTCGGGACTCGGGACTCGGGGCTCGGGACTCGGGACTCGGGGCCCGGGGCTCGGGGCTCGGGACTCGGGACTCGGGGCTCGCGACTCGGGGCTCGGGGCTCGGGACTCGGGGCTCGGGCCCGGGGCATCTCCTCGCCGGGCGTCGTACAGGTGACGGCGCTGAAAGAGAGCGCCGTCGGCAGTTCGTGCAGACGAACGCAGCCAGGAGATCGCGCGCGATCTCCTGACCGCTGCGCCGCACAGCGGCGCGATCTGGGGGGCGGCTGAGGAAACCGCGGCGCCCGCAGCTTACTTCTGTGTGTCGACTCCGGGGCGCTGCACCTCGTACGGAGCGCCGGTGCCCGACGAGCCGAGGAACAGCTTCGTCCCGTCCGGCAACGTGAGGTCGCGACCGTTCGCGCGCTTCGACCCATCCTTCGACTGGTAGCCGTCGACGACGATCTTCTGTCCGACCTTCAGCGTGTCCTTGGTGATGCCGCGCCGCATCAGGATGTTCGGGCTGCCGGCTTCGATGGCCCAGTTCTCCACCTTGCCGTCCGGACCCTTCACGTCCACGTAGATCCAGCTGTGCGGGTTGATCAGCATCACCTTCGTCACGGTGGCTTCGGGGAACTTCACGGGCTTGTTGGCATCGAACTCCGCGGAAAACGCGTGATGCGCCAGCACGCCCGATTGAGACAGCAGCACCGCCATGCAGATGGCCACTGCAACATTCACGATGATTCGGCTTCTCATGAACCCTGCCCTCCAGATCTATTTTGCCGGCGGATTGCCCGAAATATAACGTTCGTGAACCGCCTCGCCCGGCGGAATCTTTCTCGTGATGTCCACGTTCATCGTCACGCCTTCCCAGTGCTTGACCAGCTGCTCCTTGCGGAGGTGCCCGTACATCAGCTCCTCGACCATGCTGACACAGCGGAAATCCAGCAGCTGGGCGTTCGGCTCGAGACGCCGGTAGAGCGGCATGCGGATCTTCCACGGCCGCGTGAAGACCTGCGGATCCTCGATAGTCGCCTCGTAGCGGATGACGTCGCGGCCACCGGGCGTGTAGCGCTCCGTCACCTTCAACGCGTCGCTGTGGAAATTTCCAGACCTGTCGAACCAGGTGACATCCGTGAACTGCGACACGTCGACGACCAGTGTATCGCCTTCCCACCGCCCCACCGAGTAGCCCATGAAGCCGGTGTTCGGATACTTGTCCATCTTGTTCAGGTGAATCGTGCGCTCGGCGTTCGCGAACTCGAACACCATGTTCACCTTGGTGTTGCTCTGCACGATCTGGAAGGGATAGGGCATGTACATCGCGCGCGGGATGCCCGGCTGGAAGCACTTGATCTCCGGATCACGGTCCATCCAGTGGTCCAGGTTCTCCATCTTCCGCGCCGCCGCCCACGGCTGATAGGGAATCTCCTCGCCCTCGACGACACCGAGACCGGCGGGCACCCAGCCGATCGTTCCGAGGCCGAGCACGGGTGCGGCCAGCACCACGGTGTTCGGGAGGAAGCCGGGCTGCGCCACCATCGGCCGCGGCGCGTGCGTCTGCAGGTCCCAGTTTGCCGTGTTGTGCGCCTGCCAGATGCCGCTGAAATCCGGCTTCCCCGCGGTGCGCGGCAACGTGCCGGCACCGCTTGCCTGTGCCTGTGCCGGTGCCGTGGTGCTTTGCGCGGTGGTGCCCTCGGTGAGCGCACCTGCCAGCCAGACCGCCGCCGCACCCGCGGCGAACGCGGCGGCCATCGAATACATCCGCTGCCCGGATCCAACGTCTCTCAGTTTCATTGCCCCGTTACCTCCGCGCCGCCGCCTCGCGACGACAGCGCGATCGTCGACCACCCCTCGCGCCTCGTGTTGCGGCGCACTCGAAGCGTTACACCGTCCCGCACGTGTCGGGCCATCCCTCACGGCACGCCAGGGCGTACAAGGCGGAAGGCTCGTATTCGAGCACCGGCCCCTTGCTGCCGCGCAGAACGATCGGGAAGTCGTCGAGCGTCGGCGCGGCGCGAACGAGCTCGCCTCCCCGGCCTTTCATCATCTCGAGGTTCCGGCACGCAGCGGCGAACCCGAGCTCGCAGCCGCGCTGGAACGGTTCCGTGGCGCCCGCCGGGTCGAGCCGCCGCAGATCCTCACCCGACTGCGAGAGCGCGACGTGCATGATGCCGGCTTCGTTGCATGCCCAGCCGGATCCCTGCCGGCAGAAGCGCGTCTCCACATCGGCCGCGTACGGACATGCGTAAGGGCGTCCCTCCGCGCACGCCTGCTGCCAGAACGGCAGCCACTGGCCGGGATGCCTGTCGCCCACCCCGCCAGCCGCGCTCATCCCGGCGAAGATGATCGCCCATACCGAAACGTACGCGAGGTTGCGCGCACGCGGCGCGAGCGCCGCCACGAGCCTCGACGGATCGACCGCACGCAGCACGCGCGAACGGGCGATGCGATCGATAGCCTGGACCGACAGGTTCAGCAGCGGCACCTGCAACAGCTTGTCGTAGAACGTCGGCATGCCGGCGCTGCCGAGCCACTGATAGAGAGCAACGGTGCTCAACCCGTAAAGCGCGCCGTAGATGATGCGCCCCACATCGGTCCGTGGCGACGTCGACGGATCGGTGAACAGCAGGTGCATGCCGAGGAACACGGCAATCGGAATATACGAGTCGTAGAAAAAGTAGATGCCGTTCGTTCCGAAGTAGATCAGGCCGAACATATACGTCGCCACCACCGCCGACATCGTCATCGTGGTCACGCCGAAGAGGAGCTGCCCCGGCAGACCGACGAGGAACAACATCAGGTACATGTGCGGCGGAAAGAACTGCGTGGTCGCGATGTCCTGGCCCCAGGTGAGATGGCTCGTGCCCGTGGCAATGAGCGCGACCGAGAACACGGCGAGCGGAAACGACGACGGGTTGAACACGTGCACCCGCCGTCCGTCGCGATTCCAGCGAATCAGCTCCTTCGCCGTGAACCCGAGCGCCACCATGAAGAACTGCAGGTAGAACCAGTCGGGCTTGAACCAGAGAAACAGGTTGATGCTGAAGACGACCGGGAACGGACCGAAGCCGAGTGTGTAGGAATCGCGTCTCGACCAGGCGAGGAGCATGTCGAACGCATACGCGAAGAGCAGCTGCGCCAGAAGTAAGTGAACCGACTCGTAGACCTGCGGCCAGTACCAACCCCAATACAGGAGCACCGATCCCTGGGCGCAGGCCTGAACCCAGTGTTGTTTGCGGAGATCGACGCTGACGGTGAGCGCCCTCGCGCCCTGTCCGATGCGCACGGCCAGCGCCGCGATCCATGCGAGGAGCACGAACGCGGCGCCAACGCACGCCAGCAGTACCCGTGGATTGTCGCGGACGGGCCCGAGGAGCGCGAGACCTGCGAGCCCGCACGCGAACGCCAGCGGGAGAGAGAGCGGTGTCTTGCCGGCCATCACGGTCGCGCGCGGTCAGCGACCTACTTCTGTCCCTTCGCCGCCGCCGCCCGTTCTTCGAGACGGGCGCCGACGAGGATGCCCGTCATGCCGTAGTTGCCTTCATGGCACGCCGACTCGAAGATCATGTGCTTGTCGTCGCTCACCTTCCCCATTTCGACGAGCAACGTGAAGGGCCTGGTCCAGGTCTTCGGGTCGTCGAAGGTGAGCTCGCGCCGCAGATCGTTGGGACCGGTGCGGGTATACCGTTCGATCAACTTGGCGCTGTCGGGGCTTCCACCGCGGCCACCACCAAACCCGATCGCCGGCGCCTGCGCGAAATTGGTGGTCTCGACCACGAGTGTGTTGCCCTCCCAGTGGCCGCGCGAATCACCCAGATACAGCTTCATGCTCGCCGGCGGGTGAGGCCGCCCGTCGATGTAGATCACGCGGTTGCCGCCGCCGGCGTGGTCATCCTCCATGTAGATCGACATCGACTTCGGCGACTGGACGATCTGCATCACCGTGCCCTGTGCGAACTGGGTGTTGACCGGCAGGAACGGCAACGTGACGCCAAGGCAGCGCGGGTTCTGGGCGATCTGCTCTGGATTGTCGTTGGCCTGTCCGCGGCCGCCGCCGGCTCCCCGGCCAGCTGTTGCGGGTGCCGCACCCCGTGCCGCAGGCGCTGCCGCCGCGGGCGCTCCGGGCGCACCGCCGCGCGCGGCTGCCGCGCCGCCTCGTGCTGGCGCTGCCGCAGCTGCCGGCGCCGGAGCCGCTCCGTCTCGAATACAACCACCGCCGCGGCCCCCGCCACCACCCTGAGCACCGCCCACGGTGGGTGGAATGCACCCATCGGGCGGATCGATGATTCTCGACGTCCGTTTGCCCGTCTTCAGGATCGAGTTGAACACCGCGTTGTAGGCGCCCTCGACGTCTGCGGTGGTTGCGCTGCCTGCCCGCGTGTTGCGTCCCTGGCCCTCGGCCTTCCGCTTGTCGGCGGCCGCGACTTCCTCGTCGGTCAGGAATTGCTTGCCGACGTTGGCAGCCGAACGCTCGATTGGGACGTCCTCGGTGACGAACCAGGTGCCCTGCAGATCCGGATCACCCCACGGTGTCCGGATGGCAGCCACTTTCACCCCGGTCGCCGGCTTCGCGGTCGCCGGCTTCGCCGTTGCCGGCGCAGCCGGTTTGGCCTGTGGCGCCGGTGCCTGGGCGATCATCGAGCTGCCAAAGAACGAGACGAGGCCAAGCGCACCTGCCAAGGCCAGCAGCGACAGTTGTCGGTCACGCATCGGACGCCTCCGGAATCGGGACAAATCCTACTACACGTCCGACTTCCGGTCACCACCTGGGCAGTCCGCGGATAAGCTGTGTTCCGGCCGATGAGAGACAGCCGAACCGTTGATCGGATACCTGCGGCCGGCAGCGCCTTACAGCCGGCACGGCAGGTCAGCCATGGTTGGGCTCGATGGTTCCCGGGCCTCCTCGTTCTGCGTCACTACGATCGCGACTGGCTCCGTCACGACCTCGCTGCCGGCCTCGTGATGACGGCCATGCTGGTGCCCGTCGGCATCGCGTACGCCCAGGCCTCCGGCGTCCCCGGCATCCACGGTCTCTATGCCACCATCGTTCCGCTGCTCGCCTACGCAGCGTGCGGCCCGAGCCGGATCATCGTCCTCGGTCCGGACTCTGGACTCGCCGCCGTCATCCTGGCCGTCGTGGCGCCGCTCTCGGCCGGCAACCCGGAGTCCGCCGTGGCTCTGGCGGGCGCCATGGCGCTCGTCTCCGGCCTCGTGTGCGTGGCGGCAGGTGTCGCGCGTCTTGGTTTCATCACCGAGCTGCTCTCGAAGCCGATTCGCTACGGCTTCATGAACGGTATTGCGTTGACGATCATCCTGAGCCAGCTGCCCAAGCTGCTCGGGTTCTCCGTGTCAGCGGACGGGCCGCTCCTTCAGGCGTGGGGCATCGGGCAGGGAGTACTTGCAGGGCGCACGCAGCTGGTGACATTTGCGATCGGCGCGGGTGCGCTGGCGCTCATTCTCGTGCTGAAGCGCTGGCGTCGCGTTCCCGGTCTCCTCGTCGCCGTGGTGGGCGCGACCGTCGTCGTCACCCTCTTCGATCTCGCGCAGACGGCAGGCGTCGCCGTCCTCGGGCCGCTGCCGCCAGGACTGCCGGCGTTCAAGGTGCCGATCATCGGCCTGAACGATCTTCAGCCCGTCGTACTGGGCGGTCTCGCCGCCGCGCTGGTGGCGTTCGCCGACACGAGCGTGCTCTCACGCACATACGCCGCCCGCCTTCGTATGCCGGTAGACCCGAACCAGGAGATGAAGGCGCTGGGCATCGCCAACCTCTCGGCGGGCCTCTTTCAGGGATTTCCGATCAGCAGCAGCTCCTCGCGGACTCCGGTCGCGGAAGCGGCAGGTGCGAAGACTCAGGTCACCGGCGTCGTCGGAGCGCTCGCCGTCGCGGCACTGTTGCTGCTGGCGCCGGCGCTTCTGAAGAATCTTCCTCAGGCGGCGCTCGCCGCGGTCGTCATCTCGTCCGCCATCGGCCTTTTCGAGATTGCCGATCTTCGCCGGATCTATCGCATCCAGCGCTGGGAGTTCTGGCTGTCGATCGTCTGCTTCGCGGGCGTGGCGACGTTCGGTGCGATCCAGGGGATCACGCTGGCGATCGTGATCGCCGTGATCGAATTCCTGTGGGACGGCTGGCGCCCGCACAGCGCGGTGCTCGGCCGCGTGAAGCGTATCAAGGGCTACCACGACATCACCCGGCATCCCGACGCGCGTCTGATTCCCGGCCTCGTGCTCTTCCGGTGGGACGCACCGCTGTTCTTCGCAAACGCCGAGCTGTTCCATCAACGCGTGATGGACGCCGTGGCGAGCGCCCCGGCGCCGGTGCGCTGGCTCGTGGTGACGGCGGAACCGGTCACGAGCATCGACGTGACCGCTGCCGATGCGATCGCGGAGCTCGACGACACGCTGCGAGCCGCTGGCATCGATTTGTACTTCGCAGAGATGAAGGATCCGGTGAAGGACAAGCTGAGGCGCCTCGAGCTCGCCGCCCGCTTTGGCGAACGTCCGGTGTTTGCGACGATCGACGAAGCCGTGAGCGCCTACCTCGCGTCACATCGCGTCGACTGGGTGGACTAAACCTAGATCGCCAACCCCATCACGTAATGATCGTAGTACCGGTCGCCGATGCGGAGCTCGCGGCTGAGTGTGCCTTCGACGATGAACCCCTTCCTTTGGTAGAGAGCGATGGCGCGGGTGTTGTCAGTCCTCACACGCAGGTTGACCTTTGTAATCACGTGAGACGCCCGTGCCCACTCGAGCAGGATACCGAGCAATGCCGAGGCGACACCGCGCCCCCAGTACGCCTTTCGGACGGAGACGCCAAGCTCGCCGGTGTGCCGGTTCCGCGGGCGGGCGCCGCCGCCGAACGTGAGCATCCCGACAATCGAGCCGCCGACGATGCCGACGAGCAGCAGGCGATTGTCTGCCGCTTCGTAGTCACGGATGACGGCTCGCTCCTGCGCCAGCGTGCAGCCGAACTCGCCGGGGCCGAAGCTCAGAAAGTCGGTCTCACGGCTGATGGCCTCCACGTATTCGAGAATCGCGGGCGCGTCGTCGAGGATGCCGCTGCGAACGAGCAGAGCCGTCCCGTCGGACAGGGTGCGCCGATGTGGGATCATTCCGTACTTGATAGCACGGGATCGAGATTCGGTCGCGTGAGCCGTTGGTGTGACAGATCTCGAGTCCGCGGCGCTCTAAACCCAGAGCTCACTTGTGTGGAGGATGCGAATCCCGGTTTCCGCCTCCGCGCGGAGCGCTACGGCGGGAGCTCGCCGAAGCTCAAAGAGCGGAGGTGGGCCGGCGACCGGACCGCGCTGCGAGGGGCGTCGAGGACCGCTGGACGCGAGCTCCGTGAGCTCGCTGATCCCCACAGCCTTCTCGCGCGGTCAGGCGAGTCTGGTCGGTCGTCTCCACAGGGATTCGCATCCTCAACACAAGTGAGCTCTGGGTCTAAACGCTGCTGCGGGACCCCGTCCACGACCAGCGCTCGAGTGGCGGCTGCGCCTCGGCGATGAGGCGCCGGAGCTGCCCGGCCCACGCAGCGGCCCGTTCACGCTTGATGACGTCCTCGTGATCGCCAGGGACCTCGCGTACATCGAAGCCTCCGGCCACGACCTCGGCCCAGCGCTGCTGGTGCACGCTCGAACGGCCGATTGACTTGAAATACACGGCGTGCCCGGAATATGCCGCGGGCGTGTAGCTTCGAATGGCCTCGTGGTAGATGCTCAAAATGTAGTGGCTCCGCACGAAGACGGGAAGCCTCCAGCTCATTCGAAGACAGACGCCGCAGACGATGTTCTTGATGGATCGGCTCAAACGGCTCCCGATGAAGGCATCCAGGCGGTTCGCCACGCGGATGCGGATGTAGGTGACTCGATCTCGAAGACTCAGCGTCGCCAGTTTCTCGAAGTGCGAGAGCCTGTGCTCGGGTTGCGAGATCGCACCTGATGTGGTGCGACTGTGTTCCAGCGCGTCTCCGGCGATCTGGCCACCGGGGAACAGCGAGTCGAGCATTGCCAGCAGCGAAACCTTCTCTCCCTCCTGCGCTAGTCGCCGCGCCACCTCGAATGCCACAGTCCCCCCGAACGAATACCCACCGAGCAGGTAGGGGCCGTTCGCCTGCACGGACCTTATCTGCCGGAGGTAGTGCTCGGCCAGCGTCTCGACGCGGGTGTAGGCGGCGGCCCGCCCGTCCAGGCTCTGGTGCATGACGCCGTAGAGCGGCTGGTCCGGACCGAGAAACTCGGCGAGGAACGCGTTGCTCCAGTCGCCATGGATCCAGAAGAACGGGCTGCGGCTGCCGTGAGGCTGAATCGGCACCAGCGAGCCGCTCGGCAGCGGCTCCACCCGCTCGCCGCGCAACAGCTCCGCCAGCTGCTTCACGGTGGGCGCGCGGAAGACGACGGCCGGCGGCAGCTGCCGTCCGAAGGTCCGGTCGATCCGCATCATCAGCTGCGCTGCCAGCAGCGAGTTGCCCCCGAGCGCGAAGAAGTTGTCGGTGGCGGCTACCGCGATGAGGCCCAGGATCTCCGCCCACATCCCGACGAGCGTGCGCTCGGTCGGGTCGCTCGGTGGCTGGGATCCGTCGAACGTCGACGAGACGCTGCGGTGCAGCGCGGCGAGCGCGAGCCGGTCGACCTTGCCAGTGGCCGTTCGCGGCAGCGCCTCCACGATCGCCACCGTCGACGGCACCATGTAGAACGGAAGCGCATCTTCGAGCCAGGCCCGGATGTCGTTGCTGCGTACTACACGCCCTGTCATCGACACGGCAAACGCGACGAGCTGCGTTTCGCCGTCGTCTCGCGCGAACGCCCCGACGGCTGATTCCTGAACGTCGGGATGCGTGCTGAGGAGCGCTTCGATCTCCTGCAGCTCGACGCGAAATCCACGCACCTTGACCTGCGAGTCCTGGCGGCCGAGATGCTCGAGCGCACCATCCGGACGGATGCGGCCCAGGTCCCCCGACAGATAGATCCGGCGCTCGCCGCCCTGCGGATCCGGCAGGAACACCTCGCGCGTCAACTCGGGGTTCTTCCAGTACCCGGGCGACAGATACGCGCTGCGGACGGCGATCTGCCCGACCTGTCCGCTCTGCGCCGGTTTCCCGTCTTCATCGAGCACCAGTACCTCGGCGCCCGGTGCTGGAAACCCGACCGACACCACGTCGGTCGAGAACTCCGAGTGCTTGTCGAGGAACGCCCAACTGATGTTCCCTGTCTCGGTCGCCCCGAAGCGGTTGATGAGAATGCAGTCGTCGCCAAAGTGCTTCCGTTTGTAGAGCGCGACGTCTCCGGGCACGACGGGTTCGCTGCCGAGTACGATCACTCGCAGGAACGGGTAGCGATCGTCGTCATTCAATGTCCTGACGAAATACCGGAAGAGCGTCGGCACCCAGTGGGAGACAGTGATGCGCTCGTCGCCGAACCACTTGACCAGTCCCGCCAGTCCGGTCTCCGTCACGGAGAGCGGGAAGAGCGTGGCGCCGTTGAGCAGGGCGCTGAAGATATCGAGACGTGACGCACTGAACGCGTGCGAATGCAGCATCGTCACGCGGTCGTCGGCAGTGATGCGCAGCGCGTTCGAGTAGGTGCGGATGTGATGCAGGATGTTGCGCTGCGTCTGCATCACGCCCTTCGGCCGACCAGTCGAGCCCGACGTGTAGAACATGAAACCCAGGCGGCTGCCGGCGATCTGCACGTCAGGTGTTGCGTCGTCACGAGCGTCGATGCGATCTGCGTCGACGATGCGGGTGCGGTCCGTCGCGATCTCCATCGCGAGCGCGTGGTGATCCGACGTCGTGAGCAGCACGTCCGCGTCGACGTCGGTGACGATCCTCGTCAACCGCGATCGGGGGTGTCCCGGATCGAGAGGCACGTAGTACTTACCGGCCTTGAGGACACCGAGGAGCAACACGATCGCCCCGGCGCCGGGTTCGACCAGCACGAGGATCGGCTCCTCGCGATCGCCGAGCGCCGCCAGCAACGCCTGTGCAATGCGGTTGGCCGCTCGATCGAGATCCTGATACGTCAGCTGGTGATCGAGGTGCCGGACGGCGAGCCGATCGGGAGACGCTTCGACCTGGCGCGCGAAGCGCGTGGCAATGGAACCTGCGACATCAGCCTCGGGAAATTCCTGATACCCGGGCATCACGCCAGTCTCCACGAGAGGGACGCTCGATCTGCGCACGCCACTTCCGTGCGGCGGTGGGCGCACCAGCAGCTGCAGCGGCGTGAGAGACGCCGCTGCGCAGCGATGCGCGCAGACGCTCCCGGTTCGTCGTGGTTGCCAACCCTGACGACGACCCCGGGAGCCGAGGACATGCGCGAATCATAGCACCCGGCTCATCCATCGGCGCGGCAACGTGCACACCATGGTACGCGCGGCACGCGGCAAAAGTATGAAGTTTTCTGAAGGAACGACGATCGACGCTTTCAGCGGCGCGTTCCGGCGGTTCGGTGCTCCGGGTAGCCGCGACCCTCGATGGGCCACGTGCCGACGACCAGGTCGCCGTCGATGACAAAGAAGACGTCGTGCAGGTTACTGGTTGGATCCACGTGTGACGGCACGAGGCGCACCCGATCGCCGACACGGACCGGCGAATCGATCGGCAGGGCGATGACCGCGTGCTCGTCGTTCAGCGCGCTGATCGCGGCACCGGGAATCCCGTGAACGACCGGCATGCCATGGTCCTTCGTCGCCGATTTGTGACCGCAATCGGCGACGCACCGATCGGCGGCGGGCCGGCTCACGACGGTGCCGAGCACCCAGACCGCCTGCTCGAACGGGACGCCCACGCCTGCGTAGTCGGCATCCATCAGCGCGTAGGATCCAGCCTGAATCTCGGTGACGCCCTTCACGCGTCCACTGAGGTCGAAGGTGCCTGTGCCACCGGCCGAGACGATCTCGCACGGCAATCCGGCGCTGCGTAGACGCTCGGCGACCGCCACGAGGGTTCTCATCGCCCCCCCCGCCGCCTCCTCCCGGCTCTGTCGCTCGCGAAGCGGCTGTGCGTGACCCTCGTAGCCCATCACACCGCGCAGGGCGAGACCGGCGAAGGTCGTCGCCTGACGAGCCAGATCCAGCGCTTCGTCGGCCGACGCCACACCACAGCGGTTCTGACCGACGTTGATGTCGACGAGCACACCGACGACCACGCCTGCCGCACGCGCCGCGGCGGCCAGCTGCTCCAGGCCGGTTCTCGAGTCCACGGCTACCGTGACCGCCGCACTGCCGCCGCGGCTGTCGTGAAGTGCGCGGGCAGTCGCGGCGACGCGCGCGCACTTTGCAGCGCCGATCACTTCGTTCGCGATCAGGATGTCGTCACAGAGCGACGCGACGACCTCGGCTTCACCGACAGTGGCGCACGTGAGACCGGCACACGAGCCGGCGGCGAGCTGGCGTCTGGCGATCTCGGGTGTTTTGTGAGCCTTGAAGTGCGGGCGCAGCCGGCACGGCCCGCCGGCGAAGAACGCCGCCATGCGCCGGATGTTGCGATCGAGCGCCGCCGCATCGATCACCAGCGCAGGCGTGGGAATGTCGGAGACGAACATGAAATGACGGATTGACGGATCGTCAGTCTTTCGCGTTCAACAGGTCCTTCAGCTCGCTCATGAACTCGCTGATGTCGCGGAAGTGGCGGTACACGGACGCGAACCGCACGTAGGCGACCTTGTCGAGGCGCTTGAGCTCGTCCATCACCAGCGCGCCGATTTCCTCGGTGGCCATCTCCTTCTCGGGACGCTCCTGCAGCGTGGCCTCGACCGAGTCGGCCACTCCTTCGATCGCCGCAATGCTGACCGGCCGCTTCTCGCATGCCTTGAGCAGACCGGCCACCAGCTTCTGCCGCTCGAAGCGCTCGCGTGTGCCGTCTTTCTTGATCACCATGTACGGGATCTCGTCGATCCGCTCATAACTGGTGAAGCGGCGGCCGCAGTCGAGACACTCGCGTCTCCGGCGAATGACTTCGCCTTCCTTGCTTTCGCGAGAGTCGACGACCTTATCGCCCAGATTCCCGCAGAATGGACACTTCATCGGCGTGTGGCAGTTCCTTTTCCCGCGCCTCGGTCGCCAGGTCGCGGAGTCCCCCGAGACTCAAACCGTCCTGCACCATGAAGACGAGCCCGATCACCACAACCGGAAAGAACGAGATGGCGTGCAGGACGAGCCCGGCAGCGACCGCCTGGTTCTCCGCCGCACCAAAGAAAGTCGTCATTCCGTACCGGTAGGCGGCGTGATAGCTGCCGACGCCGGCGGGCGTCGGCACCGCGACGCCGAGGACGAGCAGCGCCTGGAGCAGAAAGCTGCCCGGGAACGGAAGAGCCATGTCGAACCCGCGCGTCACCAGCCACGACTCGGCGGCAATGGCAAGCCAGATCGGAAACGACCAGAGGATCGCGAGCACGAAATTGCGCGGCTTCCTCGAGGCGGCGAAGCCGCTGCTGAACACACGCGCCGCGTGCGCGAGCCGCTCCGCCGTCCGCCGCGGCAGCACGCGCCCCGCCGCGAGCACGAGCGATCCAATCCGCTCGGGGTGCGTGGCGAGCACCCACATCAGCCCGATCAGCACCATGGTGACGGCGCCGGCGATGGTCGCTGACACCTTGACCGATGCCAGGGCCGCCGCCGGCATCGTCGCCGGATCCGCAAAACCCCACACGAAGATGGCCAGCAGTGTCAGCACCGCCATGAGATCGAGGACGCGTTCGGCAACGACCGTCGCGAACGTCGCTGGTGGATCCAGACCCTCCTGCCGAGCCAGCAGATATGGCCGCAGGATGTCGCCAACGCGCGCCGGCAGCAGTGTCAGCGCAGCGAACCCGATGATCGTTGTCCGAAACGCGGTGCGAAGCCGCGTCGGTCCGACCGGCAGGAGCAGGTAGTGCCAACGGATGGCGCGCGTGATGTAGGTGAGCGGCACGAACAGGATTGCCGTGACCACGTACTTGACGTTGGCATTCTGCACGTGCGTCAAGACCGCCTTCAGATCGGTGCCACGGAGAAACAGCCACAACAGGGCAAACGCCAGAAGCGAGACGATGACCGTGCGGGCTTTCATCTAGAAACGGGGAGGCCCGGGAGGAATCGCTTGCATGCGGATGCCGTCGCCACAATATATCAGGCCCCCGCGCGAGCGCTCCCGATACTGTTGCGTACGGTTGCCTGGCGTGGATTCACCCGGTAAGATGCCGGACTCCGCGAGACGTTCCGTGCCCCTCGAAACTCCCCTCATCGATACCTGCCTCAACGGTCGCGCGCCGGACGTCAAAGGCAAGGTTCGAGACATCTACGATGCGGACGGCAGCTTTCTCATGGTCGCCACCGACCGCATCTCGGCGTTCGACTACGTGCTTGGCTCGGGCATTCCCGACAAGGGCAAGGTTCTGACACAGCTGTCGGCGTTCTGGTTCAGGCGGACGCGGGAGCTCGTGCCGAACCATTTGATTACGACTGACCCGCGTGAATACCCGCGTTCGATGGCGTCGTACTCGGAGCTCCTGCGCGGTCGATCGATGCTCGTACGAAAAGCGCGACCGATTCCCATCGAGTGCGTGGCGCGCGGCTATCTCTCGGGATCGGGCTGGAAGGAGTACCTCGCCACCGGACGGGTGTGCGGCATCACGCTGCCTCCGGGATTACGTGAGTCGGACCAGCTGCCGGAGCCGATCTTCACGCCGGCCACGAAGGCCACCAGCGGACACGACATCAATATCAGCGAGGGCGACGCGGCATCCCTCGTGGGTGCGCCGCTCGTCGGTCGGCTGCGCGACCTCACGCTCGAGCTCTATCGCTTCGGGGCCGCGCACGCCAGCGCCTGCGGCATCATCCTCGCAGACACGAAGTTCGAGTTCGGCACGCTGCCTTCGGGCGAGCTCCTCTTGATCGATGAGGCGATGACGCCCGATTCGTCACGCTACTGGCCGGCCGACCAGTACCGTCCCGGCGGACCGCAGCCGAGCTTCGACAAGCAGTTCGTTCGCGACTACCTGGAGGAGATCGGCTGGAACAAGCAGCCGCCCGTGCCCTCTCTACGCGACGATGTCGTGTTCAAGACGCGCGAGAAGTACCTCGAAGCGCATCGGCGCCTCACAGGAGAGGAGCTCCAGCCGTGATGAGGGAGCAGCTCGAACGTCTGATCGACGAGATGGTCAGCAAAGGTGTCCGCTACGAAGATGCCCACCGCGAGTTCGAGAAGAAGTTCATCGCGCACGTACTGCTCAAGGCCGACGGCAATCTGGGGAAGGCTGCCGACCTGCTCGGCATGCACCGCAACACGCTCAGTCGAAAGGTCGCCGAGTACCGGTTGAAGCGCTCGGCGTAACGAGCCGCACGACGGGTACGCGACACGCACCACCCTTGACAGCCATTTTTGGCCATCGATACAATTAGCAGTTGCTCAGGGTGACTGCTAAGCTTCTGAGCAACGCGCCTCCTTTCTTTAGGGTTTCTGGGCAACCGGGGCGCCAGCCCCGACGTTTTCGGCCTGCCGCACCGTCTGCCTCCTGGGCGAAGTGTGCGGCCGGTGCCACGCACACGGAGTCGATGGACATGGCGAAAGTCAGACCGCTACACGACCGCATCATCGTTCAGCGTATCGAGGAGTCCGAGCAGAAGATCGGCGGGATCATCATTCCCGACACGGCCAAGGAAAAGCCGCAGCAGGGAAAGGTCATCGCCGTCGGTCAGGGAAAAGTGAAAGACGACGGCAAGCGTCAGCCGCTCGATGTGAAGGACGGCGACACGATCCTGTTCGGCAAGTATTCGGGCCAGGAAATCAAGATCGACGCTGAGGAGTACCTCATCATGCGTGAGGACGAGGTACTCGCGGTGCTCGAGAGCAAGTAACGCGGGGCGTCGTTTCCCCGGGAATCTGTGCGGCTCAAGGCCGCCACGACGTGGAGTTCAGGAAATGGCAAAGCAGATCATTTACGGAGAACAGTCCCGCCAGGCGATTCTTCGCGGCGTCAACGCCCTGGCCGATGCGGTCAAGGTCACCCTCGGTCCGAAGGGGCGCAATGTCGTCCTCGACAAGAAGTTCGGTTCCCCCACCATCACCAAGGACGGCGTCACCGTCGCCAAGGAGATCGACCTGAAGGATCCGCTCGAGAACATGGGCGCTCAGATGGTGCGCGAGGTGGCGAGCAAGACGTCCGACACGGCTGGCGACGGCACCACCACGGCGACCGTGCTGGCCCAGGCGATCTACCGCGAAGGCGCCAAGAACGTCGTCGCCGGCGCCAACCCGATGGAGATCAAGCGCGGCATCGAAAGGGCCGTCGAGGTGATCGTCGCCGAGGTCAAGAAGATGGCCCGGCCCGTCTCAGGAAACATGGTCGCCCAGGTCGGCACGATCTCGGCCAACGGTGACTCGACCATCGGCAAGATCATCGCCGAGGCGATGGACAAGGTCGGCAAGGACGGCGTGATCACCGTCGAGGAAGCCAAGACGCTCGAGACGTCACTCGATGTCGTGGAGGGCATGCAGTTCGATCGCGGCTACCTCTCACCATATTTCGTGACCGACGCCGAGCGCATGGAGGTGGTGCTGGAGAATCCGGTCATCCTCATCCATGAGAAGAAGATCAGCTCGATGAAGGACCTGCTTCCGGTCCTCGAGCAGGTTGCGCGCCTCGGCCGGCCGCTGCTGATCGTGGCTGAGGACGTCGAGGGAGAGGCCCTTGCCACTCTCGTGGTCAACAAGCTGCGGGGCACCCTGCAGGCGGCGGCGGTCAAGGCACCCGGGTTCGGCGACCGTCGCAAGGCGATGCTCGAGGACATCGCCACCCTGACCGGTGGCCGTGCGATCACCGAGGACCTCGGGATCAAGCTGGAAAACATCAAGCTCGAGGATCTGGGCAAGGCGAAGAAGGTCGTCATCGACAAAGACAACACCACCATCGTCGAGGGTGCCGGCTCGACGCAGGCCATCGAGGGTCGCGTGAAGCAGATTCGGGCGCAGATCGAGGACACGACCTCGGACTACGACCGCGAGAAGCTGCAGGAGCGGCTGGCCAAGCTCGTTGGCGGCGTGGCGGTCATCAAGGTTGGGGCCGCGACCGAAACCGAGATGAAGGAAAAGAAGGCGCGCGTCGAGGACGCGATGCACGCAACCAAGGCGGCCGTCGAGGAAGGCATCGTCGCCGGCGGTGGCGTTGCGCTCGTCCGCGGCGGAAAGGCGCTGGAGTCCCTCAAGCTCGACGGCGACCAGAAGGTCGGACTCGACATCATCCGTCGCGCCATCGAGGAGCCGATGCGGCACATCGCCGGCAACGCCGGAGCCGAAGGGTCAATCGTGGTGGCCAAGGTGAAGGAACTCAAGCAGGACGAGGGTTTCAACGCTGCAACCGAGAACTACGAGGACCTCGTGAAGGCCGGCGTGATCGATCCGGCAAAGGTTGTCCGCAACGCTCTGCAGAACGCATCGTCGATCGCGTCGCTGCTGCTCACGACCGAAGCGCTCGTCTCCGAAATACCGGAGGAGAAGAAGGACTCGGGCGGCGGCCACTCGCACGGCGGTCCCGGCGGCATGGGCGGGATGTACTGACCGCGCAGATGTGACACGGCCGAGATAAGGGCGAAAGACCGCAGACCGATCTCGATCGATGGTCGAACTCAGGGCGGGGCTCTTCGGGGGTCCCGCCCTTTGTCGTTGAGGAAAAGATTTTTTGTCACGGAGGGCAAGAAACCGATCGCATTTGTAATCAACGACGTTTAGAATCGGCTTCGCACTTTTTCATCTTCACGTCGTGAAATCGTTACTTCCTACCCTAAAGGGTGTCGTCTGATGACACCGGATACCCGCGAACGCCGCAGCGAGTTCTGCGCGCGACTGAAATGTGAGCGCGAGCGCCGCGCCACACCGCTCGGCCTTATCGCCGAAACCACGAAGGTCAACGCGTCTCTGCTCGAGGCGCTCGAACGCGGCGACGTCTCACGGTGGCCGAAGGGCATCTATCGCCGGTCGTTCTTCCGCGATTACGTGACGGCCATCGGCCTGCCGGCGGATCAGCACGTCGCGGAATTCATCGAGCTGTTTCCCGACGGCGACGAGACGCCGCACGCCATCAAGTCGAACGGACGTGGTCACCGGACCCCGGCGGATCCGTTCCGGCTGACCTTTGCGGAAGATCCCTCGTCGTGGACGCTCGCGGCAAAGACGCGATCGAACGTCCGGCTGCGCGTGCTGATTCAGCAGACGGTTGCGGCAACGGCCGACATCGTCGTCGTGGTGGCGCTGGCTGCCCTGCTCAGGACGTGGCTCGGAGGTTTTCTGCCGGCCGTCGGCATCATCGCCTGCGTCTACTACTGGGTATTTACCGCACTCTTCGGACGCAGTCTGGCCACGATGCTGCTGACGCGCTGGAAACTGAAGTCGACCTCGCTGGCGGCGCTCGCGCTGCGAATAGAGAACGAGGCTCGTACGCCGGCGCTGAGCGAGATTGCGCGCCGGACGCGCCGTGGCACCTCGATTCTTCGCGAGTATGCGTCACGTCTCTCGTCGCCGCCGCACAGCGCGAAGGCCGAACGGCGTCGCGACCTCGCGGCAGTACGACGGCGTCGCGCCGAGTCGGCGAACAGCTCCTCCTCAGTCGACGAGATCTCAGAAGTCCTCGGCTGACCCGCCTTCGCTCTTCGAGCTTCGGCGCGGCAGGCTCCGCCTTCGCTCTTCGAGCTTCGGCGCGGCGTAGTTTCAGCCGCGCCCGGCCCCTTCATCGCAGCGCAAAGTTCACCGTCACGGTCATCACCACCGACACGGCTACTCCTCCAAGCGTCGTCGGCGTGTAGCGCCACTGACGAACGGCATCGATCGCGGCCTGATCGAGCAACGGCACCGATCGCAGCACTTTCAGATCACGGACGGTGCCGTCCTCCGCGATAACCGCTTCCAGCACGACAATCCCCGAAACACCCGCTTGCGCTGCAAGCCGCGGATAGATCGGCGCCACGTCCACGATCTTGCGCGGAGGCGCCAGGACCGAGCCGGCGCGTACGATCCGTCGCGCTTCAGGGGCCGGCGGTGGGGGCGGGGGCGGGGCGATGGCGATGCCGCCGCCACCGATGCCGCCTGGCACATCGCCTCCTCCGCCAGCGGGCTCGAACGACGGCACGCCTGGGCCGTCTGCCGGCTGGTCCGAATCAGGCGGCAACCCTGATGGCGCCTCCACTGGAACGGCGAGGGATGCGGCCGCCCTCGCTGGCCCGACCGCAGGCGGTTGCGGCGGCGGCGGCTCCACGGCGCGAGCGGCAATCCATGTGGCGCGGTCGCGCACGGAGGGAAGCGAGTCGAGGGCCAGCAGCGGAACGACGAAGAGTGCAGCCGCGCCGACAACGTGAACAAGGATCGAGAGGAACAGCGTGTACTTGCGCATCGGGCCTCCTCATGTGAGAAGGCCTCGCCGGCGGGGCTGTTTAGTTGGACACCGGGAGAGGTTCCGAGTTCCGCGTTCCTGGTTCCATGTTCATCGGAGTTCAGGTTCAGGTTCGCGGTTCAATGTTCCTCGTTCAAAGGTTCAGAGTTCAAAGTTCAGAGTTCAAAGTTCAGGGTTCAGGGTTCAGGGTTCGGAGCCCCGAGCCCTGCGAGTCCCGAGTCCCGAGTCCCGAGTCCCGAGTCCCGAGTCCCGAGTCCCGAGCCCCGAGCCCCGACTCAGAAGTACTCAGGCTCATTGCCCGGCTTCCATTTGATGTTGCAGCCGATACTCGCTCGCTGCTCAGGGTTTACCGGCAGGCCGTTCAGCACCGCATCAGCCGCTGCCCTGATGTCGCTTCCCGTGACCGGGACGCCGTTGCCCGGCCGGCTGCTGTCGAACTG
Source organism: Vicinamibacterales bacterium (assembly GCA_036274155.1). Taxonomy (GTDB): domain Bacteria; phylum Acidobacteriota; class Vicinamibacteria; order Vicinamibacterales; family UBA2999; genus Gp6-AA40. The sequence goes on along the minus strand of DASUGH010000077.1, from coordinate 41,285 downwards.
CCCCCGATAGACGAGCGAACCGTTTCGATCGAAGAGGAACAGATCCGGCGTACAGGCCGCGCGGAATTTCCTGGCCACCTCCTGGGTTTCGTCGAACAAATACGGAAACGTGTATCCCGCGTCGCGCGCATCGTGCGCCATGCCTTCGGGGCCGTCTTCGGGAAACGCAGCGACGTCGTTCGACGCCATCCCGACGATGGCGAGACCGCGGGCGGCGTACTCGTTGGTGAAGCGGGCGAACTCGCGGCGGATGTGCTTGACGAACGGGCAGTGGGTACAGATGAACGCGACCAGCAGACCTGGACTGCCGCGGAACTGGACGTCGGTGACGAGCTTCCCGTCGAGGCCGGGAAGCGCAAACGACGGCAGCGGCGTTCCGGGCGCAAGCATCATCGTCGACGGCGTACGGACCATACCCGGCAGGATAAACCACTGTGTGGTGTGTTACGTATGATGCTGCGTGAGGCGGGCTCCGAGGACTCGAGCGTCGAGGTGGTCCGTGGATCAGCACGGCCCTGGTGGTCCTGCTCCGATCTCGTCTGGAGAGTGACATGACACGAACACTGGTGGTCAGTGCCCTGTCGGCGCTTGCGTTTCTCGGAGTCGCGAGCCATGCGCAGGCGCCGCGCAGCGGGCTGCCGCCGGCGGCTCCAGCCGTCGCAGCCGGCACGATTGCCGGGACGGTCCGCTTCGAAGGCACGCCACCCAGGCCGCGGCCGGTCCGGATGGAAGCCGATCCGCTCTGCGTGCCTGTTGGCAAGGGCGTCGTCTTCGAAACGCTGCTGGTCGGCGGTGGTGGCGGCGTGCAGAACGTCTTCGTCTACGTCAAGTCAGGCCTCGGGAACAAGACGTTCCCCGCTCCCGCCAAGCCGGTTTCGATCGACCAGAAGGGATGCCGCTACACCCCGCACGTGTTCGGAGTGCAGGTCGGACAACCGCTCTCGATTCACAACAGCGACCCCGCGGTTCACAACGTGAACGCCATCGCCAAGGCCAACAAAGGATTCAATCTCATTCAGCCCAAGGGCGTGCCGAGCGCGACGCGAACATTTGAAGAGCCGGAGATCATGGTTCCAATCCGCTGCGACGTCCACCCCTGGATGACTGCGTGGGCCGGCGTGGTGAGCCATCCGTTCTTCGCCGTGAGCGGGGCTGACGGACGCTTCACGATCACCGGCCTTCCGGCCGGCAAATACACCGTCGAAGCCTGGCACGAGGAACTCGGGACGCAAACGCAGGAAGTGGTCGTCGACGCGAAGAAGGGGGCTGCGCCGGCGTTCGTGTTCAAGCCGAAGGGGAAGTGATCGGACTTCAGGCTCAGGGCTGCTGCAGGTAGGACGCCTCCTCCTTGAGCCACGCGTCGTACTCGGCCTGTGACTGAATCTGATAAACGCCCTTCATCCGGAAGTGCGCCAGGCCGCAGAGCTGCGAGCAGGCGATGTCCCACTGCCCCGTTGTCATCGGCGTGAACCAGACCGGCTGAACGAGGCCCGGTATCGCGTCCTGCTTGACCCGCATCTGCGGCAGCCCGAGACTGTGCACCACGTCCTTGCTCGACAGGAAGATGATGACCGGCTTGCCGACGGGCAGGTTCAGCTGATTGATCGTCGTGATGTCGTCGCGTCCCGCAGAATCCTCGCGATCGAGGCCGAGCGGGTTGTCGGGCCCCACCAGGCTGGGATCCGTGCGGCCGAACATGCCGTCAGGACCCGGGTAATGCACGTTCCAGGCGAACTGTTCGGCAACGACGCGGACGATCGTCGCGTTCTGCTCCGAGGGCAGCGCATCGACGTTCGTGCTCCAGAACGGCACCGAGAAGAACGCGAGCAGGATGATCTCGGCAGCCAGCACTCCTCCCTCGATCCAGGTCGACCAACGGCCACGCACGCCGTGGTACGCCGCTCGTGGCTGCCTTCCGCTGCGGAAGCGGATGAGCACGTACACGAAGAAAGAGCTCCAGCCGACGAACAGCACCACCATCAGCCAGTGGACGAGCGCCATGATGCGATCGACTTCGCCGGCGTGTGCAGACGCCGCAACGGGCATACCGAGCCAGTGGAGAATCGGATCGCTCATCGGTCCAGTACAGGTCCTGCCGCGGACACGCCGTCGAGCCCGACGTCAATCAGCGGCTGCGCGCCGACGAGATGCGCCGCCGCGCGCGAGCGGCGCGCCAGCCGGACGAAGAACAGCGCAAAACACGCCAGCACGATCGCGGTGACGCCAAGCAGCACCCAGATGCCGGCATTGAGGCTGTCGCGAAAGATGGGATCGGTTCCCTTGAAGCACACCGCGCACATGACGATCACGGCGCCACTCCTCCGAACGCGCCGGTGAACCGCGTACCGAACAGGTGATCCGCCTCTGTCCAGAGCGCGAAGGCAATCAGGGCGACGAAGACGACGGCTGTCAGGCCGAGCGGCCAGAACACCATCGGCTTCTCACTCTTCAAGTGCATGAAGAACATGGCGACGAGCGCCGCCTTGCCAAGCGCTATCGTGAGCGCCACCAGCACGGCCGGTGCTTCGGGAAGGCGAAGGTAGGAAACCCCGACCGTAATGAGCGTCAAAAGCAGCAGCGCCCCAAGCACCGCCAGGTAGCCTCTGACCTCGACCGTCGTATCGTGCGCGCCGTCTGTCATCGATTCACAGCAGATAGAGTACGGGGAACAGGAAGATCCATACCACGTCCACGAAGTGCCAGTAGAGGCCGGCCACTTCCACCCTGTTCGTGAAGCGACGAGGCTCGGTGCGCCACATCGCGGCGCCAGGGCCCCAGAAGTACAGGTTGACCACCATGCCAACCAGCACGTGAATGGCGTGCAGGCCGGTCAGGGTGAAATAGAGCCCGAGAAAGTTGTTGGTCAACGGATAGAGATGGTGCGAGAACTTGTCGCTGTACTCGAACGCCTTCACCACCATGAACCCGGCCCCACCAAGGATGGTCAGGCCCATGTAGAGGCGGAACCTGGCCAGGCTGCCGCTCTTCAACGCCGCCCACGCCATGACCATCGTCCCCGACGATGAGATCAGAATGATCGTGTTCAGGGTCGCGAGCGGAACGCTCAGGACGTCGGCCTGATGGGGCCAGCTCGCCGCACCGCTGCGCAGCAGCGCATACGACGAGAACAACGAGCCGAAGAGCATCACTTCGGACGCCAGGAAGAGCCAGATCCCGAGCTTCGGGTTGGTCAATCCCGTGTCGGGACGGATGTCGGTGGTATAGGGGATCTCCATCGTGGCCAGGTCAGGCTTCACGCCGGCGCGCGCTCGTCTCCGGCGCCCTGCGGCAGGAAGTCGCCGTCGACACCGGGAACGCTGTATTCGTACGGAGACCGGAAGGCGCGCGGCGGGTGCTCGAAGTTTCCATGCGCGCGCGGCGGCGTCGGCGTCGCCCATTCGAGCGTGGTCGATCCCCAGGGGTTGGTGCCGGCGACGCGCCCTGCCACCAGGCTGTAAACGACATTCACGAGGAACACGAGCTGGACCGCCGCGAGCGCAAACGCAGCGACGGACATCGGCACGTTCAGGTAGACCACCGGCTGGGCGTGTGAGTAGATGGCGCCGCCGTCCCACAGGCGGCGGTTCACACCGGCGAGGCCCTGGATCAGCATCGGAAAGAAGATCACGTTCATGGCGATGAGCGAGGCCACGAAGTGGATCTTCCCGAGCCCCTCGTTCAGCATTCGACCCGTGATCTTCGGGAACCAGTAATAGACGCCTGCGAACAACGCGAAGATCGTCCCCGGCGCCACCAGATAGTGGAAGTGGCCGACCACGTAATTGGTGTCGTGCAGCGGGATGTCGGTGGCCGCCAGCCCCAGCGGAAGTCCCGTGAGCCCGCCGAGCCCGAACATCGGCAGGAACGCCAGCGCGAAGAGCATCGGCGTGTTGAAGCGAATCGAGCCGCCGTACAAGGAGAGGGCGAGCGAGCTCAGGACGATGACCGACGGGATCGAGATGATCATCGTCGTCGCCTGGAAGAACGCGCTGATGCTCGTCCCCATGCCGGTGAGGAACATGTGATGCGCCCAGACGATGAAGGAGAGGAAACCGAGGACGAAGATCGAATAGACCATCAACCGGTAGCCCCAGAGCGGCTTGCGCGTGTTGTTGGCCAGAATCTCCGCCACGATGCCCATTGCCGGCAGGATCAGGACGTAGACCTCGGGATGGCCGAGGAACCAGAAGAGGTGCTGCCAGAGCAGCGCGTTGCCGCCGCCCGCGGCTTCGATCGGCAGTCCTGCCTGAAAAAGCCCCGTCGGCAGGAAGAAGCTCGTACCTGCCAGGCGATCCATGGCCTGCAACACGGCCGCCGCCTGCAGCGCCGGGAACGCGAGGAGGAGCAGGAAGGCGGTGATGAACTGCGCCCACACGAAGAACGGGAGGCGGAACCACGTCATCCCCGGCGCGCGCAGCTGGACGATCGTCGCGATGAAATTCAACGCGCCGAGGAGCGACGAAAAGATGATGAGCAGCATGCCGACCAGCCACCACGTCTGGCCGCTCGGCGCGAAGTCGGCAAGCGGTGCGTACGACGTCCAGCCAGACATCGCCGCGCCGCCGGGGACGAAGAAGCTGGCGAGCATCGTGACGCCGCCGGCGAAGTAGAACCAGTAGCTCAGGAGATTCAGGCGCGGGAACGCCATGTCGGGGGCGCCGATTTGCAGCGGCACCAGGTAGTTGCCAAACGCGCCAACTGCCAGCGGCACCACGCCGAGGAACACCATGATGGTGCCGTGCATCGCGCCCAGCTGATTGTAGAAATCAGGAAGGAGCACGCCGCCAGGCGCGTTGGCTTCGCCGAAGAGACCGCCGACGAGCGGCATCGGCTCACTCGGGTAGGCCAGTTGCCATCTGATGATCAGAACCAGGGCGAATCCGAACAGCAGGAAGAACTGGCTCGTGAAACCGTAGAGCAGGCCGATGACCTTGTGATCGGTGGAGAACAGATACTTGGCGAGCAACCTGAGGATCTTATCGAGAGCGAATGGCCGACCGCAAGGTGCGGCTCGGCCTATAATCTCCGGGATTCGGGGCTCGGGATCCGGGACTCGGGGCTCGGGGCTCGGGACTCGATGCGTGAAGCAGCGCGCTCAAGCTGGAACGCGCAGGACGCATCGGCTCTCCACCTGCGTCGCGCGAATCCCGAGTCCCGGATCCCGAATCCCGAGCCCCGGATCCCGAGTCCCGGATCCCGAGTCCCGGATCCCGAGCCCCGAGTCCCGGATCCCGAGTCGAGAGGAGTCGCAATGGCCAATCGTATCGGAGTGAGTGTCGTCCTCGCGGCGATGGCCCTGTGTGCTGCCGCCTGTGGATCGAGCAGCAGCACGCCGCCGCCCGAGTCTTCCTCGTCCGCCCCGGCCGCGGACGCGTCGCACACCGGCCACACAGGGGCGAGTCGGGTGTTCTTCATGGAGCCGAAGGACGGCGACACCATCAAACCTGAAGCGCACCTCGTCTTCGGCAGCGAGCAGTTCACGATCTCGCCGGTTCCGGCCGGGGACGTGAAGGAAGTCCGTCCGGGAACCGGCCACTACCACGTGGCGGTCGACTCCGATTGCCTGCCGACGGGAGAGGTGATTCCGAAAGCCGATCCGTGGATTCACTTCGGCAAGGGCGACAACAGCGCCGATCTGCAGCTGAAGCCCGGTCCGCACAAGCTCACCGTGCAGGCGGGCGACGATCAGCACCGGACGGTCGAAGGACTCTGTCAGACGATCAGCGTCACGGTTGCCGAAAAGTAGAGCGGAGTACGGGGCGGGTGATTTAGAGGCGGACCTCACGGTCTGCCTCTACGAATCCGTCAGCGGATGTTGAATACCAGCTCGATGCGCACAAGCACCGCCACCGGCTCTCCCTTGCGCATCCCGGGCTTGAAGCGGAATCGCTTGGCCGCTTTCACGGCCTCCGTGTCGAGGCCGAAGTTGTCGGAGTCGAGCGACTTCACAATGTCGCACTTCCCCACCGAACCGCTGGCGAGCACGACGCAGTCGAGCCAGACTTCGCCCTGGATGCGGCGCATCATCGCTTCCGACGTGTAACTCGGCTGGGCGCGGAACAGCAGCGTGGGATTGTCGATGCCGCTGCCTGGCTGATACACGCCATCGCCCGTGCCGCCGCCGCTGCCGGGACCAAGACCATCACCTCTGCCTGGTCCTGTCCCTCCGCCGGTGCCGGTGCCGGCGCCCGTGTTGCTCCCCGTTCCGAGCGAGGCCGGCGCCGTGTTGGTGGTGGAGCTCAGCGTCGCAACCGTCTCCACCGGGCTGATGGCTGGCACCTCAGCCGCGACGACCGGTTCCGGCGGCGGCACCGGCTCCGGCGTCGGAACGGGTACGGGGTCTGGCTCGGGCGGCTTGATCGCCGGCGTTGGCTGCGTCTTCGGCGGGTCGGGCGACTTGTTCCCGCCGCCGCCGCCACCGCCGCCAGGACCTACCTGCTCGATGAAGACGATGTCCTGCAGGGGGAAGTCGGGCAGCGCCGCCTGAATCTGCCGGTCGGGCCGCAGCCACACGACGAGCAGCAGCAACATGGCAAACGCGATGTGCGACAGCCCCGCTCCGCCGAACACCGTCTTGAGGTTGGTCTTCTCCTCGGGCAGCAGAAACCGCAGCTCTCCCGGCTGTTTGAGACCGGATGAACCCGCCGTCGAGGAATCAGGCGCTGTGTGCTGGCTGCTCATGACCACACCGCGGGGCCGTGGTCCGTCTCGGGTCGCTGTGGGACTCGGAGGACTCGGGCGATCGAACCCTTCACATTTTCACCCGAGCCGCCAGCCGGTGCAAGGCTCAAGCCGCGAGCTTTCGCCATTCCAACCCATGAATCTACGTTTCGGCCGATCTGTATGGTCCCTGTTCGGTGACATCCGGCGGGTTCCCGCCGCCATGCACGGTGACATCGGCTCTCGGTCGCTGATCCGGCCACTTGATTGGCGGTTCGCGTACAACTCGCGGTGGTTCGGATGAGCATGGGGAAGGCAGGGCAGGAGGAAATGCGGCCCCGAATCTGTACGGCCCGTCCTGCCGCAGGGATTGGACGGACGGCCGGCAGGGTTGGCCGTGTCGAAGGAACCTGAACCTGATCCCGGCGATCCTACTGATCAGGCCAGCTGCACATCACCACACGCGAGGCTCCAGCATCGGCCAATTGTTCCCGTACGGCCTCGGCTTCGGCGGGGGAAGAGGCGTGACCTCCTATCAACACGGCCCCCTCCGCGACGCGACTCTCCCACTCTTCCGCAACCCGCGCCTCGAGCCCCGCGCGCTCCAGGGAGCGTGCGACACCGCCGGTGACGTGGCCTGCGACTTCCCCGAAACCAGCCGCGAGCGGCCCGTTCGCAACGATCGGCCCGATGCCCGGCATCACGAGGGCGACCGCGGCGATGAGATGCGCCCCGAGCTCGCCAAGCCGCGCGGCCGGACGCCAGTCTTCGATTTCGGAGCCAGGAGAGGCGTCGGAGGCCCGGGCGAGGATGCCCTCCTCGTCATGGGTCTGCGCAACGATGGACACACGATCGGCCGGTACACCCAGGCCGCGCAGCGCCTTCGCGGCCCGGCCCGCAGCATCGGGGCTGTCGAAGAGCGCAATCACGAGCGGATGAGACATTGGCGGTACTGTATCCTGCCTCCTGAATTCCGACATGGTACAATTCGAAGTCGTGTGAGCCGGGCCGGACGAGGGTCCCGAACCGGCTCTGATCGTCATCTTTTCAGGGTGCACACATGTTCGGGCGAATTGGCCTGCCAGAGCTGTTGATCGTCCTGGCGATCGTCGTGCTCATCTTCGGCGCCAACCGGCTGCCGGAGCTCGGGCGCGGCATCGGCAGGGGGATTCGTAATTTCAGGGACGCGACCAAGGAAGGCTCCGACAAGGGCTAGCGGCGGCGACGGCCTGTTCGGCCGGCCTTGCGCTCGCGACGCCCTGGTCGCTGTGCCCGGCGCCGCTGCTCCCGCTTCGGAACGGTCTTGCTCCTGACGGGGCTTTTCGGAGTCTCCTGACGTCGTATCGCGTCGAGCACCTCGCTCAGACCGAGATCGACCTGACGCCGTTCGAGGTCGACCCTGACCACCTGGACCTTCACCTTGTCTCCCAGCCGATAGATCTTCCTCGTGTTCTCTCCGCGCAGTACGTGCTGCTGCTCGACGAACCGATAGTAGTCGTCGGCCATGCTCGAGACGTGCACGAGCCCCTCGACGAAGTGCTCGATGAGCTCAACGAACAGGCCGAACTGCGCCACGCCGGTGATGTACCCGTCGAATTCGTCGCCGACCTTGTCGGCCATGAACCGCACCTTCTTCCACTGCAGCAGCTCGCGCTCCGCGTCGTCGGCCCGTCGCTCCATCTCCGACGTGTGACGCGCGATCTCGGGAAGCTCCTCTTCGAGCTCCGCACGCCGCGGCTCCGCCACCGGGCCGCCGCGTGATTCGCGAAGCATGCGGTGCACCACCAGATCGGGATAGCGCCGAATCGGCGAGGTGAAGTGCGTGTAGTGCTCCGCCGCCAGGCCGAAGTGCCCGAGGCTGACCGCGTCGTAGCGCGCCTTCTGCATCGTGCGCAGCATGAGCGCGGCAATGGGTCTCTCTTCGGGAGTTCCCTTCATCCGATCGATGAGGCGCTGGAAGTCCTTCGGCCTGGGCGTGGCACCGGTCAACGCCAGGCTGTAGCCGAGGGTCGTGATGAAGGCCTCGAACTCGGCCACCTTCTTGAGATCGGGCGCCTCGTGCACGCGATGCAGCGCCGGCATGGCCCGCTTCTCCAGGTCGGCGGCAACGGTTTCGTTGGCCAGCAGCATGAACTCTTCGATGATCCGGTGCGCGATGTTCCGCTCGCTCGGCAGAATCGCCTCGATCTCGCCGAACTCCGAGAGCACGACCTCCGTCTCGGGCAGATCGAAGTCGATGGCGCCGCGCCGACGCCGGCGCGCGTGCAGAATCTCGAAGAGCCCGCGCATCTCCTCGAACATGGGCACGAGGTCGCGGTATTTCTCGATCGTCTCCTCGTCCCGATCGGTCAGGATTGCGTTGACGGCCGTGTATGTCATTCGCGCATCGCTGTTGATCACGCCGTCGTGCATCTCGTACCGCCGGACCTGTCCCTTCGGGTCCACCTCCATGAGACAGGACTGCACCAGCCGGTCGACATTCGGGTTCAGGCTGCACAGGCCGGTGGCGAGCTCGGAGGGAAACATGTGCACGGCACGCTCGGGGAAGTACACGGACGTGCCCCGCTCGTAGGCTTCCTCGTCGAGCGCGCTCCCCTCCCGCACGTAGTGGGACACGTCGGCGATGTGCACGCCGAGCCAGTAGTTCCCGTTGGCGAGCCGCTCGATCGTGATCGCATCGTCGAAATCGCGCGCGTGCTCGCCGTCGATGGTGACCGTCGTCGTGTTCCTGAAATCGGTGCGGCCGCGCGTGTCGCGCTCCTTCACCGATGAGCCAAGCCGCCTGGCCTCCTCGATTGCCTCCTCGGGATGCACGTCGGGGATGTGGAACTTGCGGATCACGATGCGCGTGTCGACGCCGGGCTCGTCGATGCGGCCGAGCACCTCGACGATCCGGCCCATCGGGCCGCGCGTGGCAGTCGGCCAGCGCGTGATCTCCACGACCACCATCTGTCCCGGTTCAGCGGATATTCCCTCGCCGGACGAGACCTGGACGTCGGCGAGGACCCGCCGATCGAACGGCACGACGTAGCCACGGCCGCCGCTATCGGCCTCGAAACGGCCGACGATCGCCTGCTGACTGCGCTCCAGGATTTTGAGGATGCGGCCTTCGAAGCCTTTCTCGGTACGCCGCTCGATGCGGGCGACCACTCGATCTCCGTGCATCGCTTCTGTCAGGTTGGCGGCGGCGATATAGAGAGCCTTCTGCTCGTCACGGCCTGCAAGCTCGGGGACGACGAATCCGAATCCCGCCGGGTTCGTCGTGAGGCGGCCGACCACGAGGTCCATCTTTTCGGGGAGACCGAAGCGGTTGCCGCGAATGCGAACGAGCTCGCCGCGGTCGGCAAGCGCCTTGAGCTGCCGCGAGAAGGTCTTGCGGTCCTCGCGCGGCACTCGAAGGAGCCGGGCAAGCTCCCGGGCAGTGGCAGGGTGATGAACGTGGTCGCGAATGGTTTGAAGCAGATCGTCGGGTAAAGACATGTACGTTGATTCCGCCGCGAAGGTCACCGGCGGATGGAAGACAGCGGACAGCGCGCGTCACGCGTGCCGAGTGCTGGAGAGATTACGCGATCAAGACGACCTGCAGGTCGCCGACGTTGGTATTGGTCGGGCCGGTCTTGATGAGATCGCCAAGGCGATCGAAGAACTCGTAGCTGTTGTTCTGGTCCAGATAGGTGCGCGGGTGAAGCCCCGCCGTGCGGGCACGGTCGGCGGTTGCGCGGTCGACGATGGCGCCGGCGGCGTCGGTTGGGCCGTCGATGCCGTCCGTGCCGAGGCTTGCCGCCGCCACGTTCCACGCGGTGGCGGAGGCGAGCGCTTCGGCCAGCGCCAATGCGAATTCCTGATTCCTGCCGCCCCTGCCGTGACCGGTGACCGTGACCGTGGTTTCGCCGGCCGAAATGACGCACAGCGGACGAGGGTGCGACGCCTCGACGCTTTCGAGACGGCGCAGGTGCGCGACGCCCGCCTCGCGCGCTTCTCCGGTGATGGCATCCGCCAGCACGTGGACGTGATAGCCGAGCGACTCCGCCGCGCGACGTGCACCGTCGATCGCTCCGCGCTGCGGGCCGATGACCCGCGCCGTCGCCCGGCGCAGACGGACATCCCCCGGCTTCGGTGTTTCAGGATACTCGCCCTGCCAGCCCAGGGCGATTCGAGCCTCCACCGGCAGCAGGTCGTCATCGTCGTTGAGACCACGCCTGGACAGCACCATCGCGGCGTCGGCGTAGGTAGTGGCGTCCGGCACCGTCGGCCCTGACGCGATCACGGAGAGATCATCGCCGACGACATCGGAGATGGCGAGTGTGAGCACCGCACCGCGACACGCCGCCGCGAGCTGCCCACCCTTGATGGCCGACAGATGCTTACGCACCGTGTTCAGCTCGTAGATGTCGGCCCCGCGCTCCATGAGACGGCGGACAGTCCGCTGTTTTTCGGCGAGCGTAATCGTGGAGACCGGTAGTGCCATCAGCGCCGATCCGCCGCCAGACAGCAGCACCACCAGGAGGTCGGCTTCCGCGCACGCTCCCGCGATTTCGAGTGCCCGCTGCGCAGCCGCCACACTTCCGGCGTCCGGCAGCGGATGACCCGCCTCGAACCATTCGGCACGCGCTGGCAGCCGTTCCGGCAGGGCTGGACCGATGCCGGCAATCCGCCGTGCCGCGACGCTCGTAGTATCGACAAACGCGTTCAGCATCGCTGCCGACGCCTTGCCTGCGGCAATCACGTCGACCGCAGACGCCGCGTGAAGCGCGGATTGCACGTCTGGAGCGTCGAGCGCCTTGCGAACCAGTCGTCCGGCGTCTACGGCTTCGATGGCAGCGTGAACGATGGTGGAAAGATCTCGCCGGAGGTGAGAGAGCTGTTCGAGTTGCGGCGTCAGTTGATTTGGCGGGGATCGGTCCAGGCAAAAAGCCCGGTCACGACGTCGAATTGTTGGAGGAGACGGCTGACGACCTGGTCGGCGTCGGCCTCGGTGCACAGGCGATCGATTTGCGACATGATCCGGGTCAGCGCCCGCTCGACGTCGCTGATCGCACTTTCCGAGTAGTACTCGCGCTGCTCGTCGAGACAGCGCTGACATTTGACGAATTCTTCGCGGTAGAACGTGGACAACGAGTAGAAAACGGGTTCGGTCTGGGGTCGGAAGTCAGCGAGGATACGTGACAGGCGGTTCCGTGACGCCATATACCTAGTGGAGGGTGCCGTCGAGTTCAGTTGTGATATGCGACCATCTGGCGCCAGTTCGGCGCGTCCACGGCCGCCCGCCCTGTAGGAGCCAGGTCATATCCACTAGCTACATTAAAGTTTAGTCAGCTTGCGGAGTATGTGTCAACGGGACGTCATATTTGCGAATCCTGCGTGTCGGGCGGCGGCGAAACCGCCGGCCGCGCCGACGGCCATGCCTCCGAGCAGCAGTCCGGCGCAGGTGCGCAGCGGAAGGAATTCGAGGGCAGCGCCATTCAGCGCCGCAGAGAGCGCCTCTCCCCACCATCCCCTCGCCACCAGAAACCCCACCCAGAGCGCCGCCAGGGCGACCGCGGCGCCGATGCCGCCCTGCAACAGTCCCTCGGCAACAAAGGGGCCGCGAATGAAGGTGAGGGGAGCACCGACGAGCTCCATGATCTCGATCTCTTCCTGGCGCGACTGCAGCCCGAGCCGCACCACGGCGGCGACGGTGACCGCCGCGGCGATGGCCATGACGAAGGCGAGCGTAAGCCCTGCAGCACCCACGGCGCGCAAACCGGCGCTGAACCTGCTCAGCCATTCGCGGTCGTAGCGCACGTCGTCGACGCCGGGCATCGCCGTGACCGTGCGGACGAGCCCGGCGATCCGCTCGTCCTGCGCGGCGTTCGTGTTGAGACGTACTTCAATCGAAGCCGGGAACGGATCACCCTCGAGGCCGTCGCTCAGGTTCGCAAGGTCGGGATGCTGGCGGCGAAAGCGCGTCTCCGCCTCCTGCTTCGACACGTACTCGCGGCCGCTCATCACGCCGCTCGCGTCGATCGCCGCTTCAACTGCGCCCCGCTGCTCGGAGGTCGCATCGTCACGCAGGTAGACCGAGAACTCGGCGGCGTCGGTCAGCCGCGCGAGCACGCGCTGCGTGTTCCACGTGAGCATGAGCAGCGCGCCGAGAACGATCAAGGCGAGGGCGATGGCGACCACGGCAAATCCAGTGGCGCCGCGCGCGCGCCAGAGGCTCAGCCAGCCCTGCCGGAACGCGTAGTCGAGCGCTCTCATGCCACTTCCACGACCCGGCCCTGGTCGAGCGTGACCGTGCGGCGGCCGACAAGGCGAATGAGCTCGCGGTCGTGAGTCGCGACGAGCACCGTGGTACCGCCGGCGTTGATCTCACGGAGCAGGTTCATCACTTCGAGCGACAGGTCGGGATCAAGATTCCCAGTAGGCTCGTCGGCCAGCAGCAGCACCGGGTCGTTGACGAGCGCGCGAGCGATGGCGATCCGCTGCTGCTCCCCGCCGGAGAGATCGAGCGGATACGCGTTCATGCGGTGCTGCAGGCCGACCCACTTCAGCACCTGGAACGCCCGGCGGCGCTGCTGCGCCGCCGGCACGCCGAGCACCTCGGACACGAACGAGATGTTCTCGAGCACCGTGCGCGTCGGAATGAGCTTGAAGTCCTGGAAGATGAACCCGATGCCGCGCCGGTACTCCTGCACCTCGCGCCTGGTCAACGATGAGAGCTTGTGACCGTTGACGACGATCTCGCCCTCGGTGGGACGCTCCTGCATCAGGAGCAGCCTGAGGAGAGTCGACTTGCCGGCGCCGCTCGGTCCGGTGAGAAACACGAACTCGCCCTTGGCAACCATGAGCGAGAGGTCGCGAAGAGCGTACAGGCCTCGACGATAGACTTTCGAGAGGTGGTGCGTTTCGATCACGCTGTGAGGTGAGTATAGGGCAAGAACACCCCCGTTCCAGGTTCCACGTTCCGGGTTCCGGGTTCGGGGGGTTCACGTTCTCGGTTCAGCGTTCTCGGTTCAGCGTTCTCGGTTCAGGGGTCTCGGTTCAGGGGTCAAGGTTCAGGGTTCAAGGTTCCACGTTCTGCGTTCAAGGTTTTAGGTGCCTGGCTCAACGTTCTCGGTTCTCGTTTCGGCACGCCGAACCTGGAGCGCGAACAACGAACAGAACCCTGAACCGAGAACCCTGAACCGAGAACCGAGAACAAGGAACGTGGAACTCGGCGAACCCAGAACTCGGAACCCGGAACCCGGAACCCGGAACTGCTTAGCTCTCCAGCCGCCTCTTCAGCAGCGCATTCACCACCTTCGGATTCGCCTTGCCGCCGCTGCGTTTCATCACCTGGCCGACAAGGAATCCGAACGTCGCCGTCCTCCCGGCGCGATACTGCGCGACCGCATCGCCCTGCGCGGCGATGACGTCGCCAACGATGGCGAGGAGGGCCGATTCGTCGGAGTTCTGCGCGAGCCCCTCGGCAGCTACGATGTCCTGCGCCGTCCGGCCGGAGTCGTACATCTTCGCGAACACGTCCTTGCCGATCGAGCTGCTGATCGTCGCGTTCTCGACGAGGGTGATGAGACCAGCCAGCGCCTGCGGCGTCAGCGGTGTCTCGGCTATGGTCGTGTTCCGTTCCTTGAGCGTCCGCAGCAGCTCGCCCATCACCCAGTTGCTCGCCGCTTTCGGGTTGCCTGCCGCGGCGGCGACGGCTTCGAAGTAGTCGGCCAGCTCCGCCGACTGCGTCAGCACGCCGGCGTCGTAATCGGGGATGGCGTATTCCCTGACGAATCGCTGGCGCCGCGCTTCGGGAAGCTCGGGCATGGTTGCCCGCACCGCGTCGATGCGGCCGGCATCCACGACGAGAGGCGGCAGGTCCGGCTCAGGGAAGTAGCGATAATCGTGCGCCTCTTCCTTGCTGCGCATGGAGTGCGTGCGGCCCGCGGCTGAATCCCAGAGCCGTGTCTCCTGCACCACCCGGCCGCCGCCCTCGAGCAGCTCGATCTGCCGGCCGATCTCGTATTCGATGGCCTTCTGCAGATAGCGGAAGGAGTTGACGTTCTTCACTTCCGTCTTGGTGCCGAGCGCCTGCTGCCCCGCCGGACGCACCGATACGTTGGCATCGCAGCGGAGGCTGCCCTCCTCCATGTTCCCGTCGTTCACGCCGAGCCAGGCCAGCGTGTCGCGCAGCCGGCTGAAGAACTCGGCGGCCTCGGCCGCCGAACGGAGATCGGGCTCGGTGACGATTTCAATCAGCGGCACGCCGCTGCGGTTGTAGTCGATGTAGGTGCGGCGGTCGGAGTCGAGGAAGCCCTCGTGCAGCGACTTTCCCGCATCCTCCTCCATGTGAATGCGCGTGAGCCGTACGACGCGTGACGCGCCGCCCGCGGCGATCGTCAGCCCGCCGCCGAGCGCGAGCGGCCGCTCGTACTGCGAGATCTGGTAGCCCTTCGGCAAATCGGGATAGAAGTAGTTCTTGCGCGCGAAGATCGATGTCGGCTGCACGTCGCAGCCGAAGGCCAGCGCCGCCTTGATGGCGTAGTCGACCGCCCGGCGATTGAGCACCGGCAGCGCGCCGGGAAACCCGAGGCACACCTGACAGACCTGAGAGTTGGGCGGCGCACCGAAGGCGGTGCTGCAGCCGCAGAAGATCTTCGTCCGCGTACTCAGCTGCGCATGGATTTCGAGACCGATGACGGGGGTAAGAGTCACGAGATCGTGATGTTCCGGGTTCCTTGTTCCAGGTTCCTAGTTCGTTCTCGTTCAGGTTCAGGGTTCCAGGTTCCGGGTTCCAGGTTCCGGGTTCCAGGTTCCAGGTTCCCTGTTCCAGGTTCGTTGTTCCAGTTCCAAGTTCGCGGGGAACCCTGAACCCTGAACCCTGAACCGTGAACCCTGAACCGTGAACCCTGAACCCTGAACCCGAACCTGAACGCCACCGAACCCGGAACGTGGAACCAGGAACCTGGAACCTCTTAGATTCTCGGCCCCGCTTCCTTCACGCCCGGGGCCACGTCCTTCTCGAACGTCGTGAAGTTGTCGACGAACATCTGCGCGAGCTTGCGTGCCTGCTCGTCGTACTTCGCCGGATCAGGCCAGGTGCTGCGCGGATCGAGCACGCTCTCCGGCACGCCCGGACAGGTGCGCGGCACGTCGATGTTGAAGACTGGATGCTTCGTGTAGCCGACGCTGGCGAGCTGGCCCGACAGCGCCGCCGTGATCATCGCGCGTGTGTACGCGATCTTCATGCGGCTGCCGACGCCATACGGCCCCCCCGTCCAGCCGGTGTTCACGAGCCACACCGCTGACTGGTGCCGGGCGATCTTCTCGCCGAGCATCTTCGCGTAGACGTTGGGATCGAGCGGGAGGAACGGCGCGCCGAAGCAGGTGCTGAAGGTCGCTTTCGGCTCGGTGACCCCCTTCTCGGTTCCGGCGACTCGCGCGGTATAGCCGGAGAGGAAGTGATACATCGCCCCGTCAGGGGTGAGGCGCGCGATCGGCGGGAGCACGCCATACGCGTCGGCGGTCAGCATCACCACGTTCGCCGGATGGCCGCCGCGTCCCGTCAGCTCGGCGTTGTCGATGAACGTAATCGGGTACGACGCCCGCGTGTTCTCCGTGTATTCCGCGTTGTCGAGATCGAGCGCCCGGCTGTCGGGATCGATGACGACGTTCTCGAGAATGGTGCCGAACCGTCTCGTCGTCCCGTAAATCTGCGGCTCGGCTTCCGAGGACAGCTTGATGACCTTCGCGTAGCAGCCGCCTTCGAAGTTGAAAACGCCGTTGTCGCTCCAGCCATGCTCGTCATCGCCGATCAAACGGCGCAGCGGATCGCTCGAGAGCGTCGTCTTGCCCGTGCCCGACAGGCCGAAGAAGAGAGCGGTGTCGCCCTGGGCGCCGATGTTGGCCGAGCAGTGCATCGGCAGCACGCCACGGAGCGGCAGGATGTAGTTGAGGATCGTGAAGATCGACTTCTTGATTTCGCCGGCGTAGTGGGTGCCGCCGATGAGCACCAGCTTGCGGCTGAAGTGAACGAGCACGAACACGTCGGAGCGTGTGCCGTGGCGGGCCGGGTCACTCTGAAACATCGGCAGATCGATGACGGTGAACTCCGGCCGGTGCGAACGGCGGGCGTCGGGGTTCATCTCCGGCAGGAACATGTTCCGCGCGAACAGGTTGTGCCAGGCGAACTCGTTGACCACGCGAATCGGCAGCCGGTAGTCCGGGTCGGTGCCCGCCCACGCGTCCAGGACGTAGAGCTCCTTCTCCTGAACGTACGCCATCATGTCGCGATGGACGAGGTCGAACTTCGCCGGCTCGATCGGCTTGTTGACGCTGCCCCATTTGACGTGCGCGTCGCTCTCGGCGTCCTTCACGACGAACTTGTCGTTCGGTGATCGTCCGGTGTGCTGACCGGTGCGCGCCACGAGCGGCCCCTCTGCGGCGAGCGCTCCCTCTCCGCGGCGAAGTGCCGCCTCGTACAACGAGGCGGGGCTCAGGTTCCAGTGGACGCGTCCGGAACGGACTATTCCCAGCGCTTCAAGGCCGTGCGCCCGCTCAACCTGCAAGGTCATACTCGACAGCTCCCCCAACGGCGGCTACCGGTCCGCCACCTACCGGAAACCACGGCCCCACCGTGCCAGCTAGAACGGAAAAAGGATGATCGTACCGGCCGCGCGGAAACCAAGTCAACTCACAAGGGCTCCTGCGCCGGTCATTTCCGGAGTATATATAGATTCGGAGCCCGTAAACGGCAGAGACCTGTCGCCGTATACCGTTATGAGAACGCCTCCTCGGCCAACTGCCATGCCCGCGGGGACCGCGCATTCCCAGACTTTTCGGCCGACGGGAGCCAGGGGAACAGCCCCGCCCGTAAGGGCCGGCGCGCCCTCGAAGGATTCCGAGCTGGCCGGCGCGATCAAGGCGCTGGTGCTGGCCGGCGAGCGTGACGCCGCCAGAGATCGCTTTGCCGAGCTGGTCGCGAGCCAGCAGCGCCGTGCGCTCCGGATCGCGTATCACTATCTGCGCGACACGCATGATGCCGACGAGGCCGTACAGGACGCGTTCGTCAAGGTGTACATGCACATCACGACGTACCGCGACCATCTGCCTTTCGAGGTGTGGTTCACGCGCATCCTCGTCAACGGCTGCCTGGACATCAGGAAGGCGCGCAGCCGCCGTCTGAGATGGGCGCTGCCGATGGCGGTCTCGGCGGAGCTCCCATCGATTGATCCCACTGCACCCGAGCCCACTCCGGAAGACTCGCTCGTGGCCAGCGAGCGCACCCGCGAGATCACGTCCGCCGTCGATCGGTTGCCGGACCGTCAGCGAACGGTCTTTACCCTGAGCCACCTGGCGGAACAGAGCACCGCCGAAATCGGCCGCGCCCTCGGCCTCAGCGAAGCCACCGTTCGCGTTCACCTTTTCCGCGCCGTACGGAAGCTTCGGAAGCTGCTCGCCCAGCCGCGCGTCGACGCCGTTCGTGGAGGGTCGTCGTCATGAAACACAGGCATCTGACGGATGATCAGCTGATCGCGATGTGCGTCGCAGGCACCGCCGCATCGGCGATGCCGCAGGACGTCGACGGCTGCGCCTCGTGCGAGTCGCGCCGCGCCAGTCTCGATGCCCTGCTCCGCGATGTCGCGGACGTCGCAACCTCCGAAGCCGATCGCGTCTTCACGCCCGAGCGGCTCGCCCGGCAGCACGCCCGGATCCTGCACCGCCTCGAACACCAGGGGCAGATCGCGCGGGTCATCGCGTTTCCACACCAGCACGGACAACGCACGTCAATACCTGTGAAACCGATGCGCCGCTGGGTGGCGGGGGCGGTGGCGGCCGCGTTCGTCGTCGGCATGGTGGCTGGACGTCTCGCGCACGAACTGCCCGGGCTGCGGCTCGGCGAACAGGAGCCATCCAGGTACGCCGCCGTCCCGACGGCAGCACCGCAGCAGGCATCGGTGAGCGCCTCGATCTCCGACGACGACTTTCTCAGAGAGATCGAGGCGGCGGTAACCTCCGGACCGGAAGGGCTGCGGCGCCTGGACCGGGTGACACCCGTCGCCTGGGCTCAGCGCTAGCCCGTTGCCGCCGCTCATCTTCCGCAAGGGCCTCGACCTCAAGCACGAGGTCGCTCATGTGCTGGCCGCCAGCTATCACAGCAGCCTGGTCGCGGCCATCAAGGAACACGACTACCAGTTCACGTCGGGGCGCCTCACCGTGCACCTGGCGCGCGAGTTCGGCTTCTGCTACGGCGTCGATCGCGCCGTGGACTACGCCTATCAGGCGCGCAAGCGCTTTCCCGCGCAGCGCATCCATCTGACCGGCGAGATCATTCACAATCCGCACGTCAACCAGGAGCTCCGCGCCCAGGGCATCAGCTTCCTCACCGATCCGGGTACCTCGGTCGCCGATCTCGGCGCCGACGATGTGGTGATCCTGCCTGCGTTCGGCGTGGCCATCGAGGTGCTCGAGCAGCTCGATGCGCGCGGCTGCACACTGGTGGACACCACCTGCGGATCGGTGCTGAACGTCTGGAAGAACGTCAAGCGCTACGCCGAGGATGGCTTCACGTCGGTCATTCACGGCAAGTACCGACACGAAGAGACGCGCGCCACGGCGTCGCAGGCGTGGCGTGGCGGACGCGGTCACTACATCGTCGTGCTCGACAAGGAGGAGGCGCTGGCCGTCTGCAGCTACATCCGCAACGGCGGCGACCGCTCGGCGTTCCTCGACGCGTTCGCGCACGCCGCATCTCCCGGCTTCGACCCCGACGTCCACCTTCAGCGGATCGGCTGCGCCAACCAGACGACGATGCTCAGCTCGGAATCGCTGGCGATCGGCGCTCTGTTCCGCGATGCCATCAGGGATCGCTACGGCGAGGCACAGCTCCCGGGACGGTTCCGCGCATTCGACACCATCTGCAGCGCCACGCAGGATCGGCAGGATGCGATTCTGGCGCTGCTCGACAGCGCCCGTCTCGATCTCGCGATCGTCATCGGCGGTTACAACAGCAGTAACACCCAGAATCTGGCCCGCATCTGCGCCAGCCGGGTCCCCACGTTCCACATCGCCGATCCGGACGGCATCGTCTCGCCCGACGCCATCCGGCACCGGGCAGTCGCCACCGGGCAGGAGGCCACGACGACCGGGTGGCTGGAGGACGGCGGCGTCTCGATCGCGCTGACATCGGGCGCCTCGACGCCCGACAACATCGTCGAGCAGGTCATCCGGCGCCTCGACCGGTTCGCAAATCATTGAAGAACCGGGTCGCCAACCGCGGTCTGGCGGGCCGGCTCGATGCCAGAGGGAATCGAGCGGTCCGAGCACCCGGTTCAGCCCAGCCTGTGTTACCGTATGTCTTTGCAGCCCTTGCAGTAAACGTCGCCGGATCAACCGGTCGTATTGTCGGGCAGCCAGCTATGAAACCGACAGTTTTCGCGAGCCCAATCGCAGTCCTCGCGGCGTTGCTCTACGTGGCGGCAGCGGGCGCCAGCCAGGCCCAGGGATCCAACCCCCCGAAGTGGTGGCAGTCCGATCTCTACAAGCGCGAGCTGAACCTCACGGCCGAGCAGAGCAAGCACCTCGAAGAGATCTTTCAGGCGGCGGTGCCGAAACAGAAAGAGCTCAAGAAGGCGCTCGACGAGGCGGAAGCGCTGTTCGAGCAACTCGCCGACCAGCGTGATCAGAAGAACGCCGAGGGGCAGATCAATCGCGTCATCAGCGCGCGGGCAGAGCTGATGAGGTCCCACTCCCTGATGCTGCTCGAAATGCGGTTCGTCCTGTCGCCCCAGCAGTGGAGCAAGCTCGGCGCGCTGCAGCAGCAACAGCAGAAGGCGAACGAGAAGCAGCGCGCGTCCGAGAAAGGCAAATAAGCCAGCGCGTTTGCAGGTTGTCCACTCCCATGATCAAGTTCCCGTCCGTACTTGCCAGTGTTACCATCTTCGTTTTCACCACTCTGATTCCATCACCCGCTGCGTCGCAGGACGCCGCGGAGCAGGCACGTCTCGCGCAGATCGCGCGTGACGCGGCCCACAAGTTCGCCCAGGACCGCGCCGCTGTGCAGGCACCGCCGGCGCAGACGGTTCCGAGCGCGCCCGAAGGACCCAGGATCGACCTGACGCTCGACGAGGCTACCGCGCGGGCTCTCGAGCGCAATCTCGATATCGCGGTCGAGCGGTTGAATCCACAGACGCAGGATCTGGCGCTGGCGCGCGTCCACGCCACCTACCGGCCGACGCTCACCTCGGCGTTCAGCCAGCAGTCACGGATCAACCCGCCGAGCAGTACGTTGAACGGCGGCACGATCGTCGACAACGACACCTCGACCTTCAACGCCGGCATCGCCCAGAACCTGAAATGGTTCGGTTCGAGCGTGAACTTCCAGTTCAACAACAACCGGCAGGCGTCGTCGAACTCGTTCAACAACTACAATCCGGCGTTCAATTCGAACTTCTCGCTCACCTACACGCAGCCGGTGCTGCGCGGACTGCTCATCGACACCAACCGCCAGCAGCTGCGCGTCACCGCCATCGCGCGTGACGTCTCCGAGATCCAGCTGCAAGGGATGATCACCACGACGGTGTCGTCGGTGCGTAATGCGTATTGGGAGCTCGTGTACGCGCTGCAGGCCATCGAAGTGGCGCGCGGCTCGCTCGATCTCGCCCAGAAGCTGCTCGAGGACAATCGCGCCCGCGTCGAAGTGGGGACGCTCGCGCCGCTCGATGTCGCCCAGTCGGAAGCCGAGGTCGCCAACCGCCGCGGGCTGGTGGCGCAGGCCGAGGCGGCGGCACGGACGGCGGAAATCACCCTCAAGCGGCTGATCGTCAACGGCACCGAGGACCCGCTGTGGCGCGGGCACATCACGCCGGTCGATCGTCCCGACTTCCGGTCTGCTCCACTCGACGTCGAAGCGGCGGTGCGCGGCGCGCTCGCCAATCGCACCGATCTCGCGGTGGCGCGCAAGACCGTCGAGAGCAACGACTGGACGCTGCAGCTGCTGCGCAACCAGCGGCTGCCGGAGCTCGATCTCTCTGCCCAGTACGGCGCCGTCGGCCTGGGTGGCACTCAGGCGATCCGCACGGGATCCGGCATCACCAGCGTCATCACCGGATACGTTCCCGGCGGCTATAGCGACACCTGGAGAACGCTGACCGCGCGTGACTATCCGAACTGGAACGTGCAGCTCAATCTGAGCTACCCCATCGGCCAGAGCACGGCCGACGCCAATTACGCGCGCGCCCGTGTGCAGCGCAACCAGACGGTCTCGCAGCTCCGCGCGCTCGAGCTGACGGTCGCGGCCGACGTCGAGAATGCGGCCGTGCTGGTCGAGAGCAGCCTCACGCGATACGATGCTGCGAGGGCCGCGCGCGAGCTGCAGCAGCAGCGCCTCGACGCCGAGCAGAGCCGCTTCGACGTCGGGCTGTCGACGAACTTCTTCGTCGTTCAAGCGCAGCGCGACCTGGCCAGCGCTCAGATCACCGAGCTGCGTGCGCTGCTCGACTACCAGCACGCGCTGGTCGACTTCGAACGTTCGCAGTCCGCGCCGGCAAGCCGGGGAGCGGGCGGTGTCACCACCATCGGCGCCGCGGGAGGCGGCGGGGTCAACGCGGTCGGCGGCGGTCAGGGAGGAAACTAGACCGCCCGCGCAGAGCTTCGTCGTCGTCGTACGATTACACAACGCCGGAGGGAGCCCGTTCCACATCTCATGAAGAAACTCGTCATCGCCGTCGTCGTCATCGTTGTCGCGTCGGCTGGGTTCGCCTACTACACCGGCGTGTTCGACGACGATCCCGCGGTCCAGGCAGCTGGTCAGGGCGGAGACACCGGCGGGCGGCGTGGCGGCGGTGCGGGCGGAGCTGCGGGCCGGTTCGGAGGACAGGGGGGAGCGCGCGCCCCCATGAGCGTCGAGATCGGACAGGCGACGCGCGCGTCGATGAGCGAGCAGATCACCGTCGTCGGCAACCTCATTGCCGACGCCACCGTTTCGGTGGCGCCGCGGGCGGCCGGACGGCTCCAGGAGATCTCGGTCAAGCTCGGCGATCGCGTCAACCGCAATCAGCGCATCGCCAAGATCGAGGACTACGAGCTCATCGAGCAGGTCAAACAGGCCGAGGCGGCGCAGGAGGTCGCGTCGGCCACCATCCGGCAGCGCGAAGCCGACCTCAAGCTGGCACAGACCAACGCCGAGCGCTCGCGCAATCTGTTTCAGAAGCAGATCCTTCCCAAGCAGACCCTCGACGACAACGAGGCGCGCCTGCAGGCCGCCGTGGCACAGCTCGATCTCGCGCGCGCGCAGGAGATCCAGTCGAAGGCCCGTCTCGACGAGCTGCGCATCACGCTCTCGAACACGGTCATCACGTCGCCGGTCAACGGCTTCGTCGCCAAGCGCCTCGTCGATCCAGGGGCCTGGGTCTCGCAGAATGCGCCGATCGTCGACGTCGTGGACATCACGCGCGTCCGCCTCGTGGCCAACATTGTCGAAAAAGATCTGAAAGCGCTGCAGGCCGGCAACCCGACCGAAGCGCAGGTCGACGCATTTCCCGGGGAGACGTTCCGGGGGCGGATCGCACGCGTCTCGCCGGTGCTCGACCCGACCACGCGCACGGCGCCAATCGAAATCGAGATTCCCAACGGCGACTACCGTCTGCGGCCGGGCATGTACGCGCGCGTCGGCATCAACACCGGGGCGAAGAAGAACGCGCTGGTCGTGCCGAGCAACGCCGTGGTCGATCTCGGAGGCCGGCGCGGCGTATTCATCCCGCAGAACGACGTCGCCATCTTCCGGATCGTGCAGGTGGGTCTCGAGCAGCCGACGATCGTCGAGGTGCTCGGCGGGCTGACCGAAAACGAACGGGTGATCACGACCGGCGCCTCAGCTCTCCGGGACGGCGATCGCATCGTGCTCCCCGGGCAGAACGACGGCAGCTGGCGCGAAGGCGGCGGCGGTGAAGCCGCAGCCGCGCAGCGCTGGGGCGACGGCCGCCGCGGCGGCAGCGCCGGCGCCGGCAGAGGCGCCACGTCGCCCTGATCCGATAGCGCGATACCCTCGCAGCGCGCAGCTCCGGTCGCGTTGTGCAGCTTCAGCTGGGGACAACGCACCACACACGGCAGAGACTCTCTATGAGCATTCCTCGCCTCGCCATCAACCGTCCCGTCACGATGTTCATGATCAGCGGCGTCATCACGCTGCTCGGGGCGATCTCGCTGACGCGTCTCCCGGTCGACCTCATGCCCGAGTTCGATCAGCCGACCATCAACGTGCGGACGTCGTATCCCGGTGTCGGTCCGCTGGAGATGGAGGAGTTGATCACCCGGCCCGTCGAGCAGGCGGTGAGCGCCGTCCCCGGCCTGACGCGCATCCAGTCGTCGTCTTCTGAAGGCAACAGCCAGGTACAGCTGAACTTCGACTGGGGCAAGGACCTGGCGGAAGCCACCGACGAAGTCCGTACGCGCATCGACCGCATCCGCAACCGGCTTCCCGAGGATGCGGACAACCCGACGATCTTCAAGTTCGACTCGACGATTCTGCCGGTACTGCAGATCGGCGTCGAAGGCGACTTCGATCCGGTGACGCTGCGGGAAGTGGCACAGAACGAGCTGGCGCCCCGCTTCGAGCGCGTCGACGGCGTCGCCGGCGTGAGCGTGAACGGCGGCGTCAGACGGCAGATTCAGATCGAACTGTCCAAGGAGAAGATCACCGCCCTCAACCTCAGCGTCGACCGCGTCGTGCAGACGATACGCCAGGAGAACCAGAACACGCCGCTCGGCGAGATCGACCAGGGCGACAACACCTACCTGCTCCGCAGCCAGGGACAGTTCCAGAGTCTGGAGGACCTCCGCAACCTGGTGATCCTCACCCGCGAGCGCGTCCCGGTCTACCTGCGCGACATCGCCGAGGTGAAGGACGGCACTGAAGAGCGCCGCAACTTCATGCGGATCAACGGCAAGCCGGGCGTGCAGATCCAGATTCAGAAGCAGTCGGGCAAGAACACGGTGCAGGTGGCGGGCGGGATCCGCGCCGAGCTCGAGCGCGTCAACCGCGAGGTGCCGGGCGTGCGGCTGTTCGTGATGCAGGACAACGCCGTCTACATCGAGCGCGCCATCAAGAACGTGCAGGAGCACGCGCTCATCGGCGGCATTCTCGTCGTGCTCATCATCTTCGCGTTCCTGCGCGACTGGCGCTCGACGCTGATCGTCTCGACCTCCATTCCGGTGTCGGTGATCGGCACCTTCGCGCTGCTCTACTTCGGCGGCTACACGCTCAACACGATGACGTTCGGCGGGCTGGCGCTCGGGATCGGCATGATCGTCGACGCGGCGATCGTCGTCCTCGAGAACACGCACCGTCACCTGCAGATGGGCAAGGACAGGATGACGGCGGCGATCGACGGCAGCGAGGAGGTGTGGTCGGCCATCCTCGCGTCGACGCTGACGCACATCGCCGTCTTCATTCCTCTGCTGTTCCTGTCGGGGACGGCCAGCATCCTCTTCGGACAGCTGTCCATCGTCGTGATCTTCTCGCTGGCGATGTCGCTGTTCGTCGCGGTGACGATTGTGCCGGTGCTCTGCTCACGCTGGCTGCACACGCCAGAGGAGGAAAAGGCGGCGACCGGCCTGATGGCCCGCTTCTTCCGCGCCAGCGAGCGGTTCCTCGAAGGAATGGACGAGAGCTACCGGCGAATCATCCACGTTGCGCTCAATCACCGCCCGACGGTGATCGGCGCCGCTGCCGCCCTCGTGGTGCTGGCAGCGGTGCTCTATCCCAGGGTCGGCGTGGAACTGCTGCCGCAGGCCGACGAGGGCGAGGTGACGGTGAACGCCGAGCTCGGCGTCGGCACCAGAATCGAGCTCACCGAAAACGTGCTGCTGCAGCTCGAGGAGAGGGTGAAGGAGTACGTGCCCGAGATGGTCACGCTCATCACGAGCGGCGGGGGCGGCGGCAACAACAACGGCGGCAACAACAGCGCCAGTCACCGCGGCCAGCTCCGCGTCATCCTCAAGCCGCGCGATCAGCGCGGGCGGACCAACGAGGAGGTCGCCATTGCGTTGCGCCGCCAGCTGGCCGGGCTGCCCGGGGTGACGATTCGCGCCAACCCCTCCGGCGGCAACTGGCAGCTCACCCGTCTGCTCGGAGGCGGCAATCAGGACAGCCGCCTCTCGCTGGAGATTCGCGGTCACGATCTCGACGACGCGCGGCGGATCGCGCGCGATGCACGCGACATGATGGAGAGCACGCCCGGCCTCGCCGACGTCAACATCCAGCGCGAGGAAGGACGGCCCGAGATTGCCATCCACGTCGACCGTCCGAAGGCGGCGATGCTGGGGCTCTCCGTCTCGGGTGTGGCGACGACCATTCAGACCAACGTCGCCGGGACGACGGCCGCACAGTACCGCGAGCGCGGCAACGAGTATCCGATCGTGGTGCGGCTGCGCCAGTCCGACCGCGAGCAGATCGCCGACGTCGGCGACGTGCTGCTGAGCACGCCGGACGGCCAGGTCGTGCCGGCGAAGAACGTGATGGCGGTCAATCGCGAAGCCGGGCCGGTGCAGATCGACCGGAAGAACATGGAACGGATTGCCCGCGTCAACGCCGACACGGAGATCCCCTTGAGCGAAGCGGTCGCCGCCGTGCAGGAGCGCCTGCCGCAGCTGCGCCTGCCTCCCGACTTCGCCGCCGGCTTTGGTCCTGAGCTCGAGGAGCAGCAGAAATCGTTCGCCCAGCTGCAGCTCGTGCTGATCCTCGCCGTGCTGCTCGTCTACGCGGTGATGGCGTCGCAGTACGAGTCGCTGCGCGATCCGTTCATCATCATGTTCTCGATCCCGGTGGCGGCGATCGGCGTCGTCGGCGGGCTGCTGCTGACCAACACGTCGTTCAGCATGCAGGCCTACATAGGCGTCATCATGCTCGCCGGGATCGTCGTCAGCAATGCCATCCTCCTCGTGGACTACGTCAACACGCTCCGCCGGCGCGACAAGATGCCGATCCGCGAAGCCGTCGAGGTCGGTGGCCGCACTCGTCTGCGCCCCGTGCTGATGACGTCGATCGCCACCATGCTCGGTTTGGTGCCGATGGCCATGGGGCTCGGCGACGGCGGCGAGCTGCAGGCACCGCTCGCGCGCGTCGTCATCGGCGGCCTGCTCGCATCGACGATGGTGACGCTGGTCCTCGTGCCCGCGGTCTATACGCTCTTCGAGGAAGGGTGGAGCGGGCTGCGCCGGCGGGCGACGCACGGTCACGAAGTTGTGGAAGCGCCGCAGTCGGCAGGTTCATAGATCGTCCAGCCACGACTGTCTCGAGTCGGTCGGTCGGAGACGGTTCTGGATCCTGCCGTATGAGCCGAACATCCGCATGTGATGGTCAGGCATCACCAGGGTGCCCGTGCACGAACCGCGATGAGGCGTCGCCAACCGGTGAGCCGGTGAGGTCGGCCTCGTGTGTTCCGCTTTCAGGGTAAATCCGCACACCTCGATGAGATCGCCGGTCTTCAGAAGATCCGGTCCGAATCCGCAGCGCTCCAGTCCCTGGATGCTTTGCAACGAAGACAGTCGTGCCGCGTGAGTCTCATCGCGGTTCCTCGTGCTCGGAGGGTTGTCGACTGCCGGCCTCCTGCGGGAGGAGTGACTCTTCGACACCCGCAGGCTGGTTCAGTTTCTTTGTCGCGTGATCGGTGTGCTCATGGCGCCGACTAGGGCCGGTCGCGTCTGCGGCGTCTGGCCACCAACGGGATGATGACCACAAGAAACAACAGCATCCAGAGTTTCATACTGGCGCGGCTCCGTATCTTGGTGGTGAATTCGCAGCGAATGCTGCGGGCGACCATCGCATTGTCGCTGCGGGCTGGGAATTGTCAAGGTGCAGTGGCGGGAGCTGCTGCGCCACTCATGGCGAGTCCGGGGGAATCTCGATCAGCGTGAACCCTTCGCGACGGGCTGCGGCAGCAAGCCGGCCGTCGAGCGTCACCAGTTCGAGCGACGAGGGCCGGCGCTCGGCGGCGACGAAGGCGGCGGCGAGCTGGAGAGCATCCGCAGCACGAAGGGGGTGGACTCGGAGAAATCGGACCGCCGTTTCCCTGATGGCATCGTTCGGCTCGATCTCGTTCCATCGAATTGCCAGCTGTTTCAATCGGTCGAACGCCTGGGTCGCGACCTCGTCATCGATGTTCCCGTCGCGCTCGAGACGAGCGACCGCCGAGGCACACTCCACTTCGGTCGCCCACCACACGAGCATCACCGGATCTCTCGTGGCGAGCGACATGGCCGAACGTGTCGTCGATTCGCTCACAAGGAGGGGAATGACCGCCGACGCGTCCCAGAACTTCATCGGCTGTCGCGTCTCTCGTCGAGCAGCGCCCGCACGCCTGACGCGCCTTTCTTCGGACGCGGGGGCCTTGTGGAGAGAACCGCTCCCGGCGTGACTTCACGCGGAGGCCGCACCACGCCGTCGCGAACGAGACGGTCCAATCGGCCCTCGTCATCGGCATGCGGCTGATGGACCGATTCGAGGCGCGCGACCGGCCGTCCACGGTCGACGATCAGAATCGAGGCGCCGGCCTTCACCCGGTCGATCAGCGCGCTCAGGTTGTTCTTGGCCTCAGTTATACTGGCTTTCTTCACATGGCCATAATAGCTTTTTCAAGAACAGCCTTCAAGCCGCCTGGATCGACGTCGTGGACGTGTGACGAGCTGCGCGTGACAGCGGGCGGTCAGCGAACCAGCGGGCTCTCCCAGACCCGAAGCAGCAGCCGTTTGAGGTCGGCGAAGGGCCTGGCGCCCAGCTCCGCGCTCCACTCGCGCTCGATGTCGCTGAGGATCTCGTGGATTCTTGCGTAGGCGCTGCGTCCGCGTCTGGTCAGGCGGACGATGCGCGCGCGGCCCTCGTCTGGAGCGTCAGAGCGAGCGAGATACCCGAGCGCCTCGAGGCTGCGCAGCAGCTGGTTCATGGCCTGCTTGCTGATTCCGGCACGCTCGGCGAGCACGCCGGGGCGGACGCCTTCCGGCCCCGGATACTGCAGTACGGCCATGTGCGGTACGCGGAGCTCCTCGAAGCCGGCGGCGTTGAGCTCCTTGATGATCCGGCGGTGGATGGCCTGGGCCGGCACCCGCAGGAGGGCGCCGATCAGCATGCCCTGGCGGACGGCCGGCGCGCGACGTGAGGGTGCGCTTGACATGACAGTAAATTCACTTTACAGTCTACCACGGTAAACGAAGTTTACTTTGGAGCCCGCCATGACACCGCCCACGACCCCGGTCCACATCAATCCGTCCGATGAAACGATCCATCTCGGCCCGCTCGCCGTGCGCTTCCTGGTCACCGGAACGGACGCGAGCGGCGGCCTCGCTCTCTTCGAGCTCACGGTTCCCGGCGGGCAGCGGCTCGCGGGGCCGGCGCACAGCCACGATCACTACGAAGAAACGATCTACGGCATCGAGGGGGTGCTGTCCTGGACCGTCGACGGAACCCGGTTCGACGTCGGGCCGGGACAGGCCCTCTGCATTCCACGCGGCGCGGTTCACCGGTTCGACAACCTCGGCAGCCAGGACGCCAAGGCCCTCTGCGCGATCACGCCCGCCGCGATCGGTCCCCAGTTCTTCCGTGAGTCCGCCGAAGTGCTCAACGCTGCCGCCGGCGGACCGCCGGACCGGGCCAAGATGGTCGACATCATGCGCCGTCATGGCCTCACCCCGGCCCCCTAGAGACCCAGAGCTCACTGCCGGAGACGTCGGATCGGGTCTCTGGCAGGGCCGCCTCATGGGTGACGGGATCCGGCCATCACTTAATGAGACTGTGTCTCATTAAGTGGTACTATCTGATCACCCGATGGTTGACACTCTGACCTCTTCTGCTCAGACGACCGCTCGTTTCGCGATGACGGTGCCGCTGCTGGCTCTCGCTCCCGGGACGATTGCCGTGCTCAGTCGGGTGACCGATGACCAGTCGCGTGCCGTCCTGCGTGCGCTCGGGCTCACGGACGGAGCCCGCTTGAGAATCTGCCGGCGCGGCGATCCCTGCATCATCCAGGTGCGATCGACGCGCATCGGACTATCGAAGGTGGTCGCGCAGTCGATCTACGTCGCCGTCGCCGAACGGGATGTGCGGTGAAGACTTCAGCAGCCGTCCTCGCCGCGACTGAACGGCACGTTCTCCCCGACGTGCGCCGGATCGTACTCGCGGGCAACCCGAATACCGGCAAGACGACCCTATTCAACGCGCTGTGCGGGGCGCGCGCGAAGACCTCGAACTTTCCCGGGACCACGACCGCTGTTCGAACGGGACGGAGCCAGTGGCCGGGACGTGAGCGGCCGATCGAGATTCTGGATCTTCCCGGCGTCTACGACCTGCAGCTGGACACACCGGAGAGCGCCATTGCCAAAGCAGCGCTTGACGACGCCTCGGCACACGACGCGGTCGTGGTCGTCGTCGATGCCTGCAATCTCGCGCGCAATCTGGTTCTCGTCGCGCAGATTCTGGCCCGGGAGCATCGCGTCGTCATCGCCCTCAACATGTCCGACCTGGCGCAGCGGCGCGGCCTCGCGATCGACGCCGCCGCCCTGTCGCGCCGTCTTGGTGCGCCAGTGGTTCCGATGGTGGCCAGAACCGGCAGCGGACTCGACGTGCTGCGCCGCGCCGTGCTGGCCGCGGGTCGACGCCTTCCCGTCCTGCCAGCAGTGAGCGCGATCGCAGAAGCGCCGATGGCGTGGGCGGAACAGCTCGCCGCCGACGTCACCGTCGGAGAGATGTCGGCCATCGATGGTGTTGACCACCTCACCGAGCGTGTGGATCGCGTACTCACGCATCCGGTTCTCGGTCTGCTGGTCTTCCTCGGCGTGATGAGCGGACTGTTCTGGATTCTCTTTGCGCTCGCCACCGTGCCGATGGACTTGATCGAAGCGACCTTCGCTGGCCTCGGGCAATTGGTCGAGACCTGGTTGCCTTCAGGCCCGGTGCGCGACCTGCTGAGCCAGGGCATTGTCGGGGGCGTCGCAGGCACGATCGTCTTCCTGCCGCAGATATGCCTGCTGTTCTTTCTGATCACCCTGCTCGAGGACACAGGCTACCTCGCCCGCGCGGCGTTCGTCCTGGACCGCCTGCTTGCACGGTTCGGTCTGCCTGGCCACGCATTCGTTCCGTTGCTGACCTCTCATGCGTGTGCGCTGCCAGGCATCATGAGCTCGCGACTGATCCCCGATCGCCGGGATCGTCTGGCGACGATTCTCGTCGCGCCGTTCATGAGCTGCTCCGCTCGCCTGCCGGTGTACGTGCTTCTCACCACGCTCCTCTTCGCTGGACGGCCGGCAGCTGCCGGGTTGGCCTTCGCCGCCTGTTACCTGCTCGGCGCTGGCGCAGCCTTGTTCACGGCGTGGCTCGTCGGACAGACGATCCTGCCGGGGCGTGCGCGTCCGATGATCCTCGAACTGCCGACGTACAAGGCTCCTTCGATCAGGAATGCGCTGCTGGCCGCGAAGGACCAGGGCCTCGCGTTTCTGACGACGGCCGGCACCGTGATTGTCGCGATCTGCATCGTCATGTGGTGGCTGAGTGCCTATCCGAAGGTCTCGGCGCTGCCGGAGGTGGAAGCCCTCCGAGTCGAAGCCGCGGCCGCCGGTTTCGGAACCGAGCGAGCGTCGGCGCTCCTGGCCGAAGCGGACTCTCTTCAGTCGCGTGCCGAGCAGGCCGGAAGCTTCGCCGGACGCATCGGACACACGGTTGCCCCGGTGTTCAAGCCACTGGGCTTCGACTGGCAGCTCACCGTGGGGGTCCTCACGAGCTTCCTGGCCCGTGAGGTGTTCGTGTCCACGATGTCAGTGCTCGCGGGCGGCCAGGCGGACACCGACGTGGACGAGGGCGTGGTCGCGCGTATTCGCGGCATGACGCGGGACGACGGCACGGCCGTGTTCACGCCGTCGGCGGCAGCGGCTGCACTCGTCTTCTTCGTGCTGGCGATGCAGTGCCTGCCGACGCTGACCGTCACTCGGAAGGAGACCGGCAGTCTTCGGTACGCAGCTTTGCAGCTTGGATACATGTCCGGCCTCGCCTATGTCTGCGCCTTGATCGTGTATCAGGGTCTTCGGGCAGCCGGGGTGTCGTAGGAGCAACGGATTCCGTGGAGATTCTCCAGCACGCCGTGGTGACAGTGGTCGCGCTCGCCGCCGGGGGGGTGCTGTGTCGCCGCGTCTTCGGTTTCGTGCGGCCCGGTGCAGAGAGAAAACCCGGCTGCGACCGATGCCCGTCAGCTCACAGTGCGTGTGAAGCGACCCCCACGACGGCAAACGGCGCAACGTTCGAGCGCCCACCGGTTGTGATTCCCAGGTCCGCGCTCGCGCGTCGTCCGCCCGCTTTTTCGTCGCGGACGCCCCGCTGACGCAGGTGAGCAACTATCCCCGGTGGCGTCCCACACCGGCGAACCTGCCTGCGGCGGCCGAACCGAACGGGGAAGGGTCATGGGCCCGCGGGATCCTTTCTGAGCACGCTGAGGTAGCGGGCGAGCTTTTCTCGTGCCGTCGGACGCTGCCGGTGCTCCGCCTTCTGTTCAAGGAACGCCTCGATCTCTTCGCTCCGTGCACGGGCGTCGGCCCTGCCAAGCTCCATGACCTTTGTGATGTAGTCGGGCTGGAACATCAGGAGGCTCAGCATGTCGTTCGAGCGCGTCTCGCGGCTGCCGAGGCCACGCACGAGGAAGCGGAACGGCCGCGGCAGCTCGGCCTCGAACTCGTTCGCAAGCCGTCCGAGGTCCTGTGAGGGCCGCAGGATCAGGAGGTCGATGGGGCGAAGGCCGTTCCTCGCGTTCGGCGGGAGCCCCCGGATCAGCCTGTTGAGCTGCTGCAGCCGCATGGCATCCGCGTCGAGGAGATCCAGGAAGATCGCGTTCAGCAGGACTCCGGCGACCTGCGCGGGCGGTGGATAACCGCTCACGGCGGGGCGGTCCCCCTCCCGGCGCGTGCGCGGATGACGCGTCGAGATGGCGATGATTTTCTGCGCCCCAAGGTCGATTGCCGGCGAGAGGGGCGCCGTCAGCCGGATGCCGCCGTCGCCATACCACGCGCCGTCGATCTCGATCGCCGGAAAGAAGAACGGCAACGCGGACGAGGCCATCACGTGGTCGACGCCGAGACAGCGGCCGGCGCTCTTCCGCTCCGGCGGCTCGGACGTCATGACCCCGCACCCCTCCACGTCTTGCACCCACGTCACGGATTGCCCTGTCGTATAGCTCGACGCCGTCAGAGCGAGCGCGTGCAGGGTGCCGGCGGCCAGGTTTCGCGCGATGGCGGGCAACTGGCCGTCGCTATCCGGCTTCAACGTCCGGGCCAGCAGCTGCCGCAGCGGTGCGGTATCGAGCAGACTGCGCGCGCGCGGTGTCCCCGGAGCCCCACCCGATACGAGGCGAACGCCCCAGCGTGTCACGCGCGACGTGAGATCGCCAGGGTCGACACGGAACACATCCTCCGTGCGCAGCCCCTGCCATACTTCGCTGAGCTGGTCGATGGCCTCGCCGAACGAGCTATCGCGCAGCGCCAACCAGGTCGCGATGATGCCGCCGGCCGATACGCCGGTCAGGATGCCAGGCGCGAGATGCGGATGACGCGACGCGAGGTGCTGCAGAAAACCGACCTGGTACGCGGCACGAGCCCCGCCACCGGTGAGAACAAGTGCCAGACCCTCATCGTTCATGGAAAGGTGCCTCCAGTCGCGACGGCTCAATGGTCGCGGCGGAACCACGGCCGCACGAACGCAAAACACTCACCGGAAGTGCCATGCTCAGCGACGCCGCGAGGGCGATCGCCAGCGCGACGTCCGACCGTCCTGAAGGTGAAGCGTGACGGCGATCACGGCTTCCAGTTGAGCAGTACCGTGATCGGTGAGGCGTCCGCCAGTTGACGGTTGAAGACCAGGAAGCGCCCATCCGGCGCGACCGTGTACTGATACGTGAATATCTGCGGGGAGATGTGCGTAGAGAACAGCGCTACCGGCGTACCCGGGGTGAGTACTGAGCCGGTCAGGGTGACGGGAACCGCCATCATCCTTCCGTCAGGCGCGATGAAGTAGATCTCCTTCCCATCGGCACGCCATCGCGGTGCGTTGCCGCCGCTGGTCGATACGCGCACGATCCCCCGCGAGTCTGGAAACCCACGCACCACAATCTCCGGCTGTCCGGACTCCGACGTTTGGTACGCGATCCACCGGCCGTCTGGAGAGAACTCGCCCATCCGCTCCTCTGCAGGCGTGTTGGCGACGACAATCGGAGTTCTATCGTCGCCGGTCATGGGCAGCGCGAACAGATCCGATGATTGGTAGTTCCGATCGCTTCGCTGATAGAGGACAAAGCGGCCGTCCTTTGACCAGGCTACCGGCCATTCGTGATCGGGCGTTTCCAGGAGGAGCTCCTCGGTTCCCGCGGCGCCGTCGAAGCGCCTGGTCCAGATGTCGAACGTGCCGTTGCGCTGCGAGTGGAAGACGAGGCGGGAACCGTCGGGAGACCAGACAGGAAAACCGTCGATCGCCGCATTGGTCGTGAAGCGTGTCGTGCCACCCCGCACGAGATCCATGATCCAGACGTCGCGATTGCCGCCGATCGTGCGGTCGTAGGCGACATAGCGTCCGTCGGGAGAGATGCTTGGGCCGTTCAGATCGGCTCCCTGTCCCAACACTGTGCCGGCGCGGTCGAACCAGGTCATTCGTGGCGGAGTCGCCTTGGCCGTGCGGTATGCGATCGTTCCAGCGGTCGAGGTCGAGAAGCCGATTGCAGCTCCAGCGCCGGCGGTGCTGGCATTCGCAATCGTCACCGGGTCACCGGTCACTTCCCCCTTCGATGCATTGAATCGACGGGCGACGAGCGCGCCCTGCTGAGTGAAGACGATGTGATCCGGGTCGAGCCATTCGACACCACTGTCGACGGGCGTGATTCGCTTCAGTGTCGGCGCGTCGAGCGATCCGAGGTAAGCGGCCGACTGACCGGGACCCGCCGCGGTGAACAGGAACTGACGGCTTCCCGGCACAAAGGACGGTCGCCGATGATTCGTCTGACCTGGCAGCTGAAGAACGGTGGCAGCCGTGAGCGCTCCGCCTGCGGCTGGCACCCGCAACAATGGGGTGACCGTTGTTGGTGCAAAGAGGATCGTGCCGTCAGCGCTCCATGCGCCACCCTGTGGATTGGCAGCGGGCGCCAGCGGTTGTGCAGGACCGCCGGCGATGTCGATTCGAAAGACCTGCTCGGATGCGAAAAAACCAAGAGACCTGCTGTCGGGCGACCAGAACGGAAAGCGCGCACCGTCGGTGCCAGCGAGTGGCTGTGCCTCGGTCCGATTCATCGCACGCAGGTACAGGCGCTCGGAATCGCTTGACGACTCCGTTGCGACCAAGGCGAGATAGCGCCCGTCTGGAGACAACGCAAAGTCGAACGGATCGAGCGTGGGAGGGGTCACAATCTGCAGGCGCATCTCGGGCGCCGGCGTGTCACGAAAGTAACGCGCGGCGGGCAGGGCCAGTGCCGCGAGAACGGTGAGGACGAGAGCGGCCCCGGCGAACGGGATCAGCCGTCGCCCATGCGAGACTGGCATCGGCGCCGCGACCGGCTCGGTCGTGGCGTACTCGAGATCGAGTCGAACGTCGCCCGCGGCCTGACGCCGTTTACGCGGCTCCTTCTCGAGGCAGAGTCGCAGCAACCGTCGAATCGATGGCGGCACGTGCGACGGCAGGATCGTCCAGTCGGGATCCCGCTGCAGCACCCGCGACAGGATGTCGGTTGTGCTGTCGCCTTCGAACGCCGGCCGCCCCGTGAGCATTTCGTACAACACGCAGCCAAACGCAAAGATGTCGGCACGCGCATCGACTGAGAGTCCCTTCGCCTGCTCGGGCGCCATGTATGCTGCGGTGCCGAGGATGACTCCCGCCTGTGTCGCGAGCGCGCTGATGGTTGGCGAATTCGACACAGCGGCCCGACTCGCCCGATCGCTGTCAGCGTCGCTGTCGTCAGTCACGAGCTTTGCCAGCCCGAAATCCAGCACCTTTACCCGACCGTCAGGCGTGATCTTCACGTTTGCGGGTTTGAGATCGCGGTGGACGATCCCCTTCTCATGCGCCGCTTCGAGCGCGTCGGCGATCTGACGTGCGATTGACAACGCCTCGTCCAGCGGTAACGCCACACCATGGATCCGATCGTGAAGCGTCTGACCGGGGACGAGCTCCATCACCAGGAAGCCTCGCCCGTCGAACTCCTCCAGACCGTGGAGCGCGGCGATATTGGGATGATTCAGCGAGGCGAGGGCCTTCGCTTCGCGTTCAAATCTCGACGCGCGTACCGGATCGTGAGCAACGCCTTCCGGCAGGAATTTCAGCGCGACGCCTCGTCCCAGTCTCGTATCGGTCGCCTGGTAGACGTGGCCCATACCGCCCGATCCGAGATGGGCAGTGATGCTGTAGTGGGCGATGCGCTGGCCGATCATACGTGGCGTCGAGTCTGGTCAGTTCTGGGCATCACGCGAGCTGTCGCACATTCTCGCGCGCTTCCAGATAGAAGTAATCTACGCCCTGCCCGATGCGCAACGTCATTCCGTACCGCGACGGTTACAAGCGCCGCATCGTCGCGATGGCGAACGCCGGCCCGACACCAACGGCAGCCGGTTCTTCATCATGCACAGCGACTATCCGCTGCAGCCAACGACGTCGTCTTCGCGCGCGTGATCAAGGGATGGAGTCGACGCCCTCGCGGAGACGCCGACCGAACCGGCAGCCGACGGTGGCATGAGCCAGCCGCTGACTCCACCGGAGATCGTGAAGGGTTACGATTCGCCCCTGAGCGTCTTTGGCAGCGCGCCGTCGCCGCTTGTGTCGGCGACGGCGGGAACGATCAGGTTCTCCACGATGCCGAACACCGTCCGGCGGTGACTGCGTCGATCCTCGGCGACCGTTGCGGCTGATGTCGTGACCACTACCATCTTCAGGTCAGGGATGACGATGATGTACTGGCCGCCGAAACCCCACGCGTGGAAAGACCGGAAGCCGGAGAGATCGCGCAGCCACCAGCCATAGCCGTACTCGTTGCCGCTCCAGGACGATCGGCCGCGCGACACCAGCGAAGCATCGATCCATGCCCTCGGAACGATCTGGCGGTCGTTCATGCGTCCCAGGTTCAGATAGAGCTCACCGAACGCAAGCATCTGCCGCGGCGTGAGCTCCATGTCGTTGCCGCCGAAATAGATGCCCTGGGGATCGCGTGGCCAGCGCGCGAGCGTGAAGCCCAGCGGCGCGGCCAGCGTTTCCTGTGCGAACTGCCACGTGTTCCTGCCTGTGGCCTTCGTGAGGATGGCCGAGAGCAGGTGCGTGTTGCCGGTGCTGTAGTCCATCGCCTTTCCCGGCGGCGCGAGCAGCGGACGGGTCAGCACGTGCTGGACCCAGTTGCGGCTGCTCACCCACGCGCCGTAGTTGCGATTGCTCGTGGACTCCAGCCCGGACGTCATGGTGAGCAGATGCTCGACGGTGATCGCCCGGCGGGCTTCGTCCTTCGACTTCTTCAGCTCAGGGAACCAGGTCACGATGGCCGTGTCGACCGACGGAATCAGCCCGCGCTCGATCGCGATGCCGGTGAGAGCGGAAATGATGCTCTTGGACACCGACTTCACGTTGGCAGGACGGTTCGCGCCGTTGAAGTACTGCTCGAGCAGCAGCCGACCGTCGACGCTGATGAGCAGACTGTGCAGCCGTGGCAGTTCTCGCGCGAGGGCAAGCGCCTCCTCGAAGCGCGGTGCGGGACGCGGCGCATCCGGGATCGATCCGGCGGCGGCCTGGCGAGCGCCCGCGGCGGGCGATCCCGGATATCCGCCGGGCGTGCCCTGCGTCGAGACGATGACGGTGAAGAGGAGAATCAGTAGCCGTCGCATGGTCCCCGCGTAAGTCTGCCACGCGGAGATGCATTGTGTCTTGCGCGGGCCGCCGCAGTGCGATCCTCTGGCGACACCTTACAACCAGTCAATGAAGGTTGGCACCTCGGTCGTGCCATTTCGCAGCGTCGGCCACCTGGGCGCTGGCGGCATGGGCTCCGTCTGGCTCGCGGAAGACACGCGTTTTCGGCGACAGGTGGCGCTGAAAACGCTCCGGAATGCGGAGCAGGCTGACGAGCGCGGCCGGGACGGCTTGCTTCCCAAGGCCACGCGGTGGCAGCACTCAGTCATCCGCCGCCGCCCAGGATTGGCGGCAGCGCAACCCCCCCGCCGGCGTCGAGAATCGTGTCCCGGTCGGTCCAGAACACTCCGCCCCACAGCAGCACCACGACTCGTACGATCAGCAACATCAATCCAGCCACTCGTCTTCCCGTCATCGATCCTCCAGGCCCGCACAGCCTGCGCAGGCGGCCGGCCTCAGGAGTGCAACGCTGGGACCGACCCGCTGTCGATCGACGAGCCGCGCTGACTCCTCCGTCGCTCTCAGGTGCGGCAGCGGCCGAGACCCGTTGAGCAAGAAGACGCTCGGTCATCGTGACGCGCTCCGGCAGCAAAGTTGGGGCAACAACCGGTGCTACACTCCCGTCCACACCGGAGACTCCGAGGTCCGAATGCTCAATTTACTGTTGGCTGGATTCCTCTTGCCGGCATAGCCCTGTGAAGGGCTCGAAGCGCTTCAGCTGCCGAACACGACCATCACGATCGCCGAACAAATACCTGTAAGCCTTCGGTCCGATCTGCCGGGCGCTGCGAAGTTACCACCCGGGGTCACGCGGCCTTCGCTGCCACCCGCTGGCTTTCTCGCCTACTTGCCGGGTGAGCGTCAGCCGATCGTCGCCGCGCACTGTCGCGTCGTAGCCGTTATTCGGCCGACATCGGACTCTGAGATCGGCATGGAGTTGTGGCTGCCGGCGCCGGACAAGTGGAATGGAAAGTTCCTCATGGTGGGAAACGGGGGATGGGCAGGACAGACGTTTACTCCCTTCAGAAACGTGAATGACAGGTACGCCACGGCGCAACGGTAGCTCCGGAGCCAGGGTTTTTGAACGATCTGGGTCTGTTTAGATACGTCGTTTACCAGGATGCGAAGTGGGACTGGCGCTCCTTCGATGTTGGGCGGGACAGTGCGCTGGCCGAGGAGCGTGCGGGCTTTCTGAACGCGAAGAATCCCGACCTGTCAGCGTTCAAGGCGCGAGGGGGAAAGCTGATTCTCTATCACGGCTGGAACGATGGCGGGAGCGGAGGCTCGATTTCACCGCTGACTACCCTGGATTATTACGACAGCGTCCTCGCTCGTATGGGGCCGGACCAAAGCGACTGGCTTCGCCTGTATATGGTTCCGGGAATGGCGCATTGCGGCTATGGTCCTGCTCCAGATAACTTCGATCTGATTGGAGCGCTGGAACGTTGGCATGAAAGTGGGACCAACCCGGACGACTGGATGCGACGCGAGTGAATATGAACAACGTCGTCGACATGACGCGGCCTGTGTGTCCCTATCCGCTGGTGGCTGTCTATACCGGCATCGGCAGCACGAACGACGCGCTCAATTTCAGGTGCGAGTCGCCGCCGCCGAGAGCCCGTTAGCACAGAAGGGTCAAGCCGTAGCAATCCAGGGCCCCGGCCTCAGGGCTCACGCCCCGGTTCCGGTCTGGTTCCGCTCTCGACTGCACTCTTGCGCGGGTGGGGTTGTGGTGGCGTGAGCGTTTGCGAGCCCTGCTACCGATTCGCACGCCGACCGCAGAGCAGGCGATTCTCTGCCCGTCTGCGATCTCTGCGTGAGATTCTCGGCGGTCTCCGCCGACTCCGCGTCGTTATAGCTTGGACGTGATCGTCAGTTTGAACCCGCTCGGTTCGGTCACATCGAATGCGCGGCTGCCCCATTCGGTGTCGCGCGGTTCGGAATCGAGGGTCACGCCCGCTTGCCTGGCGCGGGCGGCAATCTTGTCGATGTCCTGCGTCGTGCTGATGTAGAAGCGCAGGCCGGCGCCCTTCTGCCGGTCCCGTCCCTTCTTCCAGTCGTCCTGGTTCAACCCGAGCTGGGTGTCGCCGGCTCGCATCGAGACGCCGTGCAGCACTCCGCCGTCTTCCCACCTCTCGACGACGGCAAAGCCCAGTCCTTCGAAAAACGCGATGCTCTTCTGCAGGTCGTCGACCGTGATGCTCGGCATGAGCGTCTTCACCTGCAGCGGAGTGTCAGTGGTTGTTGCCATGGAAATCCCTCTCGATGTGCTTTGAAAATCAGCAGGGAGCTCATTGTCCAGTATCGCCATATCGAGCGCGTCGTCAAACACAGGCGTGCGCATCGAGAGCAGCTGTGCAGAGACTCCGCAAGACCGGAACATCTGCGCGCATCGCGCCATGTCCGTCACCTTCTCGCCGTCCTTCGTGTAACACGCATCGGTCACCGACGCTGGTCGGTTGCGAATCACCGTCTCGAGCGGCATCATGGCGGGCACCGCGTCCTTCGCGATCGCGTCGAGCCGCCGATCCATCATCGAGGGTCGCCGGCTGCACACGATTCATGAACAGCTGGCTGCTGATCCGTTCAACGCTGGTGGAAGGCGACAACGTAAACTGCCTGACATGGGGCGTGAAGAACAGCGCGCCGAGGGAGATCCGCAAAGCCGAACAGCACATCGCGTGTCACGTCAGTCGGGTCATCGACGCGATGCCCTTTCTGTGGATCGCTGCCGACGATCAGCCGGGACCAGACAGCGTCGCGGCTATATCGAACGAAACAGCATTGCGCTGCTTAGTAATTTCGGGAAAACGCCGCTCGATGCCGCATCCCTGAACTGGCGAGGCCGCGGCTGCGTCCGGGGCGAATCGAAGGTCAGGGACTCAGGGATGTGGAACCAACGGCACGTTGAGGAGGACTATGATTCGGCGTTCCTCGATGTGCTGACCGACCTCGTCGATCGCACATGAAACTAGTACCCGTACCGGAAAGGACGTAACAGTCGAAACTTGCCAGGGCCGACCTTGTCCAAGAGACGAGTGTCGCTCTTCCCGGTCCCGGAGTGCTTCCAGAGGAATGTCCGGCAGGTGCCTTCCCCGAATCCTGGGCATGCGGCGTGAAATTCGGCTGCCCTCATTTCATGAGTCAGCAACACACGGTAGGCATTACGAACAAGATCGCGCATACGAGATGATCGCGTGACGGGAGTGTCGTAGGAGAGCTTCGGCTGAGCCAGCCACTCTCCGTTTCGTCACACGAGAACTCGGCCCGAGATGACGCCGACTCGGTCGAACTCGAATCGCTGTGCGCCGGCTGAGCGATCTAACGGTTATCTCTGGCGACGCCGCCACCCTTCCGCGAGT
The DNA here is from genome assembly GCA_036274155.1 of Vicinamibacterales bacterium. Lineage (GTDB taxonomy): Bacteria > Acidobacteriota > Vicinamibacteria > Vicinamibacterales > UBA2999 > Gp6-AA40. Next base: position 404 of record DASUGH010000077.1, on the reverse strand, counting down.
GGTACGATCCGTCGCATGGCAATGACACGGGACCAGTGGCTGGAGGCCTATCGAAAGGCCTGGGTCGAACGCGACGCCGACGCGGCGGCGGCCCTGTTCACCGACGACGCGACCTACGCCGAGCAGCCATACCAGGAGGCGTTCGTCGGCCGCGCCGCGGTGCGTGACTACTGGGCGCGCGTGACGGCCGGGCAAGCGAATATCGACATGCGATACGGCACGCCAATCACCGTCGGCCATCGCACTGCGGTCGAGTGGTGGACGACGCTGACGAATGGGGGGACTGCGATCACGCTCGCCGGCGCGTTCATTCTCACCTTCGACAGCGCGGGTCTGTGCCGGACGTTGCGCGAGTACTGGCAGTTCGTCGAAGGCACGAAAGCGCCGGCGCCGGGCTGGGGCAG
>DASUGH010000076.1:0-2581 GCA_036274155.1 Vicinamibacterales bacterium | reverse complement strand
CGCCGCGTCGGTGGATCGAACTACCAGGTGCCGGTCGAAGTGAACCCGAACCGGCGTCTCTCGCTCAGCATCCGCTGGCTCGTCACGTATGCGCGTGCGCGCGGCGACGGCAAGACGATGCAGGAGAAGTTTGCGAACGAGCTGCTCGACGCGTCGAACCTGCGCGGCGGTGCCGTCAAGAAGCGGGAAGACACGCACCGTATGGCGGAGGCCAACAAGGCGTTCGCGCACTACCGCTGGTAGGGATCAGGGATCAGGACGAAGGACTAAGTAATGCCTCGGCAGACACCGCTCGAGCGGACACGCAACATCGGCATCATGGCGCACATCGATGCCGGCAAGACGACGACGACTGAGCGGATCCTCTTCTACACCGGAATTACGTACAAAATCGGCGAGGTCCATGAAGGCACGGCGGTCATGGACTGGATGGAGCAGGAACAGGAGCGCGGGATCACCATCACATCGGCGGCGACGACCTGCTTCTGGCGCGACATCCGTATCAACATCATCGACACGCCCGGTCACGTGGACTTCACGGCCGAAGTCGAGCGGTCGCTGCGGGTGCTCGACGGCGCGTGCGCCGTGTTCGACGCGGTGGCCGGCGTGGAGCCGCAGTCCGAGACCGTGTGGCGGCAGGCGGACAAGTACCGCGTTCCACGCATCTGCTTCGTCAACAAGATGGACCGCATCGGCGCCGACTTCAAGCGGACGCTCGAGCAGATCGAGTCCAAGCTTGGCGGCAACCCGGTCGCCATCCAGCTGCCCATCGGCGCCGAGGACAAGTTCCTGGGCGTGATCGACCTGATCAAGATGAAGGCGATCACCTACAAGGACGAGACGATGGGCGCCGACTACATCGTCGCGGACATTCCCGCGGACATGCTCGACGAAGCCAAGCAGTACCGCGAGAAGCTCATCGAGAAGGTCGCCGAGCACGACGAGAAGCTGCTGGAGAAGTATCTCGGCGGCGAAGAGATCACCGAGGACGAGATCAAGAAGGCGCTGCGCGACCGTGTGGTCCGCTCGGTCCGCGAGGAGCCGACGGCATTCGTCGTCGTCATCTGCGGATCGGCCTTCAAGAACAAGGGCGTCCAGCCGCTGCTCGACGCGGTTGTCGACTTTCTGCCGTCGCCGATCGAGATTCCGCCGGTGCAGGGCCTCAAGGCGGGCACCGAGGAAGTGTTGACGCGCGAGGCGAGCGACACCGCGCCGTTCTCGGCGCTGGCGTTCAAGCTGATGACCGACCCGTTCGTCGGCCAGCTCACGTTCATTCGTGTCTACTCGGGCGTGTTGACGTCCGGATCGTCGGTCTACAACGCGACGAAGAGCCGCAGCGAGCGCGTCGGCCGCCTCCTGAAGATGCACGCCAACAAGCGTGAGGAAATCAAGGAGGTCTACGCGGGCGATATTGCCGCCGCGGTCGGGCTGAAGCAGGTCAGCACCGGCGATACGCTGTGCGACGAGAAGAACGCGGTCGTGCTCGAATCGATGGACTTCCCGGAGCCCGTTATCGCTCTGGCGATCGAGCCGAAGACGAAGGGCGACCAGGAGAAGCTGGGCGTCGGCCTGTCAAAGCTGATGGCGGAGGATCCGACCTTCCGCGTGAAGACCGACGATCAGACCGGTCAGGTCGTGATCTCAGGCATGGGCGAGCTGCACCTCGAGATCATCGTGGACCGGCTGAAGCGCGAGTTCAACGTCGAAGCGAGCGTCGGCAAGCCGCAGGTGGCCTACAAGGAAACGCTCACGCGTCCTGCCGATGGCGAGATGAAGTACGCCAAGCAGACCGGCGGTCGCGGGCAGTACGGCCACGCCAAGATTCACCTGTACCCGGGCGAGCCGGGCACCGGCTTCGTGTTCGAGAACGAGATCGTCGGCGGCGCGATCCCGAAGGAATTCATCAAGCCGATCGAGGAAGGCATTCGCGAAGCGCTCACGCGCGGCGTGCTGGCCGGCTACCCGATCGACGACGTGCGCATCGAACTGTACGACGGGTCGTATCACGACGTGGACTCGTCGGAAATGGCGTTCAAGATCGCCGGCTCGATGGCGTTCCAGGACGCGGCCAAGAAGGCCAAGCCCGTACTGCTCGAGCCGATCATGCGCGTCGAGGTGGTGGTCCCGAAGGACTACCTCGGCGACGTCATGGGCGACCTGGCCAGCCGGCGCGGCCGCATCCAGTCGCAGGAAGACCGCGGCGGCACGCAGATCATCAACGCGCGCGTACCGCTGTCGGAGATGTTCGGCTACGCGACGGATCTTCGGTCGCGCACGCAGGGCCGCGCGACCTACTCGATGCACTTCGATCGCTACGAGCAGGCGCCGAGCACTGTGAGCGAAGAGGTCGTGGCGCGGATACAGGGGACGAAATAGCGGCCGGCGGGTCCGCCTGCGGCGGGACCCGCCCGACAACAGTCTGTAGGCGGGGTTCCGCGAAGCGGACCCGGCATATCGGAGAGGCAGATGGCGAAGGAAAAATTTGATCGTTCAAAGCCGCACGTGAACGTGGGGACGATCGGCCACATCGACCACGGGAAGACGACGCTGACGGCGGCGCTGACGAAGGTGGCGGCGGACA
>DASUGH010000075.1:0-22132 GCA_036274155.1 Vicinamibacterales bacterium | reverse complement strand
GCGTCGCCTGTATGGATGCCATATCGTGTCAGGGAGAACCTTCGGATCGTAGCACGCTGGGGTCAGGTCTTGAATCAGTGGTTTTTTCACGCTCTGACCCCGCACGAAGACAACCCCGCGTGTTGCCAGTGCATCGATTCCGGTCGGGGTCAGAGCGTGAAAAAACCACTGATTCAAGACCTGACCCCAGCGTGCTACGATCCGAAGGTTCTCCCTGACACGACATGGCATCCATACAGGCGACGCGCATCAAGAAGGGCATGTTGATCAAGATGGATCAGGACCTGTTCCGGGTCCTGGATCTTCAGCATGTCACGCCCGGCAACCTCCGCGGGTTCGTCCGCGTCAAGCTGCGGAACATCCGCAGCGGCACGCTGTCGGACCAGAAGCTGCGCTCCGAGGATTCGCTCGAACGGGCGACGCTCGAAGAGCGGCAGATGCAGTATCTCTATCAGGACGGCAGCGACTACTACTTCATGGATACGGTCTCGTTCGACCAGATCCATCTCTCGAGCGAGGCGCTCGGCGAGTCGGTCAGCTATCTCAAACCGGAGATGACGATCCAGGTCGAGTTCTACGGTACTGAGCCGGTCGGCATCGAGCTGCCTGCCACGGTTGATCTGCAGGTCACCGACACGGCGCCAGGCATCAAGGGCGCGACCGCGAGTGCTCAGGTGAAGCCGGCGACGCTCGAAACCGGCCTCGTGGTGCAGGTTCCGCCGTTCGTCAACACCGGCGACATGGTTCGCGTCAGCACCGAGACGGGAGAGTACCTGTCGCGGGCCTAGTCGTGAAAGCGTGTCGTTCCACGTTCCGGGTTCCAGGTTCCGGGTTCGAACGGGTTCAGGGTTCTCGGTTCGGCGTTCACGGTTCCGGGTTCGAACGGGTTCAGGGTTCTCGGTTCGGCGTTCACGGTTCCCCGTTCCCCGTTCCGGATTCATGGTTCATGGTGAGGTTTCCTGAACCCTGAACTCTGAACCCTGAACTCTGAACGCTGAACCCTGAACGCTGAACCTGAACCGCACGAACCTGGAACCAGGAACTCGGAACCTGGAACTCGTCCACTTAGTCTTCCTCACGTCTGACAGAGTTCATCACCGCTCCGGGATTGTGGCCGCTGCGGTGTCGCGTGCAGCCACGCGCACCGCGGTGACGGCCTGGAAAGAGCGCACCACCTGAGAACCCTCACGGGCCGGGCACGTCAATTGCCCTGACCGGGATGTCAGTCCCGGTGCCTATGACCACACTCATGTCAGACTCGTCGAAGCCGCCGCGTCGTGGTGCACGCAGGCGAATCCTCATCGCCGGATCGGTGCTGCTCGCAACAGCTGTCGTTGTGGCGGTGCTCGCCGGCTGGTTTGTCGCGCGGCCGGAGCATGCGCCAGGGATAGGCAATCCCGACGTCGAGGACGTCTCGCTGCTCGAGAGCGGCGAGTCCGTAGACGAAATCGGCGCGCAGCATGAGGTCTACCCGTATTCGATCGTGCCCGGCGGTGTGCACAGCGTGCAGGAGCTCAAAGCCGCCATCGCCGCCGATCCTGTCGTCGCTGCGCACTACACGCACATCTCGGTGCCCGATACGCGCGTGGAGCGCGTGAAGGCCGCGCGCCAGGTCTACATGTCGTACCGGGTGGGAGACAAGATCTACTGGACGAAGCGCCGTGTCGCGCTCAGCGCCGGTGAAGCGATCGTGACGGACGGCAAGTCGCTGATTCGCGCACGTTGCGGCAACTGCATCTCGGAGACGCCGATGCAGCCGACGCAGCAGGCCGAGCCGGCGCCGTCGGAGTTCGATCGCGTGATAGCGCCGCCGCTGCAGCAGGCCGAGGCGCTGCCAGCCGACTTCGACGGCGGGATTGCCCCGCCTCTGGCCAATTTCGACGGAGCGGCCGGCGGACCGGACCCGGCATCCGATGGGCTCTGGACCGGGTTCCTTCCGCTTGCGGCTATCGCAGGTGGTTTTGGCGGCAGCAGCGCACCCGGTCCGCAGGCGTCGCACCACGCGATCGCGCGCGACTCGTCGAGCGATCCGCCCACAGAATCCCTGGTTCCCCCTCCCACGTCGTTCGAAGACCCGCCAGTGACGGGAGACCCGGAGGATCCACCTTCGGACATTCCTCCAGTCATTCCGCCGGGCGATCCGGGCCCGCAGCAGCCGGTGCCGGTGCCGGAGCCCGGCTCGATGATCCTCGTCGGCACTGGACTGGCGAGCTATGCGCTGACAAGGCTCAGGAGACGGAAACCGTAGCTCCCCGTCGCGTTACCTGGCCTTCTTCGTAAACCGCTCGCTGATGCCTTCGTGGTGGCCGTCGAGCTTCGGCTGCCGGAACTCGCGGTAGTCGATCGAGCAGTCGTGCGCGGCCAGGAAGTTCATGAGCCGCTTGTAGTCCTGCTGCTCCATTCCGAAGAGCTGCAGAACGGCGCGGTAGTTGCCGCCGGTTGTCGCCAGGCCTCTCCGAAACAACTGGCGGATGTCGTTCCTCGTGAGATCGCGGCTGGTGAACGAGGCGTGCACGTCGTTCCAGAAGTTCATTCCTCCTGACACGAGCCCCTCGTAGAGATCGTCGGAGACGCGCCGCCGCCGCTCTTTCTTCGGATACGCGTGTCCCGGTTGACCGGACACGACGATGGTCGGAGGCAGGTCGTCGACCGCGATGGTGTCATTCACCGCCAGGGCCACGAGCTGCTCCATGACGTTCTGCAGCTCGCGAACGTTTCCGGGCCAGGGATAGGCCTCGAGCAGTGCGAGTGCCTCGGGGCTGACCTGCACGTGACGCCCGGTTCGCGCGATCGTGTGCTCGATGAGCGGGCGAATGTCCTCGCGCCGCTGACGCAGCGGCGGCACGTGCAGGTGCGTGACCTTGATGCGGTAGAGCAGGTCCTCGCGGAACTCGCCACGATCGATCATCCCTGTCAGATCGCGGTTGGTGGCCGAAACGACGCGAACGTCCACTCGCGTCGCCGGCGCGTCCGATCCAACCGGGTGCACCTCGCCGTTCTCCAGGAAGCGCAGCAACATCGCCTGCATGCGCAGCGTCATCTCCGCGATCTCGTCGAGGAAGATCGTGCCGCGATGCGCCTGCTGCAGTTTGCCGACTTTGTCGCGGTAGGCGCCGGTGAAGCTGCCCTTCACATGGCCGAAGAGCTCCGATTCGAGGAGCGTCTCGGAGAAGCTGGCACAGTTGAGCGCCACGTAGCGCTGGGTGGAACGGGATGAATTGACGTGGATGAATCGCGCGAACACGTCCTTGCCGACGCCGCTTTCGCCGGTGATCAACGTCTTCGCGTCGCTGGCGGCAATCTTGGCCGCCGCCGTCATCAGTTCCTTGAGCGCCGGGCTGCTGCCCACGATGTTGGGGGCAGGCAGCTGGGTAGAAGGGATCTGTTCGACAAGCCGCATGGACTCCGGGCCTCTCCGGTCACGTCGTTGACACGTGTCCAGCCGGATGGACGCCACAACGGCACCGAACCTCCGGCTCTTACGGAATCGGCTGCCGGGCCGGATTCCTTCAGCCGATGCACGCCGGGCCGCGTCAGGATGCGAAATCTCGGGCGATGGCGCCTTCCCGCGATGGCAACCTTGCCGCCGGCCGCAAGTGCGCCGTAGCGCAGACCTGCGGGCCGGCCGAGAGTAGAGTACGGTCGACACATGGTCACGACTTTCACGCGCACCCTGACCACCAAGGGCCAGGGCGACGCGCAGGACGTCACGGCGCTGGTGACGGATGCGCTCGCCGCCTCGGGCCAGCGTGTCGGCATCGTCACAGTCTTTGTCGTCGGTTCTACCGCGGGAGTCACTACGCTGGAGTTCGAGCCAGGTGTGATTGCGGACCTTGGACGAGCGCTCGAGGAGGTGGCGCCGCGGCATGCCGACTACGAGCATCACCGGCGGTGGGGCGACGACAACGGGTCGAGCCACGTGCGTGCTGCGTTGCTCGGGCCTTCCGTGACCGTACCCTTCACCGAAGGGCGGTTGATGCTTGGCACCTGGCAACAGCTGGCGCTGATCGAGCTCGACACCCGGGGGCGCCAGCGGGAGATCGTCATCCAGGTGGTTGGCGAATGAAGGCGGCCACCCGTCGTCGAGTCTCGGCCGTGGTGGTCCACCATCGCACGCCGGACGAGACGAGGTTCGCCGTCCGGTCGTTGCTCAGCTCGCAGCATCCACTCGACCGGATCGCAATCGTCAACAACGACACGGCCGACGACGACGGCCGGTGCCTTGGCGCGCTTCGCGGCGATGTCGTCTGGCTGCCGGCCGGCGCCAATCTCGGGTTCGCCGGCGGTGTGAACCTGGGCGTCCGCTCATCCCTCGACGCCGGTGCCGATGCCGTGCTGCTCGTCAACAGCGACGCCAGCATTGCCCCGGACTGTCTGACCGCGCTGGACGCGGCGCTCGACGAGCGGCCGGCGCTCGGCATCGTCGGCCCATTGGTGCTGCTCAAGGATCAGAGCGGGCGAATCGACTCGATGGGGCTGCGGTATCACGCGCCTACCGGCCGGCTTCGACAGCTCGGCTGCGGCCTGCCTCGCGCCGCCGCCGCTGGCTCGCAGATCCGCGAGGTCGACGCCGTCGCTGGTTGCCTGATGCTGATCCGGCGAGAGGTGTTCGAACGGACAGGATTCTTCGACGAGGAATTCTTCTTTGGATTCGAGGAAATCGAGTTCTGCTGCCGGGCGAGGCGTCATGGGTTCGCCAGCGCCGTGGCGAACGCGGCCGTGGCCTATCACGAGGGCGGCCGATCCATAGGACGGCGTTCCGCACGCCGGTTGTACTTCGCGGCTCGCAATCATCTGCTGCTGGCCTACAAGCTCTCGCCGGAGGAAAGTGCCTTCAGGCGTGTCACTCGCGCCATGATGATCACCGGCTTCAACACGGTGCACGCCGTCAAGGCGCCCGGCGGCTCGCTGTCGTCGCGTCTCGCGGCTGTCGCTCGCGGCACCGCCGACTACGCCGCTGGACGCTTCGGGCCCGACCCGCGGTCAGCGCCGCAGCTGTAAGGGCGAATTCGACGCCCTGGGTTCTCTTTCCGAACGCAACTCCCGCAGCTCCGCCGACATGACCGCGGTCTCCTCGATCAGCCGATCGATCTGCCGCTGATGTCTCGAGAGAATCACTGAAAACGACAGCGACGCCGTAAACACGATCAGGATTACGACGAGGAGGAGTACTGCCGGTGGGTAGTAGACGCCCAGCCATCTGGCGGCGGTGTCGAGGAGATCCCGCCGCCAGGATACCGCCATGAGACCGAGCGCGGAGAGGATCCAGAGAGTGGAGTACTCCTCAGCCAGGTGACGTCGTCTTACGAGCTCGAGCACCAGCAACAGCAGCAGGATGCTCGCCGCGAGCGCAGCAATCTGAACGCGGTCAGTCATGGAGCGACTCCACAGCGGGTCTGACTGGAACGATGAGCAGTGCGAGCAGCACGCGGGCCGAGGCGGCGACGACGCGGGCCGGCGTCAACGAGGTCCTGCCGCTGAGGCGACCGCGAGCCCGTACCGGAACCTCGGTCAACGCCACGGCGTTGCGGCTGAGGAACAGGTGCAGTTCCGGTTCCGGATAGCCGTCGGGATGGTGCTCGGCGAGCAGGCGGATCGCTCGCGAGCCGAGGGCGCAGAACCCGCACGTCGGGTCGGTCACGCTGTTGCGAGTCACCAGGCTGATGAACGCGGCGAGCATACGCTGCGCCGCGCCCACCGTCCCGGCGCGAGCCTCGGATGTCGCACCGTAGCGGCTGCCGAGGACCACCTCGGCGCTGCCGTCGGCGATTGGTGCGAGCAGGCGATCGATATCGCGCGCGTCATGCTGTCCGTCGGCATCGACCCGCACCACGGCGGTAAATCGCGATCGCATGGCGTAGCGCAGACCAGCGCGGATTGCGGCGCCAACCCCGCGCCGCTCGACCCAGCGAAGCCAGCGGACGTTCAGCTGTTCGAGCACTGCGGCTGTCCCGTCGGCCGACCCGTCGTCTACGACGAGAATCTCGAGGTCGGGCCGATGCTGGCGCAAATCGGCGATGACGGCCGGCAGGTTCGCGGCTTCGTTGTGAGCCGGGATGATGATGAGGCCACGGAACGAGGGAGTAAACGCGGCGGACGTCATGACGCGACTCCCGCGCCGATCGCGGGCCTCGGCGATCGTGTGTGCTCCGGAGAGCTGCGAGCCGTCGCCTGCGAGGGGCACAACTCGAGATAGATCTCCTCGATCGCGCGGCAGACGGGGTCGCGCGCAAATCGCTGGCGCACCCGGGCCGCAGCGTCAACGGCAGCGGCGCGGTATCGATCGGGATGGTCCAGAACCGCAGCGATGGCGCTGGTGAGCGCGTCTACGTCCGCGGCAGGAACGACCTGGCCGCCACCGATGCTCGAGATGACCTCGCCGCAGCCCGAGTCGCCGGCGACCACGACGGGGGTGCCAGCCAGAAGCGCCTCGAGCGGCACGAGCCCGAAGATCTCGTGCTCGGATGGATAGACGACGACGTCGGCGTCGGCGAGCGCCTCCAGCCGCTGCCGCCCTTCCAGAAGTCCGATCATCCGGGCGCGATCCTCCACGCCGGCGGCGGCCAGGAGGGCTCGGATGCGGCCGCCGCTCCCCATGTCATTGCCAGCCACGATCAGCCAGACGTTCGAGAAGCGTCCGGCGGCGCGCAGCCGGGCAAAGGCGGCGATCAGGTCGTCCACCCGCTTACGCGGCGACAGCCGACCCAGAAACAACACGGCGCGGGCGCCGTGAGGCAGGTGTGTGGCCAGAAACCGCCCGCGGACGGGCGGTGGAGAAAACTCGCTCAGATCGATTGGATTGGGAACCACTCGTACCGCGGCATCAGGGACGTCGAGCTGATGCAGTTGCGCGCGCTCTGCTTCCGAGACGGCGATGAGGCGTGACGCTCCCCGCATCACGCTGTTTCCGAACATCAGATCGAATACCTGCTTTGCCAACCGGCGCCGCTCGATGTTGATCGCGGTCCCGTTCGGGGCGAGGACGTACGGAACCCCTGCGGCCCGAAGGTGGCGTGCGGCGATCACACCCGGCAGGTTCCGGCAGGCGTGAAGGTGTGCCACGTCGTACTCGCGGGCGTGACGGCGCAGGAAACCGCCGAGACCGATCGGCAGGAACAGCTGCGCGTGGTACGCCGCGCGGTTGGACACATTGGGAAACACGCGCAGCGTGACGCCGTTGCGCGTACTGGGCGGCCATGCCTCGAGCGCCAGCGGCTCGGCGCCGAGGCGTGCGTTCGGTCCGCCAGCGTCGGTGGCGCAGATCGTGACGTCGTGTCCGCGATTGGCGAGGCCGGAGATAAGAGCAGCCACCACGCGCGGGATTCCGCCGTAGGCCCATGCCTCAGCCGAGTAGGGCGTCACGTGAAGAATGCGAAGCCCCCTCATGCGTGACCTGTCATGGCGGAGTCGAATGACGTATCGGCCCGGTCGTGCATGCGTGCCACGGGCGAGGGCAGACGCTGGTACTCGAGTGCCAGATACCAGCCCACCCACGACCGGTGGTGCAGCTCCAGGTCCGGCAACGTCCAGCGCGTCAAGGCACGGTGTCTGATCGGGAGATGGTCGGACTGTATGGGCCATCCACAGAGAGGGGCGAGCGCCTTGGCGAGCAGGAGCCGCGCCGGCGTTTGCCGCAGGTAATGCGCGCCGCGGCCCGAGTAGAGCTCCCGCCACGTCGGCTCGCCGTCCTCGAGGACGAGCAGCAGTGTTCCAGCCGGCTTGAGCACCCTGCTCATCTCGCGCACGGCCCGCTCCGGATCCGCGCTGTGGTTCAGGGCCCAAAGGCAGAGCACGCAGTCGAAGACGGCATCGGCAAAGGGCAGGTGTTCGCCGACGCCGTGAACGAAGGTGAGCGGTGCGGCCAGACAGGGGAAGTCGACGCCGAGCTGGTCCCAGGCGCGATGGAGCCACTCGACGCTTGGATCGACACTCACGTAAGTCGTCCCGCCGGCGAGGTAGGCGCGAACCATGCCATTACCTCCGCCGACGTCGAGGACGGTGCCGGTGCAGTGCGAGAGGATCTCGGAGAAGGGTGCGAGGTCGCCGCGGAATGCCTCGACGGCGTCCGCAGGCCGCGACACGAGGTCGGAGTAGTAACGGCAGGTTTCGTCCTGCCGCCGCGCCCAGGGGGAGGGCTTCGACGCCCAGCCGGCGGGCAGCAGGTCGAGGTGTCCCGTTGCCGGTCTCTCCCACGCCTGGCCACACGGCGTGCACGACAACGTTCCCGCCGCGGCCGAAAGCCGGCCACCGCACATGGGGCAGCGCAGCACATCGCGCAGCTGTTCGTAGGCGTTCGCCAGGGCAGGCATGATGCGATGCTCTCTGTTCCGCTAGCCGCGAGAAGCCAGCGCGCCAGCGGCGACGCCAAGGGCGCGCTCGACTCGCGCAATGAACCGCTCCAGCGGTTCCTCGAATGCCGAGATCCTCGGGAGCCGCAGCGGATTTTCGCGGCGGCGCAGCGATCGCTCTTCACAGGTCACCGCCAGCTCGAAACCGTTCGCCCGCGCGGCGGCCGCGGTGCGGTGGTCAACCGCGCCGAACGGGTACGCGAACGACCGCACGGGCCGTCCGCTCAGTTGCTCGAGCGTGCGCCGGCTCTCGACCAGCTCGCGTGCGACGACGTCATCGGGCTGATCCGGCAGTGCAAGGTGTTCGACGGTGTGCGCGCCGAGCGCGTGGCCGGAGTGCGACGCCAGCTCGACGAGTTCCTGACTGTTCATTCGTCGACCGTTCCTGTCCGAACGATCCTGACCAGCCCAGTGTTCGATATGCGCGACGATTGAGTCGCGACGCGCTGCAGGAAGGCGAACCAGCAGACCGTGCAGCTGCCAATGCGTCGACACACGTTCCTCTGCCGAGCTCGTGGGCAGTGTCCGGGGACCCTCCGGCAGATCCACGGTCAGCGACGGTGGCACGACGGAGTTGCCGGCGAATGCGGCGGCGAGCCGATCCCACCAGAAGACGTAAGGCGCCGACGAGTCCAGGCCGGCGGTCGTCACGAAGAACGTCGCCGGCAGTCCGCCGGCGCGCAGAACAGGCGACGCATTCTGCAAGTTGTCGACGTACCCATCGTCGAAGGTCAGCGATACGCCCGGGCGCGAGTCGGCGGCGTCGGATGACGCTGTGACGAGGGAGTCGAGAGGCAGCACGCGACACACCCGTGACAGCCAATCGACCTGGGCGGCGAACGTCACGCTGCTGACCGAGAGGCGATGAGGGTCCACCGCACTGGCCGCGACCCGATGGTAGAGAACGATCAACCGCTGGCCTTCCGCGAGGCTCGATACCGGTAGAGCTGCTGTGCCGGCGCGGACGATGGCGGGCGGCCCTGCCGTCTTGACGGCACGGACGCCCACCAGCAGTGGAAAGTACGGATCCGCCGCTTCGAAGCTGCGGGACGGGAGATCCTCGCTGGCGAGCCCGAACGAGAAAGCTGCGTTGACGAGCGAATTGCCGAACGTTTCAACGTCCACGGATGCGGGGGCGAATACCTGGGAGAAGAGCTGACGAGCGCCTGCCGCGGTCACGCGCCAGTAGTCGGCATCGCGGCCGTACTCCAGGCAGACCCGGCTCGCTGACGGCAGCGTGGCCAGCAGCACACCTCCAGGCTTCAGCACCCGACGGCATTCGCCGAGCACCGCGCCCATGTCGTCGATGACGTGCAGTGTCTGCGTGAGCACGATGCAGTCGAAGGTGTCGGCCGGAACATGATCGAGCGACCGGAGATCGCCGACTATCGTGGCCAGTGTGTTGGCGGGATCGAGATCCAGCACTTCCCGGCGCTCGACCTCGCCGGCGCCGAGCCGGCGCGTGTAGTCGTCTTCCTGGATCTCGAGCACCGTTCCACGGATGTCGACGGCATGCGCCTGCAGGAAGCGTTCGATGAACGGCCGGTCAACGGGCGTTCCACGGTCGTAGCCCCAGTCGTGCGAGAAAGCAACCGACCGCGTCTGCGGACCCCATTCGAGCGTGTGTCCCCAATCGGCAGGGACCGGCGCGAGCGCAGCCTGATGGGCGCGGTGTGCCTCGGCAAGCGAAGCCGTCGCCGCCGCTTCGACGCCAAGCGATGTCTGATACCGTTTGAGCACGCGATGGTAATCTCGATCTCTGGCCTCCAGCATCGGTCCGGTCAGAGCTGCGGCTGCCTCGCGATGGCGCTCCATCAACCGGCGGACGGCTTGCGCATAGTCGGGACCCTCCCACGTCCGGCGATAGAGCGCGGTGCGGCGAACCGATCGGCGGAGAAGCGGGCGCGAATCGACGGTCCCCTGAGCTCCGGATGCGAGCAGCCGCAGCCAGAGATCGGTGTGCTCCAGGGCCGCAAGCTCCTCGTCGAATCCGTTCGCATCGTGCCACGCCTGCCAGCGGAAGAGCGACGAGATGTGGGCAGCGTGAAAGTCGCGAAGGAGCGCAGCCGGAGAGCACTCGTCCGGAACAGTAAAGCGTCTCTGTGACCCGGGGCCGAGCCATTCGATGGCGGATGTCGCCAGCACGACGGCGTCGGACGTGAACGGCTGTGCGAACAGTTCGAGTCCCCGCCGATCCAGACGGTCGCCAGCTTCAAGGCAGAGGCCGAAGTCTACCCGGCCGAGCGCGCTCAGCCCCGCATTCCAGGCCGCTCCCGGGCGAGAGGAGGAAACGCGCGCAAAGCGCCCGCCTCGGAACTTCGCGAAGGCGCTGAGCCACTCGTCTGCCCGGTCGGGTGTCGCAGGATCGGCGACGATCGCGATGATGTCTGGCGGGCGCGATCCGTCCAGCAGGCTGCGCACGCTGGCGTAAACCTGACTCACCTGATTGCCGCAACGAATCACCGCTCCAATCGTGGTGTCGCTCATGAGGTCCGGTTGCGAAGGAGGAGACCCCCGAGTGCTCTCAGCGGGCTCGTCAGACGCCAGCTGATCGATCCGCGCAGTGAGGCGACCTCCGCCTGGGTCCGTTCCAGTTCAGCCGCGTGCTCGGTCAGCCCGCGTCGCACGTGCAGCAACTCAGCCTGCGCATTATTTGCACGCGCGTTCAATCGTTCGATCTCAACGTGATCGTTCCATCGCGCCAGCCGCCGGCTGGCGTCGGCGACGTCGTCTCTGGCGCGTGTTTCGGCAGGAAGGAGCTCGTGCTCGAGCCGCCAGTCGAGATCGTCCGCCCGAGCGCGTACGGACGCGAGGTCGGCTTCCTTCCACGTCACCAGATCGACGATATGTGCCCGAAAGGTCTGGGCATGCTTGTCGGCGAGTCGGCGGTAGAGCGCGGCGTGACGATCGCCGGCGAAATGCACGCGGCTCATGGAGTCGGCACGTCGTCGATACTTGAAGAGGATCTCGGGGATGATGGCGCCTCGGTATCCGCGCTCGACCAGGGTGATCCACAAATCCCAATCTTCGAGACCGCTGCGCATGGTCTCGTCCCAGCCGCCGACCGCTGTCACTGCTGTGCGACGCACGAGCGCGGCGCCATTGACCGTGTTTGCGGCGAGCAGCGCGGGCAGGCCGCAATCCGTCGGAGTCCAGCGCCACGACTCGTCGCCGAAGGCCTCGAGCCAGTGCGAGACGAACGCCAGCGACGGATCGGCTTCCAGACGAGTCACCGACTTCTCCAGGAGCCCGGGGAGAAGAATGTCGTCGGCGTCGACAGCGCAGATGAAGGGTGCCGTGCTGTTGGCGACGCCAGCATTGCGGGCCGCCGACAGTCCGCGATTCCCGGTGCGGATCACCCGTACATCCGCCGGCAGGCTCGCGAGGACGTTCAACGTCTCGCGCTCGGTCGATCCGTCGTCTATCACCAGCAGCTCGAAGTCCTGGCAGGTTTGTGCGCGGAGGCTGGCCAGCGTCTCCGGAAGGTACTTGCCCAGGTTGTAGCAGGTGACGATGACGGCGATGCGTGGCGAGGTCATGACACCGGCCCTATGCCACCGTCCGATGGTCGGGAGCGACTGCGGCCGAGAGGTAGCGTTCCGCGATCTCGGATCCCGAGCCCTCGGCGACAATGCGGCCGCCATCGAGCAGAATCGCGCGATTACAGAAGGTGGTGATGACGCGCGGATCGTGGCTCACGATGACCATCGTATGCCCGGCCCGGTGCAGCTCCTGGTAACGTGCCTCGCATCGGAGCCTGAATCCGGCGTCGCCCACAGCGAAGATCTCGTCGAGGACGAGCACGTCTCGAACGGCGCGGAACGCTACGGCGTAGGCGAGGCGCGATGCCATCCCGCTCGAATAGTGTTTCAGCGGCAGCCGCGCAAATCGCTCGACTTCGGCAAACGCGAGGATGTCGTCGAGACTTGCCCGGATGGCCGACAGCGACAGGCCCATGACGGAGCCGAGAAGATAGATGTTGTCGATGGCATCGAGCTCGGGGTTCCAGCCGACGCCGAGCTCGAGAATCGGCGTGATCCCGGCGTGCACGCGGACTTCGCCGCGGTCGGCAGGGTAGATTCCACAGAGCACCTTCAGCAGGGTGCTCTTGCCGGACCCGTTGCGCCCCATGATCCCGAGTGTGTCGCCGCGACGGAGCGCGAGGGAGACGTCCTGCAGTACTGACAGGCGATCGATTCGTCGCGGGGCGAGCAGGCCGAAGAAGTGCTCGCGCACCGTATCGCGACGGACGCTCGGAATCTGGAACGTCTTCGAGATCCGCACCGCTTCGAGCAGTACCGCAGCCATCCTAGACGTACTCCGCGGCGCGAGGCGCCCGCCACGAATACACCAGGGCGCCGAGAGCGAGGACGGCGGCGGCCACGGCGGCGAAGTAGGCATGTGCCAGCGGCGTGGGCGGCCGTCCATCGATGAGCACGGCGCGCGAGAACTCGATTGCCGCTGTTGGCGGCCACGCATACAGATAGAAGTGGAATCGCTCGGGAATGACCCCGACAGGGTAAACGATGGGAGCCACGAAGAAGCCCGCCTGAGTCACGACCTCCCAGACCTGATTCAGATCGCGAAACCTGAGGAAGAGGACGCTTGCGGCCAGCGAGAAGCCGACTACGATGGCGCCCAGGGCGGCGATGTAGGACGCGAAGAGCAACAGGTGAGCGGTCGACGGCACGGCAGAAGTCGATGCCAGGAAAGCGGTCAAGGCGACGGCGAACACTGCCACCGTCAGCAGCGGGTTCGAAATCGACGTGACGACGAGAATCCATGACGGGAAGCGCGCCTTGGCAAGGAGATAGCCCCTGGCATGCAGCGATGTCAGCCCCACCTTCGTGCCTTCAGCGAAGAAGTCCCACAGGAACAGACCGATGACCAGATCGAGCTTGTAGGTGCGCTCGGCGCCGAAGATCACGGAGAAGACCGCAACCAGGACGGCGAACATCGTCAGCGGCTTCAGGAGAGCCCAGGCGAAGCCCGACAGCGTGCCGTGGTAGCGGGCTTTGAAATCGGTCCGCACCAGCGTCCACACCAGCCCGGCGAGTGCCGCGCCAGGCTTGGCAGGGCGGCTCGCGGCCGGAATGTCGGCGGCACCCGGCGGCGCTGTCTGAATGTCCACGGCCAGATGGCCGCTCAGCGGTTCGGAACTCATCGAAAAGCTCTATAACGATACTTCGGTCGCTGCGATTCCCGAGTTGTTCGGCGTGCAGTCGTGAGCGAGTGTGTGAATCGCCGTCGTGTGCAGTCTGTGGCAACGCCGTGCCATTTGCGCGAGCGTGCACCCAGGTTGCTGAACGTCGTTTGACGGCGGTGAATTCAACGCGTACGCTGCCGTAGGTCCATTCAGGTTTCCCGTGCTGTCCAGCAAGTCGAGTATGTCGATACGGGGGACGGCTCTGTCGCCCCTGGTTCGGCGGCGGATCGAACGGTGGCTGCTCGTGTTGACGATCGGGGCCGTCGCCGCACGGATTACGCTGATCGAGTCGGAAGTACGGCCGCGTCCGTCGGATTTCGGCCAGGTGTGGGCGGCTGCGCGGTTCCTTCTCGAGGGCATCAATCCCTACGATGCGATCGGACCGCAGGGTCTCTTCCGGTTTTCGTTTCCATTTCTCTACCCGTTGACGGCGGCGGTCGCCACTCTTCCGCTCGCCCCGCTTCCAGCGAACATTGCGGATGCGGTCTTCATGGCGCTTGGTTCGGCGCTCCTGGCGTGGGCCCTGACCCGCGAGACGACGCGCAACCCCCAGATGCTCGTGTTTGCGTCGGTCGCCTTTCTGGCGAACCTCGGCAACGCGCAATGGTCGCCGCTGATCACGGCTGCCGGTCTTCTGCCTGGGCTCGGCTTTCTGCTGGCGTGCAAGCCGACGCTCGGGCTCGCGTTTCTCGCCGCGTATCCATCGTGGCGCTCGATCGCCGCCGCAGGGCTCTTTACGCTGATCACGGTTGCGATCTGGCCCTGGTGGCCCGCTGCCTGGCTGCAGGTTCTGACTCTCCAGACGCACCCGCCTCCAGTGATGCAGTGGGGAGGTCCCCTCATGCTGCTGGGACTGCTGAAATGGCGGCGACCGGAGGCGAGGTTGCTGGTGGGCCTCGCCTGCGTTCCTCATACCGTGACGCTCTACGAGGTGATTCCGCTGTTCCTCGTCGTACAGACGTGGACGGAGGGCGTGGTTCTCGCACTGCTCACGCCGGTCGTGTGGTACCTCCAGGAGTTCACGGGTGGACCGTACCCGACGGTCGAAGCCTGGTACCTGGCGGGCGCACACTGGCAGCTCCTGTTCATCTACTTCCCCTGCCTGCTCATGGTCCTCAGGCGGCCCAACGTCGGAGCATCCATCGACGCAGCCGCCCTTCGATCGTGGCTGCCGCGGCCGCTTCGCGCGTGGTCGTCTCCGGACGGAGCATTGCTCAGTCGTGTTCGGCGTGTGAAAACAGGTGTTGTCGGACGGGACGAGGATCGGGCATGAGAGGGGCTGGTTGCCACAGCTCACGGAGACCGCCCCAGCTGTAAGCCAGCCACAGCGACGCGGTCGGCGCGATGAGCAGCCCCCAATACTGGTTGAATGGCTGGCCGATTGCCAGGAACAGCGCGCAGTACATGACGAGCGTCACGCGGGCATGCAGCGGCAGTCGCCGGTTCCACCACGCGGCGACAATGGCGACGGCGACAATCGCCACACCGAATCGAGGCGCCTGCAGCAGAAGCCCGTTCGCCTTCACCGCGCTCGCCACGAACGGAAGGCCGCCAAAGGACACCCACGACTTCAGGTGCGCACGGTCCTCCGGCCGAATGTGCTTCATCACCTGCATGGCGTGGACGCCGTAGTAGACGGCAAAGCACGACCCGCCTGCGACCCAGACGCTCACCTCGCGCCAGCGCCGACGCCAGAGTGCGAGACATCCAGCGAACAGACAATACGGGCCCGCGAGCTCCCGGACGAACAGAGCCGCGAGACCCCACAGCGCGCCAGCGCGCTCGCGGCGCCGCGCATATGAAAGTAGGGACAGCCCGATGAACGCGCCGCTCCATGCCTCGGTCAGGTAGATCGCGACCGGGACCAGCAGGCCCACGCAGCTGTTCACCATCGGCACGAGCGCGAACGTGTCACGAGGCAGCGCCTTGCCCGTTTCCCAGAGGAGGAGGGCGGCCAGCAAGGCGAGGCACACCTGCATCAGGGCTTCAGGAACGCGAGACTCTACGAGATACAGCAGTGGCTGACGCCAGTTGAAGACCGACTTCGTCGGGTACCCTCCAGCCCTCAGCTCATCGCCGTGGGCATCGTAGTACCCCCTGCCCTGACGAATGCCTTCGATTGTTCGTTTGAAGAGCTGGACGTCGCTGCGCCGTGGTTCGGCGGGCACGGTCGACACCGCTGTGCCCTCCGGCACCAGGGCCCAGAGGAAGGCAGCAAAGGTCAGCGACAGGCCCACGACGACAAGAGAACGCCGGGCAACAACAGGAAGGCTCACGTCTGCTGGCGCAGGTATTCGAGAGCAGCAACGACTTCGAATCGGGTTGCGTATCGCGACAGCGGCTCACCACGTTGATCGATGCGGCCGGCGTCGATGTTGCCGAGGAACCGAGCCGCTTGACGCAGATACTCCATCCGGCCGGGATCGAGGCCGATGACGCGGGCGCAGGTGGCGTCTACCGCGACCGGGTCGGTCCCCATCGCGATGAAGCCAAGCGCGCGTGGGCGCCCCATGATCGGGCCATCGCCTTCCATGGCTGTCACGGCGTCGACGATCGCCAGTTGCGGCCGTACGGTCGCCGTCAGATCGACGATCGAGTTCGGAATTCCGTACAAGTGCAGCACGTTCTTGGGCCAGCCGTAGACGGCGCCAGGCACGGTGCCGAACAGATTCTTCATGCTGCACGTGAGCCCTGCCCAGTGATGGGTCTTCAGCTTGGGCATCGAGATGACGAAGTCGGACTTGAGCAGCTCGACAGGGAGGGCAAGCGCCGGCTGTTTGGTGAACGAGCTGGCGAGCGGCGTCATCCGCACATCGTCGTGGTTGAGATCGACGAAGCGGACGCGTTCCTCGCGCAGGTGATCGTCGAGGCCGGTCGCCGCGAGGAGATACTCGATGTCGCGGCGATGTCCGGGGCCTTCGCCGACGACGACTTCGGCCGCACCGGCCCGACGGCAGGCGATGGCGGCGCCGGCGACGACAGACGGGTGGGTGTTGATGATCGTGTCCCGCTCGTACTCGACCATGTTCGGCTTGAGGAAGACCCGTCTGCCCGCGAGATTGACGCCAAGCTCGCTGAGGCCGCGAGCGATCACGTCGGCGAAGTCTGTCGCGTAGCTGCTCACCGCGAACAGACCGACCGCCGAGCGTGCCGGAACGGTGAAACGGCGCGCGTCGTACGGACGATTCTGCCGACACCCGGCAATGAGGACGGGGGCGGCGAGCGAGGCGACGAAGCCGCGGCGCGTCAATCGTGAGAGCAATGAAGGGTGATCCGTCGGCATCGATCGTCAGAGCGCAAATGCGTCGGGTCCTCGCCCGGGCTCGAGCGCGTACAGCGCCATGGCGAGGCCGAGCAGATTATCGGACCATCGAGACTGGTTTCGTTCCACCAGCGCGGCCAGGTCGCGCTGCACCTGGACCTGTGGAATCCCGAACACTCTCGAGCAGATGATCGTCAGCGCCAGCGCACTCATCGAGCGCTCGCTGGCGACATCCTCCTGGAGCTGCTCAAGGCTGCGCTGGACGATGGGCTCGCTACGGCGATCCTGCATGGCCATCAGGGCCAACGCGGTCGTGGGAACGTAAGGCCAGAGGTCCTTCCCGAACACCTGAGAGTTGCCGTAGTTCCAGCCTCCGTCCGTGCACGCGCGATCCAGCAGAAGACGATCGCCGACCGAGATACGCTCGGCGGCCGCCGGCACGGAGCCGGCCTTGACGTACTGCTTCAGAAAGAGGAGGCACCATGCGGTGGGCTCGACCCAACTCGCGGTGCCGTCGACCCATGACCAGCCCTGCAGGCTGGAGTCGAGGCGAATCAGGTTGCTCGGCGGAAAACGAACGGCTTTTGTTGCGATGATGCGTTCAGCCAGCAGAGAGATCTGTTTCCGGCCGTCCGGATGGGCAAGGTATGTCAGGGCGGCGAAGCCGTTGAACGCCTGGTTGGGCGGTGCGCCGTCCACGTCGATCAGCCAGTGATCTCGTCGCTGCCATCTTTCGAGCACCTCGAGATCGGGCCCGCGACCGCCGGCTCGACCTAACGCCAGGAGCGCCCAGCAGGTCGGTTCGAGCCTCGCCTGTTTTCCAGACACGTACGGCCAGGTGCCGTCGCGATTACGGCTCTCCAGCAGTGCCTCGCGAATGGCCGACCGCAGGCGTGCGGGATCGGTGCTCATGACGTGCGATTCGCTCGATGTTGCGGCCCTAGCAGCCCGTGGCGAAAGGCCGTGATGGGCTGCTGAGGCGCCGAGACAAACCACAGAGAGACCACAGAGATTCCTATGGTTTTCTCTGTGTCCTCGGTGCCTCTGTGGCGGACTTCTCTGTGCCTCGCAGGCCGATGGGATTTCACCACGGGCCTGCCAGCAGGCTGAGCGTCGGGCATGGGTTTCACGTATTGTATCGGCGCCAGAAGGCGTTTTCCGGCAGCCTGGCGCCGCCGCCCTGGCGCCGGTTCACATAGTGCCCCGTCCCGCCATGTTGTGCGTTGTCAGCCACGGAAGGCTCTGCCGTTTCCAGGCCGCCGCCACCGCCAGACCGCATGCCAGATAGAACGGACCGAGTACGCGTCCGTAGCTGCTCACGCCCACCCAGACGAGGGACGTCGTGCAGACCGCCATCGCCGCCTGCAACCAGTACTGGATGGCGAAGACATCGCGGTGCCTGACGATCCAGACCAACCCGACGACAATCGCGGCGCCGCTGACAGCGACGATCGTCAGCTCCGGCCACGGATTGGCCACCGGCGGCTCGTTCACGATCGGGGCGCGCAGTCCCAGGAGGAACCCGATGCGATAGGCGACGCCGCTGAAGGGCCAGCCGAAGTTGCCAGGCGATTGCGCCATCGGCAATGCACCCAGGCGGTACCACACGGAGAGGTGCCAGGCGATCGGCAGCGCCAGCGGCAGAAGATACGCCGCCACCTCCTTCGAAGCGCGCCGCCGCACCGCGTCGATGGCGAAGCCGATCGAGACGATCGCCGACGCTTCGCGCGCCAGGGTGGCAAAGGCGAGGGCAGTCCCGGCCGTACGGTGCCTCCCCGAGACGTACAAGGCGAACCCGGTTGCCAGAAGAGCGAGCGCGACCGGCTCGGCGAGATCGCCAATCACGCCGATCACCATCGCAGGGTTGTACGCAAAGAGCAACGCGGCCCATGGCTGAATTCTCAGCGTTCGAAGCACGACTCCGGTGGCGATCGTTCCGGCAATGGCGGCGAGCACGTTGACGGCCAGCATCGCCCAGGGCAGCGCGGCCGGGCGGCCGAAGGCGAGTGCCCAGGACAGCGCCGGATAGAGAATCCGGCCGTAGCGATAGGACGGCTGGTCGAGAAAACGTTCCGGATCGCTGGCCCGCAGCGCCGGCTCGCTGGCGATGTAGAAGAAAAACTGTCCGTCGTAGCCGGGCCCCGGACGAACGATGGTGGTGCTGGTCGTGAAGCGGCTCCCGTCGAAGTGGTCGCCGATCCTGATCAGTCCGGTCGGATTGAAGTTGAACTGTTGCAGCAGCTGGGTGAGGACGAGGATGTAGAAAGCGCCGGCGATCGCGCCTGGCACGACGAGCGGCGCGAGCGATCGGCTTCGAGCGGAGTCAGCGGTGGTCACGCCGGCGTCTCGCGGCGCCGTCTACCGGCGCTCCATCGTGACGATGAAGTCGTCATAGCGCAGGAACATCGCCTGCTGGAAAGCGATGTGAAACTCTGTGCCACGGCCAAGTGACTGCAGCAGCTGCACCAGCGAAGATGGACCGCGCATGTCGAGCAGCTTCTTGACGGCGACCGCACTTTGCGCGTACGCGATCGCGGATTGTTCGGGGGTCAGGGACGCAAAATTGGCGTCGAGCCGTGCGAACGGCAGCCGCCGCGGCTCGCGTGCGAGGAGTTGATTCGCCCACTCGAGTCCGTCGGGCTCCAGCACCGTGGCCAGGCCTTCGTTGAGCCACACCGGCACGGTTCCGGCTCTGGTCAGGCTCGACACGAGCGCATGCACGAACTCGTGCTCGAGGATGCGCCTCAGTTCGTCAGTACCCTGTGACAGACCGGCGACCGGAAGCTTGATTCGGCCGTCGTAATAGCCCCCTGCCCAGCCGGGCGACCGTGTGACGTCGAAGAACTGCTGGCGTGTATACAAGACCACTGTGACGGTGTCGGTGGGAAACGTGGACAGCTGCTGGCCGATTCGCAGGTAGGCCTGCTCGAGCACGTCGACGACACGGCGCGCGGCGATATCATCGGCGGGTCCCTCGAACAGCACGGCGAAGTGAGCGCCCCGTGTCTCGTAGAAGCGGCCGCTCTGTTTCAGCTCGGGCCGCCATTTCGAGAGCGCCGACTTCAGCTGCGTCGAATCGGGCGCGTACTTCAGCGCTGCCTCGTACACCGCGACTGCTTCCGCAAGCTTGCCTTCCCGGTACAAGACGGCGCCGAGCAGGACCGACGCGTCGGTGCTCCTCGGGTCGAGGCGCAGCGCCCGATCGAGCCACGTGCGCGCCACCTCCCACTCGCCGAGGAGTGTAGCCGCATACCCGGCGCCAAGCGCGAGCGATGCGTCCTGAGGCGCCAGCTTGGCCGCGGCGGCGAAGCCGTTCAAGGCGTCGCTGAATCGCTTCTCATCGAGCGCTTTCGCGGCGTCCGCGGAAAGACGGGAGACGTCTCGCGCCGCCGCCGGCTGTTGCGCCGCGAGCGGCGCCGCAAGAGCGGCGGCAATGGCGCAGAGGAGGACGACCGCCATCGTCGTGCGCGAGCGCAGCCCGCTGCGGGGTGCCGAGTCGACTGCGCCATGCGTGACGAGCGCCGATGTCCTCATGAGATGCCCGAGTGCCAGAGTCGATAGACTTCGTGTTGTCCGTCGGCGCTGACGAATACACGCCGAGCATTCACCTCGGGCAAGGTCACGAGCGCTCGCAGCATTGACACAGCCGCCGCTCCCTCCGCATACCCTTTCGGCGGATCGAGCACCAGATACTCGACGCCGAGCGCCCGCAGCTCGCGTGCGACGTCAGGTGCACGACCAACGAACGGAACGGCATTGCCATAAGGGTAAAAGTAGCTCTCGGGCCGATGGAACCACGGACGAACAGCCTGGCGGCCCGTGTAGAGAAAGTACATGGGATCGAAGAGTCCGGCGAGGCGTGCGTGCGGATCGGTATTCTGCCGAATCCAGGCGAACGTTTCCTCGAAGCCTGACCACGTGTAACCCATGCTCATGCCGTACCAGCCGCGGACGTTCTCTGACCGCCACGGCGTGAATCGAAGCCACAGCAGGTTGCCGGCGAGGACGATCGCCAGAGCAGCGGTGGAAGCTGCCGTGGCCCACTGGCGGCTGCGGGCACGCTGGTTCATCTGCCAGGGCCAGGAAGCGCCGGCGACGAGACACAGAACGAATACCGGCATGAGTGGCAAGAGATAGCGGTGCGGCGCAAACGGATGCAGGAGCACAGTGCCGAGATAACAGACCGTGAAGACGAGGACAATCGCGCCCGCGGATCTGGCCAGTCGGTAGACGCCGACGATCGAGACGGCTAATAGCAATGGCCCCACGAACGTCCAGACTGGCCCGAGAACGAAGATCAGCGAGTCGACGGCCATACGGCAATTGCCGATCACGATTTGCCAGGCGAGCGCCGGATCCGAGATCACGTGAGCAATCGCCGGCGTCTCGTACGTTTGATAGTAGTCAACCAGTACGCTGCGATCACCGCCTCGATGCAGCCGTCCCCAGAGAGTCCACGATGCCATGATTGCGAACGCAACCGCGGCATAAACGAGGCTCTCTCGGTAGCGGCGCTGCACCGCACTCACGAAAACGATTGCGGCAACGAGGCTGATGCCCACGCTTCGCGTCAGCAGCGCGATTGCGACAATCGCCAGCAGCGCCATGCCGCCATAGGCGCGCGGCGCACCCCGGCCCCAGAGCGCGAGCGCCACCGTCACGAGCGTCGTGAAGAGCACATCGGTCATGGTGAAATCGGCGAAGCTCACCATGCCGGGGTTGGTCACGAGGACCAGCTGGCCGAGAAGGAGTACCGGCCAGGCTGCGCCCGCCACGTGCTGCTGAATCAGCTTGACCATCGCGACGAGCAGGATGGCGATGAACACCAGGTTGAGAGACTTCAGCGCCAGCACGTTCTGCGGAAAGCCCGGCGTGATCTTCCAGAGGAGCGCCAGCAATCCCGGAAAGAATGGCGGGTACTTCGTCTGTACCGGCGCACCCGGCAGGTTCGCCAGATGATAGCCGTCGCCGTCAGCGAGCGATTTCGCGGTCGCCACGTAGATGGCGTCGTCATGAAAGAGGCCGACGATCCCCGGCGACAGCGTTGGCAGCAGGGCCGCGGACACGGCGACGGCAGTGGCGATCCAGACCCACGAGCCGCGGGTGTTCATCTGGTGAAACGACGACGGTGACGCCGGCAGACTTCCGCTTGGCTGGTGACGACGATCCCGCTCGGGGTCATTGCCGCCGCGACTGCGCATCGCTCCGGCCGGGCGCGTAGTAGCCGCCACGGCTGCGCAGTCGCACGCTGGCGTTCGACGTCGAAATCTCCACCTTGCGCCACGCGCCGTCGCGCTTGCCGTTGGTCGAGGTGTA
>DASUGH010000074.1:0-2372 GCA_036274155.1 Vicinamibacterales bacterium | reverse complement strand
TTCATCCTCGCGCCGAAGGAGCTTCCCGTGCCCGACGAGCCCCTCGTCGGCGCCGCCTCGGTGCACGCCCTGCTCCAGAGCTGGCGGGCGGCCTGAGCGGCAGCTGACCGGCACCGGCTGGGGTTAGTCCCTCAGCACGTCCGCTCAGATCCCGAGGATCTTCTTCTTCTTCTTCGCCTCGAACTCCTCATTCGCGGCCTCGGCCGCGCCGTGTCGCGAACCATCGGGGTGGAGGACGTGTGGTCGGTGGCAGGCTCGGTCCGCCGCCGAAACGTGCCGGATCCTACGAGCCGGCGTCCTTTCGGCGTCGCACCGGCGGCGTCGGCACGGTCCAGCTCCAGAAGGTGTGGCCGCGCTCACAGCGGTACTCGCGGTACCGCCCGAACGTCCGGGAGTTGCCGGTCGCGGATGCGGGAGCCTGACAGATGGTGCAGCGCCGGCCGCTCGTGCTCAATCTGCGCACCTTAGTCGCACCGCTCCGAGGCACGGCGCGCGATCCAGGTCGCGCTCAACGCGGAGGCGTCGGCCGGACGCTCGGAGTAGCCGTCCCTGACCGCGGCCACCTCGAACCCCGCGTCGACGAGCGACGACCGCATGTCGACGGCCGGATGAAAGTACTGCCGGTGGCATTCGCTGAAAGCGCCGCCGCCGTCCAGCGGAAAGATCTCGATGCGGGTGTCGCACGTACGCGTGCGAGTGTCGACGACACTGCTGATCACGAACCGGTGCTCACACTCTTCGCCCCGAACGACGGGTTGGGAGACGGTGAACGCCATCATCGCGTCCGTGTGCGCGTCGAAGACGAGCCATCCGGCTGGGCGGACGAGACGGGACAAGGTGGCGAACGTCGAGCGGAGATCGGCCGGAGTGAGGTAGTTCAGGCCGTCGAAGGTGCAGACCACGGCGTCGTATCTGCCCGTGACGGCCACTGCGGGAAGCGTCGATCTGACAAGCCGCACCTCCGAGGGAAGCCGCCCTCGAGCGCGGGCCAGCATCGCCTCGGAACCATCTACCCCGACTCCTCGATATCCCAGCGCGGCGAGCTCGCCTGCGAGCAGCCCGGTGCCGCAGCAGACGTCGAGCACCTCGTGCACGCCGTGCACGTCATCACTCCAGAGCTCGTGCAGAAACGACGCCAAGGCACCATGGCAGGGATCGACGACGATCTCGTCGTAGATCCCTGCAAGCCTGGTGTACGCCTCGACCTGGCCCACGTGGCCGGGAAACCAGCGACGCTAGATTCCCAGAAGCTTCGCCTTCGCCGCGGCGAACTCCTCGTCGGTGAGCACTCCCTGGCTGTGGAGCTGGGCCAGGTTCTGCAGCTGCGCCGACTGGTCGTCCGCGGCCGGAGCCGCCGGAGCCTGCTGATACGCCTGCTGCTGCCCCATCTGCTGGTCGTACGCCGCCTGATCTTCTTCTGCCCACCGCGCATTCTGCCGGCGCGCGACGCGGCCGGACACGGCGGTCGCAGTCCCGGCGACGACGGCGGTCCTTGCCGCCATGCGCACTAGTCCCATTTCAAGCTCCTCTCTTCGCTGATGAACGTGTCACTTGGCCGAAAGCGCGGCCTCGACGACCTCGGCGGGAATCCGGATCGAGTCGATCAGCACGGCATCAGCGGCCTCGAGCGCCGAAACCACCTTCCTGGCCCACACGTTCTCGAACGCGATCAGCAGCGCCGAGCTGTTGGCGGGCAAGTCCTCGCTGACCTCGTCGGCATCTTCCTCGTTGAGAGAACCGGGCTCGGTGACCTCGATAGCCGTGAAAGCGGCGCCCTCCTGGTCGAGATCCTCGATCGCAAGCGTCGTGACGACGCCGTCCGCATCCTTCATCATGAAGAGCAGGTCGAGGACGCGGATCGTCCCGTTGTCCACGAGCTCTCTGATCGCGGGTGCAATGCGGCCCGTGAACTTGTTGCCGGGGAAGCCGATGATGTAGACGTCGACGGGGCCGGTTTCCATACGTCTCTCTCCTTGGTTCGGTTGGGACAGAAGCGTACTCCGTGTGGAGTGGTCAGGCCGAAGAAGCTTACGCGCGCTCCAGCGGGATCTCGGCCGGGAGCTCGGCGGCCTGCTCCCGCGGCTCGAGCTCGACTCGGGCACGCCCGTCGAAGTGGACGTACGCGGTGACCAGAAGTGCGGCTGGCAGTTCGGTCGCGGTCAGGCTGGCAACTCGTGGATGGCCCTTGCGTGCTCCACACGGCGATGAACGCGGCGCGGAGAAGCTGAGAATGACGCAAGCACCTCGCCGCTCGTTCCAGTCCTCTCTCTCGCACTGTGTCCCGCGCACGGTATTGATACCGACCTCATGGCGCAGGACTGCGGACGATGAACCTCCTTCTCGCGATCGCGATCATCGTGACCTCGGTCGCA
>DASUGH010000073.1:0-6988 GCA_036274155.1 Vicinamibacterales bacterium | reverse complement strand
ACGGGGTCCCTCAGCTCCCGCGTCACACTCTGTGCGGACTCATGCGTGCCACTCACAGACCGACGTCCGACCGAACGGCGCTGCGAGCGTAGCCCATTTTCATGCTGCGGGGTGACTTGCAGTCATGATCACTCTGTGGCGTCTTCTACTCCGTTTCTCCATGGACCTCGTACCCTCATCAACACCGGATGGACCGGTAACAATTGGGTAACATGCGCTCTGTACTGTCAGTCCTGGCCGCCGTTGGAGAAAAGGAGGCGGCGAGGAGTCGCACATGACCACGAAACGTCTCATCCCGCTCGGCCTGACGCTGGCCCTTGGCGCCCTGCCGATCGTGGGCTTCGCCCAGACGCAGACCCACCTGCTCGAGAAGGGCATCTTCACGGAAGACACGCTTGGGGATCTCGACGGCGCGATTCAGATCTACCGTCAGGTTCTTGCCGCCCACTGGGTTCCGCGCAGCATCGAAGCGCAGGCGCAGCTGCGGCTCACCGAGAGCCTGCGCAAGAAGGGACTGGCGCCGCAGGCATCGCCGGCTGCCGCCCAGCAGCAACAGACGCCAGACCCGAACGCATGCTGCGGCATGTTCTCGGGAAATTACGATGTGAACAGACCGATCTCTCTTGTCGGCACCATCACTGGCGTTCAGTGGGTGAACCCGCAGTCGGTGGTCTACATAGACGCCGTCGACGGCAACAAGTGGGCCTTCACGATCGCATCGCCGAACCAGATGGTCCGCGGCGGGCTGAACAAAAACAGTTTCAAACTGGGCGAGCAGGTTCGGGTGAGCGGCTATCTCGCCAACGGTGTGGGCGACAAATGCCCCACGGCTCTCCCGAACGCCTGCCAGACGCTCGCCTATCCAGCCTTTTCCGATCAGGGCAAGGCAGCTCCCGCCGGCGCGCTGCACGCGAGCGCCAGATCGATTACGACGCCCGACGGCCGCAACCTGTTCGACAGGCAGGCGATGGAAAAGGCGGCCGCGGCAGCTGGCCAACAATAAGACCAGTCAGGGAGCCATGTACCTCGGACGAGGGCGGCTCGGCAGCATCGGCCAGGATCGCGCGACCTGGCTGGTGCTGCTGTCTCTCCTCCTCGGCGTGCTCGCGCCGGCGGCCTGCGTCGTCTGGTTCATGAACGAGGCGATCGCGAATCAGGCCGACGCCACTCGCCAGCGAGTGTCCGAAGCCTACCGGGGACAGCTGCGCCTGCTCCGCGACCGCATCGACGCCGACTGGCGGACACGCACAGCACAGCTCGACGCCAACACCGGGAGCGGCCCTGCCGCGTTTCGCCGTGCGGTGCTGACCCGCAGCGCGGATGCGGTGGTGTTCTTCGGCGGCGACGGGATGCCCGCGTATCCATCACTGTCGCTCCCGGCACGCGCCTCCGATCCGCTGGCCGATCACAGCGACTGGCGTACCGCGCAGATGCTCGAACGCTCCCGCCGCTACGCAGAAGCGGCCTCGATCTACGCGTGGATGGCCGCGCACGAGCGCAACCGCTCGATTGCCGCCCGCGCGGCCCAGGCACATGTCCGCATGCTGATGCAGCGTCGCGACACCGCCGAGGCGCTGCGTGCAATCGAGAAGTACTTCACCTCCGGCCCGATGACGTCGAGCCGCGATCCGCTCGGGCGCTCGATCGCGGCCGACGCGCAGCTGCTGGCCTTGCGTCTCATTCCGGCGTCGGACGCACGCCATGCCGAAGCGGTGCAGCGACTGGCGGTGCTGCTGAACGACTACGAGCGCCCGCTGCCGTCAGCGCAGCGTCTCTTCCTCATGAGCGAGCTGAGCGACATCGCGCCTTCGACTGCCCTGCCCACCCTTCCGGCGGAACGACTGGCGACGCAGTTTCTCGAAGCCGACGGCAAGCGCCCGAACGGGCTGGCGCTCGAAGCCTCGTCGCTGCCCGGTCTCTGGAAGCTGCGCGTGCACGACGACGCCGTGGCGCTCTTCACGACCGAGACGGTCGCCGCCATGGCGCGGCCAATCCTCGAAGAGCCGCGCGCCGGATCGGACGCCACATTTGCAATCGTTCCTCCGGGCACGATCGCGGGCGGCGAGGCCATCGCCGCAAGCCCGCTGCTGCCCGGCTGGCAGATCGCGTTCTCGCTCAGCGACGCTCAGGCGCTTCAAAAAGGCTCGCGCGAGCAGATGACGACATACCTGTGGTCCGGCACGGTCGCAATCTCTTTCCTGACCGTCGCCGGCCTGCTGCTCTGGCAGTCGTTCCAGCGCCAGCTGCGCCTGACGCGCCTCAGGACCGATCTGGTCGCCGCCGTCTCGCACGAGCTGAAGACGCCTCTCGCCTCGATGCGCCTGCTCGTCGACTCGCTCCTCGACGATGAGGAGCTGGATCGTCGGAAGACGCGCGACTACCTGCAGCTCATCGCCGGCGAGAACGCAAGGCTGACGCGGCTGATCGAGCACTTCCTCACCTTCTCCCGCATCGAACGCAACCGGCACCGCCTCGTGTTCGCCGAAGTCCAGCCGGCAGCCGTCGTGCGCTCCGCCGTGAATCTGGTTCGCGAACGCTTCGAAGCGTCGCGGGCAGACTTCCAGGTGGACGTCGTTCCAGACCTGCCGCCGCTCTACGGAGACGAGGACGCGCTGGTCACGGTGCTGCTCAACCTGCTGGAGAACGCGCACAACTACACGAGAGCTGACAAACGGATCGCTTTGCACGCCTACCGCGAGGCCGATCGCGTCGTCTTCGAGGTGAAAGACAACGGCATCGGCATCGCGCCGCGCGATCAGAAGCGTGTGTTCAAGCGCTTCTACCAGGTAGACCGCCGCCTGGCGCGCGAAACCGGCGGCTGCGGCCTCGGCCTGAGCATCGTCGACTTCATCGTTCGCGCCCATGGCGGCGCGGTGGCGCTGCGCAGCCAGATGGGTGTCGGCAGCAGTTTCAGCGTCTCGATTCCGTGCCGCGGCGCGGCGCAGGAAGCGACGGCATGATGCGCGGACGCATCCTGATCGTCGAAGACGAACCGGCGCTGTTGCGCGGCCTGACCGATACCTTCGAGTCGAGAGGCTGCGAGGTGTTCTCGGCGCGCGACGGCGAGGCCGGCCTGGTGCTCGCGATGGAAAAGAATCCGGAGCTGATTCTGCTCGACATCATGCTGCCGCGCGTGAACGGCTACGAGGTCTGCCGGTCGATCCGCGAGCGAGGCCTGGAGATGCCGATCCTCATGCTCACCGCGAAAGGGCAGGAAGAGGACATCGTCCTCGGGCTGAACCTGGGAGCCGACGACTACATCACCAAGCCGTTCCGCGTCGGCGAGCTGGTGGCGCGCGCCAATGCCTTCCTGCGCCGGAGCCGGTCGCAGCAGACCACGACCTGCCGGTTCGGCGACTGCGAGCTCGATCTGACCGCGCACAAGCTGTTTCGCCGCGGCCGCGAAGTGGATCTCACCGCCAAAGAGTTCCGGATGCTCGCGTTCTTTGCCAGCCGGCCTGGACGGGCGCTCGCGCGGAACGACATCCTCGACGCCGTCTGGGGCCGCTCGATCGTCGTCACGCCGCGCAGCATCGATCGCTGCGTGGTGACGCTGCGCGCGAAGGTGGAGCCAGACCCGCGGAACCCGACCTACATCCAGACCATCCGGGACATCGGCTACCGCTTCGAGCCCGGGTCGGCATAGGCGGACGAATAGCTCCACGAACCTTGTCCGGGATCCGGGGCTCGGGGTCCGGGGCTCGGGTCCGAAGGCTCGGGGTCCGCACAATCGAAGACGAGTCCCGGGTCACGAGTCCCGAGCCCCGAGCCCCGAGCCCCGAGTCCCGAGCCCCGAGTCCCGAATCCCGAGTCCCGAATCCCGAGTCCCGAATCCCGAGTCCCGAATCCCGAGTCCCGACTACCAATCAGTTCAAGATTCGACGTCGGTTTCGTCGTCGAGGCGGAAGGCTCCGGCCTCTGCCGAGGCGAGCAGTTCGCGGGCCTGATCGGCGTCCTCTTCGGAAACGAGTATCTCGACGGCTCCCAGGCCATCGACCGTGAGGCCATGCGTCTTGCGCAGCGCTTCACCGCGCTCGAGCGTCGCAATGCCGGCCGCTTCGAGAAACGCTCGCACCTGTTGCGCATGAGCGTCGCCACTTGCGACAAACACGCGCTGCATCTTCGTGTCCATGATCCCGACTATCGCAATGACGGCGGGAAACGGTAATCCGCCATGTTCGCGTCGAGCTGCACGCCCGCGCTGTTGATCAGCATCGAGTTCGAGCGATAGCCGCCGACGGTCAGCAGCACGTCGAACAGCTGTTTCGTATCGAGACTCTTGCTGAGCGCCGCCCATGTGCCGTCCGACACCACGACGTGCTCGAAGAGCTCGTCCGACGCGCGTAGCAGCGCCGTGTCGACTGGATCGCCGCCAGGGCTGTCTGGTCCGGCGAGAATGCGCGCGACGTCAGCCTCGGTCAGCCCGGCATTGCGCCCGACGCGGTGATGGGCGGCGTATTCGTATTCAGAGCGGCAGAGCACGCCGATGCGCATCAGCAGCAGCTCGCGTTGACGCGGCGGCAGCGCATTGCCATTGTTCACGTGCGTGTTCATCGTGCCGCGCACCCGGTCGGCCGGCGGGTTGCGATTGAACGTCCGGAACACGTTGGCGCCGCCTCCGCGCGCACCCGGCGCCGGCTCCGCAGGCGGAATGCGCGGCGGCCGCCCTTCGAGGCGCACGTTCGTGCGCTTCGCGGCAACGCTGTACGGGACCGGCGGCAGGCGATCCTTCACGTCCGCTTCCAGCGCGATGCCCAGCGAATTGATCACACCGGCGTGCATCGTCAGCGCCCCAACCGTGTCGATGGTGTCTATCAGCTGATTGATGTCGTAGCGCGCCGACAGCGTCTTCCAGGTCGCGTCCGAGATGATCGAGTCGATGATCAGCTCGTCGGCGGCACGGAGTACCGCCGCCTCGAACGGGTCCCATCCGGCGGCGTCAGGACCGCGTGCGACTCGCGTGATGTCATCTGCCGTGAGGCCGCTCTCGCGGGCCGCGGGCACACGATGGCCCCAGAGATATCCGGAGCGGGTCAGCCAGGCGGTTCGCAGGACGAGCAGAGCGCGCTGGCGCGCCGGAAGCGTGGATTGGCCGGTCACATACGTGATGTGCGGCATCATCGGCGCCAGCTGCGGGTAATGCAGATACGTGGCCAGGAAGTTCGGCATGCCGAGCGAGGCGTACTGCTCAGCCATCGCCTTCTGTTCCGCAGTCCGCTGCGCTTCGGGAACGGGTGAGAGGCGAGGCGACGATGGCAAGGTCTGCGCACCAAGCATCGTCAGCGTCACGAGCGACGCACCGAGCTGAACGACAGCCATTCGCCGCAACTGACTGCCGATGCCGTGCCCGTGCGAACAACCGATCGTCGTCGTCGCCCTCATCGTGCCTGCCCTCACTTCCTTTGGATCAGTTCCAGGCGGTTGCCCACCGGATCCACGGCAATGCCGATGACGATACCGGTGTTGCCGAAGGGACGCGGCTCGCCATCCATGCTGCCGCCGGCAGCCTTGACCCTGGCGACAGTAGCCGCCATGTCAGTGACGGTGAAGATGACGTGCGGCACCGGATCCTTGAGCGCATCCGAGTCGCGATGCATGATGACCAGCGGCAGAGCGGTATTGGCTTTTGCGGCGTCAGCCGTGGCGCCGAAGTTCAGGAAGATCTCCGGCTGCGCCCCGACCGCCAGCCGCCTGACTTCCTGCATTCCGAACGCAGTCTGATAGAACTTCGCGAGCGCCTCGGTATTCATCGCACCGATGCGGACGGAGTTCAACGTCACCTGGGCCCGCGCGCTGCCGGCCGGTATCAGCATCACTGCGGCACCGAGCGCCAACACGACAACCTTCCTCATCACGTCCTCCGAAACCTGTTGCCGGCTGCCAGGGACCCGGCTTCGTCCTGCCGGCGCCCGAGGACCCGGCCTGCGCGTTCCGCCTGCTGCGGCTTCGAATGATAGCCCCGAGGCGCTCGCGCTGAACAGGAAGTGCAAGACGCGCGGTCTGTTCGCCTGGACTACGATCGCGGCGAGGCTTCGCTCATGTTCGAACGCTATACGGAGCTCGCACGACGGGTGCTCTTCTTCGCCCGCTACGAGGCGTCTCAGCTCGGGTCGATCAACATCGAAACCGAACATCTGCTGCTGGGACTGCTTCGCCAAGGCAAGGGGCTGGCGAGTCAACTCTTCGCACGCTTCAACGTTTCGCTGAACGCCGTGCGTCAGGACATCGAAGGACGAGTGGTGTTCCACGAGAGAGTGTCGACATCCGTCGAGATTCCGTTCGCCCCGGAAACGAAGCGCGTGCTCCAGTTTGCGGCGGACGAGGCAGACCGTCTGAATCACAACTACATCGGCACAGAACACCTCCTGCTTGGTCTGCTGCGCGAAGAACAGTGCCAGGCGGCGATGGTACTGAAGAACTTGGGGTTGACGCTCGCGGATGTGCGGATGGAGATGCTCAGCCTGCGCGAAAGCGGTCACTCGGACTTCGAACAGGACCACCACCAGGTCGCGCCGGACGCGGCCTCATCGCGCGGCGCCATGGGCCAGCAGACGCCACACGAGCCGTGGCCGGAATACGTCCGATCGGACGTCGTCCACATCTCATATAGTCGATACAGCCGTCTGGCAGTTGGCGGTCGACGTACGCCGGAATCATCACCCTCGAACGAGGAGCCTCCAGGATTCATCAGAGGCACGCAGGGTACCGTCGGATGGCGGGCTCGGGGCGCCTACCTAGCAGAATTGATTGCGGCGTTGTGCGACGTGCCTGCGCGACGTGTGATTCTGACAGAACCGCTTCCCGGTCACCACAAATACGACGTCTTACTGATTCTCCGGACAGCCCGTGGATGCGGCCCGAGTCTTGTGGAAATTGCTTTGACGGCGTAACCGCTTGCTGAACGGTTGACTCACTCTACGCTCTTACGCGACTTTCTGCCATTCCTTGGCGAGGAAGGCAGGCAGCTGATGGTGCCCATCGACCTTGC
>DASUGH010000072.1:0-5040 GCA_036274155.1 Vicinamibacterales bacterium | reverse complement strand
AGCGCCGGCATCATCTGACCGGCCTCGGTCGCCTCCGGCCGTCCGATGTCCTCCAGCCGGTTCAGCATCAGGAGCGGACTCTCGTTCCAGCGGAAATTCTTCAGCGAGCGCGTGACCTTGCCGTTCTCGATCAGGAAGACGCCGTCACGCGTGAGGCCGGTGTAGAGCACGGTCCGCGGCTCCAGCGATCGAATGTAGAAAAAGTGCGTGACGAGGATGCCCCGCTCGCAGCCGGCGATGATCTCCTCGGTCGATTTCGTCCCGCCCACGAGCGCCAGCCCGCCAGCCTGTATGGTGGCGCTGTTCGGCTGCACACCCTGTTTCTGCGCCCAGAAACGGTTGTAGGCCAGGTTCCTCAGCACCCCTTTCTCGATCCAGACGACGCGTGAAACCGGAAGGCCTTCGCCGTCGAACGGCCGCCCGAGCAGCGCGGGATCCGCGGGATCGGAGTAGAGCGTGACCCGCTCGTCAACGACCTTCTCGCCGATCCGGGTGCCGCCGCCAGGCTTCGAGAACGCGCTGCGTCCCTCGTCAGCGCTGCGGGCGTTCAGCGCATTGGCGAGCAGCGGCACCAGATCATTGACCGCCTGCGGCTCGAGCACGGCCGTGTACAGCCCCGGAGCGATCGCCTGCGGGTTGCGGCTGGCGATCGCCTTTCGCGTGGCCGCACGGCCAATCGCCGCAGGATCGATTCGGCTCCAGTCGCGCGCACCCGCAGCCGCCCATCCGCTGCCCGTCTGATCCGGCGTTCGCGTCGTCATTGAGAACGCCGAGTTCGTGAGCTGGTGATACGCAAACAGTCCCTTGCTTGTCGCGACCGCGATCACGCTCGCGCTGGCCTGCAGGAAGCCGGCGGTAAAGACGGTGCCGGCCGGCTTTCCGGCCGCCGCGGCAGCGTCGACAGCCTGCTTGACCGCGGCGTTGCGCTCTTCAGGACCGAGATCCGCCGTGCGCTCGACGAATGCCGCGATCGTCGAGTACGACTGCGGGCCGAGCTCCGGCATGAGTTCGGGATCCTCGGGCGAGAGTCTCGCCAGGCTCATCGCGAGGTCCACTGTCCTCTTCAACGACGCATCGTCGAGGACGTTCGTGCTCGCCGAGGCGCGCCGCCTTCCGATCGTGACGGTGACCCGTACCGAGAGATCGGCGACGCCGCCGGAGGTGGTGATGCTGGAATCGGCGAAGCGCGTGTTGCCGGACCACTCGCTGGCGATGTTGACGCGTGTCTCGTCCGCGGTGCTCAGCTTCAACACCCGATCGGCGAGCGCCCGCGCCTGATCGCGCGACAGGAGAGTGTCCGTTCCCGCGGCCCTTGGCGCTGCGGGAGAAGCGGCAGGTCGCTGACGTTGCTGCGCGCTCATGCGTTCCGTCCCGTGTTGAGGATGGTGACGTTCCTGAATCGGGCCGGGACGCAGCCATGGCTGACGGAGTTACTCTGCGACGGCTCGCCTTTGCCGTCGTTGAACGCGCCGCCGAGCCAGTACGACGACTTGCCGCCGATCATGTCCATCGAGTTCCAGAAGACGGGCGTGTTCGCCTGATAGGCGACGTCCCGCAGCATTCCGGCAATCTTGCCGTTCCGGATCTCGTAGAAGGCCTGCCCGGAGAACTGGAAGTTGTAGCGCTGATGATCAATCGACCACGAGCCGGAGTGCCTGATCAGCATGCCGCGATTGGTCGCGGCCACGATGTCATCGACGCTCATGTCCTTGTCGCCCGGCAGGAGCGAGATGTTCGGCATGCGCTGGAACTGCACGCTGCGCCATGAATCGGCAAACGAGCAGCCATGCGAGCGCGCAACGCCGGTCAGCTTCTGGATACGCCCGGCGAGCTCACGCGTCGTCTGATAGTCCTTGAGCACGCCTTTGTCGACGATCAGCCACTGGTCCGCCGGCACGCCTTCATCGTCCCAGGCCACGCGGCTCAGCGAGCCTTCCTGCGTACGGTCGGCCTGGATGTTCATGAAGGGCGGGCCGTACTTGAACTGACCCAGGAATTTTTCGGGCGGCGCGGCAAACGTCGTCCCGGCATAATTCGCCTCCTCGCCAAGCACGCGATCGAGCTCTGTGGGATGGCCGATCGACTCGTGAATCGTGAGCCAGAGATTCGTCGGCTCGAGAATCAGGTCCCACTGCCCTGCCTCGACGCTCTTCGCGGCCAGCTTCTCCACTGCGCGCGACGCCCACACGGCGGCGTTGCCGGGCATGTTGAGCGACTCAACGTACTCCCAGCCCTGGCCGCGCGGCGCCAGCTCTTCGGCGTAGCTTTGAAAGTCGCCCGTGCCCGTGGCCGTCGCGGAGAACGACGGACCGACGCGGACGAACGTCTGCGTGATGTTCGTCCCATCCGACGTCACGAGCGTCTTGATCTCGCGCAGCGCCGCCAGGCTCGAATTCACGAAACGGACGCCCTTCACCCCGAGCGCGGCCTCGTTGGCCGCAAGCAGCAGCTTGACCTTGTCTTCGAGCGGAACGTCGATCGGATCGCGTTTCACCGGGGTTGTCCAGGTCCCGGTCACCGGCTTCACCGGCGCCAGCTCGACACGGCGCTTCTGGACCGCACGGGCGGCGCGCGACATGAAGGCCGCTTCGAGTGCGGCCGCTCGGACACGCTCCTTCGTCATCTGGCTCGTCGCGGCAAAGCCCCAGCAGCCGTTGACGAGGGTGCGGACGCCGATGCCATACGACTCGTTGTCGCTGACACCCGCCACCTGCCGCTCGCGTGTGGCCACCTCCTGGCGACGATAACGGCCAATCCGGACGTCGGCGTAGGTCGCACCGGCACCGCGTGCGGCATTCAGCGCTTCGTTCGCCAGCTCGATGACAAACGGATCGGCTGCCGGTGCCGGTGGCGCCTGCGCCACGCCATCGGCAGCGAGAGGAGGTGCCGCAAGGGCCGCCGCGGTGGCGGCGGTTGCCTTCAGGAAATCACGCCGTGTCGGTGACATGGCGGGATTGTGGCATGGAATGCTTCGACGTCAACGAGCACGAAGGTGCGAAGGGTGCGAGGGGTGCTATGGGTACGAGAGGTGCGGTGCGAGGGGTGCCATGGGTGCAAGAAGTGCGGTGCAACGGGTGCGAGGACGCGGCACCCATCGCACCTCGCACCTCTCGCACCTTTAGCACCCATCGCACCAATCGCACCCACCTGCGATAGTCTCTAGTGACCCGTGAGCCTTGCAGTCATTTCCCTGGGCGCGCTGATCCTCGCCCTCGCGCTGAGCTCCATCAGCACCGTCAACGTCGGCTTCCTCGCGATCGTGCTCGCCTGGCTCGTCGGCGTCTACGGCAGCGGCCAGACGGTCGAGCAGGTCATCGCCTGGTTTCCCTCGTCGCTGTTCCTGACGCTCGTCGGCCTGACGCTCCTCTTCTCGATGGCGCAGGTGAACGGCACGCTCGATCGCATCACCCACAAAGCCGTGCGCCGCGCCGCCGGCTCGCCCGGGATCATCCCGTTCGTCTTCTTCTTCCTGACGAACATCCTCGCCTCGGTCGGTCCCGGCCACATCGCCGCCACCGCACTGATGGCGCCCCTCGCCATGGCCGCAGCGGGTCGCTACAGGATCCCGGCATTCCTGATGGCCATCATGGTGGCCAACGGCGCCAGTTCCGGCTCACTCTCGCCAATCGCACCAACCGGGGTCGTCGTCGAAGGGATCACGATGAAGCTCGGGATGCCGGACGTGCGGTGGGCGATCTATTGGAACAATCTGATCGCCCACGTCGCCATCGCGTGGACCGGCTACCTGGTGCTGGGCGGCTGGAGATTGCTGCGAGTCAAGGCACCGGCGGAAGGCGTGCCTCATCAGGTGGCGGCGGTCGGCGCCGTGGCGGCGTCACACCTCGCAGGTCCTTCGAACGCAGGGCCCTCGCCCGCCGACCGCTCGACCATCAACGATACGCCGTTCACGTGGCGGCAATGGCTCACCTGCGCCGTCATCGTCGGGCTGGTCGTCAGCGTCATCTTCCTGAAGCTGAACGTCGGACTGGCCGCGTTCGCCGGCGCCGTGATCCTGACGTTCGCGCGCGCGGCCGACGAGACCGCCGCCGTCAAGGCCATGCCCTGGGGCGTGATCATGATGGTGAGCGGCGTCACGCTGCTCGTGACGATGGTCGACAAGAACGGCGGCATGGCGCTCTTTGCGGACTTCCTCGCCAAGCTGGCGACGCCCTCATCAGCCACCGCCGTCGCGGCGTTCTTCTCCGGCGCGATATCGATCTACAGCAGCACGATTGCCGTCGTGCTGCCGACGCTGATCCCGACCGTGAACGACCTCATCAAGAACATCGGCGGCGGCGATGCGCTCGCGATCATTTCGTCGATGATCGTCGGCGGCCACGTCGTCGACGTGTCTCCGCTCTCAACCCTCGGCGCCCTGTGCATGGCATCCGCGCCGCCAGGCACGAACAGCAAGCGACTGTTCAATCAGCTGCTTGCGTGGGGGATTTCGATGACCTTCGTCGCGGCGGTGGTGTGCTGGGTGATTTTCAGATAACCACGAAGGACACGATGAAGATCGACGAGCACGAAGAAAGACCAACAAGTTCTTTGTGCACTTCGATCCTCTTCGTGCCTCATGGTTTACGTGATCAGTGAAGGCTGCCGCTAAGAAGTCAGAAACTCCATCGCCGCATCGACGCCGCCGCGCTTGAACGGCACGCCCGCGAGCCCGAGGCCCATCTCGACGCCCGACAGCATCCCCATCAGCATCAGCTCGTTGAAGTCGCCGAGGTGCCCGAGGCGGAACGCGCGCCCCTTGATCCGGCCGAGGCCGGTGCCGAGCGACATGTTGAAGCGATTGAGGATGAGGCCGCGCAGCCGATCGGCGTCGTGACCTTCCGGCAGGAACACCGTGGTGACGGTGTTGCTGTACTCCTCCGGACACAGCGCGCACAGCTCGAGCCCCCACGCCGCCACCGCGCACCGCGCCGCCTCCGCCAGCCGGGCATGCCTGGCGAACACGTTCTGCAGCCCCTCCTCCGAGAGCATGCGCAGTGATTCGCGCAGCCCGTAGAGCAGGTTCGTTGCCGGAGTGTAGGT
>DASUGH010000071.1:0-2015 GCA_036274155.1 Vicinamibacterales bacterium | reverse complement strand
GGCGGCCACGCTGATGCGGCCCGTGGGCGGATGGCTGTCGGATCGCATCGGCGGCGCGCAGGTGCTCTCCTGGGTCTTCGCCGGCGTGGCGTGCTTCTCGCTGCTGCTGACGTGGGATTCGATCGTGCCGTTCACGGTTGGGGCGTTGGCGTGCGCACTGCTCCTCGGACTGGGCAACGGCGCCGTGTTCGAGCTCGTGCCGGAGCACTTCCCCAAGGACACCGGCACTGTCACCGGACTGGTCGGCGCGCTCGGCGGCCTCGGAGGATTCTTTCCGCCGCTGCTGCTCGGCGCGTTCAGCGATCGTCTGGCCGTGATTTGGCCAGGTTTCGTGATTCTGTCGGCCACGGCCCTGGTGCTCCGCGCTGCGAACGAGCGGGTGTTCCGGCCGAGCGACGTCGAATGGACGCGCTCGCTGCCGGCTGCCGCGCGGCAGGCGCTCGAACGGGTTCGAGCGGCGGCGTGGGCAACGCTCGTCGCCGCCGGCCTCGCCGCCGCCATCGTCATCGGGTCGCGCAATCTTCAGCACTTCGATGCGGCGCTCGTCGGCTACACGTTCGCCACGCTCTTCGCCGCGTTCGGAATCAGCTACCGCTACGCGATGTGGCTGCACCGGCCGCCGACACGCATGTACTGGCGGCGCGGCTGGCAGGCGTTCGTTTCGCGCCGATCCCTCGGTCGCAATACCCTGAGTCTCGGACGTCGAGCGATCCTGGAGTTTGCCGCGAACGCCTACATCTTCAGGCGCGGGCGGCTGCGCGGGCTCGCCCACTGGCTGATCATGTGGGGCTGCGTGCTCGCCGCCGCGATCACGTTCCCGCTCGTCTGGGGATGGATCCACTTCGAGACCGTTCCCGGCGATCTCCATACCTACCGGACCTTCGTCTTCGGCATTCCGGCGCAGGACTTCCCGGTCGAATCGTTCGTCGCCTTCGTGATCTTCCACGGCCTGGTCTGGGCGTCCTTCCTGGTCATCGGCGGCGTGATGCTGGCCTTCCGGCGCCGGATGATCGATCACGGAGCGGTGGCCGTGCAGCAGTTCGGGCAGGACGTTCTCCCGCTGCTGCTGCTCTTCGCGATCAGCGTGACCGGGTTGGCGTTGACGGCGAGCTATACGTGGATGCGCGGCTACGCCTATGACTTTCTCGCGATTCTCCACGCGGCCACGGTGATCGTCACGCTGCTGTGGCTCCCCTTCGGCAAGCTGTTTCACGTGTTCCAGCGTCCGGCGCAGCTCGGCGTCGGCTTCTACAAGGACGCCGGCGTTCACCAGCCACAGGCGTTGTGCCGTCGATGCAACCAGCCGTATGCGTCGATGCCGATGGTTCGCGATCTCACAGTCGTCGAAAAGGAGCTTGGATTCACCTACGAGCTGCCCGATGGCGGCCACTACCAGGAGGTCTGCCCGAGATGCCGCCGCGCACTCTTCGGGTTGTCCCAGGGAGCGCTGTGGCGCCAGTACCTGAACGCGAGTGATCACGGAGAGGCAGGTTAACGAGCGTGGCGGAAGTCCCGGCCGACCCGATTCGCATCATCGAACGCCATGGCCCGCATCTCTCGTCGATGACGGGAGCACGCCTCTCGACCAGCGTCGAGCCGGATCGCCTCGTGAAGACGCACTGCTGCTTTTGCGGACAGCAATGCGGCATTCAGCTCAAGGTCCGCGACAACCAGGTCATCGGATTCGAGCCCTGGGAGGAGTTCCCGTTCAATCGCGGCATGCTCTGCCCGAAAGGCGTGAAGCGGTATCTCCAGGGATCGCACCCGGATCGACTGATTACGGCACTGCGG
The DNA here is from genome assembly GCA_036274155.1 of Vicinamibacterales bacterium. Taxonomy (GTDB): domain Bacteria; phylum Acidobacteriota; class Vicinamibacteria; order Vicinamibacterales; family UBA2999; genus Gp6-AA40. The sequence continues at coordinate 224 of DASUGH010000071.1, read as the reverse complement.
CGCGACACGGCATCGGTGTCCGGCTTCAGCCCGATGCCGTATCCAGCGGCGATTGCGCGCGTCGCCGGCGAGATCGCCCGGATCCAGCAGGCGTATGGACCGGCTGCCATGGCGGTGCTCAGCGGCGCGAGCCTGACGACCGAGAAGGCGTATCTGCTCGGCAAGTTCGCGCGTGTCTGTCTGAGGACCCCGTTCATCGACTACAACGGCCGCCTGTGCATGGT
>DASUGH010000070.1:0-69811 GCA_036274155.1 Vicinamibacterales bacterium | reverse complement strand
GCCGGCTCATCTCTCCGGATGCGGTGGCCGCGCTGATCGTGTTCCTGTGTGGCGACGATGCGGCCGACATCACCGGGGCGGCGCTCCCGATCGACGGCGGGTGGTCGGCTTCCTGACGATGAACGGGCTCCGGGCTCCGGGTTCCAGACTCCGCGCCTTTCGGTTTCGGCCTCGGGCCAGGCGGACCGAGAGCCCAGAGCCTCGCCTTGAGTCTGGAGTCTGGAGACCGCACTTCCTGAAGTCACGCCCCCGGCGGCACGTCGAGGCGCACCGCCAGCCCTTCGAGGCCGGTGCGCGCCGCAGGATACCGCTTGGCGACTTCCGGATCGTGGCCGGGGATGATGTGGTCCGGCGACTCCGCCAGGCGCTTGAGCGTCTGATAGCCCTCGAGCACGTCGCCAACGTTGTAGGTGACCGGAAACACCCGTCCCTCGCTGATGTGCGCATAAAGGTGCGATGCGTCGGCGGCGAGCACGACATGCCCGCGCCGCGTGCGCACGCGCACACACTGCAGCCCCTTCGAGTGGCCGCCGATTCGGTGCACCGTGACGCCAGGCGCCATCTCCCAATCGCCGTCGTGAAAGGTGACGCGGTCGGCAAAAACCTTCCGCACCATCGCCACCACGTCGTCCGGCTCGAACGGGATTCGCAGCAGGCCGTGGCACATGCAGCGTCCGGTGGCATATGCCATCTCGTCATCCTGCAGGTGATATCGCGCCCGCGGAAAGAGATCGTGGTTCCCGCAATGGTCGTAGTGCAGGTGCGTCACGATGATCTGCTCCACGCTTCCGGCGTCAATGCCGATCGTTGCAAGCCCCTCGTGGACAGGCTTCACGATCTGCCGTCCGCGTTTCACCGCCATCGCCTGGTCGAACCCGGTGTCGACGATGAACGTTCCGCCCGGCCCCTTGATCGCCCAGACGAAATAGGCGAGCGGCTGCAGGATGTCGTGCGGATCGCCGAACAGAAAGTTCTCGGGGGACTGCCGATCGTGGTGCGCGTAGCGCACCGCGTAGACCTCGTAGACGTCGTCGGACATGAAGACGGATTCTATCGGTACCAGGTGCGAAGGTGCGAAGGTGCTGGGGGTGCGAAGGTGCTGGGGGTGCGAAGGTGCGCGCGTGCGCGGGTGCGGAGGCAGATGCGAGGGCTTGTCCCGCCGAAGCGGCAAAGCCGCGAAGGCGGATGCGAAGGAGATACTTCGCAGAACCGAGCTTCAGCTCGGTTAGATACGCGGTACGCAGATCCCGGTCATGGTGCCAGCCGCTCTCGCGTCCAGCCGCTGGCGCTCTTCACATACCGCAATCGATCGTGCAGCCGGTTCGGCCGTCCCTGCCAGAACTCGAAGTGATCCGGCACGACGCGATAGCCTCCCCACCATGACGGCCGCGGCACGTGCTCGCCGTAGCGCTGGCGCGCCTCCTCCGCCGCCGACTCGAGCTGCTCGCGGCTCTCGATGACGTCGCTCTGCGGCGAGGCGTGCACGCTCCACCGGCTCTCCACCGGCCGGCTGGCAAAGTAGGCATCCGACTCCGCGTCGCTGACCGCGTCGACGACGCCTTCGATGCGCACCTGGCGCTCGAGCGACGGCCAGTAGAACAGCAGGCTGGCGCGCCGGGTCTCTCCGATTTCGCGGCCCTTGCGGCTGCGGTAGTTGGTGTAGAACACGAAGCCGCGCTCGTCCACGCCCTTGAGCAGCACCATGCGCGCCGAGGGGCGCCCGTCGCGGGTGGCGGTGGCGAGCACCATGGCCGTTGGATCCGCCTCGAGATCGCGCACCTCGGCGAACCAGCGGTTGAACTGTTCGAACGGATTGGTAGCGGCGTCGGATTCGCGCAAGGGCTGGCCGCGGTACTCGCGCCGGATGTTCGACAAGGCCATCCGGCTAGCCCGGATTATTCATGAACCAGCCGCATCGAGCAGACGCATTCGCTCCGAAAAGCGCTCCGCAGCCCGGAAAAACGCTGCTCCCGCGTGCTCGTCCGGTACACGGGTGTGGGGACCCCCAACCCCACACCGTGTCACCCGCTCGCGCAGCGTTTTTCGTGCGACCGCGTCGGCCTGCTCCGAACGCTTCTCTCCGCGAAGGCGTCTGCTCGATGAGAGAGTTCATGAATAATCCGGGCTAGTGGGTGGCGTCAGTCGAGCCGGCCGAACCGGCTGCTTCCGACGGTTCGATCGTTAGCGCGATCTCGTCGCCCTGCACCACCAGGCGCAGCGTGCCGCCGTTGGTCAGCGACCCGAAGAGCAGCGCTTCCGACAGCGGCTTCTTCACCACCCGCTCGATGAGGCGTGCCATCGGACGGGCGCCGAATGCGCGATCGAACCCCTTGGCGGCCAGCCACGTGCGCGCTGCGGGATCGAGCTCGATGGTCACCCCCTTGGGTGCCACCATCGACCGCAGCTCGTCGATCTGTTTGTCGACGACACGTTCGATTTCCGGCGTGCCGAGCGCGTTGAAGTTGACGGTGGCGTCGAGCCGGTTGCGGAACTCCGGCGTGAACAGCCGCTCGAGCGCTCCGCGCGACGAACCTCCCTTGCCGGTCTCGCCGAAGCCCATTCGTCGGTCCGAGAGATCGCGGGCGCCGGCATTGGTCGTCATGATCAGGATGACGTGCCGGAAGTCGGCCTTGCGGCCGTGCGAGTCGGTGAGCGTGGCGTGGTCCATGACCTGCAGCAGGATGCTGAACATGTCGGGATGCGCCTTCTCGATCTCGTCGAGCAGGAGCACCGAGTGCGGCGCCTTGCGGATGGCGTCGATGAGCAGTCCTCCCTCCTCGTAGCCGACGTATCCGGGCGGAGCACCAATCAGGCGCGAGACGGCGTGCTTCTCCATGTACTCCGACATGTCGAAACGGATGAACTCGATGCCGAGAATTCTTGCCAGCTGGCGCGCCAGCTCTGTCTTGCCAACGCCGGTCGGTCCGGTGAACAGGAAGTTGCCGATCGGCTTCTCGGGCGAGCGGAGGCCGGAGCGCGACAGCTTGATCGCGGAAGCCACCTCGGCGATGGCGCCATCCTGTCCGAAGATCACCCGCCGCAGCTCGCTATCGAGCGTCTGCAGCGCCCGCTTGTCGTCGCTCGACACCGCCTGCACCGGCACGCGCGCCATCTTTGCGACGATCTGCTCGATCTGCGCGGCGTCGATCGTCGTGACGCGGGCGTCCGGCGGCTGCAGCTTCTGCGCCGCTCCCGCCTCATCGAGCACGTCGATCGCCTTGTCGGGCAGATGCAGGTCCTTGAGATGCCGGGCCGAAAGAGAGACCGCCGCCTCGAGGGCGCCGTCCGAGTAGCTGACGCCGTGATGCGCTTCGTAGTGCGGGCGCAGCCCCTTCAGGATCTCGAGCGCTTCCGCTTCGGAGGGCTCGAGGACGTCGATCTTCTGGAACCGGCGCGACAGCGCGCGGTCGCGGTCGAAGGACTGCTTCACGTCGTTGAAGGTCGTCGAGCCGATACAGCGCAGGGTTCCGCTCGCGAGCGCCGGCTTGAGCAGATTGCCGGCGTCCATCGCACCGCCGGAGGCCGCTCCGGCGCCGACGAGCGAATGGATCTCATCGATGAAGAGGATGGCATTGGCTTCCTTCTCGAGCCGCTCGACGACCTGCTTGACGCGCTCCTCGAAGTCGCCGCGGTAGCGCGTGCCGGCGACGAGGGCGCCGAGATCGAGCGCGTACACCTTTGCCGTCTTCAGCGCCTCCGGCACTGCCCCTTGATGGATGCGCAGCGCCAGCCCCTCGGCGAGTGCCGTCTTCCCCACACCCGGCTCTCCAACGAGCAGCGGATTGTTCTTCCGCCTGCGGCACAGCACCTGGATCATCCGGTCGAGCTCGAGCTGCCGCCCGATGAGCGGGTCGATCTGTCCGGCAGCCGCTCGCGTCATCAGGTCGGTCGCATAGGCCTCGAGGGCATCGGTCGTCGGCGGCGCCGCCGACTCGCCGCCAGCCGGCGCGGCCTTCGGGTCGCCCTTCGGTCCGTGCGAGATGACCCGCAGCAACGTCAGGCGATCGACACCCTGCCGCTGGAGGAAATAGGCCGCGTGACTCTCCTGCTCCTGCAGCAGGAACACGAGCAGGCTGCCGGTGTCCACCTGCGTGGCACTGGAGACGGCCGCGTGCACCATGGCCTGCTGAATGACACGGTCGAAACCGAGCGACGCCTCGGGCTCGACGGTCGCCGGCGAGGGCACGGCCGTAAAGCTCTTCTCGAGGGCATCGTGCAGATCGTGCAGCAGCGGCTCGAGGCTCACGCCGCAGGCCACGAGGATGCGGCGCGCCGCAGGCTCGTCGAGAATGGCCAGCAACAGATGCTCGAGCCCCACCACGTCGTGCCGGCGTTCGCGGGCAAAGCGAAACGCCCGCTGGATCGTCTCGAGCGTGTCGGGCGCAAATGGAACGGGGGGCTTGCTCATGGCTATATCACTCGCCGGCCGGGCACGGCGGCGTCCCGGCCTCCAGCGACCCTGTCAGTTCTCATTCTCGGACTCAGGCTCCATCGTCACCAGCAGCGGAAACTCGTGCTCTTCCGCCAGCTCGCGCACGGCCTTGATCTTCGTTTCGGCGACATCATGGGTATAGACGCCAGCCAGACCCATTCCGGAGCGATGGACGCTCATCATGATGACGAAGGCTTCGTTTCGCGGCTTGTGGAAGATGGTCTCGAGGATCCAGACCACGAAATCCTGCGTCGTATAGTCGTCGTTGTGAAGCAGTACGCGCCAGAGCCGTGGCTTCTCGAGCTTCTGCTCGCTCCTGGAGTCGGTAAGCGTCGATTCGTGCGCGTCGGGTCGAGTGCTCATGTCTCGGCGTCTTCTATTTTACTCAGAGGCTTTCCACGAGGTCCGGCTCGATTGACCAGCGTCCCCGGGTCGTGGGCTGCCGCACCAGGCGCCCCACCTCCCTGATGAACTGTGTGCGCGGGATCTCGCGCGCCCCGAGCGACGCCAGATGCGCGGTCGACATCTGACAGTCGATCAGCTGAAAGTCCCATCGCTGGAGCTGCCGTACTAGGTGGACGAGAGCGACCTTCGACGCGTCGGTCTGGCGCGCAAACATCGACTCGCCGAAGAACATGCGCCCCACCGCCACGCCGTAGAGTCCGCCGGCGAGCTCGCCGTTCAGCCATGTTTCCACCGAATGGGCATACCCCATTGTCGCCAACGACTCGTACGCGTCTCTCATCGCGGGGGTAATCCACGTGCCATCCTGCCCTTCCCGCGGCGCCGCGCAACCGGCGATGACATCGGGAAACGCTTCGTCGAGCGTAACCAGGAAGCGCCCTGACCGCACGACCCGGCGCAGCGATCGGGTCATATGGAGCTCGTCGAGGAACAGGACCATTCGCGGATCGGGACTCCACCAGAGGAGCGGGTCGCCGTCGCTGAACCAGGGAAAGATGCCGCGCGCGTACGCGTCCAGCAGACGCGACGGCGACAGGTCGGCCCCTGCGGCCAGGAGGCCGTTCGGCTCGGTCAGCGCGAGCTGAACCGGCGGAAACGGGTCGTTCTTGCCCAGCCAGGGAATCATCGATGGATCATTGTAGGTGCGAGGGTGCGAGGGTGCGAGGGTGCGAGGGTGCGAGGGTGCGAGGGTGCGAGGGTGCGAGGGTGCGAGGGGTGCGAGGTGCGACGGTGCCAGGAGCGAAGGCTTGCCCGCCGTAGCTGCGAAGCAGTGTGAATGAAACGCTTCGCTGACCTGTATGAGGCGCTCGACCGCACCACATCGACCAATGCGAAAGTGTCGGCGATCGTCGCCTATCTCCGCGAAGCGCCACCCGGCGACGCGGCGTGGGCGCTCTTCTTTCTGACGGGACGACGGTTGGCACGTGTGGTCGCCGCGCGTTCGCTCCATCTGTGGACCGTGGAGCTGACGAGACTGCCGGCGTGGCTCGTCGAGGAATCGTACGGCGCCGTTGGCGACCACGCGGAGACGATTGCGCTTCTCGTCGACGGCCGGACGCCGCCGCTCGACGCCAGGGCGCTCAGAGAGGCTGCGGAGATGCGCGCTGCCGCGGCCCAGCGCCGGCTCTTCGAAGAGCCTGTCGATTCCTTCGACGAGCAGGTCGCCGGAGTGACCCTCCAGGACTGGATCGAGAAACGGTTGATACCGCTCCGCGACGTGGCCGAAGCCGAACAGCGGGTCCGCGTACTCGCCTGGTGGTCGCGGCTGCCACGGATCGAGCTCTTCCTCCTGAACAAGCTGATGACGGGTGAGTTTCGCGTCGGCGTCTCGCACACGCTCGTCGTACGTGCGGTCGCTCAGCTCGCCGGGCTTCCCACTGCCGTGGTCGAGCACCGGCTGATGGGCGGCTGGGAGCCCTCCGACGACGGCTTCCTGGCGCTGACGAGACCCGAGAGCAGTGTCGAGGAGCCCTCGCGCCCCTATCCGTTCTGTCTGGCCTCGCCACTCTCCGATCCCGTCGAGGTCCTCGGCGATTGCAGTGACTGGCTCGCCGAGTGGAAGTGGGACGGCATTCGGGCTCAACTCATCCACCGGAGCGGCCAGCTCTTTCTCTGGTCGCGCGGGGAAGAGCTCATCACCGGGCGCTTTCCCGAAGTCGCATCCGCGGCGCAGCACCTGCCGGGCGGAACCGTACTCGACGGCGAGCTGGTGGCCTGGCGCGACGGCCGTCCGCGGCCGTTCAGCGATCTGCAGCACCGGATCGGTCGCGAGCGCAAGCTCCGCGAGGCGCTCGTCGCCGTGCCAGTCGCTTTCATCGTCTTCGACCTGCTCGAAGACAATGGCGACGACATCCGCTCGAAACCACTTCACTATCGGCGGGCGCGCCTCGTGCAGATGCTGAATGACCGCTCTCCTGTGACAGGCGACGGCGACTCTCCGCCATCGCCGATCCAGCTCTCAGCCGAGCTCGATGCGCCGACGTGGGACGTCGTCGCGAAACTGCGATCGGCCGCACGCGAGCATCATGTCGAAGGTGTGATGCTCAAGCGATGGTCGTCGGCGTACCGCCCGGGCCGGCGGCGCGCTGACTGGTGGAAGTGGAAGATCGAACCGTTCACCGTCGACGCGGTATTGATCTATGCGCAGCCGGGCAGCGGACGGCGCGCGAGCCTGTTCACCGACTATACGTTCGGCGTCTGGCACGATGGCGAGCTCGTCCCGATCGCCAAGGCCTATTCAGGCCTGAACGACCGCGAGATCGACGAGCTCGATCGATGGATCCGGCGTCATACGATCAGCCGTTTCGGTCCTGTGAGCGCCGTCGAGCCGGTGCACGTATTCGAGCTCGGTTTCGAGCGGATCGCGCGCTCGACGCGTCACAAGTCGGGCGTGGCGTTGCGTTTTCCGCGCATGCTGCGCTGGCGCACCGACAAGACCGCGCAAGAAGCCGACGCACTGGAGACATTGATGCGGATGGTGCGCTCCGAGGGAGCTTGAGCTATTCACTCTCGCCCTGATACCCGGTCCGCCATGGGTGCGCGTCGATGCCGAGACTCGACAGATACCGGGCCAGCGGTTCCGTGTAACCGTGCGTGACGAAGACACGCTCTGCGCCAGTGTCCGCGACGGTTCGCACCAGCGCCTCCCAGTCGGCGTGATCGGACAGGCAGAAACCGCGATCGTACGCACGTCGCCGTCGCGCGCCGCGCACGCGCATCCAGCCGGACGCGAAGGCCGCCGAATGGCCGGCAAAGCGCCGCATCCACAGCGTTCCGCGCGCAGAGACGGGTGCCACGACGAGCTCTCCCGCAAAGGCGCTGCCCCGCGCCTTCTCGGTGGCCCGCTGTGTCGGCGGAAGTCGAACACCAGCGGCACGATAGATGGTCAGAACATCTTCGAGCGCGCCGTGGACGTAGATCACGCGATCCGTGTGCGAGGCGAGCTCCGCCAGGATTCGCTGCGCCTTGCCGAGCGCGTACGCAAAGAGAACCGCAGGACGTCCCGCCGTTCGTATTTCGTCCCACCATTCGACGATCTCGGCCACCACCATCGACGTCTCATCCCATCGGAAGACAGGCAGACCGAACGTGGCTTCGGTGACAAACGTGTGACATCTGATCGACTCGAACGGCGCGCACGTCGGATCGACTGTACGCTTGTAGTCACCAGACACCACCCAGACCTCCCCACGATGCTCGATGCGTACTTGAGCGGACCCCAGGACGTGGCCGGCGGGGTGCAGCGAGACGCGGACACCGCCAATCGTGACTTCGTCGCCGTAGGACAGTGTCGAGATCGCGGCGTTCGGTGACAGGCGCTGTTTGAGGAACGGAAGCGACGGCTCGGTGCACAGATAGCTGCCGGAGCCCTCACGCAGGTGGTCGGCGTGCGCGTGAGTGATCACGGCCCGTGCCACCGGCTGCCAGGGATCGATATGGAATCCGCCGGCGTCGCAGTAGAGTCCCTGAAGCGTCGGTTCGACTACCATGGCCTCAGCGCCTTGGTGATTCGACCCGATCTACGTCGCGCCTCCGCGCTCTGCGGCGCCACTCCGATCACGAGGTATGCCCCATCGCCGACAGGGTACCTGCACCTCGGGCATGTCGTGAATGCGATCTACGTCTGGGGCCTCGCCGGGGCGCTCGGCGGATCGGTCGTGTTGCGTGTCGAAGACCACGATCGGGTGCGCAGCCGCGACGAGTTCGAGCGGGCGATCCTCGAGGACCTCGACTGGCTCGGGTTTCTGAGGACTGACACCCGCCGCACTCGACAAGGGGTCGACCGGCAGAGCGAGCACGACGATGTGTACGCCCTGGCGCTCGATCGGCTTCGCGCCAGGTTCCATGTCTACTCGTGCGACTGCTCGAGGACCGACATCGGCGGCGAGTGCTACACCGGCCGCTGCCGCGACAGGCGCGTGCCCGAGCGGCCGGGCACCGGCCTTCGACTTCAGCTGGCCGACGGAACCGAGCACTTCGACGATCTGCTCCTCGGACCCCAGGCGCAGTCGCCGGCCGACCAGTGCGGCGACCTCCTCGTCAGGGATCGCCATGGGCAGTGGACGTACCAGTTTGCCGTCACCATTGACGATCTTCGTCAGCGAATTACGCTGGTCGCACGCGGGGCCGATCTCCTCTCGTCGACCGGACGTCAGCTCCGCCTTGCCCGGATGCTGGTGGAAGCGGGAGCGAGTCCACGGCGGCCCACGCCGTGCTACCTCCATCACCCGCTGATTTTCGGTGACGATGGACTGAAACTCAGCAAGTCCACTGGCTCCGCCGGTGTCCGCGCGATGCGTCAGCAAGGTCTGTCACCACCAGAGGTCATCGGTGAGGCCGCGGCTGCAGTCGGACTGATCGCCAGGCCCCGTCCAGTGTCTGCGGCCGACGTCGAATCACTGTTCACCGGGGCGTTCGAAGATGAAGAAGGGCTAAGAACTCGTTGAAATCGGCGCAATCGGCGCGGCTGCCGGCCTCGAACGGGCCCCGTCATAACGCCGGCGCTATCCCGGGGACGCTGTGCGATGACCCGGTCACGTGTGACAATCTGTTGGAGCAGGCAGGAACACCTTATGCACCGCGGTACGGCTTCGAGGGGGCTTCGAATGAAATGGTCTGTCGCAGCGGCGGTGATCGGGCTCCTCGCCCTCGCCGGCGCCTCGCCGGCCGAAGCGCAGTACTTCGGCCAGAACAAGGTCCAATACGAGAAGTTCAACTTTCTCGTCATGAAGACCGAACACTTCGACATCTATTACTACCCGGAAGAAGAACCCGGCGTGAAGATTGCCGCGCGCATGGCCGAGCGCTGGTACGCACGCTTGTCGAAGCTGCTCGGCCATGAATTGAGCAGCCGGCAGCCGCTCGTCTTGTACGCCGCGCACCCGCACTTTCAGCAGACGAACGTTCTGCAAGGCGAGATTGCCGAAGGAACCGGTGGCGTCACAGAGGGCATGAAGCGCCGCGTGGTGCTTCCATTTGCCGGCGGCCTGGCTGAAACCGATCACGTGCTCGGCCACGAGCTGGTCCACGCATTTCAGTACGACATGTCGAACATCAACGGCGACACCCGCGCCACCGGCGTGGGCGCGCTGCCGCTGTGGTTCATCGAGGGCATGGCGGAGTACTTGTCAATCGGACCGGTCGACGCGCTCACTGCCATGTGGGTGCGCGATGCCTCGTCGCGCGAGATGATGCCGTCGATCGACAAGCTGGACGACCCCAACTTCTTTCCGTACCGCTACGGGCAGGCATTCTGGGCGTATGTCGGCGGCCGCTGGGACGACTCGACGGTCGGAGACCTGTTTCGGGCAGCCTCGCGAACCGGCGATATCAGAGCCGCGATGGCGAGCGTGCTCGGCGTGAGCGACAAGGAGTTCACGGCGGCATGGCACGAGGCGACGCGCCAGGTTTATGCGCCCTACTTCCAGAGCACGGAGCCGGTCACGAGATTCGGCCGGCCGCTCGTCACCTACGAAAAGGGTGGCGGCAACATCAACGTCGCCCCCTCTCTCAGTCCCGACGGCCGGCGCGTCGTCTTCCTGTCCGAGCGGTCGTTGTTTGCGATCGAGATGTACGTGGCCGATACGGCCACGGGCCAGGTCACACAAAAGCTGGTGAAGACCGCCGGCGACCCGCACTTCGAGAGCCTGGAGTTCATCGACTCCGCCGGCGACTGGGCGCCCGACGGAAAACGATTCGTGTTTGCGGCGCTGACCAAGGGCCAGCCGGTGCTCGCGATCCTCGAGGTCGACAGCGGCAAGCGCCTGGCCGAGTACCCCTTCCCGGATCTCGATCAGATCTTCAACCCTGCGTGGTCGCCTGACGGGCGTCGCGTTGCGTTCTCGGCTCTCAAGGGCGGCGTGCTCGATCTGTTCGTCTACGACGTGGAGAAGAAGCAGCTGACGCAGCTCACCGACGATCCGTTCGCCGACTACGATCCGGAGTGGGCGCCTGACGGCCACGAGCTCGCCTGGGTCACCGACCGCTTCTCGGCCAATCTCGACGTGCTGCAGTTCGGCAGCTACCGGATCGGGATGATCGACGTCGAGACCAAAGCGGCCCGTCAGGTCGCAGGATTCGCGACCGGACGGAACACCAATCCCGAGTTCGCCGCAGACGGGAAATCGCTCTTCTTCATCGGCACGCCGGACGGCATCGCCAACATTTATCGAGTGGACGTCTCCACCGGTAACGTGGTGGGTCTGACCAACGTCCTCTCGGGTGTGAGCGGCATCACGCCGATGACCCCGGCCCTCTCGGTGGCGTCCAAGAGCGACGACCTGGTCTTCACCGCGTTTCAGGCGGACAAGTACGACATCTACGCGGTGGAAGGCATTACGCAGGTGCCTGGCCGTCCAATACCAGACACCACCCGGACGGCGGCGCTCCTCGCCCCGATCAACCGGGCGCAGGGAGATGTCGCCAAGTACCTGGGCACGCCGAGCGACGGGCTGCCCAAGCCGCAGGAATACGCACAGGAAGAGTACAAGCCGAAACTGCAGCTCGACGCGATGTCACAGCCGACGATTGGCGTGACAGCGGACCGGTTCGGCACCTACGGTGCCGGCGGGCTCTCGATGCTGTTCAGCGATCCGCTCGGCAATCACGAGCTCACCACCTACATCCTGCTGACCAGCCGCTTCAGCGAGATTGGCGGCGGCGTCTCGTACCTGAACAAGACGCACCGCTGGAACTGGGGCTTCCTCGCAGACCAGTCGCCATACGTCTATGGCAACTTCGCGCAGGGCCTCACCCTGGTGAACAACCAGGTCGTGTACGCCGAGCAGGAGCAGCGCATCGTCCAGACGAACCAGGCGGTCACCGGCCTGTTCCAGTACCCGCTGAGCCGTGCGCAACGCGTCGAGGTCAACGGTGGATACCGCCGCATCAGCTTCAATGAGACCATCGAGACGCGTCTCTACAATCCGGTCACCGGGCAGCAGCTCGATGAGATCAAGCAGGAGGTGCCGACACAGGATTCGCTCAATCTCGCCGAAGCGTCCGGAGCGCTGGTGTACGACTCCTCCATCTTTGGCGCAACCAGCCCGATTCTCGGGCAGAGCTATCGCCTGCAGTACACGCAGGTGGCGGGGTCGCTGTCGTTCAACACGGTGCTCGCCGACTTCCGCAAGTACTTCATGCCCGCCCGTCCGTTTACTCTGGCGTTTCGCGGGATGCAATATGGCCGCTACGGCCGCGACAGCGAGAACTTCAATCTCTCGCCACTGTTCCTCGGCTATCCCGGCCTGGTCCGTGGATACGACATCAACTCGTTCGAGCCTTCAGAGTGCGGAACGGTCATCGCGAGCACGAGCTGCCCGGTGTTCGATCAGCTGGTGGGCAGCCGCGTAGCCGTCGCCAGCGCAGAGCTGAGGTTTCCGCTCGTCGGGGTGTTCAGCCGGCGTTCGTTCTACGGGCCGCTGCCCATCGAGGTCGCCTTCTTCGGCGACGCCGGCGTGGCCTGGGTGAGCGGCGAGAAGCCGCGGTTTGCGGGCGGAACCCGGAACGGTGTGCGAAGCTTCGGCACGGCGCTTCGCTTCAACCTGCTCGGCTACCTGATTGGCGAGTTCGACTTCGTCAAGCCTATCGACCGCCCGGAGAAGGGCTGGACCTGGCAGTTCAACTTCACGCCGGGCTTCTAGAAGCCGTCGCGGTTCGGGGCGGGTCCATCGGGTGCCCGCCCCGCCGATTGGTCCCTCCTACCCGCCTGAGATAGAATCGAAAGCCGGCTGAAATTCGGCCCGCCCTTTCGAGCGCCTTTCACGAGGGAGCCTTGGCAGTCCGTCTGTTCATTGGGAATCTTCCCTACAGTGCGAGCGAAGCAGATCTCCGCTCGCATTTCGCCGCAATCGCCGAACCCTCCCATGTGGTGATGCCCGTCGACCGCGAGACCGGACGGCCACGCGGGTTTGCCTTCGTCGAGTTCACCGACCGCGCTGTGGCGGAAGAAGTGATCCGCAAATTCGACGCGCAGCCTTTTCAGGGTCGCAACCTGGCGGTCAGCGAGGCTCGGGCGCGCGAAGACCGGCCGCCGCGTCCGCCGGGCCAGGGATTTGGCGGCCCGCGACCGGGCGGTGGTGGCGGCGGCTTCAGCAGCCCCAGGCCGGGTGGCTTCGGCGGTGGCGGCGGCGGCGGCTTCGGCGGTCCGCGCCCCGGTGGCGGCGGCTTCGGTCCGCGTCCTGGACCGGGCGGCCCAGGCGGCCCGGGCGGGCGGGACCGCAGCGCCAACTTCGGACCGCCGGCGCCCCCCAAACGTCTGCGCGGCAAGAAGGGCACGCAGCAGGAGCATCGACCGCGCGGCCCGATCAAGGAGCGTTCGGGTGGCCGTATCTACGCCGTCGACGACCTCGACGACGACAAGATGGTCGATATCGACGATGTGTCGACGCGCGACGAACAGGAGTTCGACGACGTCGCGACCGGTGCGGAGGACGACAACGATCGAGAAGAGTGAGGATGAACCGGGGAATGACGGATAAATTCCCTATTCACTTCTGCGTCCGCTTGTAGTCGAACCACTCGACCGAGTAGTCGACCTTCAGTTTGCGGATGAGCAGCGCCCGGCCTTCCCCGCTCAGGCGGATGGACGTCGGCAGCCACACGGAGTCGAACGGTGCGCGCTGCACTTTCACCTGAGTGCCTTCGCTGAGGCGCGCAACCACCCCCAGGCCGTACGAGATGCTGTCGATGGCTGTCGCTTCGACACGCACGACCTCTTTCGCCTGTTCGTCGATCCAGATCGTCCCCTTGAACGCCTTGGCCAGCTTCCCCTGCCGCGTTCGCGGTTTGGCGTCCGGCTTCGGTGCAAAGCCGAGGAGCATCATCTTTCGGCCGTCGATCGTTTCGTAGCCGTTGATCTGAAACGCCAGCGTCGCGACCACGTCATCGACGGCCGGGTTCGTATCGGAGCGACCCCGCCGGTCGATGGTTTCGGGGCTTTCGTTGCTGAGCGGCTTGCCGTCGCGCTCGACGAGCAGCCGTTGGTAGATCCCGTACTCGTCCCCGGGAGTCACCTTGTACAAAAGGCTGCCGTCGGTACCGATCCTTCCGAACGGATTCGTGTGTACATCGCTGCGGCGCTCGTGATACGCGTAGCGATACTGCTCGCGGTCGGAACGGGACAGGTTGTTGCGAACCGCGGCAAAGAACGGGTCCGACATCGACACCACGCGTTCCTGACCGCGCACGGAAAACGACGAGACCGACGCGCCGACCCAGGCGACGGCGAGCAGAACTCGACCGAGTCCGGGTCGAAGGAACGCCGGACTCATATCGCCCTCAACCGCTCGGCCGCTTTCTCGAGCGTCTCGTCACGTTTGGCGAAACAGAAGCGGAGAACGGGCCCCGGCTGCTCGCCGGCGGAGAGAAACGGCGAGAGCGGGATGGCCGCCACTCCGTGTTCCTTGATCAGGCGAACGGCAACGTCGACGTCTCGCTCGTCGGTGATCGCCGAATAGTCCAACAGCTGAAAGAACGTACCCTGCGATGACAGCGGCCGGAAGCGCGAGCCTTCCATCAGCCGCAGGAACAGGTCGCGTTTGCGTTGATAGAAGGCGGTGACCGCTTCGCATCGCGGATCGCGGGCAACCGCATCGGCGTACGCCATCTGCACGGCGCCGTTGACGGCGAAGACGATCCACTGGTGGATGCGCTGAATCTCGGTGGTCAGCGGCGCCGGGGCGGCACAGTATCCGACCTTCCACCCGGTCGTCGTGTAGGTCTTGCCGAACGAGCTGATGACGACCGCGCGATCGGCGACCGCCGGATAGCGCGCCAGACTTTCATGCCGGGCACCGTCGAAGACGATGTGCTCGTAGACGTCGTCGGCCACCACTACGGCGTCGGTGCGTTGCAGAAGCAGTTCGAGCTCGGCGATGTCACTGCGGCTCCACATCATGCCGGTCGGGTTGTGCGGCGAGTTGATGACGATGACCCGGGTGCGAGAGGTGACGGCGCGGCGCACGTCGTCCCAGTCGATGCGGTAATGCGGCGGACGGATGGTGACGAAGACCGGCGTGCCGCCGCTCAATTCGACCGCCGGAACGTAGGAGTCGTACACCGGTTGAAATAGCAGCACCTCGTCACCGGGGTGCACGAGGGCGGTCAGCGTGGCGAAGAGACCTTCGGTCGCCCCGGTGGTGATGGTCAACTCGGTGTCGGGGTCGTAGCGTCGGCCGTACAGCAGCTCGATCTTCGAGGCGAGCGCCTGCCGCAGCGCCGCCACGCCTGGCATCGGCGCGTACTGGTTGTGTCCGGCGCGCATATAGCGAGCCACGGACTCCACCAGCTCCGGCGAGCAGTCGAAGTCGGGGAAACCCTGGGACAGGTTGATGGCGCCGTGCTCGTTGGACAGGCGCGTCATCACGGCAAAGATGCTGACGCCCCCCGACGGCAGCTTCGAGCGCAGGCTCTGGCTCACACTCACCGGTTTATGATAGCGCTCCATCCAGGACTGGACTGGCCGCCGCGATGCACGGTTCGGGATCAGGCCCTATTCAAGCCAGTCCCTGGCCTTCAGTGACACTAGTGGGTATCGGCGCCGGAGGGCCACGACTCTATCGTGGTAGCCCGCCTTCGGGATCTCACGACGGACGAGCTGGTCGCGAAGGCGCCGCAGCTCATAGCGATACAGGTCGCTGACGAATGCGTGTACCAGCTCGGGGTCGGTCGTCGGGCGCGGCTGCACCCCGTGCCGCCAGAGCTGCTCGAGAACCGATGCTCGGTATCGAAAGCTCAAAACGCCCGCGGCCTCTGCACGGTGATCACGCGGCGCAGGAACGTCACGGCGGACAATTCTGGAATCGAAGGTACATCCGCGCCTCCCCTACTTCCGCCGGGAGACCGGCGCGGTCTTTCCAGACGTCCAGCAGCGTGCGATAGGCAGCGCACGCGGCAGCCACCTCTTTCAGTCGAACGGCCGTACGAGCAAGACCGGCGGCTATGCGCGGCGTCATCCCGACGAGGTCGGCCGCGGCTCGATACGCCTGCTGCGCCGTGTCGAAGCGGTGCACCTGCAGCCAGAGATCGCCGGCGACTTCGTGCGCCGTCGCCGGCAGCATGGCATTCGGCGCCGCGGCGTGCTGCAGGCGCTCGAGGTAGGTGGCCTGCGCGAGGAACGTGGCCATGTCGTCGCGCTCGCTCTGCGCGGCGGCCGTGGCGGCGAGCAACGTCACCCGAGCGATCTCCGCCGCCCGGTCGCCCGAGCTCGCGCGCGTCTCGAGCGCAGCAATCGCCTTCCTCACCTTCTCGAGCGACCAGTCAGCCCCGCCCACGCCGTAGGCGTCGCGAGCCGCCTGCAGTCCTTCCAGGTAAAGGGCGGGAAGGACCGCGTCATCACACCCGGTCATCGCCGCATCGGCGTACGAACGGGCGGCCCCGGACAGGTCCAGCGCCTCAGCCAGCGCGGCCGCGCGCGTCACCAGCGCGTTCGCTTCGACGCCGCAGGACGACGTCTGCTGGAGCAGCACGATCGCCAGAATCAGGCCCACGCCTGATGATAGCGTCAGAACCCGGCGATCGCTCCGCTGCGTGCATGCCGGCCACGCCGAAGCCGGCTCGCAGCGGGATGGGCCACGACCCTTCAGACTCGACCGGGTTACACTAGATCCCCATGAAGACAGGACTGATCGGCTGGCGAGGCATGGTGGGTTCCGTGCTCGTGCAGCGTATGCGCGAGGAGCGCGACTTCGAGCTCATCGAGCCCTCGCTCTTTTCGACATCGCAGGCAGGTGCTGCCGGACCCGAGGTCGGCAGGCGCACGGCGCCCCTCAAGGACGCGAAGAATCTCGACGAGCTCACCCAGATGGATGTGCTCATCTCCTGCCAGGGTGGCGACTACACCACCGAAATCTATCCGCGGCTGCGCCAGGCCGGCTGGACCGGCTACTGGATCGACGCGGCATCGACGCGCCGCATGGCTGACGATGCGGTGATCGTGCTCGATCCCGTGAACCGCGAGGTCATCGACGAGGCGCTCGAGCGTGGCGTGCGCGATTTCATCGGCGGCAACTGCACCGTCAGCCTGATGCTGATGGCGATGACCGGCCTGTTTCGCGCCGGCCTCGTCGAGTGGGTCACCGCGATGACCTACCAGGCGGCGTCGGGTGCCGGCGCACAGCACATGCGAGAGCTGATCGCCCAGATGGGTACGCTTCATGGCGCGGTCGCCGGCCGTCTCCCCGATCCATCGGCCACGATCCTCGAGATCGACCGCGGCGTGGCAACCATGCTGCGCGCGCCCGAGCTTCCCACTGCTCACTTCGGCCATCCGCTCGCCGGCAGCCTGCTGCCCTGGATCGGCGACGATACCGGCAACGGGCAGGCCAAGGAAGAATGGAAAGCGATGGCCGAGTCCAACAAGATCCTCGGCCGGACGTCGAACCGGATTCCTGTCGACGGCCTCTGCGTCCGCATCGGGTCGATGCGCTGTCACAGCCAGGCGCTGACAGTGAAGCTCGTTGGCGACGTGCCGCTGCGTGAGATCGAGGCGCTCCTCGGGTCTGCCCACGAATGGGTGACCGTCGTGCCGAACGAGAAGAAAGCCAGCCTCGCACAGCTGACGCCGGCAGCCGTGACCGGTACGCTCAACGTCCCCGTCGGCCGCCTGCGGAAGCTGGCCATGGGCGGCGAGTACCTCTCCGCCTTCACCGTGGGGGATCAGCTGTTGTGGGGCGCTGCCGAACCGTTGCGTCGCGTGCTGCGCATCATCCTCAACGCGCCCGCCACCTCGCGCGAGTCGCGCACGGCGAGCGCCGTCGCGTAGCAGGGGCGCTCCTGGCCTGACAGGGCGCTCCAGCTATCGCGCCGGCCGCGAGTCGTTCCCTCTGGTCCCTTCGATCGGAATCGGCCCGATCAACGTGGTGCCGGTTCCGCTCGGCGGGACTCCCGTAACGCCGCGGCCTCCGGCCTCCTTCGGCGTTTCGAACACGGCGCGCAGCTCGTTGGCAACGATCCGGGCAGTCACCCACTTGTCGAACGGCAGCACTGGCGCATCGCCCCAGCCGTCGTGCAGGATCTTGAAGCGCAGCGTATCGCCGTCGATCTCGATGTCATCGAGCGCCGCGAGCGTAAAGGGATTGTCGCAGCGGCCGCATACCATTCCGCGAAGCCGGTTTCCGACGCGCCGGAAGATGAAGTACTGCTTGTTGACGCCGGTGCCGAACCCGATCCAGGCGCCAACGACGTCATCGGCACTGAGCGGATTCTTCCACGGACCTGGCTGCTGCCACCCGCGTCCGGCGCCGCCGGCGGTCGCGGCGCCAGCGCCACCCGGACCTGCCGCTGCTCCACGGCCTCCCGGTGCTGTCGGTGCCGCCGCGGCGGCTCCCGGCGCTCCGGCCACCCCGGCGCCAGCGGGTGGGCCAGCTGGAGGCGCAGCGGCGCCTCGCGCAGGTCCGCCACCGCGCGGTGCAAGAGGCGCAAGCGTGGCAACTTTTCCGGTGGCATCGGGCAGCCACAACACCGGACCGGGCAGCGGATCCGGGCCTCGGGAGTCGCGATGCAACATCCGCCGGAAGCTGCCGCCGCGAGGCGCGCCGCTCGTGCCGGCGACGATCAGCCTGTCGCCTTCGATCCGCGCCGTCGCCCGGTCCTGATAGGCCGTTCGGCCGTCGGGTTGGACGTGCGTGACGACGAAGGTCATCCCTTCCGAATCGAGCTTGCCGTCGATGAACGCCAGCGTTGTCGCGTCGCTGCACAGCGTGCAGTAGATACCGCGGACCTGTTCCCCGCGAATCGAGAACTCGTAGGTGTGCGGGTCGGAATCGTCGGTTCTCCATCCGCCGCGATAGCGATCGGCGGCCTGTGCGGCAGCGCTCTGGGCACTGGCCACGACGACGAGGAATGCCACGAGTGTTTTCATCTTCGGCAGGTTATACCACGCAGTCGACACCCCGTCTGCCGGCCGGGCCGCCGGCGCGGGATTTCTCCCCTGCCTCGTGGTGTCGTGAGCCATAATCACCGCCGCAGGAGGTCGCTCATGAAGGCGCTCACGTCCACTTTCGTTGTCTGCCTGATCGCCCTGTCGGTTGTCACCGCGGCGCCGACCGGCAAGCCCGAGGACGTCGGACTCTCCGCTTCGCGGCTGCAGCGCATCAGCGACATGATTCAGCGTCGCATCGCCGCAGGCGAGCTCGCCGGGGCGGTCACCGTCGTCGCCCGCCGCGGCAAGATTGCGCACCTGTCGGCGCAGGGTGTGATGGACCTCGAATCGAAGCAGCCGATGACTGCCGGCACCATGTTCCGCATCGCGTCGATGACGAAGCCGGTCGTCGGCGTGGCGATCATGATGATGGTCGAGGAAGGACGGCTGCACCTGAACGACCCGGTGTCGCGCTACATCCCCGAGTTCCGCGGCATGAAGGTCGGCGTGCCGCAGGCCGGCGCCGATGGCCGCGGCGCCCAGCCGGCCGGTGGCCGCGGAACGCCGGCAGGAGGCGGTCGTGGCGCGCCGCCGCAGTTCGACACGGTGCCTGCACAGCGCGAGATCACCATCAAGGATCTGCTGACACACGTCTCGGGACTCGGCAGCGGACCGATGGGCAACAGCGACATCGACAAGGTGGCCCGCAAGGAAGGCGAGAAGCTCGCCGACTACATTCCCCGCCTCGGTCGCACGACCCTCGAGTTCCAGCCGGGCTCACGATGGACATATAGTCCAGGCGCCGGCTTCGAGACGCTCGGCCGCATCGTCGAGATCGCGTCCGGCATGCCGCTCGACAGGTTCGTGCGGACGCGCATCTTCGATCCACTGGGAATGCGGGACATCACTTTCTGGCCGACCGACGCGCAGCTGCCGCGCGTCGCCAGCGTCTATGCCCGCGGCGAGAAGGGGCTGACGAAGCAGCAGACGCCAAACGACACGATGTCGAGGAATGTCTACTTCCGCGGGTCGGGCGGTCTCTACAGCACCGCCGAGGACTACGCCGCGTTCGGAATGATGCTCGCCAACAACGGCGAGCTGAACGGCAAGCGGCTGCTCGGCCGGAAGACCGTGGAGATGCTCGGTGCCGCCCACGTACCCGACACACTTCCCGGGCGTCCCGCGGGCGAGGGCTACGGGCTGAGCGTGCGCGTCGTCACGAACCACGCGGCTCGCGGCACGATGCTATCGGACGGGACCTACGGCTGGTCAGGCGCCCAGGGCACTCACTTCTTCGTCGATCCGAAGGAACAGCTCGTCGGCGTGCTGATGGTGCAGACGTCGATCCAGGAGGTGCAGCGCGAGTTCGAGGATCTCGTCGCGCAGGCAGTGGTCGACTGAGCGCACCCGTGCGTTCATCGGGTCGATGCGCTGTCACAGCCAGGCGCGCGCAGTGTCCATAACGAGGGTGCTCGGCTCGATGGGCTGAGCATGCCTCGTCTCACGTGAGCACCAACATCAGCCGTACTCCGCTGCCGGGACCTCAGACATCTTTTGGCTTGCCCCGGGGCGGTTCACACCCTCTTTGGCATCGTCTCGCGCGGGATCGACACCATCTCGAACGCTGAACGGGCAGGTGTCCGATACCGTCCGTGGGTTTTCAGCGGTTCCCGCGTCATTACATACAGGTGTCAGACACCAGAGACGACGAGATTCTCTCCGTCTATCGCGAGACCATCGCTCCCTTGTACGGCTACGTCTCGCGCTGTTCGGGAGGCGATCGCAGCCTCGCCGAAGACGTCACGCAGGAAGCCTGGCTGCGCGCGGTTCGTGACTGGCGCCGGAAAGGGATGCCCGATCGACCGCTGGCATGGTTGACGACGGTCGCCCGCAACCTGCTCGCGAGCCATTTCCGCCGCCGTCGCTCGGCCCCCCTCGCGTCGCTCTCCCCAGCCGAGCTGCTCGAGGCGCTCGACGATGGACGGGCCACGCGCTCGGCGGAGATGGCAGCCGTCGTCTGCTGCGCGCTGGCACGGCTGCCGGCGGCGCAGGCGGAGATCCTCGAGGCGTTTCACTTCGAGGAGCGGCCGGTTTCGGAGATTGCCGCACGGTCCGGACTGTCGGACCGCGCGGTCGAAGGACGTCTGCGCCGCGCGCGGGAAAAGCTGCGGCGTGAGCTCGAATCTGTCATGGCGTTCGCAGGAGGCACCCGATGAACTCATCGATCGAGTCGCACGAACCGTCACCCGAATTCCGCGCGCGGCTCGAATGGCAGATCGCCACTGCGCTGCGCCGCGATTCACGCTTCGCGACGCCGGTGCCGACGCGACATTGGCGCCTGATTGCCGCATTTGCCGTCGTCCTCGCCTTCGTCGCCGGCGGGATGGCCGGCGTGACCGCGATGCAGGCGCAGGACGCGCGGCAGAAGAGCGCGCTGCTCGAGGCTGCACGGGCGGAAGAAAAGCTGGTACGCGCCCGGCTCGAGCTGGCCAACGAGCAATACCAGACCGTGCGGGTTGGGTTCGAGGCCGGGACGACAGGGCGCGAGACGCTGCTGACGGCTGAGGCGACCGTGCGCACCAGGGAGGCGGAGCTGGAACGCATTCAGCTCGACATCGAGGAGATTCAGACGACCGCGGCCGCGCCGCGAAACGAGCTGACGGCACCGCTCGTCAACCAGCGAGACTTCGTCCGCTCGCGTCTGATGATCGAGGCACGGCTCGCAGATCAGAAGCTCGTCGAGGCAGAGCAGCGAATGGAGCGTGTCGACCAGCTGGCGAAAGTGGGCGTCGTCCCCCCGTCGGCTCTCCTTCGCGCCAGAACGGAGCTGGAGGAGGCGCGCTTCCGCGTGGGTGTCGCTCAGGCGGCGCTCGCCGAGCGCGACCGCTCGCTGCGCACGGGCGCCACGGCGCAGGAAGCGACGTCGCGGCTGCGGCAGGCCGAGCTCACGCTCAACCAGACGCGCGCGCGGCGCGAGATCGAGATCACCCGAGAACGCGTGGACGCCTTGCGCAAGCTCGTAGCCGTAGGAACCGCCACTCAGCTCGATCTGAAGCGCGCGGAAGTGGAGCTGCTCGAGCAGGAGCTCGAGCTTCAGCGGCTGGGCGAGGAGTTGAAGACTCTTACACCTGCGGGCGGACGCTGATCGCTAGCGTTCGTTCACTTTCCACTCGTTCTTTTCCTTGACGACACTCAATGCCGGCAGCTTCTTGCCCTGGTGAACGATGCTCACGTAACCACTGTCCGCTCCGCCCGTGAACTGAAAGACGAAGTCCTCGAGCCTGTAGTCGCCAAACGCCTGCCTGAAGTTATCCTGGTAGGTCATCAAGACCGTGGCCCATCCCTGCTTTTCGAATTGCTGGCGCATCCGCTCAGAAAAGGCGGTCTTGAATCGATCCAAATCTCCGATCTTTACGGCATCCAGCCACATCAACACCGGGCGAGCCTCGGGAACGATTTCCTCGACCTTGACCTGAGCTGCCGCGGGCGTGTCCGACAGCACGAGAACGCTCGCTGTCACCAGGGCAAGAATCGACGCAACACTCATGAAGCTGCTCCTCGAGGTTATCGCAACATCACGCTCGAGCCGGCGCCGGCGTCGAGACAGGATGTGCATCCTCGACCTCTTGCGCAGTCAGTGCATCGAAGCGCCGGCCGGCGTACCAGGCGAAGCCGCCCCAGATCACGACGACGACCAGCGCCAGCAACGAAAGGTAGCGAATCGGCAGATCGGCCATCGCGGCGAAGCCGAGCGCCATGAGGATCGCCGCGCCCTTCCCGATTCGCTGGATGAGCATGTTGATGAACGCGCGGGCCTTGTATTTGACGTCGTCCGACGTCGGCACGTAGAGCGTCTCGCGTGCCGTCTGGTTGATCGAGTAGCTGAGGGAGTTATCGGAGATTGTCAACAGCGCCGCAGTCGCCAGCATCGGCGTCACGAAATAGATTCCGCTCGCCACCGCCATCGCCGCCGGGAGCACCAGCAGCGCCGTGGTGATGCGGAACTTCCTGATGATGAAGGAGACGAGAAAGAGCTGGGTGATCACGCTGATGACACCAACGATCGTCCCGACCCGTCCGAAGAAGGCCTGTGTCCCCCCCGCGCCCTCGACCGCCTCGGCGGCGGTGGAATACTGATAATCGAGAATCTGGGAGTTGATCTCGTAAAGGAACGTGATCATCGCGACCGCCAATAAATACTTCGAAGCGATCACGAGCCGCGCACCGTCGAGAGCCGCGTTCTCTTTCCTGGAGGCAACGATCGGCTCGCCGGTGCCGGGCACACGGCTGCCCTGCCGGCCGATCGCCGTGCCCGGACGACGCGCGAGTGCCTCGAGGCGCAGCACGATCAGGCCGATGACGATCGTCACACCCGCGGCTCCGGTAAGCAGCACCCCGATTCCTGACGCCTCGATGTATTGCCAGACGGCGAGGTTCGCCATGAGCCCGCCGATCACACCGCCGGCGCCGATCAGGCCGTAGAGGCGCTTGGACTGCTCCGTTCGCGTGAGCTCGTTCAGGTACGCCCAGAAGCTGGTGACCCAGACGGTCGACCAGGCGTCGCCGAAAAGATAGAACGACCAGTTGAGCGGCGCTGAGGGAACACCACCGCCCCCGAGCGCGACGGCAAAGCCGAGCAACGCGAGGAAGAAGAGTCCACAGAGCGCCGGGATCAGTCGTCGGCTGCCAACGCGGTTGTAGAGAGCCGTGAAGACGACGACCGCCAGAATCGCGACACCGATGTTCGCGAGCTTCGCGTAGAGCTCGACGTCTGCACCGAGGTGCTCGACGAAGAGGCCCTTCTTCAGCGGGCGCAGCGCCTGAAAGACGACGATGACGAAGTACCAGAAGAGGAAGAACAGAACCGCCGGCTCGAACTCTCCCTTCCGGATGTCGATGAAGGAACGAACGCCTCGAGAGCTTCTCTCGTCCACGCGCTGAGTTTACTCTCAGTCGGCCGGCTCGAGGACCTCGTCGCGCAGGCAGTGGTCGACTGAGCGCTACTTCAGATCCTTGCCTTCGACGCCACCGAGCTTGCGCAGCAGCGCCACGGTGCTTTCCTGCGGCACCGGCAGCTGTATGACCACGGCCTTGCCCATGGCGATGTCGAGCGGCGTGAATCCCTGCTTCGTCTTCCTGTTCAGCTCCGCGCCGTGATCGACGAGGTACTGCACGATGGTATCCGCGCCGCGGCTCGCGGCGCCGTGCAATGCCGTCTCGCCCCTGGTGTTCGTGAGCCGGAGATCGAGTCCGGCCTCGACGAGGACCTTCAGCGCTTCCAGCGCTTCGGCCTCGGTGCCGCGGGTGTTCTTGTCGCGGTAGCCCACTCCGGCCGCGAACATCAGCGCCGTGGTGCCGTCCTTGGTGGCGAGCTTCGCATCCGCGCCCTTGGCCAGGAGCAGCCGGATGACGGCCGCGTCGCCCGAGCGCGCGGCGCGCATCAACGGCGTCGTCCCGGGACCGAGCGTCGTGTCGCCGGAATCCATCCCGCTGCGTCCGGGAAGCGGCCGCGTCAGCGGTGTGTCGAGATTGGCGCCGCGGTCGAGCAGCGCCTTGACGACGTCCAGGCTCGGCAGCAAGTCGTCCGACTTGCGATTCGGCAGCGCCGACCAGTCCTCGTTGCGAATGTCGATCGCCGCGTACAGCGCCGTCCGCCCGCTGGCATCGACGAGGTTCGGATCGGCGCCGCGATCGATCAGGAACCTGGCCAGCGTGTACTGCTTGTTCATGATCGCCACGACCAGCGCGCTCGTGTTGTCGACGTCGCCGTAGTTGACATCGACTCCGGCATCCAGCATGACGCGGGTGGTCTCGATGTCGCCTTCCCGCGCCGCGAAGAGCAGCGCCGTGAAGCCGCCGCGTGGGATCGGTGAAATGGACGACGCGGCGCTCAAGCGGGGCGGCCGGGTCTCGCGGTCGAACGACCGCACCTTCCAGTCGGCGCCACGTTCGAGCAGCAGCTTGACGACGGCGGTCTGCCGTTCCGCGGCCGCCCACATCAGTGCGGTCTGGCCACGGTAGGTCTCCTTCGCGTTGACGTCGGCGCCGTGGTCGAGCAGCATCCGCACCCCGTCGAGGTTGCCGGCGCGCGATGCCGTCATGAGCACGGTCTCGCCGTCGGCAGTGGTCAGCGTTTTTGGATCCGCTCCCGCCTTCAGCAGCGCGTCGATCGTCGCCGCGCTGCCCGAGGTCACCGCTTCCGACAACGGCGACGCGCCGTAACGGTTCGTCGCCTTCGGATTGGCGCCGGCGCGCAGGAGCAGCATGACCGCCTCGGCGTCGTTCCAGTGCGCGGCCCAGTGCAGCGCCGTCGTGCCGTCCGGCTGCGCCGCGTTCACGTCGGCCTTGCTCCCGAGGAGCGCGCGCAGTGCCGTCAGGTTCCGGTTCTGCGCGGCGTCGGCAGCAGCCGAGCTCGGTCCGGCGATGACTGCGGACGGTGCCGCCCCTACGAGCAGCGCCAGCGTGACCGCGCCAGGAATCAGTCTTCGCGTTGTCCGCCTTCCCATCACACCTCCGTCAACAACCCCGTGCTGTCGCCGACGCGCTCCTGCTCGATTCCTGCCTTATTGAGAATCGTCAGGAGCAGATTCGACATCGGCGTCCCCTCTGGATACTTCAGGTGACGGCCGCCTTTCAGGCGTCCCGCCGCGCCACCGGCAATGAGCACCGGCAACGGAGCGTGATTGTGGATGTTGCTGTTGCTCATCGCACTCCCGTAGAGGACGAGCGAGTGATCGAGCAGCGTTCCGTCTCCGTCCGGCGTCGCCTTGAGGCGATCCAGGAAGTGCGAAACGAGAGACACGTGGAAGGTATTGATCTTGGCGAGTGTTTCCAGCCTGGCCGGGTTGTTCTGATGGTGCGACGCCGGATGAAACGCTTCCGAGATGCCCAGCTTCGGGAACGTCCGGTAGCTGACCTCGCGCGCCATCATGAACGTAGAGATGCGCGTGATGTCCGCCTGGAACGCCAGCGCCATCAGGTCGAACATCAGCTTCGTGTGCTCCTCGTGGTCGTCCGGGATCCCCGTCGGAGACGGCGGAACGTCGAGATCGGCGTTGCTCGCCTGGTGTTCCGAGATCTGAATCCGGCGCTCGATCTCACGCACCGTGTCGAGGTACTCCGCCACCCGGTTCCGATCGCCGGGACCGAGGTTTCCCTGAAGGCGCCGGACCTGGGCGGTGACGGCATCGAGGATGCTCCGCTGGGTATCGATCCGCTCGAGCCGCTCTTTCGTGGTCGCGCCATCGCCGAACATGCGGTCGAAGACGACACGCGGGTTGATCTCCATCGGCAGCGGGCTCGTCGGCGTTCGCCACGCGATCGTGTTCATGTAGGTGCAGCTGAAGCCGACGTCGCAGCTGCCGACGAGGCCGCTGTAATCCTCGACGGCCAGCTCGAGCGACGGCAGCAGGGTGTCCTGGCCGATCTTCTGCGCGGCCATCTGGTCGATCGTGACGCCGGCCTGAATGTCGGCGCCGTCGGTGCGCTTCGGGTGCACGCCATTGAGAAAGACGGCCGGACATCTCGTGTGGTCGCCGCCGTTGTCACCCGGTCCCTGCGGCCCGGCCATCTGATGCGCGAGGTTGCTGAGGACAACGACCCGGTCCTTGTGCGCCTCGAGCGGCGACAGAATCGGCGAGAGCGTCAGCGGACCTTCCTCCGCCGGCGTCCACGCGTTCATCACCGCGCCATGCGGGATGAAACACAGACCCAGCCTGATCTGCGGCCTGGCGGCCGTCTGCGCGAGCGCCGTCTGCGCCGGCACCATCGAATCCAGCAGCGGGAGCGAGAGCGTCACCCCCATGCCGCGGATGAAGGTGCGGCGCGACAGGTGCTTCTTCGTGATGATCCTCATCTGGTCTCCTTCATCCGGAACGGTGCGCTCTGGACGATGCCGAGCACGATCGACGAGAAACGGTAGTCGGTGGCTCTGGCGCCCTGCACGACCTTCCGCACGGCCGGCATGTCGTAGTACTCGAGCCCGCGGCCGACGGCGTAGGTCATGAGCTTCTCGGTCATGACACCGATGAACACCTCCGGCCGCTTCACTATTTCCTTACGCAGTCCCGAAACCCCGTCGAGCGAGGCGCCGTTGAAGAGCGTGCCCGACGGATCTATCGGGCGGCCGTCTTCTCTCGTCCTCCAGTGGCCCACACCGTCGAAGTTCTCGAGGGCGAAGCCGATCGGATCCATCGCCTTGTGGCAGCCTGCGCACACCGGGTCGGCGCGATGCTTCTCCATGCGCTCGCGCAGCGAGAGCACTCGTCCATCGCTGGCGCTGTCCTGCAGCGGCGGCACGTTCGGCGGCGGCGGCTGCGGTGGGACGCCAAGAAGATTCGTCAGCACCCATTTGCCGCGCTCGACAGGGGAGGTGCGATTGGGATACGAGGTCACGGTGAGGATGCTGGCCTGACCGAGCAACCCGCGGCGGGCCTCGTTCGGCACCTTGACCCGCCGGAACTGGCTTCCGTAGATGTTCGGGATCCCGTAGTGCCTCGCCAGGCGCTCGTTGACGAAGGTGTAGTCGGCGTTGAGCAGATCCAGGACGCTGCGGTCTTCCCGCATGATGCTCTCGAAAAAGAGTGTCGTCTCCTCTTTCATGGCCTGCCGCAGGTTGTCGTCGAAATCCGGAAACGCCTCGAGGTCCGGGCTCGAGCTCTTCAGGTTGCGCAGGTGCAGCCACTGCTCGGCGAAGTTGTCGACCAGCGTCTTCGCGCGCGGGTCGGCGAGCATGCGTCTGACCTGCTGCTCGAGCACTGCCGCGTCCTTCAGCTTCCCCTGGCTGGCGAGCGCCAGCAGCGGTTCATCAGGGATGCTGCTCCACAGAAAGAACGACAGCCGCGACGCGAGCGCGAGGTCGCTGACGCGATACGCCGTACCCGGTGGCAGGTTGGGCGGATCAGCCTCGAACCGGTACAGGAATTCCGGGCTCGCCAGGATGAACTGCAGCGCCGATTCGATGCCGCCTTCGAAGCTGCCGCCGCTCGCGCGGGCGCGCCGATAGAATCCCGTGATCACGTCCAGCGTCGCCTGATCGACCGGTTTGCGGTAGGCGGAGCGCGCCAGAGCGGAGAGTATCCGCCTCGCACAGGCAGATTCGTTCGCCGGCGCCGTCGGCGTGCACGTCAGGATCTTGCGCCGCGACGCGGTGTCGCCGGATCCCGACGCCGCGTAGGGTCCCTCGATCGTCAGTCGATCCACCGACGGATCGCCCATGATGTCGAGTCCATCCACCGTCGTCCGCATGAATGGCTTGATCAAGTCGTCGCGCGGCGCGTGACTCTTCAACACCGTGGTCGCCCAGATCACATGCGTCCCGGCCTTCACCGGCATGCGGACGGTCAGACGCCTGTCGAGCTCAGCGCCGAACGTCCCCGGGTTCTCGGCCATCGCAGCGAAATCCTTCTTGCCCCCCGCGGTGACGAGCTGAAGGCGCTCGCCGTCCATCGCGATCTCGATGTCGTGCGGATCCTCCATGCCGCGCATCAGATCGAACGTGTTCCGCCACAAGCGGACCCTGATCGTGTACTCGCCGTCGACCGGAAAACTGTGCCTGACCAGGATGCCGCCTCGCGTGCCGGGCGGCAGTCCGTCGATGTGCTGATCCTGCGACAGGTCGGGACGCACCCGGTACGTCACGGTGCTCGGAGTGATTCCGAGATTGCCGAGGGCCATCCGGCTGACGTTCCAGGACGCCGACAGATAGCGCTCCATCAGCGAGGGCGACACGGTCAGCACGTCGGCGATGTTGTCGAACCCGCTGCTCTCGTCGTCGGGAGGCAGCAGCGCCGTCGCGTCGATCTCGAGATCCAGCAGATCGCGGATGGCGTTGGCGTACTCCGCACGGTTCAGGCGATGCATCGCCGTCCGGCCAGGACGAGGACGGGCGGCAGCCGCACGGTCGAGCGACGTTTCGAGGAACGCAGTCATCGCGTCCAGCTGGTCGCCCGGTGGACGAGGCATGCCGGGCGGCGGCATCATGCCGGCGCGTACTTTTCGAATGACCTTCTCCCAGGTCTCGGCGGCCTTTGGAATGTCGGTGAAGTCGGCGTGTTCGAGCGACAGGCCGCCCGACCGCGTCCGGTCGCTGTGGCAGGTCGCGCAATACGTGCGGACGACCGTCGCGTGCGGTGCCGACGGGGGTGGCACGGCCGCGTCCTGCGCCGCCCTGGCCGAAGGGGCCAGAAGAGCGGCAAGCGTCACGGCGGAAACCAGCAGGAGCGGCCTGAAGAACAACGCGAAACTCCTCCCGCGGACACACGGTCCGCCAGTCGTCTTGACCGCTTCAAAGGCGTGATCGTGAGCCACGCTCTCCCCGGGCAAGACGGCTCGCCCCGCGGAGCGGGGCA
Source organism: Vicinamibacterales bacterium (assembly GCA_036274155.1). Classification (GTDB taxonomy): domain Bacteria; phylum Acidobacteriota; class Vicinamibacteria; order Vicinamibacterales; family UBA2999; genus Gp6-AA40. Next base: position 40,707 of record DASUGH010000070.1, on the reverse strand, counting down.
AAGCAGACACCTTCGTGGAGCGAGGCAGTCCAAGGCGAGCCTCGCTCGACTCGGGTCAGTATAAGGGCGGCCCCGGGTGCCGGGCGAGCGGTTTTGGACAGCTCGACGGGGTTGAATCCGTGCCAAAAGCGTGAAATCTTACGCCGTTCGTCCGATCCGGACTCCGCGCTTCGGCGGGACGTCGGCCGGTTCGCGCCGCACGCCACGACGCCAGAGGAAAAGACCATGACTCGACTGACGCGCGCCATCGTTCTCTCGGCCTGTGTGGTGATGCTGCTTGCCGCCACCGTGGGTTCGGCGGCGCAGATCGATCCCAAGGCCGTTGAGCTGACATTGCCCGAGAACATCAAATGGGTCCGGAACGCAGCCGGCACCCAGGAGACGGCGATCCTGTTCGGCGACCCCACGAAGCCCGGGCCGTACGTGATACGGCTGCGCTGGCTGCCGAACAATATGAGCCGGCCGCACTATCACGAGAACGATCGGTTCTTCGTCGTCATCTCCGGAACGTGGTGGCTGGGGAGCGGCGAGAAATACGATCCGAACAGCACCGTGCCAGCGAAGGCGGGAAGCTACGTGTATCACCACGCGAAGCAGGTGCACTACGACGGCGCGAAGGACGAACCCACCGTCATCCAGGTGTGGGGCATGGGGCCGGCAACGTCGATTCCCGCTGAGAAGAAATAGCGACATGGACATCCTGGCTCTCGTCTTCGCCTCGGCGCTCGCGCAACAAACCGCCTGTGAAGCGCTCAAAGCGCTCGCTCTGCCGGCGGCAACGATCACCGCGACCGAGTCGGTCGCGGCTGGCGCCCAGCCGACCGGGCGGGGACAGAGCCAGCAGCTCCCGGCGCACTGTCGCGTCTCGATAACGCTGGCTCCCTCGCCCGATTCGCGCATCGCGATGGAGCTGTGGCTGCCGGCCGAGAACTGGAACGGCAACTTCCTCGCTGTCGGCAACGGCGGATGGGCCGGCAACATCGAGAGAGGCGCACTGGCGACCGGCCTCAGCCGCGGCTACGCCGCGGCCTCGAACGACACCGGCCACACGGGCGGCAGCGCATCGTTCGCCCTCGGTCATCCGGAGAAGGTCATCGATTTCGGCTATCGCGCGATGCACGAGATGGCCGTCCAGTCGAAAGTGGTCATCCAGGCGTATTACAAGCGTGCCGCGCGGCTCTCCTACTACCAGGGCTGCTCCACCGGAGGCCGTCAGGGGTTGATGGAAGCGCAACGGTACCCGGAGGACTTCGACGCGATCGTCGCGGGTGCGCCCGTCTACAACCAGATCCACCTCAACGAGTCGCAGGTGGCGCGACAGGTGGCCATGCTGCGCGATCCGTCGCGGCTGGTGCCAGAGAACAAGGTGGCGCTCTTCGCGAACGCGGTGATCGCTGCCTGCGACGAGCAGGATGGCGTCAAGGACGGCATCGTCAGCCAGCCGCGCAGGTGCCGGCTCGATCCATCGACGCTGGTGTGCAAAGCCGGCGATGCGCCGGACTGTCTGACCGAGACACAGGTCGCTTCGGCCAAGAGCGCCCACGCGCCGGTCACCACGAAGGCGGGCGGACTCGCCTATCCCGGCCACTCCCCCGGGTTCGAGAGCGGCTGGCGCATCCCCACTCCAGGTGCGGCGATCAACCCGCTCTTCGCCGATATGCCGCGGTATATCGGACGTCAGGATCCGAACTGGGACGTGATGTCGTTCGATCTCGATACCGATCTCGCGCTCGCGATCAAGAACGCCGGCTTCATAGAGGCCAGCGACCCCGACCTGTCGCGGTTCAAGGCGCGCGGCGGCAAGCTGCTGCTCTACCACGGGTGGGCGGATCCGGGCCCGGCGCCGGAGAACACCATCAACTACTACACGAGCGTCGTCAACACGCTTGGCGGCAAGCAGGACGACTGGATGCGTCTGTTCCTGCTTCCCGGCGTGGGGCACTGCGGCGGAGGCGTCGGTCCCGACCAGGCCGACTATCTGGGTGCCATCGAGCGATGGCGCGACAAGGGCATGGCACCGAATGAGATCGTCGCGACCCGCGGCGGCGGCCGCGGCCGCGGCGGCCAGACGCCGATGACGCGCCCCTTGTGCCCCTTCCCGCAGGTGGCGAAGTACAAGGGTTCCGGGAGTACCAACGAAGCTGCCAGCTTCGCGTGTGCGACTCCGTAGGGTTCGGCTTCAGCCGGCTTCAGCCAGGCTTCAGCCGGACCCTACCGTCTACAGGCCACGACCGTATACATTCCCGACTGCGACAACCCGGCAGACGTGAGCATGTGGTCTCTTGTGACGCCGAGCCACTGACCCGTCGCGGCAGCGTCTTGATCCTTCTGGAGCGTCCAGGACTTGCATTGCCAGGAGCCGGCCTGCGCTTCGACGACGGCGCCAGGCAAAAAGCGGGCGCTCGCAAATCCCATCAGGATGCCAACGGCCATCAGAACGATCGCATTCACTCGCGTCATCGTTTTCTCCTTGTCGGAAACCGTCCAACACCAGTCCTCGGGCTCACCTCGCGAGAGGAGCAGCTGAATTCGCTCGAATCATAGAGCCTGGCAAGGCGCGCCGGGTCGAATCGGGGAGTATCATCGGCGTCGCACGTCGGGGTCCTGAGATCGCAACACTTGGCAGGAGTGATTCCATGAGCGCCTTCAAGCTCGCAGCTCCGTGGTGGCGTGCCTCTTCCTCGGGCCAGCCCTGAGCGGACGCGCGTATCCATCGCGAGTCGAAGGGCCGGCCCATGCCGCCGTCCAGTCCGGCACCGGCAGCGGTCGAGCGGCGACCAGAGAGTGGCCGTCGGTCAGCGGCGACGGTGGCAACACCCGGCACTCACCCCTCACGCAGATCACCGCGCAGAACATCGCCAGGCTTGGCGCGGCGTGGACGTCACAGAAATTCGACTCGCAGGCCGGGACTCGCACGATGCCGGTCGTGCACGAGGGACTGATGTTCCTGACGGTGCCGCCGTCGATCTATGCCCTCGACGCGAAGACCGGCGCGAGAGTCTGGCGATTCCAGGGCGGGCCGCAAGCGGGGATGGGCGCACCGGCGCGCGAAGGGGTGGCGGTCGGCGACGGTCTCGTCTTCGTCGGACTGTCGGACGCTCGCGTCATTGCGCTCCGCGAGAAGACCGGCGAGCTGGTGTGGAACAAGTACGTCGGCGACAAGGCACGCGACAAGGGGCAGGTCGCGTCAGGCGCGCCGCTCTATGCCGGCGGCATCGTCTCGATCGGCCTCAGCGCCGACAACGGCTGGCGCGGCCAGGTCGTCGGCCTGAACGGAAAGACCGGCGAGGAGGCGTGGCGCTTTTTCGCCGTTCCGGCGCCGGGCGAGCCTGGATCGGACACCTGGCCGAAGGGCAACCCGATCTGGCAGCGAGGCGGCGGCGCCGTCTGGCTCGCCGGTGCGGCCGATCCCGACCTGGGTCTCGTCTACTACGTGACCGGCAACGGCGTGCCCCAGCTCGCCGGCGAAGGACGCCCCGGCGCCAATCTCTATCTGTGCTCGGTGGTCGCGATCGACATGAGGACCGGGAAGCTTCGCTGGCACTACCAGGTCATCCGGCACGACATCTGGGAAGCGGACATCGCCATTTCGCCCGTGCTCTACGACGCGCAAGGAGACGGTCGCCCGCGCAAGTCGATCGCGGCGATGCGTGCCGACGGTTATCTGTTCATGCTCGACCGCGAAACGGGAAAACCGCTGACGCGAATCGACGATCGGCCGGTGCCACAGGATGCGCTTCAGAAGACCGCTGCCACGCAGCCGTTTCCGGCAGGAGCTGATAGCGCGCTGCCGTCGTGCGACGCGTGGAAGAAGCAGACGCTGCCACGCGGCTTCACCCTCGAATGCGACTTCTACACGCCCGCCTCGGTTCAGAAACCGAACATGTTGACGCCGACATTCGGCATGCGCGTCGCGCCCATGGCCTACAGTCCGGAGACCGGCTACTTCTACGCGAGCGGCAATGCGTCACTCGGATGGCTGCGTCGCGACCAGAATCCCTGGTTCTTCAGCAATACCTTCAACCAGCGCGTGCCGGGGTTGAATACGCTCGGCCACGGCGTTCTGGCCGCGATCGACAGCCGCACGAACAGGATCGTCTGGAGGAAGGAGTTCAGGCCGGGCCGCCCGAGCGGCGCCATGACGACGGCCGGCGGGATGATGTTTCAGTCGGCTCCGGACGGCAACGTCCAGGCGTACGACGCCAGGACTGGAAACGTGCTGTGGCAATTTCAAATCGGCGCGGCCGGCGGGCCGCCGGTTTCGTACGAGATCGACGGTGAGCAATACATCGCTGTGATCGCCCCTGCCGGCGTATGGGCGTTCACGCTGGGCGGCTCGTTGCCACAATCCGCTGCTCCGGCCCGCCAGACGCCGGAGCCGTTCGCCGGCCAGATCACCGAGACGGCGCAAATCGAGACTGCGTCTCTCGTTCGTGACACCGGGTTCACCGGCTTTCACTACATGACGGACGAGTACGCGTTCAGCCCCTACCGCGCGCGCGTGAAGCGCGGCACACAGGTGACGTGGCGCAACAATGGACTCATGGTCCACACGATCGTGGCGCAGGATGGCTCGTGGACGACAGGAGCGCTCAACCCCGCCGACGTTGGCGGCGTCGTCTTCGACAAGCCGGGGAGCTATGCCTACTCGTGCAAAGAGCACCCGTGGGTCGTCGGTCAGATAGTGGTCACCGAATAGCGAATCCCGCTTGCGCTTCGGCGATGCACCATCGGTCAGGATCGCCGCGCCGCGTCATCTGGCCGGTGCCGCCAGAGCGAGGTTGAACGGGCGATCCTGGCGGAGCGCGTCGAGCTCCATCACTCCACGCCGGATCAGCAGCGGGATCTCTTCGCTGTTGCGGAACTCCGCGACCAGCGTGGCCCGGCCGCTCGTGAAGGCCTGGTCCATCGCGTAGGCCAGCACGGCGTCCATCACGGCACCCTCGTCGGTATTCGTCTCCCTGAACCGGCGGCGGAACTCCGTCAGAATCGGAGCGAACGACCCATCGTCCCATCGTTCGACGCCAGGTTCGAGCCGCAGGAAGTCGTTCAATACGGCGGCATACGACGGCGCAGCCGGCCGCCGCCAGAACGCCACGTCGGCACCAAACGTCTCGACGTGCCTTGGAAGGTACAGCGTGCCGCGCGCCGGCACTCGATCGACGAGCGACGGGTTGAAGCGGCGAATCTCGTCGGGCGTCAGCCCGGTCTGCTCCACGATGTCCCCCATCGTTACCACGCGAGACGTCCGCATCGCATGAATTGCGACCTGCGGGATCGAGCTGGTGAGCCGCCTCACCACGAACGTGTTGCCGAAGACCATCTCGGCGTAGGCGTACGAGCGCGGGCCATAGCTGCGATAGACCGTCTCGTACTCCCTGCCTGGCAGTTCGCGCAGGTCGAGCGCCAGCCTGGATCCGAGAAGGTAGCGGGCACGGACACCCTCGGCGCCGAGATGCCCGCCGTTGATCAGCGCGCGGGCCACGTTCGCGCCGCCGGCGTTGTGCTCGGAGAGCGCCGGGATGAACGATCCGTATTTCGTGGCCAGGACCGACAGATACGCCGCGCAGTACGGCGCCTGCGTCGTCTGGTTGCGGGCGTCCATCGGAGCCGCCGCGAAGTGCTCGAGGTGTCGCCAGTTCCTCTGCATCCACTGGCAGAACCCGATGGCCCCCGCTTCCGACCGTCTCTTTCCATCGAGTCCCGACTCGAGGATGACCTGTCCGAGGCCGATGTGCGCGGGCACACCGAAGCGCTCGTAGATGGCGCCCCACTCGGCCACGAACGGGCCGTAGCGGCGCACGTTGCCGAGGAGCGCGTCCCCTCGCGTGGAGTTGTGAAGCACCGGGCCGGCGGACCGCTCCAGAAACCGTGCCACCTGCTCGCGCCTGTCGGCCACCTTCCGGGCGAGCGGCTCGTGTTCGAGAAAGCCGTGCAGTCGGCGATCGGTCGAGACCGGCGGACGCGTCCAGTCCCCCTGCGCGGGAAATACCGCCAGCAGTCGGCCGTCAATCGCGCTGCCGAATGCGATCTGGTGGTCGGGAAGCGTGAAGACGTGCTGCCAGAACGCAAAGCCCGGCCTGAACGCCCGCATGGCTTCGAAGTCGGCGCGGGCGCGGGCGTCGACCGGGTTCTCCTCGAGCAGGGCCCTGGCCGGTTGCCGCGCAGCCGCCGGCGCGACCGCACGGTGAGACACGGCGTTCCACGCCGCTGCCGGAATGGCAGCCGCGAGCACGGCGATGACGAGAACGACTCTTCGTTCGAAACGGCGCATGGTGCTTTCGCAGCAGCGAGCCTCAGCTCGGTGGAATCTCCTCCGCCGCACCGGGCTTCAGCTCGGTCGATCCCGCCGCATGCCGGCGCATCCCCCGGGTTCTGCAATGAGTGCTCCCCGCGCCGCCGCATGCAATTCCGTCTGTCCGCAGGAAGGTCGCCGCCAGGAGTGTTCCGAGGTTGGCCACCTCGGAGATGACGGGATTGGGTGCCAATCACCAGAACGGCTGCTCACAACCCGCCGTATCGAGATGCCGATAGTGCAGGTAGTGACGCTCGTCGCCCGCATCGGTCGGATCGCGCTCATCGCAGTGCTTGCGATCCTCACCATACGATTTGCCCTCTCTCCGCTCGGAAGGGCGGCGGTCGAATCGCTGCTTCACCTGCCGAATCTCGTGTTTCACGAAGCCGGCCACGTGGTTTTCCTGCCGTTCGGCCGATTCATGACCGTGCTCGGCGGAAGTCTGCTTCAGGTGCTCGTACCGGTGATCTGCGCAGGAGCGTTCCTGCTCCAGCACGGCAATCGCTTCGCGTGCGCCGTGTCACTCTGGTGGGCCGGCGAGAACCTCGTTGACCTGGGACCCTACATTGCCGATGCGCGCGCCTTGCAGCTTCCGCTCATCGGCGGCCGCACCGGCGCTGAAGTCGAAGGGCACGATTGGGAGTATCTGTTGACGACGGTGGGATTGATGTCGTGGGACGTGCCGCTCGGCCGGCTGGCTCACTTCGCGGGAAGCGTGATCATGCTCGCAGCGCTGGCCTGGGCTGCCGCCCTCGTGATCCAGCGCCGCGAGCTCACCCCATGAATCTCTGTGCTCTCGGTGCCTCTGTGGCTTATCTCGGTGACTTCGTTCTTCGACCTGCTCAGGACGACCCTGAGCGAAGTCGAAGGGTCACAGCCCGTCACGCGGTTTTCACCACGGGCTACCCTACTTCTTCGAATGCAACCCGAAGGCGGCACCTTGCGGATCCGCGGCGTTCACGACCCAATCGCCGCCGGGAACCTCCATCGGCCCGTTGAGAATCTTTCCGCCGCTGGCCTTGATGCGTTCAGCGGCCGCGTGCACATCGGGAACCCGGAAGTAGATCTGCCAGTTCGACGGCACGTTCGCCATCTCCTTCGGCTTGTTCATCATCCCGCCGATCATCCCGTGCGGGCGGTTGAACATCTGGTACTTCCCCATCTCGCCCATGTCCATCGACTCGCTGGGCTGCCAGCCGAACACCTGCTGGTAGAACTTCATCGCCGCCGCTGCGTCGGTCGTCATCAGCTCGTGCCACGACGCTTCGCCCACTTCCGGCGCGGCCTCCGGCCGCTGTTCGGTGCTCGCCGGCTCGAAGATATAGAACGCCGCTCCCTGCGGATCCATCATCAGCTGCATCCGGCCGACTTTGGGAATCTGGATGATCTCGGTGTGCGGCTTGCCGCCAAGACGCGTGATCGTCGCCGCCGCATCTTCGATCTTCGGCACGCCGACGTACATCGCCCAGAACGGCGGCGCCTTCACCTCGGATGGCTTGGTCATGACGCCACCGACGGTCGCGTCTCCGCTGCGCTTGAACATCGTGTAAGGCTGCACGGTGCCCTCGAAGGGCGCCGTCGTCCAGCCGACCACCTTCTGGTAGAACGCTTCGGCCGCTTTCATGTCGGTGGTCATCAACTCGTACCAGAGCGGCCGCCCGAGCAAGGTCGATGTAGCAACTGCCATGTGAACCCTCCACAGCGCACGCTGACGTCGAGCGCGCTTCTTTCACACACCGGGCGCTCGGCCCGGTGACATCGTTCGCAGCACCGAGCTTCAGCTCGGTAGACACCAATTCACTAGTCTGCCACGGACCGACCAGAGCGGAGCACCGTCGATGCCGGTCGTGTTCGGCGCCGTGCTGTCGAGCGCGTTCCAGCTGAAAAGAAAACGGCCCGCGGGAGAACACCCGCGGGCCGTTGTGTCGCTGACCGAGCAAGAGTCTGGACCAGCAGGCCCAGAGGCACACCTCAGTATCTGTAGTGGCTCGGCTTGTAGGGACCGTCCACCGGCACGCCGAGGTAGTCGGCCTGCTCCTGCGTGAGCTTCGTCAGGCGCACGCCGAGCTGATCGAGGTGCAGACGCGCCACCTCCTCGTCCAGCTTCTTCGGCAGCATGGTCACCGTGTTCCCGTACTTCTCGGCGTTGGCCTGCAGCTCGAGCTGGGCAAGCACCTGGTTGGTGAACGACGACGACATCACGAAGCTCGGGTGGCCCGTGGCGCAGCCGAGATTCATCAGGCGGCCTTCGGCCAGGATCATCACGCTGTGTCCGTCGGGGAACACCCACTCGTCGTACTGCGGCTTGATGTTGATCTTCTTGATGCCCTTCACCTTCGCCAGGCCGGCCATGTCGATCTCGTTGTCGAAGTGGCCGATGTTGCCGACGATCGCCTTGTCCTTCATCTTCGCCATGTGCGCGGCGGTGATGATGTTGAAGTTGCCGGTGGCGGTAATGAAGATGTCGGCCGTGCTCAACACGTCTTCGAGGATCTTGACCTCGTACCCCTGCATCGCCGCCTGCAGCGCGCAGATCGGATCGATCTCGGTCACGACGACGCGGCTGCCCTGACCGCGCAGCGCCTCGGCGCACCCCTTGCCGACTTCGCCGAAGCCGAGGACAACCGAGACCTTGCCGCCGAGCATGACGTCGGTGGCGCGGTTCAGGCCGTCGATGACCGAGTGACGGCAGCCATAGATATTGTCGAACTTGCTCTTGGTCACCGAGTCGTTGACGTTGATGGCCGGGAACATCAGCGTGCCCGCTTCCTGCATCTGATACAGCCGGTGCACACCGGTCGTCGTCTCCTCGCTGACGCCGCGGACGCCCTTGGCGATCGCCGTCCAGCGGCCGGGGTTCGCCTTCAGCTCACTGTTGATCTTGTTGAGGATGACGCCCCACTCCTCCGGATCCTTGTCGGGGTTGAACGCGGGCACCTTGCCGGCCTTCTCGAACTCGAACGCCTTGTGCACGAACAGCGTCGCGTCACCGCCATCGTCGACGATGAGCGAGGGGCCCTTGCCGTCGGGCCACACGAGCGCTTCCACCGTGCACCACCAGTATTCTTCGAGCGTCTCGCCCTTCCACGCGAACACCGGGATTCCCTTCGGGTTCTCGGGCGTGCCGCCAGTCTCGGGCCGGCCAACCACCACCGCCGCCGCGGCGTGATCCTGGGTCGAGAAGATGTTGCACGACACCCAGCGCACGTCGGCGCCGAGCTCGGCCAGCGTCTCGATCAGCACGCCGGTCTGAATGGTCATGTGAAGGCTGCCCATGATGCGGGCACCGGCGAGCGGCTTCTCTGCGGAGTAGCGCTTCCGGATTGCCATCAGGCCGGGCATCTCGCCTTCGGCGAGGCGAAGCTCCTTGCGTCCCCACTCCGCCTGGCTGAGATCAGCCACTTTGTACGGAACCCGGCCGGCCTGCTTCGCGGCCTCATACGCGTGCATCTTCTCGTTCAGAACAGTTGGTGCCATTTCGTCTCTTCTCCTTTAGAACTGCCAGGGCGGACCTTCAGGTCCGCCTGCGATCACTGCTTCACGGCCACCGCGGCAAACAGCGCCGGCCCTCTCGCGTCCGGATCGGCCGGCAGCATCCGGACACGGACGTCGGAGAAACCGGCGACCGCGAGGAAGCGCGAGATCTGCTTTTCCGTGAACCCGAGCCACACGTGGCCCATCTGCTGCTGGTACTCCTGGCGCTCGTGCGGCAGCATGTCGACGACGAGCGCGCGGCCGCCCTTGCGAAGCGAGCGGGCGACCTCCGTGAGAGCCCGGCCCGGCGACGGCGAGTAGTGCAGAACGAGCGAGAGCATCGCCGCGTCCAGCTCGCCGTTGTCGATCGGCAGGCTTTCGAGATCCCCCTGCCGCAGGTCGACGTTACGCGCGGCACCGACGCGGAGGCGGGCCGCGTCGAGCATGTCTGGCGATCCATCGACGGCGACCACGCGCTTGACGTACGGCGCCACCACCTCGGTCAGCTGTCCGGTGCCGCACCCGAGGTCGCCGACGACCAGCGCCGGATCGATGAGCCCCAGCACCGCCCACAGATAGAACGAATCGCCGAACAGATCGCTCCGCAGCCTATCCCAACCCGCGGCAGCCGACGCGAAAAACTCCTGCGACTTCGCGCGCCGCCTCGTCAATACGCCCTTGAGGCGCCGATCGTCCTGCCCGGCGGCGGAGGTGCCCACGACCTGCTCGCGTATGAGCGGCCAGAGGCGCTTCGCACCCGAATCCAGCTCATCGACCGGCATGCTGTAGAAACGGCTGGTGCCGTCGCGACGCGACGTCACCCAGTCGTCGTCCGCCAGCGTTTTCAGGTGCCGGCTGACGCTCGACTGCGGCATCTGCAGCACGGCGCACAGTTCGGAGACGGTCAGCTCGTGTTTCTCGAGCAATAGCAGCATGCGGCAGCGCGTCGGGTCCGACAGCGCCGACATGTGATCGAGGATGGCGACCATCTATCCGTAAATCCGGATATAAGGTTATACAGGCTGGGCACGCGACGTCAAATCGGGCTTTCCGCTCCCCCGGTGGACCTCTGCCGGACCCGCGGATCCACCTGGAGTCGCACGCCCTACGTCGAGGCCAACTCCGACTCGAGGCGTCCCACCAGCATGTCGAGCTCGGTGGCCACGGCGCGAACGGTGTCGGGCTGGCTCAGATCGACGCCAGCTCGTGACAGGAGATCCATCGGGTAGTCGCTGCCGCCGGCGCGGAGCAGAGAGAGATACCGGTCTACCGCGTCACGATGCCTCGCGGGATCGTTCGACCGCAGGTCCTGCATCAGTTTCGCGGTGGAGGCAAAGCAGGTCGCGTACTGATAGACGTAGTACGGCGTGCTGAAGAAGTGCGGAATGCGCGCCCACGTCAGCCGCGAGATTTCCTCCTCGTCGATGACGTCGCCGTAGTACTGGCGCAGCAGCCCGGCGTAGATGCCGTTCAGCCGTTCGGCCGTCACCGGCTCGTCCTGCTCCACCAGCCGGTGCGCCTGCAGCTCGAAGTCGGCGAACATCACCTGCGTGTAGAACGTGCTGGCGATGCTGTCGATGGCGTGCTGCAGGAGAACCGCCCGTTCGCGCGGCGTCTCGACCCGCTCGAGCATCAGATCGAGGAACAGCGCTTCGCTGAGCGTCGACGGCACCTCGGCAACGAAAATCGTGTACCCGGCGTACACGAACGGCTGCGTCTCGTGCGACAGCCACGTGTGCATCGAGTGCCCCATCTCGTGCGCCAGGGTGAACACGGCGTCGAGCGTCTCGTTGTAGTTGAGGAGCATGTACGGGTGCGTCCCGTACACGGGCGCCGAGTAGGCGCCACTCTTCTTCCCGGCATTCTCGAACACGTCGATCCAGCGGCCTTCGAACGCGTCCTGCACACGACGCTGATAGGCGGACCCCAGCGGCGCCACGGAGTCGACGATCCATCCGCCCACCTCGTCGTAGGGATATTTCGCATCGTGCGCGACGAGCGGCACGAAGACGTCGAACAGACGGTAGCTGTCGAGCGCCAGCACGCGCCGCCGCAGGCGGTGATAGCGGCGCAGCGGCTCCACCCCCTCCTTGGTGACGGCAATCAGGTTTTCCACCACCGACGTCGGAATCTTGTTTCCGTGCAGCGCCGCGTCGAGCGTGCTGGCGTAGCCGCGCGCCCGCGCGTGGAACCAGTCGCGCTGCAGCACGCCGTTGTAGAGCGCCGCATAGGTGTTCTGGTTGTCGGCGTAGGTCTGGTGAAAGGCGCGATACGCCGCCGCCCGATCGTCCTGACGCCGGTTCGTCTCGAGCAGTGCGCGGTACTGTCCGTAGGTCAGCGTCGCTCGCTCACCAGAGGCGAGGGTGATGGTCGGGTAGCGCATGTCGGCGGTCGTCAACGCCGAATAGCTTTCGTACGGCACGCTGTTGAAGCGCCCGGAGAAGGAGAGCAGCCGCTCACCGCTCTCGTCCAGCACGTGCTCCTGTTCGTGAAACAGACTGTCGACGGCGAAGCGATACAGCGCCAGACCCTGGTCGGCGGCCATCCACTCCCGGATCGTGTCGAGCGGGATCGCCAGCAGCTCGGGATTGAACCACGAGCTCGCCTGCTGCTGCCGGGCAAACAGGATCTGGACCTGCTGCCGCCGTGCGTTGGCCTCGTTGTTCCTCTGATCCTCGTCGTATTGCAGCGCGGCGTAGTACCAGACGCGGTAGCTCAAGGCGCCCATGTCGTCCATGGCGCGAAAGGCAGCCAGCAGCGTCGCGGCGCCGGACGACAGCGTCCCCTGAAAAGCCGTGAACGCGTTGATTGACGCGTCGAGCTGCTGGTAAAGGCGGCTCCACTCGTCCCAGCTGGCGCAGATGGACGAGAGATCCCAGCGGTAGCGCGCCGGGATCGCCTCACGGGCCGGCAGCTCACCGGCACCGGGGCGAAATGTATCGACGTCGGACATCAGCGGATCCTCCCCTTCGACTCCGGAGGCAAGCCGTCTCAACTCCGATGGCTTCCCTCCTTCGCTCAGGGCAAGCCCTCCGACTCCGGAGGCAAGCCGTCTCGACTCCGATGGCTTCCCTCCTCCGGAGGGGCGCTCCCGCGACCGGAGCCGCTGCTTCAGCTGTCACCATGCCGGCGATGACCCTGCGAGCGGAGGAGCGCTTCGAGCTCCGGGTACTCGCTCGACATTTCGATCGCTGATCGGGGACGGATGATTGCGTCGGCAAGCGCCTTCGGCAGGGCGACCGGCTTCCCGATCGCCGGTTCCACCACCTCGCGGAACTTCGCCGGGTGAGCGGTGGCGAGGAACACCGCAATGGCGTCCGGATCACGCGCCAGCGCCTCGTTGGCCGCCAGCCATCCGATGGCGCCGTGCGGGTCGAGCAGATACTGGTGCTCGCGAAACACCCGCGCAATCTCGGCGACGACGCGCGCGTCGTCGTAGGCGGCGCCCTCGAGATCGCGCCGGATCGCGGCGATGTCGTGCCCGTACAACGCAAGGATCCGCTCGAAGTTGCTCGGCGCGCCCACGTCCATCGCGTTGGCGACCGTCCTGACCGATTCGCGCGGCTCGTAGTGACCGGTGCGAAGGTAGATCGGCACGGCGTCGTTGGCATTGGTCGCGGCCACGAACTTGACCACAGGCAAGCCGATTCGTTTCGCGATCAGCCCGGCGGTCAGGTTGCCGAAGTTCCCGCTCGGCACCGAGACGACGGCCGGGCGTCCGAGCCGGGCGAGAAGGAAGTAATAGAAGACCTGCGGCAGCAGCCGGCCAAGGTTGATCGAGTTGGCGGGCGTCAGCCAGACATGCCGGCGGAGGTCCTCGTCAGCGAACGCCGTCTTGACCAGCCGCTGGCAGTCGTCGAACGTGCCTCGAACGGCAACGGCCGTGATGTTGTCGCCGAGCGACGCCATCTGGGCTTCCTGGACGTCGCTGACCTGCCCCTGAGGATAGAGCACGAACACGTGCGTGTCGGGCACGCCGTGAAAGGCCTGCGCGACAGCGCTGCCGGTGTCGCCTGACGTCGCGACGAGAATGGTCAGTGGCGTGCCGTCGGTGAAGTGATGCAGCAGCCTGGCCTGCACGCGGGCGCCGACATCCTTGAACGCGAGCGTCGGCCCGTGGAAGAGCTCGAGCGCCCACACGCGGTCGCTGACCTGAACGAGCGGTACGGGAAAGTCCAGCGCGTCGCGAATGAGCGGTTCGAGCTGCGCCTCGGTAATCTCTCCGCGAAGAAGGTGCGCGCCGACACAGGTCCCGATGCGGACGAGATCCGCGTCACGCAGTCCGGCAACCGCTTCAGCGGGCAGCGGCGGAAAGCCATCGGGAAAGTACAAGCCGCCGTCCGGAGCCGTCCCTGCGAACAGCGCGTCGATGAACGGTACCGGGCGTGAGGCGCCTCGCGTGCTGACCCAATTCATAGGCTCAAACAATGCCCAATGCGCAGTGCTCGATTCGGAATGCTCAATGCACAATGCTCAAAGGCACCGCGTCATGCCCGCCGTCCCTCGGGGTGGATCGGCACCGGGCGCCCCTGAGCATCGACCGCCACCAGAATCACCTCCGCCTCCGTGACCTTGACGCGCTCGCCGTGGTTCCCGCCCCCCGCCGCCTTCCCCCATCGTTCCGCCTCGACCGACACCCGTACGGTCACCGAGGTACGGCCAATCCGGATCGTCTCGGTGAAGAAATTGACGATATCGCCCACGTACACCGGCTCGTGGAACTCCACTTCGCGCATCGCCTTCGTCACGTACCGGTGAGGGGCGACGGTGCGCGCCTGCACGGCGGACGCCAGGTCGATGTTCGAAAGGATGACCCCGCCGAAGATGGTCCCGTAGGCGTTGGTATCTTTCGGCAGCAGCAGCAGTTTAATCGCCGGAACGCGCTCGCTCATGCGACTATGTCATTGTTCTTCAAGTGCCGGCCAACGCTCAATGCGGTATCCTCACACCGATCTTGACCGGAGCTCAGGAGTCATGGAGGGCGCGATGATTTCTCGCCGCACGACGATCCAGCAGCTTGCGCTCGCGAGCGCAGGCATGGCGCTCGGCCCCGATGTCCTTCGTGCCGCCGCCGCGCAGGCCGCCGGCACCGAGGCTGTGCCATTCGAGGACATTCCCGCAAACTTCTCCACGCGCCGGGCCGGCACGTTCACGCTTCCAGGCGAGGACGTCGGCGGCATCGACCTGCGAACCATGACGTGGAACGTGAAGCCGGAAGAGACGTTCGTGGTCGCTCACTACCCTATCCCGCGCGTGGCAGCTGCGGACTGGCGCCTGCAGATCGACGGCAACGCCGGGCGCCCGATGACACTGACGCTCGACGAGCTGAAGCGGCGGCCGCGCGTCGAGCGCACCGTGATGTTCGAGTGCGGAGGCAACCGGGAAGGTGTGTTTCACCGCATGGTGACCAACGCCACCTGGGCCGGCTGCAGCCTCCGCTCGCTGCTCGACGACGCCAGGCCGTCGCGCGACGTCGTCGACGTCGTGTTCTGGGGCTCCGACGAAGGCGAGGAGACGATCCGCAACGAGAAGTACACGATGAACTTCGCGCGATCGATGACGATCGACGATGCGCTGGCGGCCGACGCGCTGCTCGCCTACGAGCTGGCTGGTGCACCGCTGCCGATCGTGCACGGCTTCCCGGTGCGTCTGATCGTGCCCGGCTGGTACGGCGTCGCGAACGTCAAATGGCTCAAGCGCATCGAGCTCAGTCCTCGTCGCTTCCTCGGACGCTTCATGGGCCGCGATTACGTCACGATCATGGGGCAGAAAAAGGGCGACCGGATCGAGTACACCGAGACCTCGGTCACCCGCATGCTCGTCAAGTCGGTCATCGCCCGTGTGTCGCGCCCGGCCGCCGGCGCCGCCGGCACGTTCACCGTGAGCGGTGCAGCCTGGACGGACGGCAGCGCCCTGCAGAGCGTGGAAATTCAGGTTGACGGCGGCCCCTGGCGAGCCGCGCGCCTCGAGAAACAGGTGATTGCCTCGCCGCACGCCTGGACGCTGTGGACCGCCGCCATCGACCCGCTGCCGGCAGGCTCGCACACCGTCGCGTCGCGTGCGACCGATCGCCGCGGCAACACGCAGCCGACGGACCTGTCGCTCAAGAAGAGCAACTGGGAGAACAACGCCATCTGGGTTCGGAAGATCAAGGTATGACGGTGACGTGCGGGTGATCGTGCGGCCTGCGCCCTCGCTCTTCGACATCGCCTCCGATCCGGCACCTCTCCTGGAGCCCCGCTCGTTCGAGAGCCACCTCCGCGCCTTCACCTGGGAAGGCCGGGGCACGGAAGTACTCGAGACACTCGCCGTCCACGACGGCCAGCCGGTCGTCGTGGACACTTTCGTCAACGAGTTCTGGACCAGCCGGCAGCGTGCGGCGCACTCCCTGCACGAGATCTCCTACCGGGCGTGCTTCAAGCCGCAGCTGCCGAGGTTTTTCATCGAGCGGCTCACCCGGCCTGGCGATACGGTCTACGACCCATTCATGGGGCGCGGCACCACCGTGCTGGAAGCCGCGCTGCTCGGCCGTGTAGCGACCGGGTGCGACATCAACCCGCTCAGCCGGATGCTCGTCGAGCCGCGCCTGCGGCCACCGGCCCTGAACGCGATAGCCGGCAGGCTGGCGGATCTCGACTGGGACGGAGCGACCGAACTGCCCGACGATCTGCTGACCTTCTACCACCCGGACACGCTGCGCGAGATCGGTGCCCTGCGGTCGCATTTCCTGAAACAGCTCGAGCACGGCGGACTCGATCCCGTGGATCAGTGGATCCGGATGGTGGCGGTCAACCGGCTCACCGGCCATTCCCCGGGCTTCTTCTCGGTGTATACGCTTCCACCCAACCAGGCCGCATCGGTTTCCGCGCAGCGAAAGATCAACGCCGACCGGAAACAGACCCCGCCGCGGCGCGACGTCAGGCGGCTGATCCTCCGCAAGACACGCTCGCTGCTCGCGGACTGCGACGGTCACACGAGGCGGGTACTCGAAGCGGCGTGGGCACCGGAACGTCTGCATACCGCCTCCGCGCGAGCCACCGGAGCCATCGCAGCGGCCACGGTGGACCTTGCCGTCACCTCGCCGCCTTTCCTGGACGTGGTCGATTATGCCGGCGACAACTGGCTGCGCTGCTGGTTCTGCGGCATCGTCCCGGCGGATGTGCAGCTGACGGTGGTCAAGAAAATCGAGGACTGGCGCCGCGAGATGAAGGCCGTCTTCATCGAGCTCGCCAGGATCCTCAAGCCGGGCGGGCACGTCGCCTTCGAGGTGGGCGAGGTACGGGCCGGACGGCTGCGGCTCGAGGAGCACGTGATCCCCTGCGGCCTCGAGGCAGGCCTGGATCCCCTTCTCGTGCTGATCAACTCGCAGCGGTTCACCAAGACCGCTGCCTGCTGGGGCGTGGGCAACAACACCAAGGGCACGAACACCAACCGCGTCGTGCTGTTCCGTAAGCGCTGACACATCGCCGTGAGACTCCGGCGAGCGCAACGGAGCCGCGCGCCGAGCGGCCGCGACCCAAGATTGCCCTTTCGGAATCGATCCTGAAGCCTTACTCTGTAGACGTGATGATCGTGCCGCGCGAAGGCGGACACCTCACGACTGTCGACGACCGACCGATAAGCGATAGGTACTCACGCGGCGCATCACGGCAACAGAGCGTCCGGCTCTTGGCCGGATCCGGGGACTGACCCGGCGTCGTGTCCGGCTCGAGCCGGCCCAGGAACGCATGAACACAACGAGCACGGTTACCAACGGCCGCTCGGCGGCAGTCGCATCGAGCACTTCGACGACGCGGGCGTGGAGCGTCCACGACGCGAGCGAGCTGTACGAGGTGTCCCGCTGGGGCCACGGCTATTTCTCGGTCAACGAGCTCGGCCACGTGCAGGTGCACCCGACGAAGGATCCGGCGCGCGCGATCGACCTCAAAGAGCTCGTCGATCGGCTGCAGCTCCGCGGCATCAGCCTGCCGGTCCTCGTCCGTTTCACCGACATCCTGGAGCATCGGCTGGGCGAAATTCACGCCGCATTCCAGACCGCGATCGCCCAGCACCAGTACCAGGGCGCCTACAGCTGCGTCTATCCCATCAAGGTGAACCAGCAGCGCCAGGTCGTCGAGGAGGTCCTCAACTTCGGCCGGCGCTATCGTTTCGGCCTCGAAGCCGGCTCGAAACCGGAGCTGCTGGCGGTCGTCGCGCTCGCCGACAACGAGACGCCGATCATCTGCAACGGCTTCAAGGACGCGGAATACATCGAGACGGCGATGCTGGCCCAGAAGATCGGGCGCAACATCATTCCCGTCGTCGAGAAGTACACGGAGCTCGGCCTGCTCCTCGAAGCGGCGGAAAAGATCGGTGTCCGCCCTCAGATCGGCATGCGCGTCAAGCTGGCGTCGCGCGGGAGCGGGCGGTGGCAGTCGTCGGGCGGATTCCGCTCGAAGTTCGGTCTCACGGTCACCGAGATTCTCCGCGGGCTCGAAGAGCTCAAGACGCGCGGAATGCAGGACTGCCTGAAGCTGCTCCACTTCCACCTGGGCAGCCAGATCACCAACATCCGTATCGTCAAGGGGGCGCTGAACGAAGCGGCGCGCGTCTACACGGAGCTCGCCAAGCTCGGCGCCGGTCTGCAGTACCTGGACGTCGGCGGCGGGCTCGGCGTCGACTACGACGGCTCGCAGACGAACTTCGAATCGAGCATGAACTACACGCTCGAGGAGTACGCCAACGACGTCGTGTACCACGTGCAGAGCGTGTGCGACGAAGCCGGCGTCCCGCACCCCACCATCGTGTCCGAGAGCGGACGCGCCGTGGTTGCCTACCATAGCGTGCTCGTCTTCAACGTGCTCGGCGTGTCGGGATTCGGCGACGAGGAAATCCCGACCAACCCGAACCCCGAGTGGGAGCAGCCGCTGCTCGACCTCGTCGAGACCTACAACACGATTACCGCCCGCAACGCGCTCGAGGCCTTCCACGACGCTCAGCAGGCGCTCGACATGGCGCTCAGCCTGTTCGTTGGTGGATACCTGCCGCTCGAGCAGCGCAGTCTGGCGGAAAACCTGTTCTGGTCGATCTGCACGAAGCTCCAGCGGCTGACCCAGTCGATGAGCGATGTGCCGGAGGACCTGCAGAATCTCGACGAGCAGCTCTCCGACACCTACTTCTGCAACTTTTCACTGTTCCAGTCGATCCCCGACAGCTGGGCGATCAAGCAGCTGTTTCCGGTGATGCCCATCCATCGGCTGGGCGAGAAGCCGGGCAACCACGCTGTCCTTGGCGACATCACCTGCGACTCCGACGGCAAGCTCGATCGTTTCGTGGATCGCCGCGATGTCAAGAAGACGCTCCCGCTGCACGCCGTGACCAAGGCGCCCTACTACCTGGGTGTCTTCCTGGTCGGCGCCTATCAGGAGATCCTCGGCGATCTGCACAACCTCTTCGGCGACACCCATGCCGTGCATGTCACGATGGATCAGAACGGCGCCGCCCGCCTGGACGCCCTGGTCAAGGGCGACACCGTGAAAGAGGTGCTCGACTACGTGGAGTTCGACGCCGAGACGCTGCTGCGAAAGCTGCGGACCGACGTGGAGACGGCCGTGCGCGATGGCCGCGTCGACTACGAGGGCGCCGGCCGTCTGCTCAGGTTTTACGAGGATGGGCTGCACGGCTACACCTACCTCGAGGGATAGGCTCCGTCAGCTCACTCGATCTGCAGCGTCGATCCGCCGTCGTCCTGGACGCCGGAGTAGCGGCTTCTGTAACCGCGAATGGCGTTGTTCCTGAAGATGTTTCCGTCGCCGAGGTTCACGATGCCGACGTCGTAGGCGCCGTCGGGACCATCGTCATCGAGCTCGTTCGATTCGACGATGACGGCATCGGCGAAGACGTGGATCCCCACGTCGGCGTTTCCGCGAATGACGTTGCGCACGACGAGGGTGCCGGGCGCGGTGTCGATCAGCAGGATGGCGGTGCCGGCCGCGTCATCGGCGGGAAAGGAATTGCCGAATACGAGATTGTTCTCGATTCGGGCCCGGGCGCCCGGACCGACCTGGATGCCGTTGGCCGGCACGAACCGCTGCGCTGCCGAGGTACCGAGCGCATTCGACTCGATGACGGCATCCACGTGGCCGTGGATGACGATCCCGCTCTTCTGATAGCGGTCGATTACGTTCCGCTCGATGTGCACCGTCCTGGCGGCCCCCTCGAGATCCCGGCTGCGCACCTCGATCGCGTTCCCTTCCACGCAGGCGGACGATCCCTGGTTGACGTTGACGACGACATTGCGCCGGATCTCGCCCGCCGCATCCTCGAAGTAGATCCCGCGCAGCCGATCGGCGCCTGTATGGCACTCGCCGGTCAGAGAGATGGCTGAAATGGTGGTGTTCACGATCGACGCCGTACCGCCGCGGGCCACCACGACACCGCCGCTGAACGGCTTCCCGGATCCTTCGACGGCGTAGATCGTGTGCCCCCCGCCATCGAGGGTCTCACCATCAGGGATGACAATCGACGCCGAGGTGCTGCAATCGGCGGCGAGACGCATGATTCGATCGACGTGGGTGAACTGGCAGGGAGGAAGCGAACCGTATGGGCGCGCGCCTTGAGCGTCTGCGAGATCGGGAACGGCGATCAGCACAGCGAGGAGAACGGCACCACGCATCCGTGAGCGACCCTCCGGCCCACCGTGTACGGGGACAGGCAAGCATCGGCCGACGCCGTGCGCCCGTCAAGCCAATTCGTCGTGTAACGGGTCTGTCTCGTTCAGAACGTGTGGCCGCCGCTGGGCAGCCCGTGGTGAAAGCCACTTACCGGGCTGTGACCCTTCGACTTCGCTCAGGGTCGTCCTGAGCAGGGTCGAAGGACAAAGGCACGGTGGCGAAAATCTCGGTGCCTCACAGGCCTGATTTCACCACGGCCTGCGCTAGGAGGCGCGCCGGCGATGCTCGTAGAACTTCCGAACCGCTCGCTGAAAGCGCTCGTTCATCGGGCCGGCTACGTCCGCCGGTACGGGTCCGAGCCGCGCCCACTGCGCCTGCGCGGTTCGCACCTCCTGCTCGGCGGCGCGCCAGCGCGTCTCTTCGTTCTCGACGCTGCGTCCGCCCATCGTGTTGGCAGCCAGGCGCTCGCGCCACTGCTGTGCCAGCAGCTCCGCCGGCGAGAGGTCCGCAGTCGAGGCCTGCGGCCGCGACTGCGACGGCAACAGCTCCTCGACGCGCGCCAGCAGCTTTTCCATCCGCTTGCGGGTGGCCTCGGGATCGAGCTCGGTGCCGGCAAATGCCGCCGGCCAGCGGCCGACGATGCGTGAGAGGGCGTTGTGATAGCGGGCGGCCAGGTCCTGCTGAATTGCACGCGGCAGTTCCGGTGCCTGCTGCCAGCGCGTGCGCGCGCCCTGAACGGTTGCGACGAGACCGTCGGGAGCGTCGCCAGCTTCCCCCGGAGTCGCCGTCAGCATCGCCTCGAGCTCGCGAATGACGTTCTCGCGAGGCACCGCCTTCTCCTGCAGCTCGAGCTGGTCGCGGTGCTTGTATCGATCGAAGAAGTGATCACACGCGGCGCGGAAACGCTGCCAGACGGCCTCCGACTTCGTCTTGCGCACCGGACCGATCGTCTTCCACTCTGCCTGGAGCTGCTTGATCTCGGCGGCTGCAGCTTCCCACTCGGTAGAGCTCGCGAGCGCCTCGGCGCGCGCGCACAGGCTCTCTTTGCGCGCCAGGTTGGCGGCCCAATCTTCCTTCCGGCGCTTCAGGTCCTCCTGCCGCCGCGTGAAGAAGCGATCGCAGGCGGCGCGGAACCGTTCCCAGACGGCCTTCTCATGCCCGCGCGTGACGGCGCCAATCGTCTTCCACTCCGCCTGCAGCGCCTGGATTTCCGTAGCGGTTCTGACCCAGTCCGTGGAATCGGCCAGCGCTTCGGCGCGTTCGCAGAGTGCCTGCTTGCGGGCGAGGTTTGCCGATCGCTCTTCGTTCTGCGCCGCCAGATGTGCCGCCGTGCGCGAGAACACTTCGTCCTGCGCCGCCTTGAAGCGGCGCCACATCGCCTCCCCTTGCGCGCGTGGCGCCAGCGCCACCTGCTTCCACCGCGCCTGCAGATCGCGCATGCGCCGGCCGGCGGCGTCGAGGTTCTGCTCACCCTTGAGCGCTTCCATTTCGCGTGTGAGCTCCTCCTGCACCTGCAGGTTCGCCCACCGCTGCCATTCGTCGGCATCCCGCAGCTCCTGAATGCGCGGTGCCAGCACGGCGCGCGCGGCCTCGAGACGCGCCTGGATGTCCTGACGATCCTGCTTCGAGGGCAGCGGAGCCCGCTCTTCGAGCGCTGCGCGGATCTCGCGCAGCGCGCGATCGCCGGCCTTGAGCGACAGCTGCTCGCTCACCGAGAGCGCCTCCACCTGCCGGCAGATCTGCTGCAGCCGGCGCAGGTTCTCGACCTCCTGCCTGCTGCGCTGCTGCTGCAGTTCCTGCTCGCGCGCCTCGAGCGCCACGATCGCGCGCTCGAGCCGCTCGGCGGCTTCGGGATTCTGCGCGGCATGCTCGCGGAGCACGTCGGCATCGCGGCGCAGTCCCCGCCATCGCGCCACGATCTCCTCGTTCGAGTGATCCGACGCGACCAGCTGCTCGAGCTCGGTGGCCAGCGTCTGCAGTCGGCCGGCGGCCGCTTCGGCCAGCATGCGGCGGCGCTCGCGGTCGTCGAACGCGCGGCACGCGTCCTGGAAGCGCCGGGTAAGCGACGCGGCGTACTCGGATGGCATCGGCGGCAGCGCGTCCCACGCCACCTTCAGCTCGGCGACACGATCCTGCGCCTCGGCGCCGCTGAGCGCTTCAATCTCGGTGACGATCGCCACACGATCGGCCTGTTCGCGGGCGACGGCCAGGGCCCGTGCCTCCTCCGCCGCGCGCTCCTGCTGCCGCTCGGCGATCGCCTCGCGAGCAGCGTCGGCAGCGGCCTCGAAGCGCGTGCCGAGCGCCTCCTCGACCTCGACGTCGGCCTGCAACTCCGCCCATCCCAGCCGAATCGCCGCCAGCGACGCCGATGCCTCCTCGGGATCGGCCGTGGCGACCACACCCTCCGCCCGGCGGATCAGATCCAGCGCCCGCGCGCGATCCTCCGGCGACAGGCGGATGGCCTCGTCGCGGGACGGCTGCGCCGACTCCTCCAGATGCCGCAGCTTCGTACGCGCCCGCCGGGCCGCCACCTTGTTGCGGCCGCGCTGCGCGATCGTCCCGAGCGCTTCCGCATCATCGATCTGCTCGAGCGCAGCGACAGCAGCATCCGTCTGCTCCGACTTGAGGGCGACGTTCACGATTTCCTCCACATCTGTAATTCGGGCCAACGCACGGAGGCGGGTGGGACCATCGGCGGCGTGGCGGCTGATCGAGCCGAGCGACTTCTGGTCTGCGATCAGGTCCACGGCGGCGAAGCGGACGTCGGGCAGGACCGCGTCGCGGGCAATCGCCACGACCTCTCTCAACCGGCCGAGCGACACGAGCTGCTCGACGATGGCGGCGGCATGGGCGGCGGCAGTCGCCTCAGTGGCCAGGCCTGCGAGATTCCGAACGGCCTCGGCGCGCACTTCCTCGTCCGGATCGCTACGCGCCACGTCGCCGAGCACGGCGATGTCGTCGAGGCGCGCGACCGCGGCGCGCCGGACCCTCGCTTCCGAGTCCTCTCGCGCCAGCGTCCGGAGGATGTCGCCTTCTCCCGGATCCAGGTCGTAGACCGCCAACGCGCGGACCGCCGGGTCCGAATGCTTCCAGCGCGGCGTCGGACGGAGTCGTTCAAGAATGCCCATCACGGTGGCGCTCTCCGCGTACCCGAGCCCGGCTGCGCCGGGCGCTGTCGTCAGACTTCGCCTGCGATCGGCGCGCCAAGGCGGACCGCCGCAGTTCGTAATTGCTTACCTGTCACGTCACACGGGTTCCGGCGTGTCACGCATTCGCTTCCGCGACCCCGTCAGGTATGACAGACGTATGACGCTCGTTCACCCGGACGGCGAAATCGTCGACTGGCCGTGTCCATCGATCGCCAGCGACGCGAGGTCACACTGCAGCGGCCATCCGCGAACCGGATTTTTGGATCAGCGGAAACGGCCGGCCGTAGATTTAACAGCTGGAATCCACGCCAGCCGCCTGACCGGGGCAATCGCCAATCTGTTTTTGCAGATTGGGTACCACCTCACTCGACAGGCGGCTCGGATCGGCTGGACGAATCAGGCGGCTCGGACGCCGGTACGCACAGCCGGATGTGACCAACGAGAAACGCACCGCTCCGGCGATTGCCGCTGGTGTCCTGGCAGGTCGAACTGTCGAAAAACGTAAGGCGCCGGACGATGTGACGGCCGGTCGTCCGATGACGTGAGGCGAATCGAGGACGCTGATGTGGACGCGGTTACGGGAGCAAGCTCGGTTGACGCCTTCGCAGAACCGAGCTTCAGCTCGGTTGAACAAAGACGCCGGCAGGCAGGACTCCGGACCGAGGAGGCCGCCCCGGAGGGGCGGCCGTCGGCCGGCCCTTCCGGGGCGTTCGCACCGTGTGCGCTACTTGACGAAGAGCATCTCGCGATAGGTCGGCAGCGGCCAGATTTCGTGCGGCGTCAGCACTTCGATCTCGTCGCCCAGCTCACGGAGCTTGTCCATCGCGGGGACGACTTTGTCGCGCATGTATTTCGCGTGCTTCTCCGCGGAGCCGCCGTTGTGATCGAGGACGCGCGCCAGCACATCCGCCTGCGCCTTGAAGCGATCGAGGAGCCTGGTATAGTCGGCGAGCAGCTTCTTGCCCTGCACGCTGCGCCCGCCGCCGGCCCTCACCGCCGCAACGCTCTCGCCGATCTGACGCTGATAGTTGAGCGCGGCCGGCATGATGTAGCGGTTCGCCATCAGGACCATCAGCTGGCCCTCGACGTTCAGCGTCTTGTTGTAGTTCTCCAGGAAGACCTCGTACCTTGCGCGAACTTCCCGCTCGTTGAGGATCTTGTAGCGGTCGAGGAGCTTCACGACGTCCTTGCTTATCAGCTCGGGCAGCGCGTCGACGGTGTTGCGCAGGTTGAGGAGACGGCGTTTCTTCGCCTCCTTCTCCCATTCCGGCGCGTAGTTGTTGCCGTTGAAGACGATCCGCTTGTGCTCCTTGATGACCTTCGTCAGCAGCTTGCCGACGGCGGCCTTCAGATCCTCACCCTTGGCGGTCGCGTTCTCCAGCTCGGTGGCCATCGAGTCGAGCGCGTCGGCCATCGCCGCGTTGAGCGCCATGTTCGGCCAGGCGATGTTCTGGCCGGACGATACGGCGCGGAACTCGAACTTGTTGCCGGTGAAGGCGAACGGGCTGGTGCGATTGCGGTCGCCGGCATCCCGCGGGAGCCGTGGCAGCACGCTGACGCCGATGTCGAGCGTTCCCCCCTGCTTGGTCGACTTGGCATTGCCCTTCTCCAGCTGCTCGAAGATGTCGGTCAGCTGGGCGCCGAGGAATACCGACAGAATGGCCGGCGGGGCCTCGTTGGCGCCGAGCCGGTGATCGTTCCCGGCGCTCGCGATGCTGGCGCGCAGCAGCCCCTGCCAGCGATCGACGGCGCGCAGCACGGCGGCGCAGAACACGAGGAACTGCATGTTGTCGTGCGGCGTGTCTCCAGGGCTGAGCAGGTTGTTGCCGAACTCATCGGACAGCGACCAGTTGTTGTGCTTGCCCGATCCGTTGACGCCGGCAAACGGCTTTTCGTGCAGCAGGCAGGACAGCCCGTACTTCGGCGCCACCCGCTTCAGCGTCTCCATCGTCATCATCTGATGGTCGGAGGCGACGTTGGCGTTCTCGAACACCGGCGCGATCTCGTACTGGCTCGGGGCGACCTCGTTGTGCCTCGTCTTCACCGGGACGCCGGTCTTGAACAGCTCGAGCTCGACCTCCGCCATGCACGCGAGGACGCGCTCGGGAATGGCCCCGAAGTACTGGTCCTCCATCTCCTGCCCCTTCGGCGGCTTGGCGCCGAAGAGCGTGCGGCCGGCGTTGATGAGATCCGGCCGCGCGAAATAGAAATTCCGGTCGATGAGGAAGTACTCCTGCTCAGGGCCGCACGTGGAAAAGACGCGTTCGGCCGTCGACCCGAACAGCCGCAGCACGCGGACCGCCTGTTTCGACACCGCCTCCATCGAACGCAGCAGCGGCGTCTTCTTGTCGAGCGCCTCGCCGTTCCAGCTGACGAAAGCCGTCGGAATCACAAGGGTGACGCTGTTGCCGTTGACGTGAAGCCACGGCGGACTGGTCGGGTCCCATGCCGTATAACCGCGCGCCTCGAAGGTCGAGCGCATCCCGCCGGACGGAAAGCTCGAGGCATCGGGCTCGCCCTTGATCAGCTCCTTGCCCCGGAACTCGGCGATCGCCGTGCCCTCCGACGTCGGCGAGAGAAACGAATCGTGCTTCTCGGCGGTGATGCCGGTCATCGGCTGGAACCAATGCGTGTAATGGGTGGCGCCGTGTTCCACGGCCCAGTCCTTCAGGGCGCTGGCCACTGCATCAGCCGTCGAGAGGTCGAGCGGCTCGCCGCGGGTGATGGTGGCGCGCAGGGCACGATACGCCGGCTTCGGCAGCCGTTCCTGCTGCAACTTGTCGCTGAAGACGAGGCTGCCGAACACGTCGGCGGCCCTGACGGCAGGAGTGGTCGACGCACGATCGATCACGGACCAGTCGCGGATGCTCTTGGCGGCTTCGGCCAGTGCTGCAGATCCCATGTGGTAGTTCGTCCTTTCTTGCAGTCCGGTTGTTGGCGTGGAACGTCCGATGACGCCCGACCTCGGGCTCTGTGGTGAGGGCCGCGCCGAGCGAGCTGAAGGCCGAATTATGTCGTGCTTCGGCGCTTTCCGCAATGCTTCGCGCGCGGTTCGCAGGCTACAGATATGGTGCTTGTACGTATGGTGGCGACATTGATGTAAGTACTGCCCTGCCGGCGCCGAGTCGAGCAACAAAATTGACGCCGCTCAATCCGCACACCGAAAAGTCCGCTATGCTTCGGCCCGTTTTCGCATCCTATCCGTCCCTCCCGATTTGGCCTCGCACACGGCCGCACTCACGGCACCGGAGGTGCATCGATGACACCCGACGACTTCTTCGCGCTGGCCAAGAAGCACGAAGCCGAGATGGTCGATCTGAAGTTCGTCGACATGCTTGGCAGCTGGCAGCACTGCTCGTTCCCGATCGAGCATCTCGACAAGAACACGTTCAAGGACGGCCTCGGCTTCGACGGGTCGTCGATCCGCGGCTGGATGGGCATCCATGAGTCCGACATGCTCGCCGTGCCTGACGCCGAGACGGCGCGCCTCGACCCGTTTTTCGCCAGGCCCACCGTCAGCGTGATCGCGAACATCGTCGACCCGGTCAGCGGCGCGGAGTTTACCCGCGACCCGCGGCACGTGGCCCGCAAGGCCGAGCAGCACCTGAAGGACTCGGGCGTCGCCGATACCTGCTACATCGGACCGGAGCCGGAGTTCTTCATCTTCGACGAGGTCCGCTACGAGCAGAACCAGCATCGCGGCTACTACGAGATCGATTCGAGCGAGGGCGCCTGGAATACCGCCCGCATCGAGGAACCGAACCTCGGATACAAACCGAGCTTCAAGGGCGGCTACTTCCCGGTCAGCCCCACCGACACCTACCACGACCTTCGCGGCGAGATGGTCTACGAAATGCGCAAGGTCGGCATCGTCGTCGAAGCGCACCATCACGAGGTGGCGACCGCCGGCCAGAGCGAGATCGACATGCAGTTCCAGCCGCTGCTGAAAATGGCCGATCAGTTCATGTGGTACAAGTACATCTGCAAGAACGTGGCGCGCCGCCGCGGCAAGACCGTCACCTTCATGCCGAAGCCGATCTTCGAAGACAACGGCAGCGGCATGCATACGCATACGTCGCTGTGGACCGGCGGGAAGCCGCTGTTTGCCGGCGACGGTTACGCCGGCCTGAGCGAGACAGGACTTTTTGCCGCCGGCGGGCTGCTCAAGCATGCGCCGGCCATCCTCGCGTTCGCGGCGCCGACCACCAACTCGTACCGGCGGCTCGTCCCCGGGTTCGAGGCGCCCGTCAACCTCGCGCTGTCTGCCAGGAACCGCTCGGCCGCCATCCGCATTCCGATGTACTCCAAGAGCCCGAAAGCCAAGCGCCTCGAGTTCCGCTGCCCGGATCCGAGCTGCAACGGCTATCTCGCCTGGTCGGCGATGTTGATGGCGATGCTCGACGGGATCAAGAACCGCATCGATCCAGGCAAGCCGCTCGATCGCGATATCTACGAGATGACGCGCGGTGAGATGCGCGAGATGGGCGTCCGAACCACGCCCGGCTCACTCGAGGAGGCCATCACGGCGCTCGAACAGGACTACACCTTCCTGCTGCAGGGCGACGTGTTCACCAAGGATCTGATCGACACGTGGATCAGCTACAAGCGGGAGAAGGAGCTGGATCCGATTCGACTGCGTCCGCACCCCCACGAGTTCTATCTGTATTACGACAATTAGTGCAGGCGGGCAGTAGGTCGTAGGAGAGGTCTTCCTGGATGGGAGAGGCCTTCTACGTCCTACCTGCCTATACGCTCAGGTAGAATTGAGGAGGTCAGCCTGATGGAGCTCGATTGGAATACCTGATCAAGCAGTATCCGCTCGACACCGGCGCGCTCGAGATCCAGTACATCGAAGAGTATTTTGGCGAGTTCCCGCGGAAGAAGACCGCCCAGGAGATCATGCGGCGGCTGCGCGACCGCGAGTTCCTCATCCTCATGGCCGAGGCTCCGCTCCCTGACGATCCGGCCATGATCGTGCCGGTGGCCTACAAAATCGTCCACGAAGTGCGTGCGGTCGAGGAGGATCCCAAGCTCGCCGACCTGGTGAACCGCCTGAGCGACTGCGTCCAGTTCGAAGGACGAAAGGTGCTCTACAGCTGGATCGGCGGCACGCGGCGCGACTGGCGCGGGCAGGGACATTTCCGCGCGCTCACCGAGGAGTCCGAGGCCTGGGCTCACGCGAGTGGCTTCCACGAAGTGGTGGTCAAGACGAAGAACCGGTTCTACGACATGCGCGGCACGCTCGACCAGCTGGAGTTCGACGTCATCAAGTACGAGGTGCACGCCAAGGACAACCGTGAGTCGAAGGTCTATCTGAGCAAGCGCCTGACGTCGGATGTCCTCAAAGCGCACACCAGCTCGCGGACCGTCGTCTACGCGGACTGACTGCTCCTGCCCCTCTATCAGTCGATTCACGTGGTCAGGACTATCTTCCCGACGTGCTCGCTCGATTCCATCAAGGCGTGCGCGGCTGCAGCCTGCTCGAGCGGAAACGTGCGGTGGACGACGGGCCTCACGGCACCGCTTTCGATGAGCGGCCACACCTGCTCCTGCAGCGCGGAAGCAATCTGCCCTTTCTCTTCGATCGATCGCGGACGCAACGTGGAGCCGGTGATGGTCAGGCGGCGCCCGAGGACGCGCCGGAAGTCGATCGACGCCGAGGTCTCGCCGCTCATCAACCCGATCTGCACCAGCCGCCCTTCGACGGCCAGTGCCGCCAGATTCCGCGCCGTATAGCTGCCGCCGATGATGTCGAGGATGAGATCCACGCCGCGATCGTCCGTCATCCGCCGCACTTCGGCGACGAAATCATCGCGACGGTAGTTGATCGCGTGCGCCGCTCCCAGTTGCTCGCACATCCGGCACTTCTCGTCGGTTCCGGCGGTGGCGTACACCCGCGCGCCGCGCGCTGACGCCAGCTGAATCGCCGTCGTGCCGATGCCGCTGGTCCCGCCGTGGAACAGCGCCGTCTCTCCCGATCGCAGACGTCCCCGGTCGAAGACGTTCGACCAGACAGTGAAGAAGGCTTCGGGAATCGCCGCCGCGGTGACGGCGTCGACGTTGGCAGGCCGCGGCAGGCACTGCGGCGCCGGTACCACGCACAGCGTCGCGTAGCCGCCACCGGCCACCAGCGCACAGACCTCGTCGCCTTCGCGCCACCGGTCGACGCCGGCGCCAAGCGCCACGATCGTGCCGGCAACCTCGAGACCAGGAATATGGCTGGCACCTGGAGGCGGAGGATAGGCGCCACGACGCTGCATGACGTCCGGCCGATTGACCCCGGCGGCCTTCACTCGTACGAGCACCTCGCCGGGCCCGGGAAACGGGTCGGGGCGCTCCACCGCCACGAGCACCTCCGGGCCGCCGAAGTTCGCAATCTCGATACAGACCATGATGGCGGAATCTGGAATTTACGGATTTACGAATCGAGGATCACCGGTTTCGTCAATTCGTCAACTCGTACTTCGTTCTGATTCGCGGTATCAAGTACTCGTCGAACGCGCGCTCGAAATCGTACTCGGGGGCGAATCCCCAGTCCCGGCGCGCCGCCGAGTCGTCCACCGAAGCCGGCCACGAGTCGACGATGCGCTGGCGCTTCCGGTCGACAGCCCAGGTGATCTTTCCCGACGGGAACGCGCGCAGCACGACGTCGTGGATGTCCTGCGCCGTCGGGTCGAAGGCAGACACGTTGTAGGCCTGACGCGACAATCGTGCCGCAGGCGCCGCCGCCAGACGAACGAGAGCCGAGATCGCGTCGGGCATCGCCATCAACGGGATTCGTGTGTCGGGGCGGACAAAGCATCCGTACGGCACGCCTCGCGCGGCCGCGTGCAGCATCTCCGAGGCATAGTCCGACGTGCCGCCGGAGGGGGTCGTCTCGGCGGAGATCAGGCCCGGAAATCGAACGCTTCGGAACTCGACTCGCGGTGTGGCCTCGGCTGCCAGCTGCTTGTAGTGGTACGCGTAGTACCGTCCGAGCTGCTCGCAGTAGAGCTTGTTGCAGCCGTACATCGTCTGCGGCACGTTCCATTGATCCTCGCGAACGCGACCCGCCTCGAGCTTCGTGGCGAGGTCGGGCAGCCCGTACGCCGCAATGGACGATGGATAGACGAAGACGACGGGACGGCCGTGAGATTCGCCCTCGTGCTGCGCGAACTCCAGCAGGTTCAGCGTGCCGTCGACGTTCACCTCGTGTGCCGTGCGCGGGGTGAATTCCGATCGCGTCGAGAGGAGCGCCGCGAGATGGAACACCAGGTCGATCTCGA
Source organism: Vicinamibacterales bacterium (assembly GCA_036274155.1). Classification (GTDB taxonomy): domain Bacteria; phylum Acidobacteriota; class Vicinamibacteria; order Vicinamibacterales; family UBA2999; genus Gp6-AA40. The sequence continues at coordinate 9,872 of DASUGH010000070.1, read as the reverse complement.
ACTGCGCCAGTACCCGCTCGAGCAGTCCCGCGTCGGTCACCGAGCCGGTGAACTCACGCATCACCCGCGACGCGAGTGACGGCTCGAGCGGCGCGATGTCGACGGTCACGATAGAGTGGCCGAGATCGGTCAGGCGGTTGATCAGACCATGACCGATCTCTCCGCCGGCGCCGGTGACGAGCGTAACGGTTGTTCGCATTACACGTTCGGATCGTTCGGGTCGTTCGGGTCGTTCGGATCGTTCACGTTCATCGGACGGCCGTCAGCAGTCGCCTCAGCTCGTCGCGAACCGGACCGAGCTCGGTCAGGACGCGCTCCGACTCCTCGATCGTCCGCATCAGGTCGGCTTTCGACGGGACACCACCGCGCGCCACCTCCGTCGCCAGTTCCCGCGTCGTCGTGGCGCAGGCCTCGCAGACGGCCAGCGTCTGCTCGTGTGCGTGCAGAAGCTTCAAGAATTCCTGTCGATCCTCACGTCTCATCAGGCTTCTCGAACGATCCGAACGAACGTCCCGAACGATCCGAACGATCCGAACGATCTGATCCGACCGCTCAGTTATCACCATCCAACAAACCGCCAAGACTGCCGAGCAACGAGCCCTCGCCCTGGCGTGCGCCGCCAGCCGCTGGAGCCGCCTTGTAGATCCGGTCGGCCATCCTGCTGAAGGGGAGCGACTGCAGCCACACACGGCCTGGGCCGGCGAGCGACGCGAAGAACAGCCCTTCGCCACCGAAGAGCGCGGTCTTGATCTTTCCCACGAACTGGATGTCGTACGACACGGAGGGCTGCAGCGCCACGATGCAGCCAGTGTCGACGCGCAGCGTCTGACCAGCGGCGAGATCCACCGGATGCACCGTACCGCCGGCGTGCACGAAGGTGAGGCCGTCGCCCTCGAGCTTCTCCATCACGAAGCCCTCGCCGCCGAAGAGGCCGACGCCAATCTTGCGCTGGAAGGCGATGCCGATCGAGACGCCGCGCGCAGCGCAGAGAAACGAGTCTTTCTGGCAGATCAGTTGTCCGCCGAGCTGCTTGAGATCCATCGCCAGGATCTTGCCCGGGTATGGCGCCGCAAAGGCCACCTGCTGCTTGCCGCTTCCCTGATTGGTGAACACGGTCATGAACAGGCTCTCGCCGGTGATCAGACGCCTGCCGGCGCCGAGGAGCGCTCCCATGACCCCCGGTTTCTGTTGAGTGCCGTCGCCGAAGATGGTCTCCATCTGGATGCCCTGGGTCATGTACATCATCGACCCTGCCTCGGCTACGGCGCTCTCGCCCGGATCCAGCTCCACTTCCACGAACTGCATCTCGCTGCCGACGATACGGAAGTCGATCTCGTGCGCACGGCGGCCCGGAACGAGCGGCGGCGGCACCGCCGCGGCAGCACGGTTGCTGCTCAGAAACGCGGCGAGCGCCGGGATGTCCTTCAGCGGAGTCCAGTTGGACATCCCCGCCGTGAACATCAACGTGCTGCCGTCGATGGTGCCGTTTCGCAGGCTCGTCACGACATCGTCCTGGGACACCGGCCCGACCTGATGACCGCCGATTGCCATGTACCACTGCTGCTGTGCCATCTCCTTCTCCACTCGCGGCCGGATTCTACGACTCGCGTCCATCACGATTTCCGCAGGCGGACCTTCAGGTCCGCCTGCCGCGGGCGCGCTGGCGCCCGCCTCGCCTGACCCAGATCGAAGGGTGCTCACTCGGTCTGGTTCAGATCTGTCCCTCGATGCGCGCCGCCGCGCCCTTCTCGAGTGCCTCCACCGTCGGCGCATCCAGCCGGAGCAGCGCAGCAAGCTGCGCCAGATACACGCGCTCGGTGGTTGTCAGCTGCTCGTCGGCACGAAGCACAGTGAACGCCAGCACGTAAAGCGTCGCCGCCTCCTCCGCGCTCGTACCGTCGCCCACGATCTCGCGCAACGCTCTCGGCCCGCGGAGCTCGCGCTCGGCGATGTCCGCGGCGCCGACCGTTCGCGCCTGCTGAACGATCGCGGTGCGCTCGCGGTCGTCGAGCGCACCGTCAGCGTTGGCAGCGGAGATCGCGAGCCGTATCAGCCGCAGGGCCGCTCGGTCCACTCCCGCCGGTGGGCTCTCGAGATTTGGCAGCGGCGGCAGATTCGCCGAAGCGGGCACGCCTCCCCCTGGCGGCGGAGCGGCCGCCGCCTGACCGCCGAGGGCGCCGAGTGCCCCCGACTGCTGCAAGGTCTCGAATACACCCCAGGCCACCCCCGCCGCCGTCATCAGCACAGCTGGATTCGACCAGAGGCCGGATCCGCCACCCGTCAGATAGCGGCGGGCCTTGTGTGCGCGCTTGCGGCCGCCGCCGAGGACACCGCCAAGCACGGCGTCGACGAGCACGGATGTCGGGTTCATGCGAGACACCGCGGGACGAGGTTCGACGGACGCGGCGGGAGTCGGCCGGCGGCGTCAGAGTGCATTTCGCGTGCGCATCGGCGCGACGACCTTCTCGGGCTCGGGTGTGAAATCTTCCCCCGGATTGATGAAGCGATCGGTCTCGAGCCGGTACTGCTTGTCGTGCAGCTGGCGATAGCGTCCGCTCAGCGCCAGCAGCTCGGCATGGGTGCCCCGCTCCACCACTTCCCCGGCCTCGAGCACCAGGATCTGGTCGGCACTGCGAATCGTGGACAGACGATGGGCGATCACGAACGAGGTACGGCCGGTTCGCAGCTGCCTGAGGCCGTCCTGGATCATCTGTTCGCTCTCGCTGTCGAGACTCGACGTCGCCTCGTCGAGGATGAGGATCTTCGGGTTGGCGAGAATCGCCCGCGCGATCGACACGCGCTGCCGCTGGCCACCCGACAGCTTGATGCCTCGTTCGCCGACGACCGTGTCATAGCCGTTCGGAAACTTCGAGATGAACTCGTCGCAGTGCGCGATGCGGCAGGCCTCCCTGATCTCTTCCGTCGTCGCGCCCGGCCGCGCGTAGCCGACGTTATCGGTGATGGTCCCGTCGAACAGGAAGTTCTCCTGCAGCACCGAGGCCAGCTGGGCGCGGTACTCGGCGAGCCGCAGCGTGTTCAGGTCACGTCCGTCGATGAGCACCCGCCCCTGCGTCGGCCGGTTGAATGCCATCACCAGGCTGATGAGCGTGCTCTTTCCCGACCCGCTCGACCCCACCAGCGCTGTCGTCGTGCCGGCGCGCGCTTCGAAGGACACGCCTCGCAGCACCGGCTGGCCCGGCGTGTACTCGAACCACACGTTCTCGAAGCTGACGTCGCCGACGATGGGCGGCGTGCCTTCGCGACGCGCGTCCTCGTCGACTTCCGTCGCCATGTCGAGGATCTCGCGAATGCGATCGAGCCCGGCAAACGCCTCGGTGAGCTGCGTGCCAATCGACGCAATCGAAATCAACGGCGCCGCCACCAGCCCGACGAACAGGATGTAGGTGACGAGATCTCCCACCGTCATCTGCTGGGCGAGGATGGCTCGTCCGCCGAGCCAGATGACCAGCACGCCGATGATGCCGACGATGACCGTGCTGCCGGCGGTGCTCGCCGAGACACCGGTCATCGATTTCGCGATGTTCCGGAACAGCCGGTGGGCGCCCTTCGTGAAGACGATCTCCTCGCGCTTTTCTGCGGTGTACGACTTCACGATGCGGATGCCGCCGATGGCTTCGGTGAGCCGGCCGGTGATTTCCGCGCTGATCTTGCCGCGCTCGCGGAACAGCGGCCGCAGCGTATTGAACGCGAAGGCCATGCCGCCGCCAAAGGCGGCCAGCACCAGGATCGTGATGGCGGTCAGGTGCCAGTTCAGCCAGAAAAGCACGCAGATGCTGATGGCTGCGGTGACGAGGCCGCCGACCAGCTGGACCAGCCCGGTGCCGACGAGATTGCGGATCCCTTCGGCATCCGACATCACGCGCGATACCAGCACGCCGGTCTGCGTGGAATCGAAGTACCGCACGGGCAGCCGCATCACCTGCGCCTGCACGCGCTTCCGCATGTCGGTGATCGCGCGCTGCGCCGCCACGCCGAGCAGCTGAGAGAGCACGAACGACGTGATCGCCTGCAGCACGGTGGCAAAGCCGGCGGCAAGCGCAATCGGCAGCAGCAGCTCACCGCGGCCCTTGTAGATGACGTCGTCGATCAGGAACTTGGAGGAAGCGGGGAGGACGAGGCCGGCGAGGCGGCTGACGAGCATCAGCACCAGCCCGAGCAGCAGCCGGCGGCGGTGGGTCCAGACGAGCTCGCGTGCTTCTCGCCACGCGGCGGTTCGTGACACTCCTGGCTTCTTGTCAGGGGCCATTGAGGACGTTGTCACTGTACTACGACGAACGTGTTCGCCAGTTCCGCGTCTGCCAAGGCTCAGAGGTCCAGCCATATAATCGATCACTCACGCCGCCCTGCCTATGAGCGACACCACGACACGCGGCATCCGCGTCCAGGTCCGCAGCGAGTTCGTTCCCGAGCGCAGCTCGCCACGGGAAGGGCAGTACTTCTTTCAATATCACGTTCGGATCGCGAACGTCGGACGCGAAACCGCTCAGCTCATCTCCCGCGAGTGGATCGTGACCAATGCCGAAGGCGAGGTCGACACCTACAAGGGCGCAGGCGTCGTCGGCCAGATGCCGGTGCTGCCGCCGGGGGCGGCATTCGAGTACACGAGCTTCTGCCCGTTGAAGACCGCCGTGGGATCGATGCAGGGCTGCTACCAGATGGTGACGACGGACGGCGAGCAGTTCGACGCCGTCATTGCGCCGTTCACGCTCGCCGTACCGAACGCGCTCAACTGATCGGAACGTTCGGAACGTTCTAGACTCCAGCCGGCTTCGCGAAGCTGGCGAGCGCCTCGGCCTCGTTGTCGAACGCGTCGAAGACCACGAGCAGTTTCGTCACCACCAGCAGATCCTTCAGGCGCTTCGTCACGTTCAGCAACCTGAGCACGCCGTTCTGCCGCGTGGTGGTGGCGTGCACCGACACCAGCTGTCCGAGTCCCGCGCTGTCCACGTACGAGACGCCGCCAAGATCGAGCAGCAGCTTGCGATAACCCTGCTGAAGCAGGCTGTTGATCTTGTCCTTGAGGATGACGTCGCCGCCCTTCCCGACCGTGATGTCGCCAATGATCTTGATGACCGCGACGTCACCCGCAATCCGCTGCTCGATCTGCATAAGGGTGTCTCCTGAGGGGCTAACTCTACAGGTTCCGGGTTCCGGGTTCCAGGTGCCGGGTTCGGGCGTTCAAACTTCACAGTTCTGCGTTCGGCGTTCCGCGTTCGGCGTTCCGCGTTCGGCGTTCTGCGTTCGGCGTTCCGCGTTCCGCGTTCGGCGTTCCTCGTTCCGCGTTCTGCGTTCTGGTTACGCCGGCGTCCCGACAAACCTCACGACCAGCGTGGTGATGTCGTCGGCCTGCGGCGCGCCGCCCACGAACGTCCGCACCGACGCCATGAGCGTGTCCATGACCGCCTCCGGCTTCATGCCGTGACACCGGCTGAGCGTCTCGATCAGCCGATCGGCGCCATACTCCTCGCCGGCCGCGTTGCGCGCTTCGGTGACGCCGTCGCTGCAGACCACCACCACATCGCCGTGCTCGAGCATCAGCGTGCCGCCGTCGTACGAGGCAACCGGAAGCAGCCCCAGCACCGGTCCGCCGGCGTCGAGCTTCGTCACCCGGCCGCCGGTCTGCACGAGGATTGGAGGCTCCTGCCCGGCGTTCGAGTAGCTCAGTCGACCGTTCGCCTCGAGCGTCCCGTAAAACATCGTCGCGAACCGGGCCTCCACCGCGCGGCGCAGGAGCGCCACGTTGATCTTCGACATCGCCGCGGCCGGATTTTCGCTGACCGGCGCGAGCGCCGCGAAGTTCGTCTGGACGGCTGCCGCCTGGAGAGCGGCGGGCGGCCCCTTCCCCGCGACGTCGCCGAGCGCGAACGCAAATGCGCCGGAGGCCAGATCGAGATAGTCGTAGAAGTCGCCGCCGACCGTCCGGCACGGTACGCTGACGGCGGCAAGATCACAGAAGGCGCCCTTGTAGGCCGGCTCGGCGAGCAGTGCGCGCTGGATCTCGGCCGCCACGCGCAGATCGCGCTCGATTCGGGTCTTCTCGGCCTCTTCCGCGTACAGCCGCGCACTCTCGATGGCAATCGCCGCCTGCGTGGCAAACGCTTCCAGCGCTTCGACGGTGGTCCTCGACGTCATCGTGCTGCGTTCGCGTCCATCCAGGTAGAGCACCCCCATGACGCGATCGGGGCCGCTATCGGATCCGCTCTGCCCCATCGGCACCACGCGCAACGGCACGCACAGCACCGACCGGATCCCCACGGCAATCGTGCCGTCGTGGACCGACGCCAGGCTGCCGTCCATCAGGTCGCTGACCGTGCGGCTGCGGCCCGTCGTGAAGACCTCGCGGGGAATCTTCTCGCTCGTCGCGAACGACGTGCCCTTCAGCGTCTGCCCGCCACGGCCGCGCGCGACCTTGAACTCCAGCTCACCAGCGGCGTTGGCCAGCATCACGAACCCGCGCTCGGCCTTCGTCACCTCGAGCGCCGAGTCCATGACCAGCATGAGCACCTCCGGCAGCACGCGCCCGGAGCCGAGCGCGCGCAAGCCGTTGAGAATCCCGGCCATCTGGCGGAGGTCGTTGAGATCGGTCGCCGTCTCACGCAGCCCGCTGGTCGCCTCGTCGCCCTGAAACACCAGCTCGATGGCATCGGTGCGACCGAGGCGAATGCGGTCGCCATAGGCGAGCGGCCGCTCGGTGACCGGTTCGCCGTTGACGAACGTGCCATAGCGCGACCCGCGGTCGCGCAGGATGTACTGATCGCCATCGCGCACGATCTCGGCGTGCTCGCGCGACACGTCGGTGCTGATGATCTGCAGGTCGGCCGCGGTCCGTCGGCCGATCGTGAAGAGCGCCTTGTCGATCGCGACGAACCGACGACCCTGAGGGTCGTTCACTCGAAGCTTGGCGTCGGGCATGACAGGTCGAAGGTTGAGTGCCCGGGGCCTCGCAACAGCCCAAGGGAGGCCCAATTCTACCGCACGGTTGTCGGGTAAACGGTATAGTTGGGCCACGGACGCCACATCCCATTCGGGGAGCAGGAGCCATGAACCGACAGGTGGGCCTCAGCATCGTCACCGCCGCCTCGATCGCCGGCTTGTTCGTCACGCTGCCGCTGGACGCCAGGCAGGTCGATGGCTCCGCCCTCGAGCAGATCAAGGATGAAGGCTTGAACCGGTCGCAGGTCATGGACATCGCCAGCTATCTGACGGATGTCTACGGCCCGCGACTCACCGGCTCACCCAACATCAAGGCCGCCGGCGACTGGGCCGTGACGACGATGAAGGGCTGGGGTCTGACGAACGTCGGCCTCGAACCGTGGCAGAACCGGCGCGGGTTCGACCGCGGATGGTCGAACGACAAGTTCTACCTGGCGGCGATTCAGCCGCAGGCCTTCCCCATCGCGGGAACGCCGAGCGCGTGGACGCCGGGGACGAACGGCCTGGTCCGCGGCGAAGTCGTCTGCGTCACCGGCACCACGGAGGCCGAACTGGCGCAATTCAAGGGCCGGCTCAAAGGCCGGTTCGTCATCACCGCACCTGCTCCCAACGTCCAGGCCTTTTTCGATCAGCCGCTCGCCGTGCGCCAGACGACCGAGCAGCTCGACCGGCTGCAGGCAGCGCAGCCGGGCAGCGGCCGTGGCGGCGCGCGCGGCGGGCCGCCGCCAACCGCCGGATCACCGGCGCCGCCGCCCACATCTCCCGTCGCTCCTCAATCGCAGGCGGCGTGCGCCACCGCACCCGCCGCGAACCAGGCGGGCGGCCGCGGCGGCGGACGCGGCGCCGGGCCAGGCGGTTTCAACCGCAACGATTTCTTTCGCGCCGAAGGCGTGATCGCCACGTTCTCGACCGCGGCCATCGGCCACGGCGTCTACACGATCGGCGGCAGCCGCGACGCGGATCCGGCGAGGACGCTTCCGGCGGTCACGATTGCCGCCGAGCACTACGGTCGAATCGCACGGCTCATCGCCAAGGGGATTCCGGTGACCCTCGAGGTGGACATCAGGAATACCTTCTATCCCAACCCGCCGATGTTCAACGTCGTCGGCGAGATCCCCGGCAGCGACAAAGCCGGCGAGATCGTCATGCTCGGCGCTCACTTCGACTCCTGGCACGCCTCGACTGGTGCGACCGACAACGCGTCGGGCAGCGCGGCGATGATGGAGGCGATGCGGATCCTGAAGACCACCGGCGTCCGCCTGCGGCGAACGGTGCGAATCGGGCTGTGGACCGGCGAGGAACAGGGACTCTTCGGATCAGCCGAGTACGTGGCGCGGCATTTCGCCGCCTGTCGCGCCCTGACGCCGCAGGAAACCGCTTCGACTGGCGGCGAGTCGGCAGCGGGAGCGGCCGCCGGACCGGCTCCCGGAGCCGGCCGGGGAGGGAACACGATTCCGGGACGCTACGAGACGACACCCGAATACGCGCGATTCGCCGGCTACTTCAACATCGACAACGGCACCGGTCTCATTCGCGGCGTCTACCTGCAGGGCAATGAATCGGTGAGACCAGTCTTCAAGGAGTGGATGGCGCCGCTGGCTTCGCTCGGCATGACGCACGCCACGATCAACAACACCACCGGCACCGACCACGTTTCCTTCGACAACGTCGGCCTGCCCGGCTGGCAGTTCATTCAGGATCCCATCGAATACGGCCGTCTCACACACCATACCAATCTTGACAGCTATGAGCGGCTGCAGGCCGACGACATGAAGAAGAATGCGACGATCGCGGCAGCGTTTGCGTACCTGGCCGCGAACCGCGACGAGTTGCTCCCGCGCAAGACGTTTGCGGGTACATGCACGGTGCCCGCCCCTCGAGGGCGCGCCGGTGACCCGCAGGGCGGACAGCGGTAGCTGCCGATCTCCGTCGGCGGTCGCGACGCCTCACGCCGCGAGCTTGAGGAGCCGCATGGCGTTGCGGTGATAGATCCGATCCCGCTCGTCAGCCGTGATATCGAGCCCGTCGATAATCCGGATCGTCTCGCGCGCATAAAGTCCCGGCATCGGATCGAATGGCATGTCGGTGGCGAAGAGGACGCGGTCGGCCCCGAAGAAGTCGAGTCCGCAGCGCGTAGCCGCGGTCGCGCCAAAGAGCGCCGTGTCGGCGTAGAACTGGTGGAAGTACTCGACCGGCCGCTTCTTCATCGACTTCAGCAGCGACCCGTAATCGCGATCCGACGTTCGCTTCCCCAGCTGGTCCCACCCGTGGCCGACGCGTCCTTCGAAGTAGGGCACCATCCCTCCCATGTGGTGCGTGATGATCTTGATGTCGGGATGGCGGTCGAAGACGCCTGAAAAGACGAGACGGGCCATCGCCACGCTCGTTTCATAGGGCCAGCCGAACGTCCACCAGATCTCGTAGAGCGACTGCGTCTCGGACTGATAGTCGGCAAACGCTGCATCGCGAATCGGGTGGAGCCAGATCGGCAGATCGCGCCGCGCCATCTCGGCAAAGAGCGGCTTCAGCTCCGGCGCGTCGAGCGCGACGCCGGCAGCGTTCGAATAGAGCATGACCCCGCGGGCACCGAGCTCGTCGAGCGCACGCTCGGCCTCCCGCAGGCAGGCGTCGAAGTTGTTGAGCGGGAGCGACGCGGCAAACGCGATGAAGCGATCGGGGTGCTTCGCCACCAGCTCGGCGAGGCCGTCGTTGGCGGCGCGCGCAACCTCCGGCGACTGGTGAGGCGGCGCGAACACTTCGAGCGGCGGCGTCGGCAGCGTGATCACCTGCCGGAAGTCGCCAAACTCGTCCATGACCCGGAAGCGATGATCGAGATCGACCGCCACAGGGATGTTGACCACACGCTTCCCGATGTCTTTCCCGCCGCCACCGCCGGCGATGTAGCGATCGAAGAAAGG
>DASUGH010000069.1:0-11262 GCA_036274155.1 Vicinamibacterales bacterium | reverse complement strand
ACCGAGATGCTCGGCGTGGCCCTGGAACGGCGGCGCGGCCAGCCGCTCGAGCCACGCTTGGGCCTCCTCGGTGGCGCGGCCGGCCAGCACGAGCCGTGGCGCGCCGGGGAGGCGGCGCAGCAACTCGCCGTAAGCGTCGAGCAGCACGCCGATGTTCTTCCGCGGTTCGAGGGTGCCGAGAAACAGGATGCACCCTCCGGGCGGCACGTTCGGCCCCCGTCCAAGGGTTTTCCAGACCGGAGGGCCAGGCGGGCAGACGTAAATGCGTTCCCGTGGGACAGCCAACTGGCCGGCGATGAGCTCACAGGTATGTTCGCTCGAGGTGACGATCGCGTCGGCGCGTCGGGCATGGTCGCCGGCGAGCGCCGGATAGTCACGGCGAATCTCGGCGTGCGTGCGCTCGGGATGCGAAAGGAAGAACAGGTCGTGAATCGTGACAATCTGTGCAGCGCGTGTCGTCGGGAGGAGGAGCGGATGGGCAGCGTGCGCCACGTCGCAGTCGCCGGCCAGTGCCTCGACTGGCGGCCAGCTGGCGCGATGCCAGAGCAGGTTGAGCACGGAGACAGGAATCCGGCGATCGACCACACGAGCGCCGAGCGCGCCGGCAAGGGCTGGATCGGGCCGGTCTTTCCAGGAGCTGGAGAAGAGGATGACATCGTCGCCGGGTGAGGCTGCGGAATAGGCGCGGACGAGCTCGTGGATGTACTCGCCGACGCCGGTGCGGGCGCGCAACGCGGCCCGGTAGTCGACAAGAATCCGCATCGGTCAGCCGGTATGATAGCGTCAGCCATTTCGATGAACTAATTCGATGAACTAATAGGTTGCCGCGCCGAAGCCGCGGTGCGGCGCAGGCGGGAGTGCCATCAGTGCGGCCGTCGGGCGCATGGCGCTGCCCGCGTCGAGGGAGAAGAGCGCTTGAAAATTGCCGTCGTTGGAACTGGATACGTAGGGCTCGTCGCCGGTGCCTGTTTTGCCGAGAGCGGAAACGACGTGATGTGCGTGGACAAGGACGCCGCGAAGGTGCGGACGCTCAAGGCCGGCCGCATGCCGATCTACGAGCCGGGGCTGGAGGAAATCGTCCGGAGGAATCGTCAGGAAGGCCGGCTGGGGTTCACGACCAATCTGGTGAAGGCGGTGCGCGACGCGGCAATCATCTTCATCGCGGTCGGAACGCCGCAGGGCGAGGACGGCTCGGCCGATCTGACGCACGTGCTCAACGTGGCGCGCGACATCGCCAAGGCGATGAACGGCTACAAGGTCATCGTCGACAAGAGCACGGTACCGGTAGGGACGAGCGAGAAAGTTCGCGAGATCGTACGGCTCGAGACCACGCATCCTTTCAGCGTCGTGAGCAACCCCGAGTTTCTCAAGCAGGGCGCCGCGATCGAGGACTTCATGAAGCCCGATCGCGTCGTCATCGGCGCCGAAGACCCGCGGGCCACCGAGCTGATGCTGGAGCTCTATGCACCGTTCACGCGCACCGGCGCACCGATCATGGTGATGGACTGCGCCAGCGCCGAGTTGTGCAAGTACGCGGCAAACGCGATGCTGGCCACGCGCATTTCCTTCATGAACGAGGTTGCGAGCGTGTGCGAACTGGTGGGCGCGGACGTCGACCAGGTACGCAAGGCCATGGGCGCTGACAAGCGCATCGGCACGTCGTTCCTGTTTCCCGGATGCGGATACGGCGGCAGTTGCTTCCCGAAGGACGTCCAGGCGATGATGCGCTTCGCGGCGGATCAGAAGTACGAGTTCCGCATTCTGAACGCGGTCGAGACGGTCAACGCGACGCAGAAGACACGCCTCTTCGCGAAGATGAAGAAGCACTACGGGAGCCTGAAGGGAAAGACCATCGGCGTGTGGGGACTGGCGTTCAAGCCGAAGACCGACGACATGCGCGAGGCGCCGTCGATCCCGCTCATCGAATCATTGCTGGCGGCCGGTGCGAACGTCCTCGCCTACGATCCGGAGGCCGTCAAGGTAGCGAAGGGAATCTTCGGCGATCGCATCACCTACTCGGGCTCGAACTACGACGCGGTCAAGGGCGCCGACGGCCTGGGCATCGTCACGGAGTGGAATGAGTTCCGGCGACCGGACTTCGCCCGGCTGAAGAAGCTGATGCGCTCGCCGGTGATCTTCGACGGCCGGAACCTGTTTACGCCGGATCAGATGAAGCAGCACGGCTTCACGTACTACTCCATTGGCCGCTGACGCCAGGGCCGTGCTCGTGACCGGCGGCGCCGGCTACATCGGCAGCCACACGGCCAAAGCGCTCCGTCACGCCGGCTACCGGACGGTCATCTTCGACAATCTGTCGGCGGGCCATCGCGAGGCGACGCTCGGCGCTCCGCTCATCGAGGGGGACATCCGCGACGTCGATGCCGTCCGGCGTGCCATCCGCGACTCGGGGGCAACCGCCGTCGTGCATTTTGCGGCGTGGCTGGCGGTGGCCGATTCGGTTCGCGATCCGGCTGGCTACTATCGCAACAACGTCACCGGCACGCTGGGCACCCTCGAGGCGATGGCCGCTGAGCGGTGCCGGCGGTTCGTCTTCTCATCGACCTGCGCCGTTTATGGCGAACCGGTTGAAACACCGTTGACCGAGACGCATCCGACCTCGCCCATCAACGCCTACGGGCAGACGAAACTGGCCATCGAGCACGCCCTGCCGCACTTCGAACGCGCCTACGGCATTGCTTCCGTCCGGCTGCGCTACTTCAACGCCGCAGGCGCCGACCCGGACGGTGAGCTCGGCGAAGACCATTCGCCGGAGATTCACGTCATCCCGCGCGCATTCGAAGCAGCCTCGGGTGGGGCGCCGCTCGAGATCTTTGGCGAGGACTACCCCACGCCCGACGGGACCTGCCTGCGCGACTATATCCACGTGAGCGATCTCGCGGACGCCCATGTCCGGGCGCTGGCCCGTCTCGAGACGGGTGGTGCCTCGGCCACGTACAACGTCGGGACCGAACGTCCGTCGTCTGTCCGTCAGGTGATCGACGCGGTGGAGCAGGTGACCGGCCGCCCGGTCGCACGCCGTTCGGCGCCGCGTCGGCCCGGCGACCCGGCGGTGCTCTATGCCTCGGCCCGCCGCATCCGCGAGGATCTCGGCTGGATCGCGCGTCGTCCCGAGCTGACGACGATCGTGGCCGACGCCTGGCGATGGCACTCGGCCCGGCCGCGCGGATTCGCCGGGATGCCGGTGGCCTGATGTCTCGCCTCCGCGGCCTCCTCACCGATCCGCTGCTGTCGGTCGTCATGCCGGCGTTCAACGAGGCGGAGACGATTGACGAAATCGTGCGCCGGGTGATGGCGGTTCCAGTCCGCGTCCAGCTGATTGTCGTCGATGACGGCTCGACCGACGGGACACGCGATCGGCTGGCGCAGCTGCAGCGCGAGTTCGGGTTCACGCTCATTCTGCAGCCGCGGAACATGGGGAAGGGGGCGGCGCTGCGGCGCGGCTTCAGCGAAGTGAAGGGCGACCTGGTGGTGATCCAGGATGCCGATCTCGAGTACTCGCCAGAAGAGTTTCCAGCGCTCATCGAGCTCATCTGCAGTGGCCGCGCCGACGTCGTGTACGGGTCGAGGTTCCTCGGCCGCCACCGTGTCTTCCTGTTCACTCACTACGCCGGCAACTGTCTCCTGACGTTCATGACCAACGTGCTCTACAACACGATGCTCACGGACATGGAGACCTGCTACAAGGTGATGCGGACGGAGGTGTTGAGGTCGATGACGCTCCGCTCGAACGGTTTTGGCATCGAGCCGGAGCTCACGGCCAAGATCTTCAAGCGCGGCTACCGCGTCTACGAGGTGCCGATCACCTACGACGGCCGCGGCTACGAGGAAGGCAAGAAGATCGGCTGGCGCGACGGCGTTGTCGCATTGTGGGTGCTCCTGAGATACCGTTTCAGCGAGTGAACGCGCTTTTCCGGCTGCACGAGTACGTCAGGCCCTATCGCGGCAGGCTGGTGTGGGCGGCGGTGGCCATGATCGTCTACGGCGCGGCGTCCGCCGGCGTCGTCCTGCAGGTCCGGCCGATTCTCGACGAGGAGCTGTTCAGGCGTTCGCAGCTGGCGGACGCCGCGACGCGGTCGTTCTCGCAGCTCGCGGCAGCGATCCTCGGTCTCTACTTCGCGAAGGGGCTGGCGGCGTACCTGTCCAGCTACCTCATGACCGATGTCGGTCAGCGCGTGGTGCGCGATCTCCGAAACGTGCTCTTCCGCCACATCCTCGGTCAGTCCGCCGCGTTCTTCACCGCGCAGACCAGCGGCCGCCTGATGTCGCGAATCGTCAACGACGTCAGCCAGCTCCAACGCGCCGTGTCGGAAACGCTTGGCGATCTCGCCCGCGAGTCGATCGCGCTGCTCGGGTTCGCCGGCGTGATGGTCTATTACCACGCCCGGCTCGCGCTGTTCTGCTTCACCGTGGCGCCGCTCATCGTTTACCCGCTGTTCTGGTTCGGTCAGCGAGTACGGCGGTCGGCGCGCCGCAGCCAGGAGGCGCTCGAGCACATCACGCACGTGAGCGCCGAGGCGTTCACAGGACATCGCATCGTGAAGGCGTTCGGCGCCGAGGAACGCGAGGCGGCGCAGTTCGGGCGCGCGTCCGGCTCCTTCTACCGCACCGCCATGAAGGTCAACAGCGTGCTGGCCATGCTGCCACCGATGATGGAGTTCATCGGCGGCCTGGCCTTCGTACTGGCGCTGTGGTACGGCAGCCAGGAGATCCAGGCCAGCCGGCTGACACCCGGGCAGTTCGTCGGTTTCATGACGGCTTTGTTCATGATGTACGCGCCGGCGCGAAAGCTCAGTCGTGTCAACGCCGACCTTCAGCAGGCGCGTGCCGCCGCCGAGCGCATCTTCGAGATGCTCGACACCCATACCGAAGTGCACGAGCGGCCGGACGCCCGCCCGCTTCCTCCCTTCCGCGAGGCGATCGAGTTCGCCGACGTGCGGTTCTCCTACGGCGGCACCCAGTCGCGGACCCTCGAGCAGCTCAATCTGACCGTCGGCGCCGGGCAGACCGTAGCCATCGTCGGGCGCAGCGGCGCCGGCAAGACGACCCTCGTCAACCTGATCCCGCGCTTCTACGACGTGACCGGCGGGCGGATTCTCATCGACGGCGTCGATATCCGCGACGTCACGCTGGCATCGCTCCGCTCGCAGATCGGCATGGTGACGCAGGAGGCGGTGCTGTTCGACGACACCGTCGCTGCGAACATTGCCTACGGGAGACCGGCGGCGTCGGCGGCAGAAGTCGAGGCGGCTGCCCGGGCCGCGCACGCGCACGATTTCATCGTGCGGCTCGACAACGGGTACCAGGCTGTGATCGGCGAGCGCGGGCAGCGGCTGTCGGGCGGCCAGCGGCAGCGGCTCGCCATTGCCCGCGCCATCCTGCGCAACTCGCCAATCCTGATCCTGGACGAGGCGACGTCGGCGCTCGATACCGAGTCGGAGATGCTGGTACAGGACGCGCTGGCGACGTTGATGCTGAACCGCACGTCGTTCGTCATCGCGCACCGGCTGTCCACGGTTCGCCGCGCCGATGTCATCCTGGTGCTCGATCGCGGGCGGATCGTGGAACGCGGCACGCACGACGAGCTGCTGGCGCGGGGCGGCGCGTATGCGAAACTCTACGAGCTCCAGCTGCAGGAGGATCCGGCCGAACGCGGCGCCGAACGGGAAGCACGCGCGGAGAGCCAGGAGGCCTGAGCGGAGATCCCTATGATCAGATCGATGACCGGGTTCGCCTCGTTGACGCACGAGGACCGGCACGCGACGATCGGCGTCACCGTACGCGCGGTCAATCACCGGTTCCTGGACGTCCAGCTGCGGATGCCTCAATCGCTCGGCGACCTGGAGCCGCGCGTCCGGGCGCTGGTGCAGCGGCGGCTGGCGCGCGGCCGCGTGGAAGTGGCGATCTCTGCCGCACTGCGTTCGCCGGCGGCGCCGAGCGTGGAGCTGAACGCGGAGTTCGTCGCGGCGCTGGCGGCGGCTATCGACCAGGCGCGCGGACATGGCCTCGTATCGGGGGCGTTGTCACCCGGCGACCTTCTCCGCCTGCCGCAGGCGATTACCGTTCGAGACCGGCCTGCCGGTCTCGATCCGTCCGTCGAAGCGCAGCTGGCGGAGAGCGTGGAGGCCGCCCTCGAACAGGCGCTTGCCGAACTCGACGCGATGCGGGTTCGGGAGGGCGAACACCTCCAGGCCGATCTCGAGGGCCGCCGCGCCCTGCTCGGCGTGGCGATCGAGCGGCTGCGGGTTGCCGCTGATCAGGGACGCGCCGGCCTGGAACAGCGGCTGCAGGAGCGGATCCGGGAGCTGGGGTTCGAGCTGCCGGTCGATCAGGCGATGATCGCGCAGGAGATCGTGCGGGTCGCGGGGCGGTCCGACATCAGCGAGGAAGTCACCCGATTCCGCGCCCACCTCGACCACTGGGCGACGTTGACCTCGGGCATCGAGCCGTGTGGCCGCAAGCTGGATTTCCTGATCCAGGAAATGAACCGCGAGATCAACACCATCGGCTCGAAGGCCGACGGCATCGCGGTTTCGGAGCTGATCATCGGGGCGAAAGCCGAGCTCGAGAAGATGCGCGAACAGGTCCAGAATGTCGAGTGACGGCGCGCGCGGGCTGCTGTTCATCGTCTCGGCCCCGTCCGGCACCGGCAAGACGACGCTCGTGGAGCGGTTGGTGAAGACGGTGCCGGGCCTCCGCATGTCGCGCTCGTATACATCGCGCGGTGCCCGTCCGGGCGAGCTCGACGGCGTCGACTATAATTTCATCAGTCGCTCACGGTTCGAGGCCATGGCGGCCAGCGGCGCCTTCCTGGAGTGGGCCGACGTCTTCGGCAACTACTACGGGACATGTGCCGCAGACACCGAGGAAGTCCTGGCCGGCGGCGAGGACGTGGTGCTGGTCATCGATGTGCAGGGTGCCCGCCAGGTGCGCAGCCGCGCCGAGGCGTCGATCAGCATCTTCGTGCTCCCGCCCTCGGCAGCCGCGCTGGAACAGCGGTTGCGCGGTCGAAGCAAGGACAGCGATGAGCAGATCCGCCGGCGGCTCGAGACGGCGCACGCCGAAGTCGACGAATTCACCGAGTACGAGTACGTGGTGGTGAACGACAACCTCGAGTCTGCGGTCGATCGGCTGCGGGCGATCGTGCTCGCCGAACGCGCCCGCGTCGGCCGGATGCGGGAGACGGCACGAGGGGTGATCGAAACCTTTGCAGCAAGCAGCCGGTAGCAAGAGGGAAGAAGGACGAGAAGGAAGAAGGAAGAATTCATGGAACGATCGCCAAAGGAAAACCGCTTCGAGTTCGTCGTGATCGCCAGCGCCCGCGCGCGCCAGCTGCTTCGCGGCGCCCTGCCGCGCGAGAGTGGCGAGAAGAAAGTGACCATCGCCCAGCGAGAGGTCCTGCGCAGGAAGGTCGAGAAAATCGACGACGAGATGTAGCGATCGCGGCTCGGACCATGTCGCTCATCGCGCTCGGCGTTACCGGCGGAATCGGCGCCTACAAGGCCGTCGAGGTGTGTCGCGGCCTGCAGCAGCGGGGCCATGACGTCGTCGCGGTGATGACCCGGTCGGCGGCGCGGTTCGTGGGTCCGGTGACCTTCGAGGCGATTACGCGCAGGCCCGTGATCACGTCGCAGTGGCGGCCGGGCGCGAATGCCGACATCGAACACATCGCCATCGCGGATTCGATCGCGCTGCTCGTCGTGGCGCCGTGTACGGCCAATGTGATTGGCAAGATGGCCAACGGCATCGCCGACGACTTTCTCACCTCGCTGTATCTGGCGACGAAAGCGCCCGTCCTGCTGGCGCCGGCGATGAACAGCAACATGCTGGCGCACGACGCCGTGCAGCGGAACCTGCAGATGCTCTCGGCACGCGGCGTGCGGTTCGTCGATCCGGGTGAGGGTTATCTCGCCTGCGGCTGGATCGGTAAAGGCAGGCTCGCTGAGCCGGCGCAGATCGTCGATGCGGTCGATCGCGTGCTCTCGCCACGCGCCTCTTCGCTCGCCGGCACCCGCGTCGTGGTGACGGCCGGGCCGACCTACGAGGACATCGACCCCGTCCGATTCGTCGGCAACCGGTCCAGCGGGCGCATGGGGTTCGCACTGGCGGCCGAGGCTCGTCGCCGCGGTGCCCACGTGACGCTGGTCGCCGGACCGGCACGGCTCGAGCCGCCGGCGGTCGACGAGCTGATCCGGGTGCGCAGCGCGCGAGACATGCATGGCGCAGTTCTGCGCGCCGCTGACGCCGCCGACGTGGTGGTCATGGCGGCGGCCGTGGCCGACTACACGCCGGAGTCGCCAGCACCGGCCAAGCTCGCCAAGGGCGAGGCGCCGATGACGCTCATCCTGAGACGCACGCCTGACATCCTGTCGGACCTCGGAGCGCAGCGCGCCAGCGGCTCGTCGCGGCCTTTGCTCGTCGGCTTTGCCGCAGAGACCGGCGACGTCGTGAAAAAGGCGCGCGAGAAGCGGGCGCGCAAGCGCGTGGACCTCATCGTGGCCAACGATGTCACGCAGCCGGATCGCGGCTTCGACGTCGAGTCCAACGCGGTGACAATCATCGACGACGACGGCGAGCACGAGGTGCCGCTCCAGAAGAAGGAGCAGGTGGCGGCTGCGATTCTCGACCGCGTCGAGCAACTGATGCGGACCCGGACCGCGGTCTGAGCGTGATCAGGCGGGTTTGAAGACCCGCCTCGACAAGGACCATCAAGGCGACACGGAACGTAGAGGCGGACGTCGAGGTCCGCCTGCGACTCATGGATCGAACCCTGATCTCCCCACACTTGCAGTTCTTCGAGGAGCTCGGCGTAGCCGGCATTCGCCGTGAGCCCGAATGGCGTGTGCCCGTCAGGCCAGAAGCGATTGC
The DNA here is from genome assembly GCA_036274155.1 of Vicinamibacterales bacterium. GTDB lineage: Bacteria > Acidobacteriota > Vicinamibacteria > Vicinamibacterales > UBA2999 > Gp6-AA40. Next base: position 2,376 of record DASUGH010000069.1, on the reverse strand, counting down.
CGCGCCACTGGCTTCCGATATGCCCGACACCAACGCCGAAGCGCCGGCCGCCAACGCGTCATCGGCGGCGTTGCGTGATGCGGCCTCGCCAGTCGCGGTATTCACGTCGGCCGCCGAGGCGCTGGCAGCAGTCCGAGCCGATGTCGGAGACGACTGCCGCCGTTGCAAGCTGCATGGTCTCGGCCGACGTCAGGTTGTGTTCGGTGTCGGCAATCCCGGGGCTGACCTGATGTTCGTCGGCGAGGCGCCTGGCGCCGACGAAGATCTCGAGGGCGAGCCGTTCGTCGGCCGCGCCGGGCAGCTCCTCACGAAGATCATCGAAGCGATTGGCCTGCGGCGCGAAGACGTCTATATTGCCAACGTCATCAAGTGCCGCCCGCCTGGCAATCGCAACCCCGAGCCGGACGAGGTGGAGCAGTGCGAGCCGTTCCTGTTCCGGCAGATCGACGTGGTGAAGCCGAAGGTGGTGGTCGCGCTGGGCAAGTTCGCGGCGCAGTCGCTGTTGCGGAGCGTGGAACCGATCACCCGCCTCCGCGGCCGCGAGTACAAGTATCGCGACGCCATCCTGATGCCGACCTATCACCCCGCTTACCTCCTGCGGAACCCGTCGGCGAAGCGCGACGTGTGGGAGGACATGAAGCGCGTCAGAAGCATCCTCGCCGGCGGCTGACTGGAGCCGTGGCACTCGTGACTCGCGATCCTGCGCGGCCGGAGACGGGCGGGCGCCTCGTCTCGGTCGCCGTCCCCATTCCATTCCTCGATTCGCTTACCTACAAGGTTCCCGATCACCTCCCCGTGCCACAGGTCGGGGCGCGCGTGCTGGTGCCGGTGGGATCGCGCACCGTCACCGGGTGCGTTGTGGAAACGGGCGCCGCCCCGTCTGACGAGGGACCGGCCGAACCGGAGACAACGAGCGCAGGCGGTCAGATCAAGGACGTCGTCGAGGTGCTCGATTCTGATGCACTCATTCCTGCGTCCATCGTCGATCTCTGCCAGTGGGTGGCGGAGTACTACGTGTCCGGCGTGGGTGATGCGCTCGGAGCGGCGATGCCTCCTGGCACGCGATCCGGTGTCAGGGGCCGAGGCTCACGGGTGCGGAGGGTTGCATTCCTCACGGCACACGGCACGTCGGCGCAGGCCCCAGGTCAGACTGCGGCGGGCGGCGCTGCCGCAGAACCGAGCGTCAGCTCGGTCGGGTTCCTGAGCCCGGCACAGCGCGGCGCGCTCGACGTCCTCGCGTCCGCTCCGCAGGGACTGACGTCCTCTGCGCTGCGCGAGCGCGGCATTTCGTCCCACACGGTGGCGCGGCTGGCCAGCCGCGGACTCGTCGGCTTCCGGAACGAGCAGGACGAGCGCGACCCGTTCGCAAAGGCGGCGCTCGCCGCCGTCCTGCCCGACAACGCCCGTGTGCTCAACGCCGACCAGCAGGAGGCGCTCGCGAGGCTGACGTCGCTGGCCGACAGCGGCCGCTTCGGCGTAGCGCTGCTCCGCGGCGTGACCGGGAGCGGCAAGACCGAGGTCTACCTGCGGCTGGCCGAGCACGTTCGCCGGGGAGGACGCCAGGTGCTGCTCATGGTGCCCGAGATCGCGCTCACGCCGGCCGTGGCCGCCCTCGTGCGCGGGCTGTTCGGCCCGCGCGTGGCCATTCAGCACAGCGCCTTGTCGGACGGCGAACGCCACGACCAGTGGCAGCGCATCCGTCGCGGCGAGGTGGACATCGTCATCGGCACGCGCTCGGCGGTGTTCGCGCCGCTCTCCCGGCTGGGGCTGATCATCGTGGACGAGGAGCACGACACCTCCTACAAGCAGGAAGAGACGCCGCGCTATCACGGCAGGGACGTGGCGGTCGTTCGCGGCAGTCGTGAACAGGCGCTGGTCGTGCTCGGATCCGCGACGCCGTCGATGGAGACCTATCAGAACGCCGTCACCGGCAAGTACAGCGAAGCGGTGCTCGAGCGCCGCATTCACGATCGCTCGCTGGCCGCTGTGCGCATCGTCAACATGCGCGACGAGTATGCGGCGGCAGGTCCCGACGTCGTGATCAGCCGCGAGCTCGGCGCGGCAATCGAGGATCGGCTGGCGAGGAAGGAGCAGGTGATCGTGCTGCTGAACCGCCGCGGTTTTGCCACGGCGGTGTTCTGCCGGCAGTGCGGCGACACGTTCGAGTGCCCGAACTGCAGCGTGTCGTTGACCGTGCACACCAGCCGCGCGGGAGGGACGGCGGCGACGTCATGGGTTCGCGGCCGCGCCCGCTGCCACTACTGCAACTACTCGATGAGCATCCCGGCCCAGTGCCGGAAATGCGCGGCCCCGTATCTGGAGCAGGCTGGCTTCGGAACTGAGAAGGTGGAGCAGCAGCTCGCCGCCCAGTTCCCC
>DASUGH010000068.1:0-14229 GCA_036274155.1 Vicinamibacterales bacterium | reverse complement strand
GCTGCGAGGGCGTCGAGGGCCGCTGGACGCGAGCTCCGTGAGCTCGCTGATCCCCACAGCCTTCTCGCGCGGTCAGGCGAGTCTGGTCGGTCGTCTCCACAGGGATTCGCATCCTCAACACAAGTGAGCTCTGGGTCTAGGGCTGAAGCTCGGTGCCGCGCGCCATCGCCCTCATCACTGGCAGCGCGAAATCGAGCAGTCCGCGCGCTGGAAAGAGCACGCTCGACGCGTTGCCGACGAGACCGCCACGGTTGCCGGTGTGCGACAGATACGCATCCGTAATGCGGGCAAAGAAGCCGTCAGGCCAGTTGGCGTGGACGCCGCCGGCCGTATCGAATTCCTCCTGATCGAGCCAGACGCGCTCGCCGTCCTTCTCCACGGGAACCCTGTACTTCGCGACCCGCTTTCCCGGGATGTCCACGATGTGTTCGGCGTAGTGCAGAAACGTCACGGTGTCGTGATCCGCACCGAGCAACAGAATCTTCCCGTCCAGGTCGACGAACCGCTCCAACGCCGACCCGGCCCCGAACGCATAGTTCCAGGGCTGAATCGAGAACAGGTAGCCGGCCTGACTGCCCCAGGCGACGAAGCGTGCGACGTGATGATTGACGATCGACCCCGGGTAGGTGCGGAGGAACTCGACCAGCACACCGTGATCTCTCGCCGATCGAGCGGTCAGCGGATCGAAGGGCGGGAGACGCTCGAGAACCTCGGCCTCTTCCTGGGCAGTCAGACATCCGCGGCCAACCTCGTCGACATAGCGGGGACAGCCGGCATACATCAGGAGCGTCCCCGCTTCCGTGATCACATCCTTGATCGCGAGATGGATCTCGTCCGGCCCGCCGGCAACCTCGCCGACGGCACGCACGGACGCATGCGCCATCACCGTGTCGCCAGCGGCAAGGCCGAGACGGCGAAGGTCGGCGGCGAGTCCGGCTCGGTGATGCACTGTGACTTGCCTATTCCGCCGGCTGATGAAAAGCTCTGCGTATCCTGCACCTGTGGAGCGCCATGACTGTCATCGAGCGTTCATCCGAGTCTGCACATCCTTTGCCCTTCCGTCGTCATGTCGCACTCGCAGGCGCCGTCATCGTCTCTGCCGCGACGCTGTGCTTCGGCGGCCAGCAACCGGCCTCTTCCCCGCCGCCGGCGCCGTTGTCATACGCGGCGGCGGTACAGCGCGCGCTCGACGCCAACCCGCGTATTGCGGCGACCCGCCTTCGGCGCGCCGCAAACCTGGCGTCGCGCGCCGTCGCGGCCGAACGTCTGAACCCGGAGTTCCGTGCCGAGTTCGCGAAAGAGACTCCGAAAGAGGGGTACTCGTTCGCAGTCCCGCTGGAGCTTGGCGGGAAGCGTGATCGACGGATCGAGGTCGCTGACGCGATCATAGTCACTGGCGACGCCGAGCTGAATCAGGTGCTGGCCGAGGTCCAGGCGGAGGTTCGCCGCGCCTTTTTTGCGCGCGTCGTCGCCGAGAACCGTCAGACGCTGCTCGACGACATGCGGATGCTGGCCGAGCGCGCACGCGACGCGGCACAGGCGCGCTTCGACGCGGGTGGCGTGCCCAGGCTCGAACTGGTGCAGGCGCAGCTGGCGTTCGCGGACGCCCAGAACCAGGCCGCGGCCGCGCGCGGCGCAGTCGACGCGACAAGGGCCTCGTTGAACGCCCTGCTCGGGTTCCCGCTCGACGCTCCGACGGTCATCGACACGACGCTCGATCTCGGCCCGCCACTCCCGCCAGACGCGGCCGTGAGCCGTGCACGGCAGGCCAGCTCCGAGCTCCTCGTGATCGATCGCCGCATCGCCGAACAGCGCAGCCGCCTCGCCCTGTCGCATGCGCTCCGCACCCCGGACCTGGTTCCCGAGGGCACGCTCACGCGGCGCGCCGAACCGGAATTCGACACCGGCTGGCGCGCCGCGCTGGCGGTGACCGTCCCGATCTTCACCACTCACAGCGCCGGCGTCCGCGTCGAGGAGGCGGCGCTGGCACAGCTCGCCAGCGAACGTGACGCTGCCGTGGCACGCATCTCGGGCGAGGTGGCGGCAGCAGCCGCCGTGGCCGATGCCCAGCGCCAGCAGTACGTGCGCTATCGTGACGAAATCGTCCCCCAGGCGGCCGACGTCGAGCGAATGGCGGAAGACTCGTATCGCCTCGGTCAGACCGGCATCTCTGCGTACCTCCTGGCGCTGCAGGGCACTCGCGACGTGCGGCTCCGGGCGATTCAAGCCGCCGCCGACCTGCAGAACGCGCTCGCCGACCTCGAAGCCGCCATTGGTGCTCCGCTGACGCCGCTGCCATGACCGCACGAGATTTGCTGGCCATCGCCGCCTGCGCCACGCTGGCGTCGGTTGCGTGCTCGAAAGAGGCACCTGAAGAGGTCGAGAGCGAGACGGTCGTCACCGTGTCGGCGATGCCGGCCCGGGTCGGCAACATCACCGCCGTCGTCCGCGTCGCCGGGATCGTGACCGCGGCACCAGGAGCAGAACTGACGGTCATCGCACCAGAGGCCGCGCGCATCGTCGAGATGCCCAGGGCCGAGGGCGACCCCGTCAAGCGCGGCGACCTCCTCGTGCGATTCGAGATCCCGACCACCGCAGCCGAGGTGCCGAAGCAGCGCGCCGAGATTGCGCGCGCGCAAGCGCGACTCGAAAACGCCCAGGCCGCACGGACGCGGGCACGCGATCTGTTCGACCGCGGCGTCGCAGCCAGGAAGGAAGTCGAAGACGCCGTACGCGAGGTCGCCGATGCCGAGGCCGACCTCGCGGCCGCAGAGGCGGGTGCCGCCGCCGCCGACACCGTGGCGGCGCGCAGCGTCGTGCACGCCACCTTCGACGGCATCGTCGCCCGGCGCTCGCACAACCCTGGCGATCTCGTCGAGCCCACCGCGTCCGACGCGGTGCTGCGGATCGTCGACCCGCGCCGTCTCGAAGTCACGGCACAGGTGCCGGTCGGCGAGGCACCGCGCATTCACCTCGGCGCACCGGCCCGTATCGCCGACGCCCGTCCCGACGTCTCACTCCCGTTGTTGAAGGTTGTCTCGTATCCCGGCGCGGTCCAGCCGGGCACGACGACCGTGCCGCTGCGGCTCGCATTTCGCTCACCTGCACCATACCCGGTCGGTGCGCCGGTTTCGCTCGAGATCGACGCCGAGTCGCACCGGGGCGTCGTGCTGGTTCCGGCATCGGCCGTGGTGCACGAAGGTCCGGACACGGCCGTCTTCGTCGTGGCGAACAACAAGGCACAGCGCCGCACCGTGACGATCGGGGTGGAGAACAGTCAGCTCACTCAGATCTCGCACGGCGTCAAGGCTGGCGAGATGGTGATCACGAGTGGGCAGAACGGGCTACCCGACGGAGCAGACGTCGCCATCGCCCAACCTGGCGCCCACGATGAGGGCAGGGATGCGGGCGCAGAGGGCGGGGGCGAGAAGCCCGGCGCCGCCGGAAAGTGAACGTCGCGGCTGGCGCGGTCCGCCATTCGCGCGCCGCGGTGCTGATCGCCGTTGCGCTGGTCGCGGCTGGCACCATCGCCGGGTTGTCGCTTCCGAGCAGCATCTATCCGCCGCTCGAGTTCCCCCGCATCGTGATCATCGCGCACAGCGGCACGCTGCCGCCGCAGACAACGATGCTGACCGTCACGCGGCCGCTCGAGACCGCCGTGATGGAGGTGCCGGGAATACGCCGCGTCCGGTCGAGGAGCATCAGGGGCGCGGCGGAGATTTCCGCACAGTTCGATCCGTCGACCGACATGATCGTTGCGCTGCAGCAGGTGCAGAACCGCATCGCCGAGGCGCGTGACGAGCTTCCGTCCGACACCGAACTGACGGTCGAGCGCCTCACACCGGCAGTATTCCCGATCCTGATTCTCAGCCTCACGGGTCCTCTGGCCACGCCGGATCTGAACGACTACGCCACCTATGTGGTGAAGCCGGAGCTCGCACGCGTGCCCGGAGCAGGCAGGATCGAAGTGCTCGCCAGCGACAGCCGCGAGATAGAGGTGGCGCTCGACCCCACGCGGCTCGCCGCGGCCGGCATCTCCGTGGTCGACGTAGCCGAGGCGCTGAAGGCGCAGAACCAGCTGCTGCCCGTCGGCCGGTTTCCGCAGGCCGGCCAGCAGCACTTGTCGCTTGCCTCAGGGCTGTGGACCTCGGCACAGCAGATTGCCGACGCGCCGGTGCTGATCAAGAACGGCGCTGCGATCCGCGTCTCGGACGTCGGCCGCGTCACGCCGGGCTCCCCCGATCGTACGCTGCTCATCACCGGCAACGGCCAGGACGCCGTCTCGATCAGCCTCTCGCAGCAGATCGGCGCCAACGTTCTGGCGGTGAAACAGGGCGTCGATGCAGCGCTCAGCACCCTCAAGGGGACGCTCCCGTCCGGTATCAGGATCACAAAAGTCTACGACCTCGCCGAGTTCGTCAGCGCCGCGATCGCCAACGTTCGCGACGCCATCCTCATCGGCGGGTTCCTCGCCGTCGTGGTGCTCATGGTCTTCCTGCGCAACGTCCGGTTGACGCTGATTGCCGCAACGACGCTCCCGCTCGCCGTGATACCGACGTTCGTGTTCCTGCATCTCTTCGGTGGATCGATCAACCTGATGTCGCTCGGCGGCCTGGCGGTTGCCATCGGTCTGGTGATCGACGATGCGGTGGTAGTGGTGGAGAACATCCATCGGCATGCCGCCGACGGCGCAGACAGCGTCATCGATGCCGTGCAGCAGCTCGTCGGACCGCTCGTCAGCTCGACGCTGACGACGGTCGTGGTGTTCGTCCCGCTCGGCCTGTTGTCGGGAGTGATCGGGCAATTCTTCCGCGCACTGTCGATGAGCCTGTCGATGGCGGTGCTGCTGTCGCTGGTGCTGTCGCTCACCGTCGTGCCGATCATGGCGCGATGGGCGTTCCGCCGGCATCCGCCCGCGGCCGGAGAGACCGACAGCCGGCTGGTGCGTGCCTACGGCCGCGCGCTCGGAGCCATTGTCCGCCGGCCGTTCGCCGCGGTGACGTTCGCGATCGTCCTGGCGCTGGTTGGCGGCGCGCTTTTCTACCGAGTGGGAACGGGATTCCTTCCCAAGGCGGATGAAGGCGGATTCGTCATCGACTATCTGACTCCGGCCGGTTCAGCCCTCGAGGACACCGACCGCCAGGTACGCGCGCTCGAGCGTGTCATATCGGACACGCCCGAGGTCGCCTCCTATTCACGACGCACCGGCTCGGAGCTCGGCCTGTTCGCGACCGCCCAGAACAGCGGCGACATTCTCGTCCGGCTGAAGCCCCGCGAGCAGCGGGCGCGTTCGTCGGAAGAAGTGATCGAGGACATGCGCCCGAGGCTGCAGGCGGCCGCGCCGCTGACCGAGATCGAGTTCGTTCAGCTGCTGCAGGACATGCTGGGCGATCTCGAAGGTGCGCCTACGCCGATCGAAGTCAAGATCTTCGGCGACGATCCCGAGGTGCTCGAGCGGCTGGCAGGACCGGTAGAAGAGATCCTCGACCACGTCGACGGCGTCGTCGACGTGGTCGGGATCCAGCACGGCAACCCGGAATCGACCTGGGAGGTCGATCCGGTGGCGGCAGGCCGCGTCGGGCTCACCGTCGAACAGGTAGCCGCGCAGCTGTCTGCATCGTGGCTGGGTGAGGTGCCGACGGACCTGCGTCTGCTCGATCGGCGGGTGCCGGTGCGAGTCAGGCTCGACGATCGGTTCCGGTTCGATCCGGCGCGACTGCCGCAGACACTGATTCGCGCCGCTGACGGCGGACTCATACCGGTATCCACGCTCGCACACGAAGTGCGCGCCAACGGCCAGGCCGAGTTGACACGCGAGAACCTCCGGCAGATGGCGCTCATTACCGGGCACCTCGAGCAGCGCGACCTCGGGAGCGCGGTCGCGGAGATCGAAACGCGGTTGCGCGAGCTGAAACTGCCCGTCGGCTACACCTACGAGCTGGGCGGCCAGTTCGCGTCGCAGCGTCAGGCCTTTCGCGAGCTGCTGATGGTGCTGGCCATCGCTGCCGTGCTCGTCTTCACCATTCTCGTCATCCAGTTCAGGGCCTGGATCCCTGCCCTCTTGATTCTGCTCGCTGCGCCGCTCTCGTTCGGCGGAGCGCTGCTGCTGCTCGTGCTCACCGGCACCGACCTGAACGTCTCGTCGGCGATGGGCAGCATCCTGCTCGTCGGGCTCGTCGTGAAGAACGGGATCATGCTGCTCGATTTCTCCGAGCAGCTGCATCAGCGTGGCGAACCGTTCGACGTGGCGATCGCCCACGCCGGACGGATCCGGCTGCGGCCGATTCTGATGACGACCTTCTGCACGCTGTTCGGGCTGGTGCCGCTGGCATTGGGCCTCGGTGCTGGCGCCGAGCTGCAGAAACCGCTCGCCCTCGCCGTGATCGGCGGCCTGGCCCTGTCGACGCCCGTCACGCTGCTGGCAATCCCGGGACTGTACTCGGCGATTCACCGAAGGCGGGCCTGAGGATCGGGCGCCCCGATCTCTGTGAAATACTTGGATATCGGCCGTTCGGCGCGCCGCTCCCGGTGCCTTTTTCGGGAACCGTGCGTGAACCGTGCACGTCAAACGGCCGATAGTGGGAGTAGTTTCAACTGATCGGACGGTCGCGTCGGTGGGGCCTGTCGGGACTCCCGCCAGAAATGGCTCGTCGGGAGGATTCTGATTGGTCTCGGCACTGTCGCGCGTTGCGGCGTTCGTCGCCGCATCGACCGTACTCACCTTCGCGTCGTCGCCGGCGCAGTCGCCTTCGACCGTTACGGGGAGCTTGTCGTATCGCATCATCGTCGTCGATTCCAACGACGAGGCGCAGCAGCTCCGCGAACGCCTGCTGAAAGGCGAGGACTTCGCGACGCTGGCGCGAAGCCTCTCCATCGACTCCAGCGCTGCCCGCGGTGGCCTCCTCGGGCCGCTCGTCACATCCGGTCTCCGCCCTGAGATCCAGAACGCCATCGCTGACCTCACGCCAGGCCAGATCAGCCCGGTGATGCGCGTCCCGACCGGTTTTGCCGTTGTGAAGGCCTTCCGCGATGTCGGCGGTGAAGGCGACCCGTCGTTCGTGAGCGCCGGACTCGCCGCAACAGGCAGCGTGAGGTACGTGTTCGATGTCTCCGGCTACAGCGAGGCCATCCTGGCGCTGAAGCAGTTCCCGAAACCTGCAGGCTGGGACGAGAGGCCGCTCACGATCTGCGAAATGCGGACGCAGTCTTTCCTGACCGCCAAGGCGTCGCTCGAACGTTTCCTCGCATCCAGCGAGTCGGGGCCATCGTCAGTGCGGACGTTCGACCTGGCTCAGGCGTATTTCCTGCTCGGACAGCTGAACGCGTACGAAGGGACGATGCAGGCCGCGATAGATGCGTTCCAGAAGGCCCATGACGTCGCGGTGGCCGACGAGCCCTCGATCCGGCTTGGGCTGGAGGAGGCATTGGGTATCGCCTACCTGCACAAGGCCGAACTGGACAACGGCCTCACGCACACGCCCGGCGAACGATGCCTCCTGGGCGGCCGATCGCACAGACCACTGGCGAAAACACAGGATGTCTCGAAGGCCATCGAACACTTCATGCGCTACCTCGGCGAGAAACCGGACGATCTCGAGGTCCGCTGGCTTCTGAACGTGGCCCACATGGTGCTCGGGACGTACCCGAGGGAGGTGCCGTACCCGCAGTTGATTCCGCCGTCGGCGTTCGACTCCACCGAGGATGTCGGCCGCTTCGTCGACGTGGCCGCAGAGGCCGGCCTCGTCTCGGTGGCTTCAGCGGGAGGCGTCATCGTGGACGACTTCGACAACGATGGCAGGCTCGACGTCGTGACGTCTGACTTCAACAGCTGCCAGCCGATGCGCTTCTTCCGCCGGGGCGGGAACGGACGGTTCATCGAGGGAGCCGCCAGGGCGGGCCTCGGCGATCAGACAGGTGGGCTGAACACGCTGCAGGCCGACTACGACAACGATGGACATCTCGACATCCTCCTGCTGCGCGGCGCCTGGGAAGTGCCGCAGCGCAAGTCGCTGCTGCGCAACAACGGCGACGGCACCTTCACGGACGTGACGGTGGCCAGCCGGCTCGCAACACCGGTGACGCGGACGCAGGCGGCGGTCTGGTCGGATGTGAATCGCGACGGCTTCCTCGACCTGTTCGTCGGCAACGAGGACAGCCCGGCGCAGCTGTTTCTGAACAGCCGGGACGGGACGTTCGAAGAGGTCGGTGCGCGAGCGGGCATCAATCGCACCGCGTTCAGCAAGGGCGTGAGTGCGAGCGACTACGACAACGACGGTTGGCCCGATCTGTACGTGTCGAACCTCGGCGGACCCGGCTTCCTGTATCACAACGACCGGAACGGCACGTTCACGGAGGTCGCGGCGGCCGCCGGCGTCCCCGGATCCGGTCAGGGGTTTGCGACCTGGTTCTTCGACTACGACAACGACGGGTGGCAGGATCTGTTCGCGACCAGCTACTACACGTCGATCGACGAAACAGTACGCACCTACCTGCGGCTGCCGCACAACGCCACCACCATGAAGCTGTATCGCAACCGCGGCAACGGCACGTTCGAAGACGTGACGGCGCGCGTCGGCCTCGACAAGGTGGTGATGCCGATGGGCGCCAACTTCGGCGACATCGACAACGACGGCTTCCTCGACATCTATCTCGGCACGGGCAACCCGTCCTACGCGTCACTCGTTCCGAGCGTGCTGCTGCGCAACAGGAACGGCGCATCCTTCGCCGACGTGACTGCCGCCTCTGGTACCGGTGAGCTGCACAAGGGTCACGGCGTCGCCTTCGCCGATCTGGACGACGATGGCGACGAGGAGATCGTGTTCCAGGTCGGCGGCGCCACGCCCGGCGACTCGCACGCGCTGCGCCTCTTCGACAACCCCGGCAACGGCAACGACTGGATCACGCTGAAGCTCACCGGCGTGAAGACCAACCGCGCGGCGATCGGTGCTCGAATCGCTGTCACCGTCGAGAACGGCAGCCGCGGACGGCGTGTCATCCATCGCACCGTGACCAGCGGCGGGTCTTTCGGCGCCTCACCGCTCGCGCAACACATCGGGCTCGGCAGCTCCGCCCGCATTGTCGAGGTGGTGATTTCGTGGCCCGACAGCGCTTCGCAGCAACGATTCGTCAACGTCGCGAAGAACCAGAGGCTCGAGATCAGCGAGTTCTCCACCAGCTACACCCGCGCCTCCCGCCGCTCGCGGCAGCGAGCCAACCTCGAACGATGACCCCTTTCTGGGTGAACCCTGTCCGGCAGCTGCTGGTCGTCACCGCAATCGCGGCCGCCGGCGTCGTCGCGCTCGCGCAGGAACCGGCCCGCCACGCGATGCGCGGCATGGTGCTCGAGGTGGCTTCGTCGAGGCGCAGTCTGGTCGTCTCGCACGAGAGTGTGCCGGGCGCGATGGCGGCGATGACGATGCGATTCGAGGTTGCGGATCCGCGGGAGCTCGACGGTGTCGAACCGGGGGAGACAATCGCGTTCACCGGCGTCGTGGACCGGCGCACGTTGCGCGCAGAACGCATCCGTGTCGTCCCGTATCGAAGCGCGGAGCAGGATCCACTCACGGCGAGGCGCCTGACACTGCTGAAGCAGATGACTGCCCGGCCGCAGAGCACTGCGCTGTCGGTTGGCGATGTAGTGCCGGACTTCACGCTGACCGATCAGCGCCACACATCGTTCTCCCTGTCTCAGCTGCGCGGCAAGGTCGTGGCGCTGAACTTCATCTACACGAGCTGCGCCCTTCCACAGTTCTGTTACCGGGCGACGAATCACTTCGGGACGCTGCAGCGCCGGTTGAAGGATCGGCTGGGCCGCGAGGTGGTGCTGCTCACGGTCACGTTCGACCCGGTCCGCGATACGCCAGAGCGGCTGGCCGCCTATGCCGCCGAATGGCATGCAGACGCCCGGTACTGGCGGTTCCTGACCGGCGACGCCGCGGCCGTTCAGCGCGTCTGCGACATGTTCGGCGTCGATTTCTTCCCGGACGAGGGGCTGATGAGCCACTCCGTTCACACAGCCGTGATCGACAGGCAGGGCCGTCTCGCAGCGAACGTCGAGGGCAACGAGTTCACGGCGGCCCAACTCGGCGATCTCGTGGAAGCGGTCGCCGCCCGCTGAACGCCCCGACACCCCCGCTCGCCTTCCACCATTCCGGTCAGCCTGCTTCGGCTTGCTGGCTGTTGCCAACCTCAGCAGAGCTCCGAACGCGAAGCTGGTCTGCCTCGTGCATGGAAATCACCGGACGTCCGTTCATGGAAGGGTCGACATGAGAGCTGAGAACACTGACGATCGGTCGCTGTCCGAGCTGGTATCGGAGCTCGTCGACGAGCTCGGTCGGCTCATGCGCAAGGAGTTCGAGCTCGCCGCGACGGAGTTGACGGCAAGCGCCAGAACCGCCGCTGCGCAGGCGGTCCGCGTGGCCGTGGGCGCTGTCCTGGTCCACGCCGGCCTCCTCGTCGCGCTTGCCACAGCCGTACTGGTGCTCGTGAAGCTCGGTGTCGACGCGTGGCTGGGCGGGCTGATCGTGGCCGTCGCCACGCTCGCGCTGGGCTCACTGCTCATGACCCTCGGCATCCGCCGCATCCGGCGGACGCAGCTGGTTCCGGCGCGGACGATCGAGACGCTCAAGGAGGGCCTGACATGACGACCGGCGAAGTGCACGAGAGGGAATCGGCCGATCGCGCCGAAGCGATCCGCCAGGAAATTCAGCAGACGCGCGTCGAGATCCTCGAGACCGTCGACGCGATTCAGGATCGGTTCCGGCCCTCCCGCGTGCTGTCGCGTGCGACCAGCAGCATGGCGAGCAAAGCCGCCCAGACCGTACGCGGCGTTCAGGCGTTCCAGCGCGAGCACGGGCTGGATGGCTGTGGCCTGCTGGCGCGCATCAACCGCAATCCGATGGCCGCAGGATTCATCGCCGGGTCGGTCATCCTGCTGACGATCGCGTCGATGACTTCCAGGCGCCGCTCGCGCCGGTACCGGCGCGCCGCACGACGCATGGCCAGTGCCTGAGCGCATCCGGCACCTCCCTTGCTGTGAGCAAGGCAGGAGGTGCGAATGCGCTACTTCGTTGCGTGGTTGCTGGGAGTGCCGCTCGGAGTAATCGCCCTGTGGTACGTGGTGGGGCACGTGGCCTGCGGATAGCAGGCCTGCGCCTCCGTGTTGCTGGCTCACCGCGTTCGGTAGGCGGTGCGCGCGACCTCGCTGTAGGGAACCGGACCGACCGTGGCGCGGATTTCTATCTGCACGTGGCGCTCCACTGTCGGTTTCGATGATCCGCCGTTCTCTTCGCCCCAGACGAACGTGACCTCGGTGCCGGGCTCGCTGTGCTCCACCTCGATCATCGCCAGCGTGAGCATCGCGCGCTCGTTCGAGCTGTACCCGCACCATGTGGACACGCCGATGGTACGGCCGTTCTTCACCACCTTGTCGTACGGCAGCGTCGAGTACACCGAGGAGGGGAAGTCGAAGTACTTCGCGCGATCGCCCTGCTGGAACATCGTGCCGATGGCGCGCGTCACGTCCTCCCCGTTCAGCACCAGGGTGACCTTCTTGCGCCGCGGATTCGCCGCGATCTTCTCGAGCGCGCTGCGGCCGACGAAATCGTGATCGAACTTGACGACCGGGCCGTAGCCGAGGTCCCAGGGCGTCAGGTAGTAGTCTCTGATGTCGTCGGAGTAGAAGCTGCCGCCGAGCGACGCGTTCGCTTCGTACCCCGTTGCCGGCAGCCACTGACGATAGGCCTTCATCGAATCGCCCGAGTAGACGGCCGGGAGCGGCGAGGGTATCCAACCCGACTCCAGCGTGTTGCTCGAGTAGGTTCGCGATCCCGACTGGCGTAACCCGAACTCCTGTCCCGCTTCGACGAGCGCCGCCTTCACCGCCTCGCCGTCCTGCCACGGGCCGAACAGCTCGAAGCCAGGCTGCCCGACCATGCCGTGACGAAGCGCCCGGACCGGTTTGCCGGCAATCGTGAACGACGCCATGTTGAAGAACTTGACGTCCGGCACCGGCGCACCGGTCGCCTTGGCCATCACGTCGAGCGCCAGCGGGCCCTGCACCTGATAGCGATACACCTTGCGCGTGATCGGGCCAGATCGGGCGACCGTGCGCTCGTCGCGTTCCACGCGCGCGTCGTAGCCGCCGGTCTCACAGTGGTACTGCACCCAGTTATGGACCGACGGCCTGCCGACCAGGTTGAACAGGTTCGTCTCGAGATGAAAGAGCACGACGTCGCCGATGACGTAACCGTCGGGATTGCACACCACGTACTGCTTGGCTTTGTTCGCCTCGAAGCCCTTGAAGGTGTTGACCCCGAGCCCGGCCAGCAGGCGCGCCGCGTCGGGGCCTTGCACGTACATGTCCGTCATGTGGTACGACTGGTTGAACAGGATGCAGGACTCCCGCCACGCACGCTGTTCGTCCCGCCAGTTGGAGAACTCGGTCGGTACCACGGGATAGATGTACGGACCGGTCTGCGATTGCCGCAGCAGCTTCACCGGGCCGCCTACCGCTATCAGCAGATCCTCGAGACTCTTCTGACTCATTCCTGGCTCCTCGACTTTCCCCTCTTGACCTCGTGGCTGTCGCGAGCGCTACACCGGAGATTCACTCGAGTGTGGAGACCACGAAGGCCTCCGGCCCGCACGAAGCACACGAAGAGCTTTGAAAATTCCTACGCCGTCCTGAGCAGCGACAGCTTCGCGTCGGCGGCAAGCGACTCGACGACCGGCAGTCCGAGCTCCTTGCGAACGATGTTGGTGCCCTGGACGAGCGCCACCATCTTGTAGAGCGCGTGGCGACGGCTCATGCCCTCGCGGCCCATGCCGCAGTCCGACGACAGGATCAGCCGCTCCGGCGGAATGACCTTGAGCGCCGCCCTGACCACGTCGGCCACCTCTGACGCCGCTTCGACCTGCAGTGTATGGTGATCGATGGCGCCAATCGCCACCTTCTTCTCCGTGATGGCACGTCCGACGTCCTCGAGGTCGAGGAGATTCGAGCTCTTCATCTCGAAGGTGAGCACGTCGGCGTCGACCTGGTTGAGCAGTTCCAGCGCCGGTTTGTACGACTGCACCGATCCGAACATGCGCTGCTGCGACGGGTTGCCCCAGCACGTATGGCACCAGACCTCGGTCTTGGCCCGCAAACCCTTGACGGTGTTGTTGAACACCTTGAGCATGAACTCGGGGTTGATCACACTGTCGACGTAGCCGCGCGCCGCCAGCAGGTGGATCTGCGGTTCCTCCATCTGGATGACGGGACACCCCGCATCGGCGAGGTCGTGCAGCTCGGCATTGAAGGCGTCGCTGATGGCCATGATGCGTGACGGCAGGTCCTTGTAGTGGCCGTCCTGCACGGCGAACGCCACCAGCTCCGGCGTGACGGTGCCAAACTTCACCGGCTTCGAGGTCAGCCGCTGCGCCGTCTTCCAGATTTCGGCGTACTGCATCTCGCCGCGGCCGATCGGACCGACGATTCGCGGCATCACCCGCGCCTCGAGGTAGTCGTGCAGGATGTGGCCGCGCGGGAAAGCAATGCCGCCGGCACCAACCTTGGCCAGCTTCGGGTGCAGCGTCTCGAATCCCTCCATGTGATGCGGCGGATAGCTCGTCCAGCTCTGCCCGCCGATGTCCTGATCGAAGCGGCAGTCGCCGTCGGTCACGATGTCGAGACCGGCGACCTCCTGTTCCCGCAGGTACACGGACAGGGCGTCGACGTACTGCTCACGGAACCGGCTGATCACCATGGCGTCGAGAAACGACCTGGTGCCGAGGTTCTCGGTGTACCAGCTTGGCCGCGGCAGCGAACCGGTGATGGTGGTCGGCAGAATCTTTCCCTTTGTAGCTGTCAACATGACGGGTCGGTCCTCAAAGTTCTCTGTGGTGGTGGCAGGCGGGCAGGCGCGCTGAACGGCCGCCGGTATGAAGGCCGGCGGCCGTCGCGCCTGGTCGAGACCTGTGTCGTGGAAACTACGCGCCGACGACCTCGGCGCGCACGCTGCGCGCCGCTTCGGTCAACGCCCTGAGCTTCATCTTCGCGACCATTCGCGCCAGCGGCTTCATGCCGCAGTCGGTGCTGAGCGTGACCTTCTCCGGCGGCACCACCGCCAGCACCTTCTTGATGCGCTCGACGATCTGCTCCGGCCGCTCGATCGCGTTCGTCCGGATGTCGAGCACACCGACCTGCACCCCCTGCTCCTTCGGCAGGTTCTTCAGGAAGTCGACGCC
>DASUGH010000067.1:0-12096 GCA_036274155.1 Vicinamibacterales bacterium | reverse complement strand
CAGAGCGTGAAAAAACCAGCGATTCAAGACCTGACCCCATTACCCGTCGTCCGCCGCCAGCGCACGCGAGATCTCCAGCTCAGGGGCGCCAGCTGCGTGCGACAGGCACTCCTCAACCGCGGCCGGGTTGAGCCCATGGTCGTCCTGCAGCGTGCGTTCCACGTAGCGGCGGATCTCCTGCCGGGTCCGATCGAGCTTCCGCGACACGGTCGCCTCGTGCTCGCCGAGCACCCGGCCGATCTGCGCAAGCTTCACGCCCTCACCGTAGTAGAGCCGCAGGCGCAGGCGATCCCTCGGGACGAGCGACCGGAGCGCGGCGTCGAGCGCCCGCTGCGCGTGCTCGACATATCGAGCCCGTTCCGGGTCGGCCGCCGGCGCCGGATCGACCGGCTCGAGCGGCCGCTCGTCCGCGTCGAGTGACATCGTTCGCGACGATGAGCGCAGCGCGTCGACGTGTCGCTGGGCCAGCACGGTACGCAGCCACGTCGCCAGCCGGGCTCGGCCATGGTAATAGTCGAGCAGCGAGCGGCGACGGCCGTCGCGAACCTCCAGGCCGAACAGTTCCGCGTAGAGCGAGTCGGCGAGCTCCTGCGGCGCGGCCGGCGCGATCTGCCGCGCCGCTGCGTACAGCGCCGGCCTGAGCTCGCGGATGAAATGTTCCCACGCCGGCTCGGAGCCGAGGGCGCACGCACACGCGAGCGCGAGATCTTCGACATGCAGCGAGCGCGCCGCGGCATCGGCGTCGCGCTCCGGCGGCGCAGTCTGACCCTGAAAGCGCTTGGCGACGCACGTCCGAAGCTTCGTGGCAAAGGCGTCGGGCGACAGCCCCCACCGCGAAGCGCCGCTGCGCTCATAGAGCTGCTGTTCGGCCGCGGCGGACAACCTGACGACCGGAGTGATATCAGCAGAGCGGGTCACGAACGGAGCTCAGCCCACCTCCATCAGCAGCAGCGTGTTGTCGTCGTGCGGCTCCTGCCCCTCGGCGAACGATTCGATGTCGGCCACCAGATGCGCCATCGCCGCGTCGACGGTCCGATCGCCGCAGCCGGCCAGCGCGTCTCCAAGCCGGTCCACTTCGTATGCGTCACCCGACGCCGCCTCGCGATCGGTGACGCCGTCGGTATAGAAGAGCAGCCGGTCGCCTGGTTCGAGCGCGTGATTCGTGCATGGCACCGCGGCGAGATCCATCAGCAGGAGCGGCGTAGTGCGCTCGCAGTTGAGCGGCGCGACGCGTCCCCGCTCCCGCGACCGTAGCGGCAGCGGATGCCCGGCACACGCCACCGTGAGCGTGCGCGCCGCGCCGTCCACCACCGCGTAGATGGCGGTGGCGTACACGGCCGCGTCGCTCATGAACTGAAAGTGATGGTGCAGGTAGCGCAGCAGCGCCGCCGGATCGTCGCGAGCGCCTGGATAGGTGTGCACCAGCGTCCGCATGATCGCCATGACGATCGCCGCCGGCGCCCCGTGGCCTGACACGTCGAGCACCAGCACGCCGAACCGATCGCCGCCGAGCGGCAGCACGTCGAAGTAGTCGCCTCCGGCGTGCCGGCTGGTCTGATAGTGCGCCGCAAACCGCACCCGCCCGGCATTCGGCAGCGACCGCGGCAGCAGCTTGCGCTGCATACCCGCGGCGCCGGCGAGCTCGCGATCGAGCTGCTCGTAGGCGCGCCGCACCTCGCGCTCGAGCAGGTACTGCGTGAGGTGCGCGTCGACGCGGGCCAGCACCTCCTCCGGCTGGATCGGCTTGGTGATGTAGTCCACCGCCCCGAGCGAGAGGCCCGCCACCTTGTCCGACACTTCACCGAGCGCCGACAGGAAGATGACCGGTGCGCTGCGCGTGCCTTCGTCGGCCTTCAGCGCCGTGCAGACCTCGAAGCCGCCCATGTCCGGCATCAGCACGTCGAGCAGCACGAGGTCAGGTCTGACACGGCGGGCAATGTCGAGCGCCGTGCGCCCGTCCTTGGCGACGAGCAGCCGGTGCCCGCGGCCATCCAGGCTGCGGAGCAGCACCTGGAGGTTGACCGGATTGTCGTCGACGATCAGGATCGTCGCCGGCACCGGCGCCGCGCGTCCGGCGACGCCGCGGCTGTCACTCAACAGCACTGGCGCTTCCCTCCTCTGCCGACTCGATCCGATCGGCGAGCCGCAGCAGCGCATCGAAGTCGAACGTGGTCCGCAGGTTCGAGATCTGACGTCCGAGCGCGGCCAGACGGCCCTCCGAGGCGAGCTCGCCCGCGATCGCATCGATGGCGGCGACGTCGCCCACGGTCGCGGCGGCGCGGAGCCGCCGCGCCAGCTCGCCGGCGTGCGATGGGATCTCGAGGAGCGTCTGAGGCATGGCCGGCGCCGGCGGAGACTCCTGCGCCATGGTGCCCGACACGAACGTGACGCCGAGCAGGCGATGCAGCGTCGAGTACAGCACTTCCGCCCGCACCGGCTTGGCGATGAAGTCGACGCAGCCGGCCTGCCGCGCCGCTTCGTGCGAATCGCTGAAGGTGCTCGCGCTCACCGCGATCACCGGAATCCGCGCCGTCGAAGCGTCGGCATGAATGCGTCTGGTGGCTTCGAACCCGTCCAGATCCCGCATCCGGCGATCCATGAGGACCACGTCCGGCTGATAGCGGCGCGCGTGCTCGACCGCCTCCAGGCCGCCGGCTGCGGTAATCACGTGGACGCCGGCGCTCTCGAGGAGGCTGGCGAGAATGTGCCGATTGATGGCGTTGTCGTCGGCGACGAGGGCACTCAACCGGACGCCCGGCGCCAGCCGCGCGTCCGCGCCGACCTCGAAGTCAGCCGCCTCGGCTGACTCGCTGTGCCACGGCTCGACGCCGGCGAACGGAACGTCGAAGAAGAAGCGGCTGCCGCGGCCGACGGTGCTCTCCACGCCGAGGTCGCCGCCCATGGCGCGCACCAGCCGCCGGCTGATCGTCAGTCCGAGTCCGGTGCCGCCCGCCGACGCGCCGCTCTTCGTCTGGCGGAACGCCTCGAAGATGTCGTGCAGATGCTCGGGCTCGATGCCCGAGCCGGTGTCGGTCACGTCGAACCTGAGGCGATCGCCGCTGCGCGCGACCGAGAGGCGCACTTCGCCTGCCGCCGTGAACTTGATGCCGTTGCCGAGCAGGTTGAGCAGCACCTGACGCAGGTGGCGGCGATCGACCATCACCCGGCCGGGCACGGCTGCCTGAATCTCCAGCCCCAGCGCCAGACCTTTGCGTCCGGCCACCGGCCCGACCACGCGATCGATGTCCATCATCAGCTGATGGAGGTCGGTGACGACCGGCTCGTGGACGATCCGCTCGGCTTCGATTCTCGAGAGGTCGAGCACGTCGTTGATGAGCTCGAGCAGATACGAGCCGCAGCGGCTGATCGTCTCCAGCCCTTCGCGCTGCGAGTCGGAGAGCGCCGGATCTCTCTGGAGCAGCTGCGCGTAGCCGAGCACGCCGTTCAGCGGCGTCCGCAGCTCGTGGCTCATGTTGGCGAGGAACTCGCTCTTTGCCCGCGTGGCCGCTTCCGCCGCCTCCTTCGCGTGACGCAGCTCCTCTTCCTGCCGGCGCCGTTCGGAGATGTCGCGGAGGAACGCGCCGAAGAAATAGCCGGCACCGGTCGGCACCGGCCTGGTGATCGTGATCTCGATCGGAAACTCGTGGCCGTCGCGATGCATCGCCGCCAGCTCCAGACGCTGGTTGACGAGCGGCGCTTCGCCGGTGTCGTGAAAGCGCTGCAGCCCGCGCAGGTGCGCCTCCCGGAACGACGGCGGCACGATCGTCTCGGCCAGCCGGGCGCCGAGCGCTTCCTCGCGCGACCAGCCGAAGATGGCCGTCGCCTGCGCGTTCCATTCGACAATCGCGCCGGCCGAGTTCACACCGACGAACGCGTCGTGCGCGGTGTCGAGGATGAGGTGCGCGCGCGACTCGCTTTCCGCCAGACGCTCCAGCGCGGTCCGCCGCGCTTCGTCGGCCAGCGCCATCGCCACGAGGTTGGCGACCGAGCGCGCAAAATGCCGCTCGTCGATCGTCCACCGGCGCGGTCCGCCCACGTGCTCGACGCACAGGACGCCGACCGTCACGTCGTCGCGGCGCAGCGGCACGTCGAGCATCGCGCCGATGTGAAGCGGCTGCAGATAGCCGCTCGCGAACTCGCAGGTGCGAGGATCGCGCTGTGCGTCCTCGGCGGCGATGAAGCGCTCGTGCTCGAGCGCGCCGAAGTAGAGGGGATGGGTGCCGCGGTCGATCCGCTGACCGGCGGAATGCCGATCGGCCGCCAACTCGAAGAGCGCCTCACAGCGGATGGCGCTCCTGCCGTCCTCGAACGTCCACACGCTCGTCCGGTCCACGGCGAGCGTGTGCGCGATCGTCTCGAGGATCCACTTCAGCCGGACCTCGAAGGCATGGGTGCCGCTCGCCTGATGCTCGGTGAGCGCAGTGAGCGCCTCGCTCTGCGCCGCGAGACGATGTTCGCTGGACTCGGAGGCGCGCTTCCGCACCAGATCGTCGTTCACGTCACCTGACTCTAACAGCATCGTTGCGCGGTGGCGAGCGCTTCCCGGCGGCGGCTTCGAGTCGTGTTCCGGATCACGACCCGGCCACGGCCGTCCGCCAGTCGCCCAGAGGTCCCGGGTTCCCCTGGCAGATGAAAGCGCCCCAGTAGAGCGGCTCGGGCTTTCGCGCCTTCATCGACAACTGCACGGCGCGCAGCGCATCCGCGCAGCCTTCTCCGGCGAGGAGACGGCGATAGACGTCGATCATCAGCTCGCGCGTCTCTTCGTCGGGAACCTTCCACAGGCTCATGACGAGCGTCCTGGCACCGGCCACTGTGAAGGCACGGCGCAGTCCAAACACGCCCTCGCCAGCGCGAATCGTGCCCAGACCCGTTTCGCAGGCCGACAGCACGACCAGATCCGTTCCCGTGAGTTCCAGCATGCCGACGTCCTCGGCGGTGAGAATGCCGTCCTCGGCCTCTCGCGGCGGCGTGAAGCCGCGAAGCGGGCCGTTGGCGCCAGCCAGCGCCAGTCCGGAACGCAGCATCACATCGCTGGCTGCACGTGGCGCGACGCGTTGAAGCACCACACCGCCGCTGTCGGTCGGCAGCGCCAGTGTTCGCTGCGCCTCATCGAGGCTGCGATCGCCCTCCGGTTCGAAAAAACCATGGGTCGCGATATGCATGACCCGCGGAGAACGCTGTCGCTTGATGGTCGATTCGAGCACGTCAGGACCGACGATCGCCTGCACGCCGAGCAGGCGGGCGATGTCTTCACCCTCGATACGCGTTTCCGGCAGCGCCTCGAAATACGTGTCACCCTCCGCCTCTGGTTCCGTGGAAGACGGCTCCGATTCCCTTGGTATGAACCCGAGATCGAAGTCCGGATCCGCCACGACGAGGGGAG
This sequence comes from Vicinamibacterales bacterium, assembly GCA_036274155.1. Lineage (GTDB taxonomy): Bacteria > Acidobacteriota > Vicinamibacteria > Vicinamibacterales > UBA2999 > Gp6-AA40. The sequence goes on along the minus strand of DASUGH010000067.1, from coordinate 6,713 downwards.
GCGAGGTTTCAGTGGGAGCCGCGATCGCGAAGCGAAGCACGTCGCGTCCGGCGCTGAGATACGTGATGACGAAATCGTCGATCAGGCAGCGGCCATCGACCGACGGAAGTACCTCGAACGGCAACCGTGACAAGTCGCCGTCGGGGGCAACGAACAAACTGGGGCATCCGTGGAGCGTTCCGGCCAGCGGCTCGAATACCAGCGCTCGAAGACTCTTGCTGGCGTCCTCCATGACCTCATCACCTGAAGAGCCTTCACGACGCTCCGGTTCTCCCGTGATCGACTCCCGAAGACGTGCGATGAGCGCATCGATGCGACCGGCCTCGCCGAGATCGAACAGCTTCAGCCCTTCGGGTCGGCCCGCTGGCAGCACGAATGCCGCGTAGCGCGCCTCCGTGAACAGCGGCTGTCCTTTGAGCGGCGACGCCCGGAAGTTCAGGCCGGTACACCTGACGTATTCGATGAGCGTCGTATCCGGAGGCAGCGCCCGGGCGACGCTCGCAGCCGTCGCCGCCGCCGCAGCGCGGGTCATGCCGACTTCGGGAACCTGCCGCGCCAGCTCCGATTCGAGCATCTCCTTCTTCTCGAGCAGCTCCCGCATCTCGCTGCGGAGGCTTTCGGCGGCCGCGTCCGACCCGGACGGAACCGACAGAGCCTTCCCGGCGATCTCCGCTCGCAGCACCGCCACCTCCCGCATGGTCGATGCCAGCTGCGGGTAGCGCCCGCCGAGCACCGCGTCGCGCTGGACAGCGAGCGCCTCGGCACCGAGCGCCTTTCGCGAGAGCAGCAGCGTGCACGCCGCGCTGACGGCGTCTGGATCGTCGCGGAAGTGTTGAAGAACCAGCGAGAGGAACGCCTCGAACGTCGTGCTGAGCCGGCCGGCCAGCTCGAGGCGGCGCCGCTCCGACGCAATACCGGAGATCTGCGCCATGACTCCGTCGTGGATGCGCTCGACCTGACGTGACAGCGCCAGGCCTTCGGCGGGGCGGCCGAGCGCGACCGTCAGCATCGCCAGGTTGTGCAACGTCAACGCATAGTCCGGATGGTCCTCGCCGGCGCTGCGGCGGCGGATGTCGACCGCCTCCCGCAACAGCGGCTCCGCTTCCGCGAACTCACCGAGCGCCTGATGAATGGCGGCCAGATTGTTCAGCGTCTGCGCCACGTCGTCATGGATCGCTCCGAGCGCGTCTCGCCGGATGGCCAGTGCGGATTCAAGGAGCGATTTCGCCCCCGCCGGATCGATCCACATCGATATGGCTGCGAGATTGTTGAGCGTCTGCCCGACATCGGCGTGCGCATCGCCGAGCGTCTCCCGCCGGATGGCAAGCGCTTCGCGCAGCAGGTCGATGGCGTCCGAAATACGCCCCTGCGACTGATACAGCAGCGCGAGGTTGTTGAGCAGCGCTGCCAGCCAGATCCGATCGCCATTCGCGCGTGTGATGCTCACCGCGCTCAGGAAGTGTTCCTCGGCGGCCGCGTGATTGCCGGTGGCGACGAACAGCTGCGCCAGCAGATTGGCGTTCTGCGCGACATACGGATGCCGCTCGCCGAGCGCGCGCCGCAGAATGTCGCCTCCCTGCCGAATGAGCTGTTCGGCGTACGCGAAGCTGGCGAGTTGCGTGTACACGGCTCCCAGGTTGCCGAGAGTCAGGGCGATCGCAGGGTCGCTGGAGCTCAGGACGCGCTGCTGGATGTGCAGCGCCAGTCGAAGCAGCGTTTCCGCGTTGCCGAGATGACCGAGCTTGTAATGGACCTCGGCAAGGCTGGTGAGCGACAGCGCGTAGTCGGGATGTCCGTCGCCTCCGATGGCACGGCGAATGGCGAGCGCCTGCTCGAGATGTGTTCTGGCCTCGACGTACTTTCCAGTGGCCAGTTCGAACCGGCCGAGGTTGTGGAGACCGATGGCCACCTCCGGCGAGACCTCCCCGAACTCGTGGCGGCGCGCTTCGAGCGATTCATGAAACAGCGGGCCTGCTGCACCAAAGTCGCCGAGCGATTGGTACGCCTGCGCCAGGTTGCTCGAGGCGAACGCGAGCGTTCGCCCGCCGCCGGCCCGCCCGATCTCTACTGCCCGCTCAAGGGGACCGCGGGCAGCGGCGTACTCGCCTCGCGCGGTGTGCAGCAAGCCCACGTTGTTGAGGAGCATTGCCATGACCTGGTCGCTCCCGTTCACGTTCTTCGCAAGCGCGAGTGCCTCGTCGTACAACGGGCCGGCCGCATCGAGAGAGCTCGATTCGCGGTGCAGTTCGGCAAGATTGTTCAGGCTCGAAATCAGGTTCGACGGATCAGACTCCGCCGCAGCACGCACGTTCGACAGCAGCTTCTCCGCCGGAGAGATCGCGCGCCGGGTTTCACCGCTTCCGCGCAACAGTGAGATGGCCTGTCCGTACAGCGGCCTGGCGCGCAAGGCCTCGCCGATGGCCGTACACAGATCCCCCAGTCTCTCGAGAGTGGAGGCCACGTCTGCGACTGGCGCGTCGGCCTCCGACTGCCAGATGGTCAGCGCTTCCTGATACAGCGGCTCGGCGGCAGCGTAGTTCCCACCGGCGTGATACAGCGCCGCGAGGCCGACCAGTGCGCGGGCGAGAGCGGGCGTCTGTCCGCCTGCCCGGCGCAGGGCCACCGATTCGGTGCGCAGCGTGATCGCCTCCGGCGAGCCTCGTTTCTCACACAGTGCAGCCAGATCATCAATTGCCATCGCGACCAGCTGCGGATTCGCCGACTCGCGCCGCATGCGCTCCAGCTCAGCGCGCAGCAGCGAATCGGCGCTGTCGTCATCGCCTGCTCTGACGTAGTGAGCCACCAGCTCGCGGCGCAGGCTCCTGACCACAGGGTGGTCCTCGCCATAGACGGCACGATCGATCTCGAGAGCGCTCCCGAGCAGCGCACCAGCTTCATCAAGTCTCCCGTTCGCGGTCCGGACACGAGCCAGTTCGGCCATCGTCGCCGCCAGCGACGGGTGCAAGTCGCCCAGCGTCCGTCGCCGGATTGCCAGGGCATCCTCGAACAGCCGTCCGGCGGCGGCGTATCTCGCGGTCTGGTAATACAGGTTGCCGAGGTTGTGACTGACCGTTGCGACGTCGGGGTGATCGGCCCCGAGCGCCGTGCGCATGACCGCGATCGCCTGCAGGTACCGCGGCTCGGCCTCGGCATGGCGGCCCAGCCGGTGATAGAAGTTCGCGAGGTTCGCCAGCGCGCTGCCGTACCTGGCGGTGTTTTCACCGCTCGTCCTGCGCACGATGTCGATCGCCTGCTGGTAGAGCGGTTCGGCCTCGGAGTAATTCCCCAACTCGACGTGCAGGGCGCCGACGTTGTTCAGTGTTCGCGCCACCTCCTCGCTATCCGCTCCAAGCACGGTTCGTCGAAGGTCGAGCGCTTCCGTCATCAACGGCAAGGCGGTGTCGTACTCGCGTGCGCCCGAATGCACCATGGCGAGCGCATCGAGCGCATCGGCCAGCGGCAGCGGGTCGGCGCCAGCGGCCGCTCTCCGGGCGGAAATGGCGTCTCGATACAGAGCGATTGCGGCGTCGCGATGACGCAGCCTGGTTTCGATGCCGGCCAGCCGCTCGAGAACGGTCGCCGTGGTCGCGCTGTTCTCACCGACGCGCGCCCGGACGACGGCCAGCACATCGCGGAGGGCGGACGCCGCCGACTCGAAGTCGCCCAGCTCTTCGTAGCGTCTCGCAACGTTCGCGAAACCCTCCAGAACGGTGTCGTCCGTGTCGCCGAGCCGCTGGCGGTCCGAGCGCGCCGCCTCGTACAGATACCCCGTCGAGCCATGGAGATCGCCGCGCGCACCGGCTATCGCCTCGAGCGCCCGGTAGAGATTACCCACGGACACATCGGCTGGCCCGAGGGCCGGCAGCAGAATCTCGAGCGCCTGCCGCGCCAGCGCGAGTGCTTCGTCGTGATCCCCGCGCTGATAGTGCAGAATCGCGAGGTTGTTGAGCGTCAACCCGACGTTCGCGTGCGTCTCACCGAAGATCTGTCTGCTGAGAGCAAGCGATCGTTCCAGAAGCGGCTCGGCCTCGGCGTCGTTCCCGAGAACTCGATGCAGTTCCGCGAGGTTGTTCAGGGCCGCGGCCGTCTTTGGATGCTGCTCTCCGAGAAGCGCCGTTGAAAGCTGGTATGCGAGCTTCGCCGTTTCGATCGCCTCTACGAACTGGCGTTGCTGGTACATCTCGAATACACGGCCGTTGAGGACGTCGATCTGTTCCTCGGCTGGGACCATCCTGCCTCCTCGGACCGCGCCGCGTCGCCGGGCTGTGAGGGCACCGAGACGAACCACAGAGAGACCGAGAGCACAGAGATCGGGGTTTTCTCTGTGTCTCTGTGCCTCTGTGGCGAAAATCTCGGCGCCTCACAGGCCGATACGATTTCACCACGGCCTGTCAGGAACCTGGCGCCCGCCGCTGGCGGCGCCTGACGAGCGCTTCCGGCGGCGACCGATCGCCCTTTGCCGCCGCCGCGGCCGGGGAACCGCCGGACGCGCTCCGCTTGGCAGCGGCGACTGCACTGGGACATCCACGGGCGTCCGGATCTCATTCCTGCCGCGCTTCCGGATCTGGAAGACCGCCGTCACCCGGCGCGCTGTTGCCGGCGTCACGATGACGTGGGTCCTCGTCTTGTCGTCGGACCACTCTTTGAATTCGTACGCGACTTCGCCCACCATCTGCCGCAGGACGACGCCAACCGTCCGGCGCATTCCGACGACGCTGGTGAAGGTGTGTGGGGTGACGACGCCCTGGCCGTCGAGCGTCAGCGTGAGCCCGCTCGGCTGTGACGCGAGCGTCATCTCCGTGATCCTCGGGCGCACATCCCTGAACGTGCTGGCCTGATGTCCGTCGGAGTCGGTGACCGTGAGGTGAATGCGATACCACACGTTGGTGGAGGTCTCGCCCTCACGGGGAATGGTGAACGAGCCACGCGACTGACCACTGCGCGGCGGCTGAAATGGGTGCGTGTGCGTGTCGTGGTGGAACACGACCTCCCACGTGAATCGCTCAGGACGGAGCCTGCCATCCTCGGGATCGGTCGCCGAGCCTGAATACGCCACGACCAGTCCGGCGGAGTACAACGCACCAGACGCCGGCGTCAGAATGGTTGGCACCGGCGCTCCAGCGACAGTGACCGTCAACAATGCAGGGTTGCTGATCGTTTCGCCGGCGGCGTTCGAGACACGGCAGCGGAACTGCGCGCCGTTGTCGGCTGCCTGCGCGCCGGCGAGCACATATGTCGGCGAGGTGGCCCCGGCGATATCGACCCCGTCGCGCTGCCATTGATACGACAGCGGCGGTGTCCCCAGAGCTGTCACGCGGAAGGTCGCCGTCTGACCGCCGGCAATCTTCACGCTCGCCGGTTGAGTGGTAATGACCGGGCGGTCCGGCGGCGGGAAGTCGATGCGGACGAGAACGCCGCTCGCGCTGCCGCTCCCGCGCGCCAGGTAGTAGAGGCTGCCCTCCAGCCCGATCGCGAGATCGACCGGCGCCGTGATGCCGGATGCAAAGTCGTCCGCGCTCACGCCGCCCGCCGAATCGAGCTGCCGGATCCAGCCTGCGCAGAAATCGGCGAAGAAATAGTCGCCCGCGTACTCGGGGGGATACTGCGAAGGCGGCGACGGGTAGAAGGCGCCGCCCGAAATCGCGCAGCCCTGGGCGTGCGTGTACGCGTAGAGCGGGCTCGTGAATCTGACGTCGGTCGTCGGCCCTTCAGTTTCCGGCCAGCCATAGTTGGCCCCGGCCTGCCCCTCGTTGATCTCTTCCCAGGTCGTCTCGCCAACGTCGTTGATCAGCATCCGGCCGGTGAGTGACTCGAAGGCGAATGTGAACGGGTTGCGCAATCCAAGCGCCCAGATTGCGCGGTTGACACCGGTGGCCTGGGTGAAGAATGGATTGCTCGCCGGGATGCTCCCATCGGCGTTGATGCGCAGGATCTTTCCGAGCAGGTTGCTGCGACTCTGCGAGTTGCTCCCGACGGCGTTTTCGCCCACGCCGATATAGAGCATGCCGTCGACGCCGAAATGAATGGCGCCGCCGTTGTGATTGGTCGCGGACGAAAGTGGATTGAGGTCGAGCAACGTGACTTCGCTGCCCGGCAGCGCGACATCACCAGAAGCCGTGAAGCGGCTCAACCGATTGTGCACATTGGGCGTCGTCGCCGTGTAGTAGACGTAGACGTACTGGTTGATTTCGAAGTTCGGATCGACGGCCACGCCAAGCAGACCACGCTCGCCGGCCGAGCTCACCGTGACCGACAGGAACGGCGCCGGAAGGAGAACGCCGTCTTTGACAACGCGGAGCTGCCCGCCCTGCTGGCAGACGAAGATGCGGCCGTCCGGTGCAAAGGCCATGGCGGTCGGGTTCGCGAGGCCGGAGGCGATCGTCTTTTCAGTGAACCCTGACCGGAGTGTCGCCGCGGCAAGCGGCTGAGGTAGGACGCCTGCGCTGAAGAGGACGAGCGCCGCAACGGACCACCGAGGGAAGAAGGACATGGCACGTCACTCTATCCCCTCTTCATCGCGGTTCCTCCTGTTTCTCTCCTCCTTCCTATCACCGGGGTTCACTTGCGTTGAGGATGCGAATCCCTGTGGAGGCGACCGATCCCTGTCGCCTGACCGCGCGAGAAGGCTCTGGGGATCAGCGAGCACACGGAGCTCGCGTCGAGCGGTCCACGACGCCATCGCAGCGCGGTCCGGTCGCCGTAACCGGGATACG
>DASUGH010000066.1:0-3400 GCA_036274155.1 Vicinamibacterales bacterium | reverse complement strand
AGCTACAGCCGTCAGGAACCGCTCGCCCGACGCGTGCTCACGCTCTGCGACCGCCAGCGCCGCGGAGATGATCGGCGCGGCGCCATGGACGGTGGACGTCTTGTGAATGTCGTCGAGCTCGAGGATGTGCGCGGCCACGCCGTTGGCGAATGCGGCCGCCGGCGCCGACGCGCGGCCGCCGGCGAACATCGTTGATTCGCTCGAGCTGCCAAATCCACGCGCGACGGCATGAGCCATCTGCGCGGGCGGTTCGAACGAGCCTGCGAGCGCCGAGCCGAGCCAGTCGAGCACGGCGCGCTCCGTATGCTCGATCGTGGCGGCGTCGAGATCCTGGAACCGTGCGGACGCAATGGCGGACGCCAGGTCGCGTGTGGGATGTGCAGACATGAACGGTCGATCAGTCTACCGGTGAAAGGTGACAGGCCGACCTCAAGGTCGGCCCCTACTGCTCGTAGTGTCCGGCTTCAGCCGGACCTTCGGCGATCGCCAATCCAGTACCGCGGCCCGGGCCCGGCGCGGCCGGCGCGATCATCCCGGTTCACCAGCTTGCAGGTCTGCAACGACAGGCATCCGCACCCGATGCACCCGGTCAGCCCCTCCTTCAATCGCTGCAGCTCGGCGATCCGCTCGTCGACGCGCGCGCTCCACTGTGACGAGAGCCGGCCCCAGTCGGCACGCTCCGGCACGCGGTTGTGCGGCAGCTTCTGCAGTTCGACGGCAATTTCCTCGAGAGACAGGCCGATCCGCTGAGCAAACACGATGAACGCCACGCGGCGCAGGACGGCACGCGGAAACCGCCGGTGGCCGGAGCCGGTCCGCTCCGAACGTATGAGCCCGCGCTGCTCGTAGAAACGCAGGGCAGACGCGGCCACGCCGCTCCGCCGCGCCACCTCGGCAATCGTGAGGATGTTTTCCACTTGACTTAAAGTGAACTTTAACTTGTAGGCTGGTCAGCGTCAACGCATCCGACTGTTTTTCAATCGAGGAGCCACTCATGACAGACCACCTGCTGCCGCTTCGAATCGCCATCACCGGCGGCACCGCCGGCCTCGGCCTCAGCCTCGTGCGCGAACTGCTCGCCCGTGGCGCGTACGTCGCCTTCGTCGCCCGCCATCGCGACGACGTCGAGCGAACGATGATCGATTTCCCCACGGCGCGCGGGATCGTCGGCGATGTCTCGCGCAAGGAGGACATCCATCCGATTGCCATCCAGATCCTCGGCGCGCTCGGTGGGCTCGACGTGCTCATCAACAACGCATCGTCGCTGGGACCCGTGCCGCTGAGGCCGTTGGCCGACACCGCATGCGAGGACGTCGAGCTGGCGCTGGCGACAAACCTGCTCGGACCGTTTCGCCTGACCAAGGCGCTGCTGGGATCGCTTGCCGCCAGTGCACGCACCACCCGCGCACCGGTCGTCCTCAACATTTCCAGCGATGCCGCGGTGAACGCGTACGAGAACTGGGGTGCGTACAGCGCCAGCAAGGCAGCGCTGCTCCACCTGACCCGCATCTGGGATGCCGAGCTGACAGACGAGGGAATCCACGTCGTGTCGGTCGACCCCGGAGACATGGACACCGCGCTCCACGCGCTGGCGGTGCCTGACGCCGATCGCTCGGCGCTCAAGCGTCCTGAAACGGCGGCTCGCGAGATTGCCGACCTGCTCGCCAGATTGACTGTCAAGCGGACGAACACGGTGCTCGAGGAGATCGCGTCATGAACGCTGCAACGGTTGCTCGACAGGGTGCGCGCGGCACACGACTGCTCGCCGTCAACGAGTTCGGACTTGTCTCGCATCACGCCGCCGGCGATCTGCCCGCGCTGCTCAGGCGCGGCGACCTGGTGGTGGCCAACGACGCGGCGACGCTGCCTGCCAGCCTGCAGGGGACACACGTGCCGACCGGCAGCCCGATCGAAGTCAGGCTCGCCGGACGGCTCTCTCTTGCGTCCCATGCCGTCCGGCGGTTCATGGCGGTGGTGTTTGGCGACGGCGACTACCGGACGCCGACTGAGCATCGTGCCCAGCCACCCAGTCTGACGCCCGGCGACAAACTCGCGCTCGGCCCTTTGCGCGCCGTGGTCATCGCGGTGCTCGGCCATCCGCGAATGGTCGAACTGGAGTTTCAGCACGAGCCGGAGGAAATCTGGGAGGGCGTCGCGCGGAACGGCCGGCCGATTCAGTACGCCCACGTGCCGGAGCCGCTTGCGATCTGGGACACATGGACCTGCATCGCCAGCGCCCCGGTCGCGTTCGAGGCGCCGTCAGCCGGGTTCGTCCTCGACTGGGCCATGCTCCGCGCGATTCGAGCGCGCGGCGCACGGTTCGCGTCGATCACTCACGCGGCCGGCCTTTCGTCGACGGGCGACGACGATCTGGATCGCCTGCTGCCGTTCGACGAACCGTATACGATCCCGGCGACGACAGCAGCTCTCATCCACCAGACGCGGATGCTCGGCGGGCGCGTGATTGCCATCGGCACCACGGTCGTGCGGGCGCTCGAAGACTGCGTCCGCGAACACGGACGGGTAAAGCCCGGCGACGGACTCGCGACGCTGCGTCTCGGATCGGACTCCCCGCTCGTCGTCGTGGACGCAATCGTCTCCGGCATGCACGAACAAGGCAGCAGTCACTACGAGCTGCTGAGGGCATTTCAGAAGGATTCGACGCTTGCGCGCATGACCGGGGAAGCGGAGGCTGGCGGATACCGGGCGCACGAGTTCGGTGACGGCATCTTCCTCTCCCGTGCGTTCCGACTCGAGGACGTGCGAACGTCAGCCTGACTTCAGCCTGACGAGCAGCGGCCGCAGCAGCTTCGCTGCCTCCTGATGCCCCGACGCTCGCCAGTGGCCCTGGTCTCCGGAGTACAGGTCCTCCAGCCGGAAACCCTTCGTCTCCGCGTAGAAGTCCACGACGGGGATGTCGAGACGATTCAGCACGTCCAGGATCCGGGCATACTCCCTGAGCTCGCCTTCCGGATCTCCGGAGTACACGCGCGCGCTGGGAAAGACCATCACACCGAACGATTTTCCTCCGTCGCGAACGGTTCGATTGAACGCGCGCAGGATTGATTCCAACTGGCCAATCCGATCCGGAAGCGGAGCGTCCGACGTCCGCGTGACGATCGGAAACGGCAAGGCGCCCGACAGGTTGGCCATCTGCGCGGCGATTCGCCGGTCGATGAGAAATCCGGGAGCCCGCCGATCGCGCGCCATGGAGATCAGGCCGCTCCAACCGAGCGCTCGCGCGACGCCGCCGCGGTCGTTGATCAGCCGGTGTTCCGGCCAGTCCACGACCGCCGGAACCGGTACGCCCTCCAGGCAGAGACCCTGATACGCCTTCTCTTGGTCGCAACGAATCAAGCGCGGCCGGGGGCCGCTGGGACTGTCCACCGTGGTGTTGTCG
>DASUGH010000065.1:0-5910 GCA_036274155.1 Vicinamibacterales bacterium | reverse complement strand
CGCGCCCGACGGCCATTGAGATTTGCGGCAGGATCGGGCGCCGGACAACCACGGTCATGCCGGTGTCAGGGTCCCTGAGCTTCTCCTGACTGCCCACTACGGTCGGCGCGATCGTTCCGGCGAGCTCCGGGACGGCAACGTTGAACGTCCCTTCGAAGAACGACAAGCCCATCGGCGAGGAGCGCCATTCACTCTCGCTGCGGCCGTAGAGGCTAATCAGATTGATGATGGGGATGTCGACCCTGGCGAGATAACCGGACGAGTCCGGCCCGGCGAAGTTGAAGAAGAAGCCGAGCATCGCATCGGCGCGCGACTTGCCCGAGGCGTCGACGAGCAAACGCGCGGTCGCGACGTCTCCGGGATACCCGAAGATCGGAATCGCTTCCGCTCCGCGGCGCTCGATGTTCGCGATGACGGCGTCGATCAGCTCGGTCTCGTCGCCGTAATACGCCGCCTTGTAGAAACCAATGGCAATGCGAGGCGCTCCCGGACGCAGCTTGCCGTTCTTCTGGCGCCAGGCGGTGAACTGCTCCCACGTCTGGAAGACCTGCCCGGCGGCCCGAGGTGCACCCGGCCGGTCCACGGCCGGGTAGTAGTAGCCGAAATCCATGCTCGGCTGAGGGTCGGGAATCGACAGTCCGGTGACACCCGCCTGAGTGAGCGCGTACTTCAACAATGCGACCTGGTTGGCCGCGCCCATGTGCGCCCAGTACGTCCGCGCACGCGGATCCCAGAGCGCGCCCTGTTTCGTGTAGTGCTCTTTGGGCAGCAGTCCTTCACCCACCGCCAGCACCTTGCCCTGGCGCCGGACTGCGGCGATCAGATCGACGTTCTTTTCCTTGTTCACCCGCTCGAGCATCTGCTGGTTCATGACGTCGAGCACGAGAATGTTGGATTTCGTCACGTCTTCGAGCTTCACATCGGGAAGCATCGATTCCGTGATGAATGACAGCGCGACGCGATTGCGAAGGTCGGGCCGTTCCTGCAGGAGCGCCTTGAACGCCTTCAGCGTCCCGGAGATGTTGCCGTCGGAGTACAGGTAGGAAATGCGGATAGGCGCCTGAGCCGGCGCAGGCGCCGATCGCTGCGCGGACACGCCAAGGACCGCGCACGCGAGCAGCGCGACGACGCTAAGGAGCCGAGGCATCCGGACCCTCGGGCACGTAGATGATCTGCCCGTTCGACAGCCTGTACGCGGTTCCGAGGCGTTCGCCGTTACCAGCCGCGGTCTTCCCGCTCACCTTGTAGGCGGTGATCTGCGTGCCCTTCTTGACGATGATCTCCCGCTCGCCCTGTGCGTTCGTCTTCACCATCGTCACCTCGCTCTTCGAGTCGACGAGATCGCTCATGCGGTAGACGGAAAAGAGCGAGAGCATGAGGCCGACGATGAACACGATGGATACGTCGAAGAGATTGGCAATGCCGGAAAGCGGATCTTCCTCGGCAATTTCGTCGGGCGATGGCAGGTGGAGAAACCGGGCCATGGCTACTCGCCCCTCATGCCGACCTGAAGGTCTGCATCTATTTCGCTCACCGCGCTCGACGCTCGAGCGAGCATCAGTTCGTCCTCTTCGAGCTCGACCGCCACGCGTTCGGCCAGAAACCGTTCGTCGCGAACAGTCTCGTTGACCCAGTTGTGCCTGACGGCGGCAACGACATAGGCCGCGGTCCCGGTGGCAAGGCCGATGATGGTGCTGGTGAAGGCGACGACCATCTGGCCGGCCATCGCCTCGAGGTTTCCGGTCGCCATCGATGCCAGCGACGATCCCATTGGAATGAGGGTGCCGAGGAGCCCGAGGCTCGGTCCCACGCGCACCATCGTGCGTGCCGCGGACAGCCGGCGGCGGGCGCCTTCCTCCTGCTGCATCAACAGGTGCGCAAGGCCGCCGTTGCCAAGCGTGTCTGCACGGCGCGCATCTTCGATTCGCGCGAGCAGCTGCCGAAGCGCCGCGGGAAGTTCCCGAAGGCGGGCCGGCGGCGCCCCAAGCACGCGGCCGGACTTCAGCCAGGACGTGATTTGAAAGTGCCGTCGCTCCCGCCGTCGTGCGACGGCGTCAACCACGCACGAGCCGGCCATGAAGACCGACACCGCGACGCACACCCACAGCAGGGCAAACACCGGGAACCGCAGCACCTGACCCAGCGCGAACAGTCCATTTTCCAGAGCGGCGAGCAGATTCACCGGCGGCTCCACACGGAATACATCCCTCCCAGCGAGGTACACCCAAGAATGAACACGGTCGTCCACAACGGCAGATTGAGCGCGGCCGAACGCGGCGACGTCGCTGAAAGAGCCACCGCGGTTTGCCAGCCGTCGAGAATGGCCGGCAGCGTCACGGCCGCGATCGCGAGCATCCCGATCGCCAGCAGACCTTCATCGAGCAGCCGTTCGGGCGCGAACGCGGGCCGCGAACGGGCAAGCCAGACGGAGACGCCGATCAAGGCGACGACGACAAGCGGTGACACGAGGAATGGGATTCCTTGCGCCTGAAGCAGCGCGCTCCACAGCCCCGCCAGAACGCCGCCGAGCACGGAGGCGGCAACGGCGTACCGAGGCTTGAAGAGGAAGATTGCAGCGGCCGCGAGCGCGAGCCCGCCGGCGAATGCCGGGTCAGGAGGTCCCGTTCGCGCCAGGTAGACACCGGCCAGCAGACCCGCGCCAAAACCGGCCTGACGATACACGCCTCTGGTCGCGGCAATGGCGAACACCGCCGTCCCGAGCGCACAGAGCATCCACACCAGGTGAAAGAACAGGGTCAGCGTCACGGCCGGAAACTCTTACACATTAGTGGGAGATTCGGGTAGGCGCCCTGAAGAATTACTGAATATTTCGTAAGGATTCTCAGCTTCTGAGGGTGATCCGGAACGTCGTCCCATCAGGGCCGGAGTGCGCGACGGTCAGGTCTCCGCCGTTTGCTTCCACGGCCCGTTTGGCGATCGACAGACCGAGGCCCGTTCCGCCGGCCGTATCTTCGTCGCCCCTGTAGAAGCGCTCGAAGATCCGGTCGCGTGACGCCGCGGGAATGCCGGGACCCGAATCCGACACGTCTATACCCGCCACGCCGTTGCTGCCGAAGATGCCAATCGACACGTGGCCACCCTGCGGCGTGAATTTGATCGCGTTGTCCACGAGGTTGATGAGCGCCTGGCGGAGAACGAGGCGATCGGCCACGGCCGTCGGCTTTCCGCTTGCGTCGATCGACAGCGACTGTCCCTTCTCCTCTGCCAGCACCCCCAGATGCCCGACGACGTCCTCGGCCAGCTCGACGAGGTTGACGGAGTCGCGCGTGAGCGTGCTCTGGTCCATCTCGGCGCGCGACAGCGTCAGCAGGCGATCCACGAGCACCGCGAGCCGATCGGTCTCCTCGAGCATGCTGCCGATGATGGCGCGATACGCCGTTTCGTCGCGGTGGCCGCCGCGGAGCCCGACCTCGCCGACGCTGCGGATCGCCGTGAGCGGCGTACGCAGCTGGTGTGAGACGTCGGCGGTGAACCGGCGCATCTGCTCGAAGGACGCTTCCAGCCGGCCGAGCGTCTCGTTGTAGACGCCGGCAAGCCTGCCCATCTCGTCTTCAGGGTCGTCAATGGGCAGCCGGTCGTGCAGTCGCTCGGCGGTGATCGTGCGGGCATGCGCCGTCATGCGCTCGATCGGCGCCAGCGCGCGGCGCGCCAGGACGTAGCCGCCAAGCCCGGCCACCGCAATGGCGAGCGGCAGACCGAGCAGCAGCATCACCGCAAGGTCGCGCATCTGCGTCTGCATCGCGTCTTCGGACCGCCCGACCTGGATCACCACCCGTGAATCGCGGACCGGTCCACGCAGCACCCCGCGCTCGGTCATGATGCGCATCCGCCCCCACGCGGTGTCGAGCGTGATCAATCCCTCCGGAATTGCGCGACTCTCTGGAACCGGGCGGGCTCGTGCTTCCGAATTGCTGGCGACAAGGACCGTTCGATCGCCGCGCCACACCTGGATCCATGGCGGCGGATTATCCGGATCGAGGCGCTCGGGCTCGTTCAGCATGTAATCGCCAAAGTCGTTGATGTAGAGGTTGGCGTAGGTCAGCGCGAACTCGCTCCGCACCTGGCGATCGAGCGCCTCGGACGCATAGCGGCTGACGAAGATGTAGACCGCCCCCATGTAGACGCCGAGCACCACGACCATGGCGACGACGTAGGCGAGGGTCAGCCGAAGGCGGACTCCGTGCGTTCGGCCCCAGCGCGGCACGCCGCCGGACGGCGCGCCGGCAGCGTTCACGGCTCGCCTTCGCGCAGCATGAAGCCGACGCCGCGCACGGTATGAATCAGCTTGAGCGGGTGTTCGGCGTCCACTTTCCTGCGCAGCCGGGCGATGTGCACGTCGATGACGTTGTCGAGCGGAGTCGTTCGCGCCGTTTCCTGCCACACGTCGCGCGCAAGCGTTTCGCGGGGGACCACCTGGCCCTGATGCCTGAGGAGGTAGACGAGCAGCTCGAACTCACGAACGGTCAGCTCCACCGGCTTGCCGCCGCGCGTAACCTTGCGGGAAATCAGATCGACGTCGAGGTCGCCCGCCGCAAGACGCGGCGAATCGGCCGAGCGCCCCCGCCGCACGAGCGCCCGGATCCGCGCCACCAGCTCCGCAAACGCGAACGGTTTGACGAGGTAGTCGTCCGCGCCGCTGTCGAGGCCGGTCACCCGATCCTGAAGCGAGTCGCGCGCTGTAAGCACGAGCACGGGGGTTTGCATCTCACGCGCTCGAATGGCACGCAGGATTTCGAGGCCGTCGCGCCCTGGCAATCCAAGATCCAGCAGCACAGCGTCGAACGTTTCGGTGTTTACCCGAAAGAACGCCGCCTCACCGGTTCGCTCGACGACGACCTCGTATTTTTCGGCCTCGAGCCCTTCGCGCAGGGCGTCGGCAACCTTCTGCTCGTCCTCAACAACCAGAATTCGCATTTGTAGGGCAGGTGCCGCCGAGCCTCGGCCGGACCCACCAACATATAATCGCTCCGTTATGGTTGATTACGGCGTCCTCGAACGAACCCTGACCGATGCTCTCCAGCTCACCCGCCGCCCGGTGGCCGTTGCCTTCCAGGACCAGCCGCCCGATGGAGTTGCGCGGCTCGCAGGCTCGCAGCCGTCCGGGTGCACGTTCTGGTCGCTGGCGGCCGAGGGGCGTGTCTTCTACACGGCGCCTGAGGATCACTACAACTGCCCGATCGGCAGCTATACGCACAATATCCCGCTGCCGAAAGAGCGCGAGCACGAGCTGAACGATACGTTGTCGATCATGTCGGACATCGGCTATCTGCGCATGGCCGAGGTACCCCAGATCCCGCGCCTGGCCAAGACCCCGGCGGTGACGGTCTACGCGCCGCTTGCGCGCACGCCACTTGCTCCGGATGCGGTGATCGTCACGGGCACGCCGGGCGGGCTGATGTTGTTGCATGAGGCAGCTACGCGAACCGGTGTCGAGTCTGTGTCGCTGCTCGGACGGCCGACCTGCACCGCAATTCCCGCCGCGCTCGAGAGCGGCCTCGCGTCGAGCCTCGGCTGCGTTGGCAACCGGATCTACACCGCGCTTGGCGACGAGGAGTTCTACAGCGTGATTCGCGCGGACAAGCTCGCGCTGCTGTCGCAGGAGATCTCGACGATCACGGCGGCGAACGTCATGCTGTCCAAGTACCACAAGGATCGGCAGGCTGCCATTACGGCTTGAAGCCGGATCAACTCCCAACTCCCAACTTCCAACTCCCAACTTCCAACTCCCAACTTCCAACTCCCAACTCCCAAAGCCGTTCTGAACGGAGCGGTTTGGAGGTTGGGAGTTGGGAATTGGGAGTTAACTCAGCCTCAATCTCTTCAACAGCTCGCCATATCGCCTGTCGCCGCGCAGCGGGTCAAACCGCGGCTCGACGTGCACGCCCGCCA
>DASUGH010000064.1:0-34123 GCA_036274155.1 Vicinamibacterales bacterium | reverse complement strand
CGAGCCCCGGGTCCTGAGTCCCGGATCCCGAGTCCCGGATCCCGAGCCCCGAGATCGGGTTGCCCGCCGTTTCCCGCAAGAGCGCAGGAACTGAAGGGTTCGCCCTCGGATGACGAAGAGTAAGAATGATGAGTATGAACGCCCCCTCTTGTATTCGGCTGTTCGGACTGGTGGCCGGTCTGAGTATCGCCGCCTCTCCAGCCATGGCCCAGAACTGGTCGGGCGACGCCCGCCTGATCGCCATGGGAGGCGCCGGCACGAACCAGAACCTCGCCTCGAAGATGATCGAGGAGGAGCGCGGTCACCGGACGATCGTCCTCCCCTTCGGCCTCTTCCAGATCCTGAAGGACACGGACATCTTCGATCCGAGCTCCGACGAGTTCGATCTCGTCCGCAGCATCGAATATGCAGCGTCGCCGCTCCACTACACCGTCGGCCGCGACGGCGGCGGTTCGGCGGTCCTGTTCGTGAATGCCCTCCGGAACGCGGAGCTCAGTCGCGACCTGAACACGTACCGTGGCTTCGTGCCGGTGACGCAGCCGGTGGCGTACGGCCTCGGCAACCCGAGCTTCGGCGGGACGATTCCCGTTTACAAATCGGGCAAGACGAAGCATGGCGTCTATGTCGGCGCGGGTCCGTATTTCGCGTTCCGCGGCGGGCTCGCTGTCGACGAACAGCTCGTCGGCCTGCTCTCGAGCGACACGAACGTTTATCTGCCGAATACCCAGCTGCCGGTCTCGAGCGAGGTTCGAGGCGAGGCCGCCCTGGCGGTGACCGGCGGGTACCGCGGCCGATATGCGCTGCCCAACAACCTCGGATCGGGCGACCGTGATGGCATCTACGTGGCGTTCGACTATCACTACCTGCGCGGCTTCCGCTACGAGGAAGGCAACGTCGGCATCCGCCTCGACACCGACAATGCGGGGATGCTCACCGTGAATCCGGCGCTGCCGTCGCCAATCGTGGTCTCACGGACGCTGTCGGATCGCGGCGACGGATACGCGATGGATTTCGGCACCGCCGTCCTGATGAACCGCTGGGAGTACGGGTTCGGGGTCAACAGCATCGCCAACCGGATCAAGTGGCGGGACGTGGAAACGGTGAGCTATTCGCTCGGCAACCTGTTCACGGGCTCCGACTTCACCGAGTCGCCCACCGCGACGATCTCGGATGTGACGTTGAAGCAGCCGGTCGAATACACGGGCAGCGTCGGCTACCACGCCGATCACTGGACGGTGATGACCCAGGCGGGCAAACGGGTCACCGATTACGCCGGCGATGAGGGGCGCTACAGCGGCACCGTGTTCCGGGCCGGCGCCGAGTATCGCTTTGCGATGTTCGAGCCGCGCGGCGGCGTGTTCTACGTCAACGAGATCTGGCAGCCGGCGGGTGGCATCGGCGTGAACTTCGGCGGGTTTGGAGTCGACGGCGCCGTGTATACCACGAGCGCCAACGTGCAGCGCGAGCGGCGCACCACGTTTGCGGTGTCGCTGCGAATCGGCAAGAGGGTGAGATCGTAAGAAGGAAGAAGGAAGAAGGAAAGAAGGAAGAAGCAGAGCCTACGATCGTCCTGCTGCGACCTCCTCCGCCGTTCCGGGTAAAACGTCTTCCCCATTCAGAATCCTGGTGGCGCGCTCGCGATCGAGCGCGCCGTTCCATCGGGCGATCGCCATCGTCGCAACTGCGTTGCCGATGAGATTGGTGATCGCCCGCGCTTCCGACATGAAGCGATCGACGCCGAGCAGCAGCGTCAATCCGCCGAGCGGCACCGCTGGAAACGCGGACAGCGTGGCGGCGAGCGTGATGAAGCCGCTTCCGGTGACCGCGGCGGCGCCCTTCGACGTCAGCATCAGCAGCATCAACATGCCGATCTCCTGCCCGAGCGACAGCTCGACGCCGCTGACCTGCGCGACGAAGATCGCCGCCATCGTCATGTAGATCGAGGTGCCATCGAGGTTGAACGAGTAGCCGGTTGGAATCACCAGCCCGACGACTGGCCGCGAGCACCCGAGATGCTCGAGCTTGGTCATGATCCGCGGCAGCACGGATTCCGACGACGAGGTTCCGAGCACGATCAGGATTTCCTCGCCGATGTACCTGAGGAACTTGAGCAGGTTGAAGCCGGCAACGGCGGCGATCGTGCCGAGCACCACGAACACGAAGACGAGACAGGTCAGATACACCGCCGCCATCAGCTTGCCGAGGGTGAGCAGCGAGGCGATGCCGTAGCGCCCGACCGTGAACGCCATGGCACCGAATGCGCCGAGCGGCGCCAGGCGCATGATGATGGCGACGATCTGGAAGAGGACCTTCGAGGCGGTCGCGAACAGGTCGACGAGGGGAGCCGCCGGCTGTCCGAGGCTGAGCATTGCGAAGCCGAACAGCACCGATACCAGCAATACCTGCAGGATCTCGCCATTCGTGAACGCACCCAGCATCGCGTCGGGAATGATGTTGAGGATGAACTGGGTCGTGGACAGGTTCTTCGACGCGGTCGTGTACGACGCGACGGCGCTCGGGTCCATCGCGGCCGGATCGATGGCCAGCCCTGATCCGGGGCGCACCGTGCGGACGACGATCAAGCCGATCGCCAGCGCAACGGTCGAGACGACCTCGAAGTAGATCAGGGCGCGAACGCCGATCCGTCCAATCTCCTTCATGGCGCCGGTCTGCGCCATCCCGACGACGACCGTCGTGAAGATGATCGGCGCGATCAACATCCGCACCAGCTTGATGAAGCCGTCGCCGAGCGGCTTCATGGCTGCGCCATATTCCGGCGACACGAAGCCGAGGAGCGCCCCGACCGCGATGCCGATCAGTACCTGGATGTACAGGCCCGGGAGCCGGCGCGCGCGCACGGTGTGGGGTCCGGCTTCAGCCGGACCTTCTGCCGCGAATGAACCTCTGTTGTGGATATCGCTCAAGGAGTCAGCGATTATATTGCCCTCATGACGCTTCGCACGAAGCTGTTCTCGGCAGCGATCCTCGTCGTCGTGGTGGGCGTGGCCGCTGCGATCGGGTACTGGTGGTACTGGAACGGCGAACCGCCCGCCAATCAACGCGGCACGGTGACGCAGCAAATCGGACGCACTGTAGTGTCGATCGAGTACAACCGGCCGGTTGCCCGTGGCCGCGAACCGTTTGGCGACGTCGTCGCCTGGGGTCAGATGTGGAACCCCGGCGCGGATCGCGCGGCCATCGTCCGGTTCTCCACCGACGTGCAGATCAACGGCCAGCCGATTGCCTCCGGGCGCTATTCCATCTGGGCGCAGCCGCGCGAAGACGCCTGGACGGTGATCTTCAGCCGGCGCAACGACGCGGCAACCGCGACCTACCCGGAGGGGGAGGACGCGCTGCGGCTGACCGTCACACCAAGGCCGGGACCGCACATGGAAACGCTGGCCTTCTACTTTCCGGTCGTCGACGGCCGGGCCGCCGAACTGGTGCTGCATTGGGGCCGCGTCGTGGTGCCTCTGCAAATCACAGTGCCTTGACGCTGCCGGATGCCCAGCAGCCCGGCGAAACGCCTGGACGAATGCTGAATGTCCTTCGGCATTGACGTTTCTGCGGCGCCTCAGACGCCAGAGCCGGGGCGGCCGGTAAGGCACAGCTGCCACGGTGCGCCATCGTTCTTTCAGCCTCGGCTTGACGTAGACTCTCATCGCGTCACGCACGTGCTGGCCCGTCCCGTACGCGGTCAACGGCAAACAGGACTTCACCGTATTGACCGGGGAAGGGTGGTGGAGCGGCACGCTTCACAAGGAGTCCACATGACACCTGTTCGCTCGACGCGTCTGGCGATCACGGCCCTCGGCGTCTTCGTCGCGCTGGCGTTTGCGCCGGGAACGCTGTTTTCCCAGGCGCCGGCGCCGCCCGGTGGCGCGGCGGCACAGGCAGCGCCCGCCGGACCGCCGGTGACGCTCAAGGGCAAGCTCGAACGCGTGAAGGTGCACGGCAAGTCGCTCGAGGGCAACCTGCTCGGCGAGTCTCCAGCGCCCGAGGTTTCGATCTACCTGCCGCCAAGCTACGCGACTGATCGCAACCGCCGGTATCCGGTGGTGTATCTGCTGCATGGCTATACCGGCACCGATCTCAGCTACTTCAACAACAACGGCGGTCCGCGCTTCCTGCCGGCGATTGCCGAGCGCGACTACGCCAGTGGCGCGGCGCGCGAAATGATCCTCGTGATGCCGAACGCCATGAACGCGTTCGGCGGCAGCATGTACTCGAATTCCATCACCGCTGGTGACTGGGAGGGCTACGTCGCCGAGGACCTCGTGTCCTACATGGACAAGAACTACCGGACCATCCCGATGCGCGAGGCGCGCGGACTCGCCGGTCACTCCATGGGCGGGTACGGCACCATGCGCATCGCGATGAAGCGGCCCGACGTGTTCGTCGCCATCTACGCGCTCAGTTCATGCTGTCTCAACGAGGGCTCGGTGCGCGGCGGGCGAGGCGGTCAGCCGTCGCCGGCCGAAGCGATCAAGACGCTGGAAGAGGCGCGCGGCAATCGCGGCGCCCAGAACACGCTCGTTCGCGCCGCCGCGTGGTCGCCGAACCCGGCGAACCCGCCGCTCTATCTGGATCTGCCGACGAAGAACGGCGAGGTCGTTCCGGCCGTTGCGGCGAAGTGGGCCGCCAACTCGCCGCTGGCGATGCTCGATCAATACGTGCCGAACCTGCGCAAGTACAAGGCGATCGCCATGGACGTCGGCCTGCAGGACGGCCTGATCGGCAGCAACCGCCTGCTCGACGAGGCGCTCACCCGATATCGCATCGCGCACACCTTCGAGACCTACGAAGGCGACCACGGCAACCGCATTCCGCAGCGCCTCGAGGAAAAGGTGCTGCCGTACTTCTCGACGCATCTGTCGTTCGAGCAACCGAAACGCTAGAGTCCAGTCTCAGTCCCGTCTGGAGGAGGATGTATGAGCAGGTGGCTTGCTGCCATTGCCGTGGTGGCTCTGACGACGACGCCGGCGATGGCGCAGGACGTCAAGACGGTGCTCGCCAACGCGTCGAAGGCGATGGGGGTCGACGGTTTGAACTCCGTGCACTACTACGGCGTGGCTGCCGACTACACCGTCGGGCAGAACAACAACGCCAACCTTGCCTGGCCGCGGCGCAATCTCGACGACTACGACCGGACCATCGACTTCACGCAGCCGGCGTCGCGCGCCACCGCTGTCACCTATGCTGTCCCGGTCACCGGCGGCGCAGCCACCCAGGGCGCCTTCAACCAGAACATCACGCCGGCGAACAACGCATGGGCCCAGCAGCTCGAGATCTGGACGACGCCGTGGGGGTTCATCAAGGGGGCGATGGCCAACAACGCCACCTCCCGCTCGCAGACGGTGAACGGCAAGCGCTACACCGAAGTCACCTGGATGACGACCCAGAAAGCGCCGTCGGGCGCCTCGTACAAGGTGGTCGGCTACATCAACCCGCAAACGAACCTGGTCGAGAAGGTGGATACCTGGCTCGACCATCCGTTCTACGGTGACATGTACATCGAGAACCTGTTCACCGAGTACCGCGATGGCAACGGCGGGATCAAGTTCCCGTCCACCATCGAGCAGAAGCGGGTGGGACGAACGACTTTCGATTTCCAGGTGCTCGGTGCGTTTGCCAACCCTGCAAACCTCCAGCAGTTGATGACACCGCCGGCGCGCGGCGGCGGACCGGGCGGGCCTGCTCCAGGTGGGGCAGCGGCAGGCCGCGGCGCGCCTCCGGCTGGCGCTCCTCCGGCAGGCGGCGCTCCGGGGGCCGGACGCGGCGGCCCGGGAGGCCCCGGGGGTCCCGGCGCTGGCGCGCCGGCGCCGACCTCCGAGAAGCTGGCCGACGGCGTCTGGCGGATCAACGGCGCGTACAACGCGCTCGCCGTCGAGTTCAGCGATCACGTCGTGCTCTTCGAGCCGGGGCCGCAGAACGAGATGCGCGCGCTCCAGGTGATCGCGGAGACGAAGAAGGTCATTCCCAACAAGCCGATCCGCTACGGCGTGATCTCGCACCACCACCTCGATCACACCCAGGGGCTTCCCGCCGTGGTGGCCGAGGGCATCACCATCGTCACGCCCGAGGTCAACAAGGCGTACATCACCGGTGCCATGTCGGCGCCCCGGACCCTGGCGCCCGATGTGCTGTCGAAGTCGGGCAAGAAGCCGGTCGTCGAAGGATTCACCGGCGACAAGCGCGTGTTCCAGGACAGCACGCGCACGTTCGAGATCCACGTGATCAAGGGATTGCCGCATGCCGACGGCCTCGTGGTGGGATATCTGCCGAAGGAGCGGATCCTCGTCTATGCCGACATGTTCAACCTGCCAACCGAGGCTACGGGCCCGGTGCCGAATCCGCCTGTCGTCGGCACAGGGGTGTTCGCCGACAACATCGTCCGGTTGAATCTTCAGCCGGAGCGGATCCTTTCGGTGCACAATCTGAACCCGAACCGCCTGGCCACGCTCGACGATATCTTCAACTCGCTCGGCCGGAAGAGGAATTGACGTGAATCGAGGTGCTGAATGAACCGGTTCCCATCTCGGCGCATCGCGGTGGCAGCAGGACTCCTCGCCGCCTGTGCCGCAGGCGCGATCGTCTCCGCGCAACGCGCTTCGGCGGCGATGACGAACGCCGCCACCGCTTTCCTCGGGTCGCTGACGCCCGAGCAGCGAAAGCAGGCGACCTACCCGTTCGAGTCCGACGAGCGGATGCACTGGAACTTCATCCCCGACGAGACGTTTCCACGTAACGGCCTGCCGCTCAAAGCGATGAACGAGGCGCAGCAGAAGCTGGCGCACGCGCTGCTGCGGACCGGGCTGAGCGATCGCGGCTATCAGACGTACACGTCGATCATCCAGCTGGAGAACATCCTGCGCGCCATCGAAGGCGGCGTGCGGATGGCGCGCGATCCGAGTGCCTACCGGTTCACCGTATTCGGCACGCCCGACGCCAAAGGCACATGGGGCTGGCGCGTCGAGGGGCATCACGTGTCGCTGCACTTCAGCGTGGTGAACGGCGCGGCGATCGCCAGCACTCCCAGCTTCGCCGGCTCCAATCCTGCCGAAGTTCGCGACGGCGCCGAGAAGGGCAAGCGTGTGCTCGGCGTCCTGGAGGACTCCGGCCGGTCGCTCGTCACTGCGCTCGACGCGTCACAGCGCACCACGGCTGTCATCAACGCGACGGCGCCGAACGAGATCCTGACCAACAACAGACTCAACATCGATCCGCTCTCGCCCGGCGGATTGCAGGCGAAGGCAATGACCGCGGCTCAGCGCGATCTGCTGATGAAGGTGATCGACGCCTATGCCGGGCTGATGACCGCCGACGTGGCAGCCGATCGTCTGGCGAAGATCAAGGCTGCCGGGATCGAGAACGTCGCGTTCGCGTGGGCCGGGCCGATCGAGCGGGGTCAGAAGCACTACTACCGCGTGCAGGGGCCGACGTTCCTGATTGAATTCGACAACACCCAGAACGACGGCAATCACGTGCACTCGATCTGGCGCGATTTCAAGGGCGACTTCGGGCGCGACCTGCTGCGCGAGCACATCAAGACGGCGCATGCCGGCGGTCAGGACGTGGAGGCGGGTCTTTAGACCCGCCTTCGAGCCGAGCTTGACCGTTCGGCGAAGCGGAGGCGGGAAGCTCGGTTTTGCGAAAGCCGGAGACCTTACATGCGTGTGCTCGCCTTCATTCTCGCTGTCGCCGCTGTTCTTGCCTCACCGGCCGCACCGGCACGTCTTCTCGCCGACGACAGCCAGCAGATCCTCACCGTCGATCACTATCTGCGCGTCAAGTCGAGCGTGCCTGCCATCGCCGGGCAGCAGGCACAGTTGTACGTTCGGGAGCGGGTCGCGGCCGGCATGGCGCTGCGGGCGCGCAGCTTCACCGATCGGGTCGTGCTCTTCGTTCACGGCGCCGGTACCCCCGCCGAGGTGTCGTTCGACGTGCCCGCAGAGGACTACAGCTGGATGGCGTACCTGGCGCGCGCCGGGTTCGACGTGTTCTCGGTGGACATGACCGGCTACGGCCGCTCGACGCGCCCGGCGGCGATGAGCGATCCCTGCAACCTCGCAGCCGACCGGCAGCCCGCCTTCGTGCCGTCGCTGATCCCGGCGCCCTGTACGGCGTCATATCCCGGCGCGATGACGACCATCGGCTCCGATTGGGATGACGTGGGAGCGGCGGTCGACTACATACGGGCGCTGCGCCGCGTCGAGAGGGTGAGCCTCGTGGCCTGGTCGCTCGGCGGCCCGCGTTCCGGCGGCTACGCGGCCAAACACCCCGACAAGGTGAACCGCATCGTCTGGCTGGCGCCCGCCTACGGTCGCATGTCGGCCGCCGAGGCGCCGGCGAAGCTGCCGGCGCCGGGCACGGTCTTCAACACGCAATCACGCGCCGAGTTCCTCGCCAACTGGGACCGGCAGGTCGGATGCCCCGGGCAGTACGACCCCGCCGTTGCGGAGAACCTCTGGTCGGAGATGCTCGCGTCCGATCCCGTCGGCGCGACATGGGGACCTGGCGTTCGTCGCGCCCCGCAGACGACGACGTGGGGCTGGAACTCGGCGGTGGTGGCCAAGATGCAGACACCGGCGCTGATGGTGGCCGGCGTTCACGACAAGCAGGTCGATCCGGCGCGGGTTCGCGATCTACACGCCGACCTCGGCTCTCCGCAGAAAGTGATGGTCGATCTCGGCTGCGCGTCGCACAACGCCATGTGGGAGAAGGGCGCCCACACACTGCTGTTCCGCGCCTCGCTCGAGTGGCTCGAGAAGGGCACCGTGAACGGCATGCAGACCGGCGTGATCAAGTTGGGGTATTGAGGGTGATCAAAGGGAGCGACCTGAGGGTTCCCGATCATCCCATCTCACCCATTTTCCTCGACCGCTGGTCGCCGCGGGCGATGACCGGCGAGCCGATCGACACGAGCGAGCTGATGCGCCTCTTCGAGGCGGCGCGCTGGGCGCCGTCGCCTTCCAACGTCCAGCCGTGGCGGATGCTCTACGCGCACCGCGACACGGAGCACTGGCCGCTCTTCTTCGATCTGCTCGTCGACAGCAACAAGGTGTGGTGCCGGAACGCGGCGGCGCTCGTCCTCTTCATGTCGACGACGACCAACCCGCGTACCGGGCGGCCGGCGGTCACGCACTCGTTCGTCACCGGAGCGGCCTGGGAGAACTTTGCCCTGCAGGGCGCAATGAACGGTCTCGTCGTGCACGGAATGCAGGGGTTCGATTACGAGCGGGCTCGCGTATCGCTGCGGATTCCCGACGACTTCAGGGTGGAGGCGATGGGCGCCGTGGGAAGGCCTGGGCCAACGTCGGACCTTCCCGAAGCGCTGCAGGCGCGCGAGACGCCGAACGGCCGGCGGCCGCTGGCCGAGCTGGTCTTCGAAGGACCGTATCCTGGAAGCGCAGAAAAGGGGACGTAGATTCTCTTCTTCGAGCTGTTTCCCGCGTTCATCCTGATCGTCTGCACCATCGTGGGCGCACGGCTGGTGCTCGCCGATCTGAGGGCCCGTCGCCGCAGCAGGGATGATCAGGCGGACGACTGACGGCCGCTCTCTTCTTCCTTCTTCCTTCTGAATTCTGTCTTCTGTCCTAAACCCAGAGCTCACTGGTGTTGAGGATGCGAATCCCGGTTCCGGCGACCGGACCGCGCTGCGAGGGCGTCGGGGACCGCTGGACGCGAGCTCCGTGAGCTCGCTGATCCCCACAGCCTTCTCGCGCGGTCAGGCGAGTTTGGTCGGTCGTCTCCACAGGGATTCGCATCCTCAACACAAGTCAGCTCTGGGTCTAGTGCGTCATCGCATATAGCAGCGCGTTGATGCCGAACGCGTACCCGGGCACCGACATACGCGAGAAGTACTCCGGGTCGTCGGCTTCCCGCTCGAATGAGTCGCCGAGGTCGGTGTTGTGCGTCATCAGCAGCATGATGTTGTCGTGCCTATCGAGGATGGCGCGTGTGTCGACGATGGCGCTGTCCTCGTCACGTTCGGAGGTGCCGCCGCCACTTCGCGCCCAGAAGCCGATGTTCGCGATTTGCGGCGTCGCCTTGACCACGAACTGCGAGCGATAGAGCGGATGATCGGGATGGAGATCGACGATCGGATACTCGGCGGCGGGCAGCACCTTGCGCAGCTGGCGTTCCCACCAGTCCCAGGCCTCGCTGCCCCAGAAGTCGTCGACCCAGAGGAAGCCGCCCTTCAGGAGATACTCGCGCAGGTGCGTGACCTCCCGGGAGTTGAGCTCCGACGCACCCACCTCGGTCATCATGATGAACGGACAGTTGAAGAGCTCAGGTGAGGTGAGTCGGATCACCACGTTGTGCGTCTGGCCGGACGGCAGGCGGCCGACCGTGGTCTTCGTCAGCTCCGACAGGCGGATTGAGAGGTTGATGTCGGCGCGTGGCCAGTCGGCGCTCCAGCCGCCGGCGCCCGGGTCGCCGTTGAAGCCGCTCTGAAACCAGACGCGGCAGAACTGAAAGCGGCCGTCATAGTCGTCGTCGGTTGCCATGCGCGCGCTGAGGCCGAACCCCCGACGCTGTCCGTGGAGGGTGGTGGCAATCGCCATCGCCAGCAGTACGGCGAGCAGGCCCATCCGGCGATGAGTGGACAGCCCGAGCACGGTTCTATCTTAGTCCCGGCGCGGCTCCGCCTCAGACCAGGCGCGATGAAGGACTTCGCAGGGCGGAGGAAACAGAGGCGCCTGCGTCTCGCTAATGGGTCATCGCGTAGAGGAGCGCGTTGATGCCGAAGGCGTACCCGGGCACCGAGTTCTGGAGGAAGTAGGCCGGGTCATCCGCTTCGCGCTCGAAGGAGTCGCCGAAGTCGGTGTTGTGCGTCATCAACGCCATGATGCGGCCGTGACTGTCGAGCACGGCGCGCGTATCGGCGCGCGGGCTGTCGTTGCCGCGCTCCATGCCGTCACCGTAACGCGACCAGTGCAGGATGTTGGCGATCTGCGGCGTGTCCTTGACCACGAACTGCGCCCTGAACAACGGGTGGTCGGGCGTCAGCATGATGATCGGGTACTGGTCGGGTGGCAGCACCTTGTGCATCACCGACTCCCACCACTCCCAGGCATCGGTGCCCCAGAAGTCGTCGGCCCACAGGAAGCCGCCCTTGAGCAGGTACAGGCGCAGGTTCGCGATCTCCTGGTCGCTCAGATCGGCCGCGCCGACCTCGGTCATCATGATGAAAGGACAGTTGAAGATCTCCGGCGAGGTGAGCTGCAGCAGGAGATTGTTCGGCTGGCGGTCCTCGTCCATGCTGACCGGGGTCTTCGTCAGCTCCGAGAGCCGGATGGAGAGGTTGATGTCGGCGCGTGGCCAGTCGACCTCCCAGCTGCCGCTCTCGATGTCGCCGCCGAGGCCGTTACGGAAGGCGATGCGGCAGAAGTGGAATCGGCCATCGAAGTCGTCTTCCCGTGCGACACGGGTACTCCCAAAGCTGCGGATGCCGCGGCGCAGCTGTGCTTCGAGCTGCGGGGCCAGGGCCAGCAGAGCCAGACCGACGGCCGCCAGCAGAGCCCAGTGCCGCCGCCGGGACGGCCGATGGAAGCGCATCGAGAGCACGTTCCTATCTTATGCCTAGCAGGCCGTGTGAGGCTCTGACGGGCTGCGAAGGCAGTCCGCCTAGTGCGTCATGGCGTATAGGAGCGTGTTGATGCCGAAGGCGTAGCCAGGCACCGAGAAGTTCAGGAAGTAGGTGGGGTCGTCGCCCTCGCGCTCGAAGGAGTCACCGAAGTCGGTGTTGTGCGTCATGAGCGCCATGATCTGCCCCTGACGGTTCAGGACCGCGCGGACGTGCACCTCGGCGCTGTCGGCACCGCGCTCGGAAGTGCTGCCGTTGTTCCCGTACCAGAAATTGATCGATGCGATCTGCGGCGCCTGTTTGACGACGAAGTGCGACCGGAACAACGGATGACTCGGGTCGAGATCGACGATTGGGTAGTCCTGGGGCGGCAGCACCTGGCTGAACTGCTCTTCCCACCACTCCCAGGCATCGGTGCCCCAGAAGTCGTCGGCCCAGAGGAAGCCGCCCTTCAGCAGGTAGTCACGCAGGCGCGCCGCCTCCTCAGGGGAGAAATAGGCCCTCCCGACCTCGGTCATCATGATGAACGGGCAGCTGAACATCTCGGGGTCGGTGAGCCGCACCAGCAGATGATTCGGCTCGCCGCCGTCGCTCTGGCTGACCGTCGTCTTGGTGAGCTCCGAGAGCCTGATAGACAGATTGATATCGGCGCGCGGCCAGTCGACGCTCCAGCTGCCGCCGTCGAACACCACGCGGCAAAAGTGGAAGCGGCCGTCGAAGTCGTCGGCGGTGGCGATCCTGGCGCCCCCGAAGGAGCGTCGGCGCTGCGCTTCGACCTGAGTGGCGAGGGCCGCGAGGACCACCACCGCAAGCGCCACACGCCACGGCTTCCAGGAGACGCCGGACACGGGCACAAGTCTACACCGCTCGGTGCTCCGAGGCTCCAGGCTTCGGATTCGGGTGCTGTAAAGGCCCGGGCTCCGAGCCCGGAGTCCGTGTCTCTCGCGCTACGGCGTCGCCTGCGACAGCTGTTTCATGAATTCGGCGAAACGCTCTTGTATCTCCGCGGTGGTGAGGTCCTCCTTCCGCGTGGCGACCCACCAGCTGATGCCCTCGGGATCGGCGAAGGCGCCGGCCCGGTCTCCCCAGAACTGATTGTCGAGCGGCATCTGCACCGTGGCACCCGCGCCAACTGCCCGATTGAAGAGGGTGTCGCAGTCGTCCACGTATATCCAGAACGACGCCGGCGAACCGCCATAAGCCTTCGGCCCTTTCCCGCCCCCCATAACATCGTTGAGCATGAAGTGCGAGTTGCCGATCTTCAGCTCGGCGTGCAAGATCTTGCCGTCGGGACCGGCACTGCGGCGCAATTCCTCGGCGCCCAGCGCTTTCTTGTACCAGTCAATCGTCTGTGCCGCATTGTCCAGGGTCAGGTGCGGCGTGATGGTGTGAAGGCCCTCTGGCACGGCGCTCTTTGCTTTCGACATGTGTCAAACCTCTCGCTTATCTGCACGTCGTGTGTGTCAGCTGTCACGCATCTTCCGAAACCGCCACTATCGTGCGGAAACAATCGTCGATGCAAGCTGAACGCGTTTCTGTGACGCTGTTGCGCTGGAGCGCTAGCTGATGCCGTCGGTGCTGGTCGCGGGAGGGACCGGCTACGTGGGCCGGGCCCTCGTCACGGTCCTCGTGGCGAGGAAGCACGACGTGCGCGTGCTCACGCGAGCAGCCTCGGTGAGCAGGGTGCCAGCCGGTGCAGCGACAGTGCTGGGCGACGCGCTCGAACCCGGCTCGTACTCCGCGGCGGTCCGGCCGGGTGACACGATCGTCCAACTGGTCGGCACACCGCACCCGTCGCCATCCAAAGCCGCCGAGTTCCAGCGTGTGGATGCTCCATCGATCAACGCCGCCGTTCACGCGGCGCGGAGCCGCGGCGCGTTGCAGCTGGTCTATGTCAGCGTGGCGCACCCGGCGCCGCTGATGCGGGCGTACGTCGAGGTGCGCTCGGCAGGAGAGGCGGCAATCCGATCGGCGGGCCTGACGGCAACCATCCTCAGGCCGTGGTATGTGCTTGGTCCCGGGCACCGCTGGCCGATCGCGCTGGTGCCGATCTACGCGGCGGCTCGACTCGTGCCGTCGCTTCGGGCAGGCGCCGAGCGTCTCGGGCTCGTGACGCTCGCCCAGATGGTGGCGGCGCTCGTGGCCGCCGTGGAGCATCCGCCGGCGCCAGGCGCGATCCGGATCGTCGAGGTGCCGGAGATTCGCCGCGCCGTGACGGTGTGACTACCAACTCGGAGTCCGAGGAGCTCGAATGCCGACGAAACGGAAACGGTCAGGTCCGCGGAGCAGGAAACGAGCAGTCACGCGACGTCTTACATCGAGCCGGTCGCGAGGCATCGCTGTGGCAGGTCGAGCGCGGTCCGCTTCCGCCGTGACCGCACGGGCCCGCGCCGCGGCCGCTGGAACCGCTGGTGCCGAACGGTTTGCGCTGCTTCCGATCCGCGGCGTCGAAAAGACCACGCCGGCGTTTCGCCACAAGGTCCTGCAGATTGCCGGCCGCCTCGAGGTGAACCCGAATTTCATGCTGGCGGTGATGAGCTTCGAGTCTGCCGGCACGTTCAGCCCCTCGATTCTCAACGCCGCAGGCAGCGGTGCAGTCGGTCTCATTCAGTTCATGCCGGTGACGGCGCGCGCGCTCGGCACGACGACGTCGGCCCTTGCCGCCATGACGGCGGAAGCGCAGCTCGACTTCGTGGAGAAGTACTTTCGGCCGTTCAAGGGCCGCCTCACGACGATTGAAGACACATACATGGCGGTGCTGCTGCCGAAAGCCGTGGGCAAGGGCAGCGGCTTCGTGCTCTTCGAGCGCCCCAGCGTGGCGTTCACTCAGAACCGCGGTCTCGACATCGACGGCGATGGACGGATCACCGTCTTCGACGCATCCTTCAAGGTGCGTGAGCTGTTGACCTCGGCGGGTGGAGGGTCTGGCGAGATCCTCCGGCGCGGATCGACAGGGCCCGAAGTCGAAGCGCTCCAGGACGAACTGATTGCGTTGGGGCACCTTCGTGCGGAAGAAAAGGCGGGCGGCCCGGGCGTGTTCGGACCGCGCACCGAGCGGGCGCTCAAGGACTTTCAGTCGGCCAACGGCCTGATTGCGAACGCCGTCTGCGAAGTCGAGAGCCGCCGGGTGATCCGGCAGCTCAACGACGGACTGAGTCGCGGCAGCGTGGGGCCGGCGGTCAGCAGCCTCCAGCAGCGGCTGGTCCGGCTCGGCAACCTCACGAACGCACAAGCTGCTGCGGCAGCCGGCACGTTCGACAGCCTCACCGAGGACGCGCTGCGCCAGTTTCAGGCGCAACAGGGTCTCGACCCGAGTGGTGTGCTGAGCGTCGCCACCTACCGGGCGCTGCTGACGGCAGTGCCACCGGCGTCGCCGCTCGTGCCCACGAGTGGTTCGGCGGTGGACACGGTGCTGCCGGCGGCTGGCCGCGGCTTTGCGACTTTCAATCGCGAGCCTGGGGGCGCCGATCAATTCGGACTGGCGTCGACCGTGCTCGCCATCCAGACGCTTGGCGCCGCGTGGGCCGAGACGCACGTCTTTCCGATCTTCGTCGGTGACATCAGTCGAAAGGGGGGCGGCGCGTTTCCGCCGCATTCGGCGCACAAGGACGGCCGCGATGTCGATCTCCGGCCCTTCCGGCATGGAGGAGCGCCGGGCGCCACGAACATCAGCGACCCCGCGTACGATCATGCGCTGACGCGAGAGCTCGTGGTGCTGATCCGGCGGCTGTTTCCACGCGTGGCCATCCTCTTCAACGATGCGCTGCTTGTCGGCGACGGCCTCACCAAGCCGTTTGCCGGTCACGACAATCATCTGCACGTAAGGTTTGCTTAAGATCGTTCGGATCGTTCGGATCGTTCGGACCGCTTGCCCGCCGTTGCCTTGGCGGAGGTGGGTTCGGATTGTTTGCCGCCATGCCGCGGCGGAGGTGGGTTCGAGTCGTTCTGTCCTATAGTGGATTCGTGAATCGTACCGTCCTGTTGATTGCGGTCGCCTGCGCTGCGCTCGTCACGGGTGCCGCCTTCTTCGTGCTCGTCCGGCACCAGCCGGCGGCGAACGAGTCGGTTGTCGCCACGGCGCCGGCCTCACCTGAGCCGGCGCCGGCGCGTCCGAGTCCCTCGCCGGCCGCGCCGGCCGCTCCGAAGGCCGAGCCGCGGCCGGATCGTCGTGTGAGCGCCGAGCCGGAGCCGCCGGCGCCTGCCGAGGCGGCGGACCCGTCTGCCGGCATCCTGCACATCGACAGCGACGTCGCCGGCGCGCAGGTCTTCATCGACCGAACGTTCGTCGGGCGTGTTCCGCTCACCACCTCGGTCACGCCTGGCACGCATCGCCTCAACGTGTCGGCCGAAGGCCTCGATGGGGTTGCGGAGACCATCGAGGTGACGCCGGGCCCGCGCGACATCACCGTCCGCCTCCGCGAGGTTCGCCTCGACGCGTCGCTGGCCGTCGTTCACAAGCATCGCCTCGGGTCGTGCTCGGGGCAGCTCACCGGCACGCCTCAGGGGTTGCGCTATGAGACGTCCAACAAGGAAGACGGGTTCATGGCGGGACTGAACGACCTGGAGAAATTCGAAGTCGACTATCTTCAGAAGACGCTGCGGGTGAAGCTGCGGAGCGGCAAGCAGTACGACTTCACCGATCCGGAGGGGAACGCCGACCGCCTGTTCGTCTTTCACCGCGACGTGGACAAGGCGCGGCAGCGCCTCGGCAAGGGCGATACGCCGGCGAGCGACTGAGCGGCTCCCCGAGGGGTGAGAGCTGGCTGCCTGTGACTCTCACGCGATGGCTTCGCTCACCTCGTCGGCGTGGCCATCGACGTTGACCTTGTCCCAGCGCCGCACGACCTTTCCGTCCGTGCCGATCAGGTACGTCGTGCGGACAACCCCCATGTACTTCCGTCCGTAGCGTGCTTTCTCCTGCCACACGCCGTACTTCTCCGCAACCTCGTGGTCGGCATCGGCGAGCAACGGAAAGGTCACGCCATG
This sequence comes from Vicinamibacterales bacterium, assembly GCA_036274155.1. Classification (GTDB taxonomy): domain Bacteria; phylum Acidobacteriota; class Vicinamibacteria; order Vicinamibacterales; family UBA2999; genus Gp6-AA40. The sequence continues at coordinate 17,547 of DASUGH010000064.1, read as the reverse complement.
TTTGCTGGCGAACCGTGCTTTGCTCTTCTCGTCGAGGATGCTCACACCCAGCACCGCCGCCTTCGCCGATTTGAAGGCCGGCAGCTGCGTTTCGAAGTCGCAGGCTTCCTGCGTGCAGCCGGGCGTGTCGTCCTTCGGGTAGAAGTAGAGCACCAGCGGACGGCCGGCGTAGTCCGACAGCCGGTGCAACGTTCCGTTCTGGTCTTTCAAGGCGAAGGCAGGCGCTTTCTTTCCCGGTTCGATGAGCGGCACAGTGTCTCTCCCAAGCGATCCGAGCGATCATATAGTGCTTGCCAATGGCCCACGGACTCGCCGTCATCGGACGTGACGGCATCTTCAATTATTCCGACCTCGACTCGGCATCGCGCCGCGTGGCATCGGCGCTGCTCGAAGGCCGCGACGATCTCGAGGAAGCGCGCGTGGCCTTCCTGGTGACGCCTGGCTGTGCCTATCCTGCGATTCAGCGCGGGATTTGGCGAGCCGGTGGCGTGGCCGTTCCGCTGGCTGTGACGCACCCCCCAGCCGAGCTCGACTACGTGATCCGCGACTCCGGGGCGAGCGTCGTGATCGCGGATGCTGCGGCGGCTGGCGCCCTCGAGCCGCTCGCTCACGGTGCCGGCGCACGCTTCCTCCTCTCGGCCGACGCGCTGCAAGCGGCGCCCGCCGCCGTCCCGGCGCACATCGGTGCGAGCCGGAGGGCCATGATCGTCTATACCAGCGGTACGACCGGCCGTCCGAAAGGCGTCGTCAGCAACCACGCCACCATCGGTGCCCAGATTGCGTCGCTCGTCGGCGCCTGGGAGTGGACGCCAGCCGATCGGCTGCTGCTCGCGCTGCCGCTCCATCATGTGCACGGCATCATCAACGGACTGGGGTCGGCGCTCGCCGTGCGCGCCACCTGTGAGATCCGCCCGTTCGAAACCGAGGCCATCTGGGACCGGCTGGCATCGGGGAAGATCACGGTGTTCACCGCCGTCCCGACGATGTATCACCGGCTGATCGCGTCGTGGGACGCGGCTTCCGCCGAGGAGCGGCGGCGGCGGTCGGATGGCGTCCGTCAGCTCAGGCTGATGATGTCCGGCTCGGCCGCGCTGCCGGTACAGACACTCGAGCGCTGGCGCGAGATCAGTGGGCACGTGCTCCTCGAGCGTTACGGCATGACGGAGATCGGGATGGCTCTTGCGAACCCGCTCTCGGGCGTTCGCCGTCCGGGATTCGTCGGTACGCCGCTGCCAGGTGTCGAGGTCCGGCTGGTAGACGAAGGCGGTGCTGCGGTCGCGGATGGTACGGCCGGGGAGCTCGAGGTGCGCGGGCCGTCGGTCTTCTCGGAGTACTGGCAGCGGCCGGACGAGACGAGGGCGGCGTTCCGCGATGGATGGTTTCGGACGGGGGACGTGGCGGTCGTCGAGGACGGTTCGTACCGCCTGCTCGGCCGGACGAGCGTCGACATCATCAAGACCGGCGGGTTCAAGGTGTCGGCCCTCGAGATCGAAGCGGTCCTGCGCGCACACCCGGCGATTGCCGAGTGCGCCGTCGTCGGCGTAGACGACCCTGAATGGGGAGAGCGTGTCGCGCTTGCCGTCGAACTCCGTCCGGGGGCCACGGTCACGCTTCAGGACCTGCAGCAGTGGGCGAAGCCGCAGCTGGCGCCCTACAAGATTCCGAGGGCGCTGACCTCGGTCGACGCGCTCCCGCGCAATGCGATGGGAAAAGTCGTGAAGCCGCAGGTAGCGGAGCTGTTTCGCGCCGATGATGCGTCGAAGATGTCGACAGGTTAGAAGCCGAGGCTCGTTTGTGTGTGGAGCCTGCAATGTCCGCCGTTCACCCGCGGTGAGTGCCCTTCCCGTCAACGCGAATTTCAGTCGCCGGGGCGGCAGGTTTCGCGTTAATCTGCGCTCATGGGACGGGGAGCCGCCGCCCGCGTCATGATCATCGGGGCGATTGCCAGCCTGGTCGGCGGTGCCGCGTACGCACAGCGTTTCTTCCGGGAGGGCAGCCTCGGGCCGCGCTTCGCGCCGCGCGAGATGCCGGACTCGTCGTTCGTGATCTGCAGGCTTGCCTATACGCGCGTGCGGGCCGAGGAGTCGGGAATCGGCTGGCAGACGGATTACCCCTACGCGGAAATCAACCTGACCACGCGGTTCTCCGAGCTCACGAAGACACGCGTGAGCCGAGACCAGGACGGCACGCCGAACTACTACGTGGTGCGTGCGACCGATGACACGCTGTTCAACTGTCCGATCGTGGTGGCCTCAGACGCCGGCACCATCGGCTTCGACGACAAAGAAGTCGCGCACCTCCGCACCTACCTGGAGAAGGGCGGGTTCATGTGGTTCGACGACTTCTGGGGTACCGCCGCGTGGGAGCATTGGGCCGGCGAGATCGAGCGGGTGCTGCCGCCGCCCGATTACCAGATAGACGATGTGAGCATCGAAGATCCGATGCTGCGCACGATGTTCACTGTCGATCACGTACCGCAGATTACCAACATCCAGTTCTGGCGCCGCAACGGCGGCTACACCTCGGAGCGCGGCCCCGACAGCGAAGAGGTACACCTCCGCGCGATACGCGATTCCAAACGCCGCATCATGGTCTTGATGACGCACAACACCGATGTTGCCGACTCATGGGAGCGCGAAGGCGAGGACCCCGGCTTCTTCTTCCAGTTCTCCCCCGCGGGCTACGCTCTCGGCATCGACGTGCTCCTGCACGCGATGACGCATTGAGCTGATGCGCCCGACGAAGCCCAAGACCTGGTTCACCCGCTTTGCCAAACGCACCGCGCAGCTCTCCGGACGTCCGGCGGCGTTCCTTGCCGCTGCGGTCGTCATTCTCACCTGGCTGATCACCGGGCCGCTCTTCGGCTTCAGCGACACCTGGCAGCTCATCATCAATACCGGCACGACCATCATTACCTTCCTGATGGTCTTCCTCATTCAGGCGACTCAGAATCGTGATTCGGAGGCGACGCAGATCAAGCTCGACGAACTGATTCGCGCCGTCGGCCACGCCAGGAACGAACTGCTCGACCTCGAGGAGCTCGAAGAGGAGGAGCTCGAGGCCATCAGGGCGACCTACCTGGAAATGGCGGAAAAGGCGAGGCAGGCTTCCCGCCAACATCGCGGCCGGACTACGAAGGATGCCTCTGGAGAATGAGCGCGACGACGGGATGGTGGTCCGAGCCGTAGCGATCCTTGACGACTTCGCGAACGGCCTCCCACCGGTCGGGGAGATCGAAGAACAGGTGATCGAGCACGAGGTGCTCTTCGTAGGTTGGTTCCGGACCTTCGTGAGGAGTTGAGTTGAATCGCTTGCGGATGTCCTTGAGCGCCGGTTCGGTTGGACCGAACCAGGTGTTGAAGTCGCCGCCGAGAAAGCCGTGCCCGGTTGGAACCGCCGCCAGCAGGACCTTGGCCTGTCGCTTCCGGATCGAATCGCTGAAAAGGCCGAAGGTGTTGAGCCACCGTGCCCGATTCTCCAGGTGGGCGCAGATGGCGAACAGCTTCAACCCATCGAGCTCGATTGTCGCGGCGAGCGCCTTGCGCGTGTGCCGGCTCTCCGGGAGCGGAATGGATCGGATGTCGGCCAGCGGCAGCGTCGAGATGATGGCGTTTCCCGACATCCCTCGTTCGGTGGGGAGGACGGGGTCGTAATAGGAGTGCAGGTTTCGCGTTCGCGCCAAAGCGACCGCGTCGGTGTCGTTGCCGTCGATCGTCTCCTGGAGCAGGATCATGAAGTTGCGCACCGGCGTCGGCGTCAGACGTCCGGCGACGAAGTCGTCGGTGAAACGGGCGAGTTGCCCCGCACCCTTGTTCACGTTCCAGGTGACGATGGACAGCACGACGTCGCGACCTGTGGTCCGGGCCTTGAAACTCGGCCGCGCTGCGCAGGCGGCGAGCAGGGCGACCGCTCCGAGGAGCGCGGCTCTTTTCACTGTGCTCAACCCTCCGAGGCGAGATATGGAATGGTCTGCGGGCCTTGCGGCAGCACACAGAGGGTGGCGGACGAGCCGGCGCGTTCCAGGGCATCGCGGACGGCCGACTCCACATCGTCGACCGGCTCGAAATGCGCAGCGCGGACGTCGGCAGGACCGAGGCCGTCTGTCTTGACGAGGACAGCGGCCTTCATCTGGATCTGTGCCTGCACCTGGACCTGCCACTGATCCGGCACGGAGTAGCCGGGCGCCGTGATCATCGACAGCAGCCGTTCGGGGCTCGGTTGCGACGCCAGCACCTGGCCGTAGCTCCCGTGACTCGGCAGACCGTCGCGGCACTCGGCCGCGCAGACGATGGTCCCCTGCGTCTTCACGATCTTCGCGGCTGCCGACATCCCCTTGACCGCCTGATACAGGTTCTGATCGAGCGGGTAGCCGGAGTTGGTCGTCAGCACCACGTCGAATGGCGCCGGCACGGCTCGCATTGCGGTGTCTTTCGCGTATGCGCAGGCCCGCCGGTGCTCGGCGAGAATCTCGCCGGCGAAGGCCGCCGTGATCTTCTGCTCGCGATTGAGCGTGACGTCGACGGCGAAGTCCACCGGAAGCATGCGCGCGATCTCGCGGACATCGTCGTGCACCGGGTTGCCGTCGGTGATGCCCCAGGTGGCCCTGGGGTGCCCGATACGGTGCGCGTCGTGCAGGGTCATCACCGTTTCGAGCCCGGCGAGACCCGGTGCGACCATTTTCGGCCCGCCGCTGAAGCCGGCGAAGAAGTGCGGTTCGACGAACCCGGTGGTAATCCGGAAGTCGGCGTCCACCCACTCGCGATTGAGATAGACCGGGACGCCGGTCGTCGTGGTGCCGACGCGCGTCAGTACAGATGCGTCGCGCGCGTCGTGATTGACCACTCGGCAGCAGCGGGCCAGCTCGGGTCCGAGCATCCGCTCGAGCTCCTGGGGCGTGTTGACGCGATGCGTGCCGGTGGCGATCAGGATGGTGACGTCCTCGTGCCGCACGCCTGGCATCTCTGAGAAGAGCGCCTCGATGGTCTCGCGGCGCGGCTGTGCGCGCGTAATGTCGCAGACCGAGATGGCCACGCGGCGGCCGGGCTTCCAGAGCTCGCGGAGCGGCGGCCGGTCGATCGGCGCGCGAATCGCGCGCATGAGCGTCTCGCGTGAATCGGGCGCCGCCGGACGCGGCATCGGCTCGATCACGGTGACGCGGTCGTCAGGCAGATCGACATCGAGTCCGCTGGTGCCGTAGTCGAGGCGTAATCTCACGAGCTGTGCCTGACATTATGACCCAGCACGCGGCGCGATAGTAACATTGCCCTCCAGATGAACGAGGCGATCGTCGGCGAATTCCGCCGAATCTGCGGTGAGGCCGCGGTCCTGCACGAACCGCTGCAACTGCTGACGTACGAATGCGATGCGCTGGCCCATCTCCGGGAGACGCCGGCGCTCGTCGTGCTCCCGGGGTCGGCAGCCGAGGTGCAGGCCGCGGTTCGCCTGTGTGTCCGCGAAGGCATCCCGTTCGTGGCGCGCGGTCACGGGACCGGGCTTTCGGGCGGAGCCTTGCCGGTACCCGGTGGCGTGGTCATCAGCCTCGCGAAGCTCAATCGCGTGCTGGAAGTGGATATCCCAAACCGGCGTGTGACCGTGGAGCCCGGTGTCACCAACCTCGAGATCACGAGACAGGTCGCACCGTACGGTTACTACTACGCTCCTGATCCATCCAGTCAGCAGGTCTGCTCGATTGGCGGCAACGTGGCGGAGAACTCTGGTGGCGCGCACTGTCTGAAGTACGGGTTCACCGTCCATCACGTGCTCGCGGTCGAAGCGGTGCTCCCGGATGGCGAGCTGGTGACGATCGGGTCGGCGACTGCCGACCCGCCAGGGCCCGACCTGCTCGCACTGCTCGTGGGATCGGAAGGGACGCTCGCCGTCGTGACGAAGGTGGTGGTCAGGATTCTGCGGAAGCCGGAAAGCGTTCAGACGCTGCTCGCCGCCTTCGACACCATCCGCGACGGCGGCGCGGCCGTTTCCGCGATCATCTCCGCCGGCATCATCCCTGCCGCGGTGGAGATGATGGATACTCTCGCGATTCAGGCGGCCGAGGCCGCCGTCAAACCGAACTTTCCGCCCGCGGACACCATTCTCATCGTGGAGCTCGACGGACCAGCCGTGGAGGTTCGGGAACTCTTTCGAGTGGTCGAACAGATCTCGCGTCAGGCCGGTGCCAGGACCGTCGAGGTCGCGCAGGACGAGCAGCAGCGGGCGCGAATCTGGCGCGGCCGCAAGGCGGCCTTCGCGGCAATGGGACGTGTCTCGCCGAACTACTACGTCCAGGACGGGGTCGTGCCGCGGACCAGGCTTCCTGACGTTCTCGAGCGCATCCGGTCGCTCGGTGAGCGCGCGGGACTTCGCATCGGCAACGTGTTCCACGCCGGCGACGGGAATCTCCATCCGCTGATCTGCTACGACGAGCGGATTCCGGGCCAATCCGCGGTCGCCGAGGAGGTGGCCGGCGAGATCCTGACCTACTGCGTGGAAGCGGGCGGTTCGATCACCGGCGAGCACGGAGTTGGCGCCGACAAGAAGGACTACATGCCGCGGATGTTCAGCGCCGACGACCTCGACGTCATGCAGCGCGTGCGCGACGCGTTCGATCCGAAGCGCCTCTGCAATCCCGGCAAGGTGCTGCCGACCCCTCGGCTCTGCGGCGAAGTGCCCGGCCCTTACCGCCAGCATCCTGTCGAAAAAGCGGGCCTCGGCGAACGCCTCTGATGGCTGCGACTCATTCTGTGAGCCACGACGAGCTCGCGCAGTTCGGAGCCGTTCGTTCCGGAACGGCCGACGATGCGATCGACGGCGTCCTCCCGCGCACTGTGATCGAGCCGTCAACCCCCGAGGACGTGGGCCGCGTGCTGGCCGCGGCGTCGCGCCACGGTCTTCGTACGGTGATTCGCGGCGGCGGCACCAAGCTGGCGTGGGGCCGTGTGCCCGCCGCACTCGACCTCCTCCTGGTGACGTCGCGGTTGAATCGCGTGATTGCACACCGGCACGGCGATCTCACGGCCACCGTGCAGGCAGGTGCCACGCTGCGCGAGGTCAACCAGGAGCTGGCGAGGGAAGGTCAGTGGCTTCCGATCGATTCGCCGTTCGACGAGGCGACGATCGGCGGCATCGTCGCCACGAACGACTCCGGGCCGCTCCGGTCGCGATACGGCACGCCGCGCGATCTGCTCATCGGTATAACGCTGGCGATGACCGACGGCCGGCTCGCCAGGTCGGGCGGACATGTCGTCAAGAACGTCGCCGGCTACGACCTTGCGAAGCTGATGAGCGGTTCGTTCGGAAGCCTGGCGGCCATCGTTGACGTGACGGTAAAGCTCTCGCCGATTCCCGCCGCTTCGCGCACACTCGCGGTGGAGTACGACGGGGCGAAGCCGCTGGCGGACGCCGCGGCGCGCCTCTCGGCAAGTCAGCTCGAGCCCACGGCATTCGATCTCCAATTTCGGCTTGGACCGGGCCGCGAGGCGAGCCGGCTGCTGCTCGTGCGCTTCGCGACCAGCCCCGAATCTGCTGAGTTGCAGTCGGTCGCTGCTGAGACGCTGCTGACCGGAAACGTTCGCATGGTGACCGAATCATCGGAGACGGCGTTGTGGACGGAGCAGGTAAGTGAGCCCTGGTATCCCGGTGGCGCAACGATCAGACTGAGCTGGCTGCCGGCGGCGCTCGCTCAGGTACTGGCGCTCCTCGATGAAGTGCATCGTCTCACCGCAGGCGCCCTCGCACTCTACGCGCGCGTGGCGACGGGTGCCGGATTCCTGCGGCTCGATACCGACGATACCGGAGTGGAGCGGGCAGTCGCCCTGCTGCGATCGCGGTCGGCGACGGTGGGAAACGTTGTCGTGTTGCGACAGAGTCCGGGGCTGAAAAGCCGTGTCGACCCCTGGGGAGAGCCCGCCAGCGCCGTCGCGGCGGCGCGTGCCCTGAAGCAGGCGTTCGATCCTGCGGGGATCCTGAACGCCGGGCGGGGGCCGATCTAGACCGAAGCTCAGTTGTGTTGAGGATGCGAATCCCTGTGGAGGTGACCGACCAGCGGCGCCTGACCGCGCGAGAAGGCTCTGGGGATCAGCGAGCACACGGAGCTCGCGTCGAGCGGTCCACGACGCCATCGCAGCGCGGTCCGGTCGCCGTAACCGGGATACGCGATCCTCAACACAACTGAGCTCCGGTTCTAGAAGACAGAAGACAGAAGACGTACGCAGAACCGAGCTTCACCTCGATTAAACAGCACTCACCCGAGCGAACCCGAAATGTCCGAATCCCCCTCCGCTGCGCTCATCGACAAATGCGTCCACTGCGGATTCTGTCTGCCGACCTGCCCAACGTACATGCTGTGGGGCGAGGAGATGGATTCGCCGCGCGGCCGCATCTACCTGATGAAGGCGGCGCTCGAGGGTCGGGCCGCGATCGACGCCACATACGTCCGTCATATCGACGCGTGCCTCGGGTGTCTGAACTGCGTCACGGCCTGCCCCTCCGGCGTGCAGTATGGTCCGCTGATCGAGCGGACGCGAGCGCAGATCGAGCAGCAGTACACGCGCAGTTTCGGCGATCGCCTGTTTCGAGGCGTGCTGCTCTGGCTGATCCCCTATCCAGCACGGATGCGTGTGGCGCTGATGCCGCTCGCGCTGCTCGGAGGTCTCGCGCGTGCCTTCGCCGCGTCGGCAGCAGGCCGGTGGCTGCCGGAGCGTGCGCGCGCGGCGCTGGCGCTTGCACCACCAGTGTCGCTTCGCTCGCTCTTCAAGCGGCTCCCCGAGCGCACCGCTGCCGCCGGCGCCGAGCGGCAGAAGGTGGCGGTGCTGAGCGGCTGTGTACAGCGGCTCGCGTTCGCGGACGTCAACGAGGCCACGATCAGGGTGCTCGCCGCCGACGGCTGCAGCGTCGCTGTTCCGTCGGGCCAGGGCTGCTGCGGCGCGCTGGCGCTGCATGCCGGACAGATCGAGCAGGCACGCGGGCTGGCGCGACGCACAATCGAGGTGTTCGAGCGCGCCGGGGTCGACCGTGTCATCGTCAATGCCGCAGGATGCGGGTCGGCGATGAAGGAATACGGCGATCTGTTTGCCGGAGACACCGCCTGGGGCGAGCGGGCGCGGGCGTTCAGCACTCGCGTGCGCGACATCTCCGAGATGCTGGTGGAGCTCGGCTCGCGCGCGCCGCGGCAGCCGATTCGCGCGCGCGTCGTCTACCACGATGCCTGTCACCTGGCGCACGGCCAGGGCATCCGGAGCCAGCCGCGCACGCTGCTGCAGGAGATTCCCGGCCTCGAGCTGGTGTCGCCGCCGGAGGCGGACATCTGCTGCGGGAGCGCCGGCATCTATAACCTGGTGCAACCCGAGCCCGCGGCGCAGCTCGGCGCGCGCAAGGCGGCCAACATCGCGGCGATGTCGCCAGACATGATCGCCACCGGCAATCCGGGCTGCATTCTGCAGATCGCGTCTGCTGGCCGCGCACGCGGGCAGGAATGGGCGATCGTCCACCCGATTCAACTCATCGACGCGTCGATTCGCGGCGAAGCGGCGCTGCCCCGCGTTTCGAAGAAGACCCAGACGTCTTGACCGGATCTTGAAGCAGTCGTAGATGTTTCGGTCAGGCGGACCTCAAGGTCCGCCTCTACTTCAGAAGTGTGGGTTGCGCGAGAATGACGTGACGATGCGGAACGCCATTCTCGGCATCTTCGCCGCTCTGTGCCTGGCGCTCGTGCTCTCCGATGCCTCGGTGTTCGGTATTGCGGCGTGGAAGATCGTGCTCGCCGCTGTTGGCCTGGCGCTGTTCGTGCTCGGCGGCCGACCGGGCCCAAACGCGAAACGATGAATAGCGCGTCAGGGTGTTGCGTCCAACACCCTGACGTGTCCCTGCTTCGCGTAATCCAGAATGCGCTCGTCTCTCGTCACGAGTTTCGCACCGAGCAGGCGCGCGGTCGCGATCAGGATGCGGTCCGCCGGATCACGATGCAGCTCACCTGGCAGGCGCGTGCTCTCGATAGCGATTGATGGCGCCAGCCCTCTCAGCTTGACGCCTGGAAATGTCAATGCCCGAGCGACCCACGCACGGACGTCGACGGAGAGATCGATGCGCCGGGTGGCTTCGAGAAGAGCGACCTCCCACACTGAGATCGCCGAGACGACGACATCGCCGCGCTGAACCGCCGCCTCGATCGGTTGCTCGATGCGTCGCGAGAACTGCCCCGTCTCGCCTTCCACGTACCAAATCCAGATGTGCGTATCGAGCAGCAGGGCATGCGTCCGGTCAGCGCTCATCTATTCGTCTTGACCGCCTCGAATGCGTGATTCTGAGTCAAGTTCTCCCCGGTCGAGACGGCTCGCCCCGCAGCGCGGGGCCAACTAGACGCTGTTGACTCGCGAGGCGGTCTGAGGGGCCGCCTCGCTAGTCTTCGAGAGCCTCCCACGGCTCGTCGAGCGGGCCGATGATGTCGCCGAGCACCTTGACGGTGCCGCGCATGCTGCCGAGAAGCGTCCGCTGTTCGCGTCGGACCGGCACGAGCCTGGCGACCGGCACGCCGCGTTTGGTGATGATGTACTCGCCGCCCCGTTCGCGGACCTCGTCCATGATTGCCAGACAGCGGGCCTTGAACTGGCCGGCGGAGATTTCACGACTGAAGCCGGGCGCTTCAGGAACGGGCGCCGCGTACGCGCCTTCGGTGCGTTCGCGGGCAATCGAGTGACGAGGTTTCCTGGTAACCATGGTCTCATGACCATAGTATCACGCTCTACAAAAACTGGCTCAATCTGGAATCCTGCGGCCTCGCCGGGCTCTGTCACCACTGAAAGTCCAGCGTCGCCGCTCGTCGCGAGACGCTACGGTAAGCCGCAAGCGCGCTGGCGGCCGGAACATACGGAACGTCGATTCGATACTGACCGGCACCGGCCGTATCGACGCGCAGCCGCGCCATCGCGGTTCGCCGATCGAACGGCGATTCGCGCAAGGCGACCGCCTGGATCTTGCTGGTGCGCGCGGCCGTGATCACGCGCCACAGCCATCCTCTCCGGAAGGCGACGACGTCATCGGTCACTGACCAGCCGAGGCTCTTGACGCCTCTGCGGGCAGCCAGCACGGCCCACACGAGTGCGAAGGGAAGCAGCGCGATCGCGCGCCATCCAAGGAACGACATGAACACGGTCGTGGCGACGATCGCGATGACCACGTGCGGCTTGACTGCTCGTGAGAAGGCACGAGCGTGCACCTGCTGCCAGGGGATCGTCTGCAGGTCGAGCTCGGGAACAACGCTGCGCAGGAAGACCGGCAGATCGTCGGACCGGATGACCGGCGCGATCCAGTCGCGCTCGATTCCCTGGCTGCGGTCGACGGCCGGCGAGCCACCCGCGGTTTCCACTCGAACCGACACCCGGTGAAACAGCCGGTGCAGTGGTGTTTCCCTGATCGTCAGCGTCTGGATGCGCTGTCTGGGCGTGGTGGTCGTCACGCGTGTGAAGAGCCCGAATTCGAGGCGCAAGTCTTCGCCAACGCGTGTGAGACGGAAATCGTAGAGACGCATGGCCGCCCAGCACATCGACACGATGCGAACCAGCACGAGCAGCCCGAGCACACCGGCCGCGACCACAGCCGCTTTTCCCGCCGACTGCGAGTCACCTCTCGCGATCGAGCGCAGCGTGTCGCGCACGAGACCGGAGCCGGTGGATTCGACCTGGAGCAGCCCGCTCCAGAAGCGGGCTATGGGTCCGAGCTGCCAGAGAAAGCCGTAGACAGCCCCGATGAGGACGAACCCGCGATTCTCGATGAACCCGCAGAGCAGCAGATCGCGCAGCCGCAGCCGCAGCAGCGGCACTTCGGCCTCACCCGGATGCGGCCGTGCCGCGTCGGCAGCGCTCGCTTCGGATTGCACGGGTGGCGCATCCGCGCGTCCCTCGAACACGCGCCGCCGCATCTCCCCGAACGCGGCCTCCGGCAGGACGCTGATGGTGGCCTCGGGATCCTTGCCGGCGGCGTTCTCCACGCGCACTTCCACCACGCCGAGCAGTCGATGCACGACGTGACGGATTGCCTCGAGATTCTGAATGCGTGCGTACGGGATGTGGCGCTCGTTGCGGAACACGAGCCCGCTGCGAATGATGAGCTCGTGTGGCTCGTAGCGGATGCGGAACGTCAGGTAGCGCGTGATTGCCAGCAGGACGGCCGGGATGAGCAGCAGCATCATCCAGACGTCGGCCCCTGTCTCGGACCTCCGGCCGGCGACCAGTACCAGCAGCCCCGGGAGCGCGAAGCGCTTCAAGACGCTGCCGAACGAAAAGAGGATCGAGGCTGGATGCAGTCGTTGTTCAGACGGCATCGTTCGATCCGGACGGCAGCAGATGCTGTCGAATGCGGAGGGCGAGGTCGTATTCCAGGCCCTGGAGGCTCACCTTTGCATGGTCGGTGCCCGCCGTGAACACCACGAGCGTGCCGAGACCGAACCGCCGCTCGAGCGGGCCCTGAGAGACATCGGTGTGCTGGACGCGCGATCTGGGGATGTTGACGACGGCGCGCCAGAACACGCCCCGCCGGATCTCGATGCCCAGATCGTCGACACGGTAGAACGTGTGGCGATAGTCAATCTGCGGCCAGCGTTCCGCGAGCCACGTGAGCGCGGACGCCAGGATCAGCCAGACGAGAGCCCGCCACACGAGCCCGGCCACTGTCGGTCCGGCCACGAGCCACGAAATCACCAGCGCCACAAAGCCACCGGTCATCACCACGGCGTTGAAGATCCAGCCGCTCGTTCGCGCCAGCGCCATGACACGCGGATCGAGCCGGCGCTCGACGCCGTCGGCAATCGAGCCTGCCTGCTCCTTCGCGTCCGTGGCGATCTCGAGGTCGTCCATCAGGGCCATTGTAGAGGCGGGTTTTCACACCAGCCTCCATGCTGACCTGAAGGCCGGCGTTGCGAAAGAGGGGATTGCCGGGGAAGAAGCCGCGTGCTTCCTGCGTCCAATGACCGCGAACGGCTTTTCCAGCCGTTTCGACCGTCAGGGAGGGTGCAATGAAGAGGATGCTGGTCGCCGGGTGCCTGGCGACGGTTGCTGCCGGAACGCTGGCCGTCGGCGTCAACGCGTCGCGCGACCGTCTGGTGGTCCACGAGTGGGGGACCTTCCTGGCCATGAATGGTGCCAACGGTGTGACGTTGGATGGGATGTATCACGAGGAGCACGCGTTGCCCGATTTCGTCCATGCGAGAAGCCGCGACGAGCTCAGGCTTCGATCCTCCAATATCAAGGGCGAAACGCCGGTGATCTACTTCTACGCCGATGAGCCCGGTCAGGTTCAGGTCGAGGTCGGATTCCCCTCTGGCATGTGGACGCAGTGGTACCCGCAGGCTGAGTTCGTTGGACCCTCGCTCGTCCAGATCGGTTCGTTGCCGCGCGCCCGCGACGGCCGCATCCGCTGGACGGTGCAGGTGGCGCCTTCGCTCGGCAGGCAGCCACAGCTGCCGACTACGGCAGCGGACGCGCTCTGGAATTACGCGCGCGACGTGGACGCAGCCTTCGTCAGCGCCGACGACACGACCCGTGGCGGCAGCCGCACGGAATGGGAGCGATTCATCTTCTATCGCGGCCTTGGCGAGGCGCCGTTGCCGCTCGACCTGAGCGCCGCCGACGGCGGACGAATCGGATGCGGATCCGCGCTGCCCGAGGGTCTGAAGCACATCTACGTCCTGCGCGTCGAAGGCGGCAAGGGCGCCTATCGGTACTTGCCCGAGCTGAAATGCGGGCAGCGTCTCGATCACGTGATGCCCGCAATGGACCATGCCGTGCCGGTCGATGACTTCTCCGCGACGGTCTCCGGCGATCTGGCCGGGCGTCTCGTCGAGAGTGGGCTGTACCCGAAAGAGGCGCGCGCGATGGTGAATACCTGGCGCGCCAGTTATTTCACCTCCGAAGGTGTTCGGGCGCTGTTCGTCCTGCCGCAGGCCTGGACCGACCGCTTCATCCCGATGAAGATCACGCCGCAGCCCGACGAGCTCGTGCGCGTCATGGTGGGACGCATCGAGCTGCTGACCCCGGACCGTGAACGCGCGGCGGAGACCGCCATCTCCAGCCTGGCGTCCCCCGATTCAGCTGTTCGCGAGCGCGCGTTCACGCTGCTGCGTGACCAGGGGCGCTATGTCGAGCCGATCGTGCGTCGCGTCATGGAGTCGACGACCGACGAGCGCGTGCGGATGCTGTGCCGCCAGCTGCTCCTCACCGACTTCGTCACCGACATCCGCACGTCGCTGACCGACGCGGCCACCGGTGGACGGCTGGTACACGAGCCGGTCTTTGCCCGGGCGCAGCTGGCCAGCCTGTTACGCGACATGGGGCTGAACGACCAGGCGACGCAGGAAGGCGAACGCGCGCTCGCGGAACTCGCGCTGATGCCCGCCCCGACGATGACAGACCACACATCGAGGCATACGTTCCGGGCCCTCGCGCGTGCGAACGAGGGGGCCGGCCGTGACCGCGAGGCGCTGAAATGGTACGGCGAGTTCGTCCGGTTCGGTAGCCGCTACCAGACCTGCTCCGGGTGCCACGAGCTGGCTGGCCCGCGCAACGATGCGTTCTTCCGCGACTGGTGGGCCGGCCGCAAGTTCGGCGAGCTCGCCTCGAGGACAGGTGAATCGACCCGGTTGATCGAGACCGGCGAAGGGGAGGTGGCGGCCGACCCCGGCAGCCTGCTCGCGCGGATCCGTCTCGCCTATCTCTATGAAGGACGCGGTGACTCGACCCGGGCGCAGCGGCTCTGGGCGAAGATCGATCCGCCTGCCGAGACTCGCGCAACGAAGCGCTGAAGGCCCAACGTGTCGATTCAGAGGAGCTCGCGTAACCGCGCGTAGCCGGACCGGCTGACCGGCAGCTGGGTGCCGTCGCTCAGGATGGCGATGCGGCTGTCGGTCACAGCGAGCTCGATTCGCGCCAGCCGCGACAGGTTCAGGATGTACCGTCGATGGATGCGCACGAACGCACCAGGATCGAGCAGCGTCTCCAGCTCGGCGAGCGTCTGCTCCTTCAGATACGTCTTGCCTGCGGACTTGACGGCGACGTAGTCGTCCTGCGATTCCACGTAGTCGATCCGGCCCACGGGAATGACGTGCACATCAGCCTTGTCGCGGATCAGGATGCGCTGCAGTGGCGTCCGATCCGGCCGTGCGGCAGAGACGATCTCCCGTACCGGGGGCCGCTCCTTCGTTCCGATGCGCTGACGCGCACGGACGAGCGCTTCTTCCAGTCGCTCGGCGCTGAACGGCTTAAGAAGATAGTCGACCGCATGAACCTCGAATGCCTTGATCGCGTATTCGTCGTACGCCGTGATGAAGATGACGGGAACCTGGGTCCCGATCAGATCGAGAACGTCGAATCCATCGAGCTTCGGCATCTGAATGTCGAGCAGCAGGAGATCGGGTTTCAAATCGGTGACCGACTTGACCGCTTCGAAACCGTTTCCGCACTCGGCGACAATCTGCAGGTCGGCATGCGGCGCCAGCAGCTCGCGCAGGATGCCGCGAGCAAGCGGTTCGTCGTCGACGATGACCAGGCGAATCGTGCTGGCTGGATCGGTCATGAGCAGCTCACGCGGCGGTGACCGCCGGCATTCGCACTTGTACTAGAAATCGTCCTTCCTGCTCGTTGGCGACGACGGCGTGTGCGGCGCCGTACTGGGTGGTCAGCCTCTTCCGAAGGAGATCGAGGCCGAGCCCGACGCCGCGCGTGCGCGCCCGATCGGGATCGCAGGGATTCTCGAGCGTGATCGTCAACATCCCGCCGTCGCGCGCCGCGGCCAGACGGATGGTGCCGCCGTCGATCAGCTGTGCGATGCCATGCACGACGGCGTTCTCGACGAGCGGCTGCAGCAGGAGCGGTGGCACGAGACAGTCGCTTGCCGTGGGGTCGGTGTCGCGCGCGACCTGCAGCCGCGGACCGAGCCGCACCTGCTCGATGGCCAGGAAGCGGTCGGCCAGGGCGAGCTCGTCGGAGAGCGTGATCCGGCTGTTGGCGCCGAGACGCAGCGTCTCACGGAGAAAATCGGCGAGGAGCAGGCACATCCGGCGCGCCGCGGCGGGATCACTCGCGGTGAGGGCGCTGATGGAGTGCAGACTGTTGAAGATGAAATGCGGATCGATCTGCGCCCGCAGCGCCTTGAGCTCTGCCTCTTTCGCGAGCAGGTCGAGCTCGATGGCGCGCTTTTCCGCCTCGCGCGACGCCTGAAAGGCGATGAGGAGATAGTGCGCCGCCGCGGCCAGGAAGAAGAGCAGCGCGCCAACGACGAGGAGCAGCAGCTGCTGGCCGTCGAAGAGCCGGCGCGCTGCGAAGCCGCCGGCAAAGTTGTCCAGGGCCAGTGCCCAGAACCCGCCGGCCAGCACCCAGCTCCCGCTGGCAATGGTGGCGGCGACGACGTAGACGACGGTGGCGTTGATCAGCCGGGCGCCCTTCTCGAGCGGGTAGAAGCGGCAGATGTACCAGGCCGAGAGGCAGACGAAGGCGTACAGGAAGCACAACGGCAGAAAGAACGCCGCCGCCGTCGTCCACGCGGTGTCGCCGCGCAGACCGATCGTCAGCAGCAGTCCGATCAGCAGCCACAACAGGAGGTAGATGCCGAGCCGGCGCGGGTCGCCGAGTATCGGATGCACACTAAGTTTTTACGACGACTCCGCCCATCAACACGAATCCCTTGAGGACGAGCCGCGGGGCGTCGGAGCCCGCCTGAGCAAGAGGCGGCAACCGCTTGTCGTCGACGCCTCCGAGAAGCGGTATCACGTCGGATGCGACGATCCATCCCTGCGGTACCCAGATCTCGTGGCCGGCCATCACCGCCAGGATGTTCAGCGACGCTGTCCCGCCGGGAGGGATCTCGGCCTGGCGGAGATCGAGGACGCAGCCGCCCATGAATGCCGTCATCTCGCCGCCGAGGAACGGCTTGTCGTTGCTGGAGCGTTTGGCCTCGCCCATGATCGTGAAGAGCGATACCCGGCCCTGATCGTTCTGGACCGCGCCGGTCGAGGGGATCGGTGGAATGCCGCCGCCGGCCTCCCATTTCCGGGGCGCCTGCGGTGTTCCAGGCGTCTTCACTCCGTAGACCGTGCGTGAAATGAGCGTTCCGCCGATCAGGATCAGCACGAGAGGCACGATGAGATCGCCGATACCGACGTGAATGATCCCCAGCGCCTTGAACAGCAGCCAGCAGCCGAGAGAAGCCCAGAAGATGCCCCAGAACCGGCCGCGGGAATCCTGACGCCGAAGGATGAGCGCGGTGCCGAGCGCCATCAGGGCGAGCGGCCAGAACAGTTCGAGATGCCTGGGCTCGATCAGGTTCGTGCGCTGGAGCGTGAGGATCACCCCGAGTGCCGTGATGAACACGCCGATGACGAGTTGCGGCGTGATGGCCGGTCGTGGTCTGGATTCCATGTCCATGGTCCTAGGACTTGATGACGAGCCCGCCCATCATGATGAACCCGCGCACGATGAGGCGCGGCGCGTTGCCGGCCGGCGTTGCCGAGTCGGCCCGCTCCACAGGGACGTCGACTTGCCCCTGGGCAGGAAGATCCGTCGAGGGTGC
>DASUGH010000063.1:0-32314 GCA_036274155.1 Vicinamibacterales bacterium | reverse complement strand
AGTAGGCCTTGGCGCCAAGGCCGGTATCCATCAGCAGCTCGTGGACGTCGCGCAGACGGCAGACCTCGCCGTCGATCAGATATTCGCTCTCGCCGGATCGATAGAGCCGGCGCGTGACCTCGACATCTCTGGTGAACTCCTCGACGAGCGCCGCGATTTCGACGCTGACCTGGCCGGCGCCGTGGGTATGACCGCTGCCGTTTGAGTGACCGTTGCCGTTGGAGGTCCCGTTTCCATTGACTGGCGCATCTGCGGTCACTTCCGCGCCCGTGCCTGTGGCTGTGGGTTCGCGAAATTCCGGAAGCGCCGCCCCAACAGGCCCGCCGTCGCTGCGTGCTGCCGAGGTCAGGCCGGTGAGGCGCAGGCGGACTTCAGCGGCAGCGCCCGGACGACGGGCGTCGCTGCCGTTGAAGATCACGTCTTCCATCTTGTCGCCGCGCAGGCTCTTGGCGCTCTGCTCGCCGAGCACCCAGGTGATGGCATCGGCGACGTTGCTCTTCCCGCAGCCGTTCGGCCCGACAATGGCCGTCACGCCCCGGTCGAAGGCGAGCTCGGCACGGTCGGAAAATGACTTGAATCCTGAGATTTCGAGACGTTCGAGGCGCATGTCCACCCCTGCTGAGAACCCGATACACGCCCGCCCGGGCCACACCCCTGTGGTCAGAATCGTCCGCGTACGTCCAGTTGATTAGCGTGTCGATTTCTTCGTTGCGTTCGGCAGAACCCGCCCATCTGCTGCACGTCGTGACCTGCCGGTGCCATGACGCGCTGCCGGGAGGCAGGCGGCTCATGGCACATCCGACCGTGGAGATCCAGGCAGGGGTGAGAGCCCCGATCTTCAGGGGCGATTCATCGCGAGCTGGGCCCGTTCGGAAACGGCGGTCAGTCTAACAAGGCCTAGCCATTGTGGCAAGGCTAAAGTGACACCACAATATTTTGGGCTGGGTCCCAAAGGCTGGGTGGTGTCACCGCGCGGCGCGACGGAATCCGTTCTGCCGGCTCGAGTCCAGAAGCGTCTGCGCTTCCGGGAACAACCCGACCGAGTACTGCAGCTGAGGATCCTGCTTGACGAGGTTCGACCAGGCGGTCGACACGCCAAACAGATCCGTGTCGATCTGGAAACGGAGCATCGCCCGGATGAACTCCTGATCCTTCTTCCAGGCGGCCTCGTCGATGACCACCTTGTTCTCTTCGACGTACTGCCTGAACTCGGCGACGAGCGCGTCGGTGAGCTGGAAATCCGGCGACAGCTCACGCTTCGGTCGCGTCGGCTGAACAGTGACGCGATTGTCGCCGCGGCGGGTGAATCGCTCGGTGAAGCTCGAAAACAGATCCCGTGACGGGTTCCCGAGGCTACGGGCAAAGCGCGACGGGTTGAAGCCCATGACCGGGCCGTCGAACCGGCGATCGGGCTCGACGCCACCGCCGCTGTACACCTTGCGCCCCGAGTCGGTCAGCTTCAGGTCTTCGGTCCGATGGGCCTTGTTCGGATCCTGCTCGCGCAGCGTGTAGGTGAGATACTCGTCGAAGCTCCCATCCCACGGGCGCTGAATCAGGCGGCCGCTCGGCGTGTAGTAGCGAGCCGTCGTGATGGCTGCACCGGCGCTCCCTACCCTGAACACCGACTGGACGAGCGCCTTGCCGAAGGTGGTCTCACCAACGATGAGCGAGCGATCGTGATCCTGCAGCGCGCCCGAGACGATCTCCGAGGCGCTGGCACTGTTGCGATTCACTAGCGTGATCATCGGGACGTTCAGGTAGTCGCTCTTCTCGGTCGCACGGTAATCCTGACCGGAATTCTGCACGCGGCCGCGGGTGTAGACGATCATCACGCCCTGCGGCAGGAATCGGTTCGCCACCTTGATCGCCTGGTCGAGGGCGCCACCAGGATTGCCGCGCAGGTCGAAGACGAGCCGCTTCATCCCCTTGGTCGCGAGTTCCTTGAGTGCCCGGCCGAGCTCCTGGTCGGTGTTCTCGCCGAAGTCGGTCAGCTTCAGGTACGCCGTGGTGTTGTCCATCATGAACGCGGCGGGAATCGTCGGCATGTGGATTTCGTCGCGCGTCACCTGCATATCGATCAGCTTGTCGTAGCCGGCGCGTCGGACCGAGATGGGAACTGCCGTTCCCCTCTGGCCGCGGAGCCGCTTCACTGCCTGATCGCTGTTCCAACCCTTCGTGTCCTCACCCTCGATTTTGGCGATCACGTCGCCGCGGCGAACACCCTTCTGATACGCGGGCGAGCCCTCGAAGACGGCGGCGACACTGATCTCGCCATCGGTGGTGCTGATGGAAATGCCGAGCCCGTAGTACCGCCCTTCCTGCCGCTCGCGCATCTGCGCATAGCTCTTGGGATCGAAGAAGCTCGAGTGTGGGTCGAGCGTCTGGAGCATCCCTGAGATGGCTCCGTACACCAGCCGGTCGGACGGCGCTTCGCCGACGTAGTTGGCTTCGATCGCCTGCAGGGCGCTGGCGAAGACGCGGTACTGTTCGGTGAGCTGATCCTGCGCAACCAGCGCGTCGCGGCCGAAGAGGCCTCCGACGAGCGCGCAGCAGACGACCACGAACACGGCGGCGGAGAGCGAACGGAGCTTACGCATATATACAAGAAATGTACACCCTTGGCTTGACCCAGTCCAGAGCGCATTTCTATAATCTTTTGAACCACTTAACGGCCATTTACCCGGCAGGTCGCCATTGCCGGCAATCTGGCTGGCTGGAGCACGAGCTATGGGTCCAATCGGCTTCCCCGAGATGGTCATCATTCTGGTGATTGCACTCGTGGTGTTCGGGCCGCGGAAGCTGCCGGAACTCGGCCGATCGCTCGGCCGCAGCCTGAACGAGTTCAAGAAGGCCTCCAACGAACTGCGAAGCACCCTAGAGGACGAAATCCGGATCGAGGAACAGCGGGACACGCGCGCCAAGACGGAGACCGAGTCGAAATCTGCCGCCCCGGAGAGCACGGCGGCGGCCACCTCGCCGGACGGCGAAGCCTCGCAGCCGGCCGACGAGCCTCACACCGTCAGCCGGAGCACCCCTGCCTGAGAGTCCCGGCTGATGGCGCTGGTGCCCTTCCCCCAGAAGAACGCGCTGCAGAAGCGCGAGCCCGATTGGGACGACTCCGACGAGAGTCTCGACGACTCGGGGAAGATGTCGTTTCTGGAGCATCTCGACGAGCTCCGGAAACGAATCATCTGGTCGCTGGTCGGCGTCGCGGTCGGCGTGATCATCGCCTGCTTCTTCGTGACGGACCTCTACTCGTTCGTCATGGACCCGATGCAGCAGCTGCTCCGGCCGGGTGAGAAACTCGTCTACACGGAGCCGACGGAAGCGTTCGCCCTCTATCTGAAACTGGCAGTGATTGCCGGCCTCATGATCGCGTCGCCGATCGTGATGACGCAGGTCTGGCTCTTCATCGCGCCCGGGCTGTACTCACACGAGAAGAAGTTCGCCGTCCCCTTCGTGCTGCTGTCGTCCACCAGCTTCATCGCCGGCGCCGCCTTTTCGCATTACGTCGTCTTTCGAATGAGCTGGAAGTTCTTCGACAGCTTCGCCGGCGACTCGCTCACGTTCATGCCGCGCATCGAGCCGGCATTCAGTCTGTACATGAAGATGCTGCTCGGCTTCGGCCTGGTCTTCCAGATGCCGGCCGTCGTGCTCTTCCTGGCGCGCATGGGACTCATCACGGCGCGCTTCCTGTGGAGAAACTTCAAATACGCGATCCTCATCATCTTCGTCGCCGCCGCCATCCTGACGCCGGACGCGTCGCCGGTGACGCAGACGGCCATGGCTGGGCCGATGATCCTGCTCTACCTGCTCAGCATCTGCCTCGCCTGGCTGTTCGGCAAGAAGCGCGAGCCGATCGAAGAGGACGCGACTTGAGCAGATTGAATCGGGCGATCGGCCATCGATGAACGGGCGATCGATGAACGGGCGATCGGCGATCGAGGAACGTGCGATCGATGAACGTTGGAATGATCGCTCGATCGATCCTCAAATCATCAATCGTAGATCCACCGATTTTCCGCCTCGCTGCATCACCGCGGCTACAATGAGCCCCGCCTCCAGTGGTCATCCGCTCCTCAACTGCCCGCGAAGTGCAGCAGCTCGTCACGGAGCTGCAACAAGGCAGCCCGGTCGCACGCGAGTCGGCGATTGCCAGGCTCCGCGTGCTCGGCAGCCGCGCGGTCGTCCGTCTCTCGACTCTCGTACGCCACGACACGAGCGGAGCTGCGCGCGCGGCGGGCCTGACAGCCCTGGCAGGCATCGACGATCCACGCGTCGTCGACATCGCCACACGTGCGCTCGGTGACCCCGAGGCGGCCGTCAGGCACGCCGCCGTGCTGGCGCTCCGCGGCTGGCTCGTGCAGGAGACCGGCACGCGCGTCATGGACACGCTGACCAGCGTGGCCCTCGACGCGGGGCAGGACGCCGGCGTGCGCAGCGCCGCGCGCGACGCCCTGGCGCAACTGCCGAGCGAAATCGTGAAGCCGATCCTGGAGCACACGGCTGCGGCGGCCTCGCCGCCGACAATGGGCGACCCGGCGGCAATCGAGGACTGGCTGGCCGGTCACGCCGCCGCGCCGCTCTCCTCGCTCCACGATCTCGTCGTCGGCATTCGTCAGAAAGAGAGCCAGGAGCCCGACCTGTCGCGACGCGGCTGGCTCGCGGCGCGCGGCGCCATACATGCGGCGCTCGCACGGCGCGACAGCCGCATCGCTCTCTATGATCTGCGTGAGACGTTCGAGGCGGCCGCGGCGCCGCTGCCGCTCGACTTCCTGACAGCGGTGACGACGATCGGCGACGCCACCTGCCTCGAACCGATGGCACGTGCATGGGCACGGTCGCCCGAAGACGCGTTATGGCGCGAGCGGCTGGCGCAGAGCGCAGCGGACATCGTCAACCGGCTCGCGCTGACGGCGCGCAATCCGGTCGTGAAGCGGATCAGGAGGAAGTGGAAAGGCTTTCTCTAGATGCGCGCTCGCCGGGGATCAATACGCCTTCGCGAACCACGCCACGGCAGTGGCCTGTTCCCCGCACTTGATGCACCGACGCCCGTCGGGCGGCGGGCTCGAGAACGGGATGTTGCGAATCGTGGCCTGCGTTTCCGCCTTGACGGCCGCTTCGCAGGCGGCGGATCCACACCAGGGCGAGACGACAAATCCGGGGCGGCCGTCCATGATCTGCTTGAACTCGTCGTATGAGTCGGTTTCGGTGGTGTGCTCCCGCCGGAACGTCAGCGCGCGATCGTAGAGCGCCTGCTGGATGGCCGCGAGCAGCGCCGTGACGTGCGCGGGCAGGCCGTCCATGGGCACGAACGTCTTCTCACGCGTGTCGCGGCGCGCCAGAACGACCTGCGATTTCTCGATGTCCTTCGGGCCGATCTCGAGCCGCAAGGGCACGCCGCGCAGCTCCCATTCGTTGAACTTCCAGCCGGGCGTCTGCGTCTCGCGGTCGTCGATCAGCACGCGGATGCCGGCTTCCGTCAACGCATCGCGAATCGCCTGCGCGCGCGGCAGAACGGTTTCCTTCCAGTTGCCACGAGGAATCGGCACGATCACCACCTGATGCGGTGCGATGCGCGGCGGCAGGATCAGCCCGCCGTCGTCACCATGCGTCATGATGGCGCCGCCGATCAGCCGCGTCGACACGCCCCACGACGTGCCGTAGACGAACTGCACCGACTTGTCGCGAGCCTGGAACTTGATGTCGAAGACGCGGGCGAAGTTCTGGCCGAGGTTGTGCGACGTCCCGGCCTGCAGCGCCCGGCCGTCGCGCATCAGCGCTTCGATCGAGTACGTCCGCTCGGCACCGGCGAACTTCTCGCTGTCGGTCTTGCGCCCGTCGATGACCGGCATCGCCAGCTCGTTCTCGGCCACGTCCTTGTAGACGCCGAGCATGCGCCGCGTCTCCTCCTCCGCCTCTTCGGCCGTTTCATGAGCCGTGTGGCCCTCCTGCCAGAGGAACTCGGTGGTGCGAAGGAAGAGGCGCGTCACCTTCTCCCATCGGACGACGTTGGCCCACTGGTTGATCAGGATCGGCAGGTCTCGCCAGGACTGCACCCACTTCGCGTACATCGTCCCGATGATCGTTTCCGACGTCGGCCGGATCAGCAGCCGCTCTTCGAGCGGCTCCGCGCCGCCCTGGGTCACCCACGCCACCTGCGGAGCGAACCCTTCCACGTGATCGGTCTCCTTGAGCAGCAGGCCTTCCGGAATCAAGAGCGGGAAGTAGGCGTTCACGTGACCGGTGGCCTTGAAGCGCCGATCGAGGGCCTGCTGCATCAGCTCCCAGATTGCGTAGCCGTAGGGGCGAATCACCATGCACCCCTTGACCGGCGAGTAATCGGCCAGCTCGGCGCGGCGCACCACGTCGATGTACCAGCGGCCGAAGTCCTTGGATTGGGGGGTGATCTCGGTTGGAAGATCGGGAATCTCGTCGTCTTTTGGCATGCAGTTGAGGGCGGAGCGTCCGGGTCCGCCGGAAGGCGGACGCTACGAGGGACTCCGCACGTCGTAGACGTGCTGCCGCCAGTGTAGATCGTCGCGTTCAGGGAAATCCGCTCGAAAGTGACCGCCGCGGCTTTCGCGCCGGCGCAACGCCGCGTGAGCGATCAGCCACCCGACGGTCACCAGGCTGACAAGCCGAGGGTCGCCGCCGTCGGTGCCACCCGGCGCTCCCGGACGAAGGGCTCGATGCCAGGCGCTCAGCGATCGCAACGCCCCCTCGAGACTCTCCCGGGTTCGCACGAGCCCGACGCATTGCCACATCAGCTCCCGCACCTCGGGCGCAGACGGCGGCGACAGCGGTGATGCCGGGTGCACGGGTGAGTCGTCTGCGGCGGCAAACAGCTGCGGTGTCTGCCAGGGCGCGCACATCGCAGCCGCAGCGCGAGCGCCGAACACGAGCCCCTCGAGGAGCGAGTTGCTCGCCAGCCGATTGGCGCCGTGGACGCCGGTGCAGGCGACTTCGCCGGCGGCAAACAGCCGCTCGATCGACGTGCGACCGTCGAGATCGGTTTCGACGCCGCCCATCAGATAGTGAGCGGCGGGGCTGACCGGAATGCGGTCGGTCGCGAGATCGAGCCCGGCCGCCGCGCAGGCGTCGGCAATCGTCGGAAAGCGGCGGCGAACGAATGCCGGATCGAGATGGCGCATCGTGAGGTAGACCGGAGCGGCGGTGCGCTGCATCTCGCGGACGATGGCGCGGGAGACGAGATCGCGTGACGCGAGGTCGCCGGCCGGCTCGTAGCGGCTGACGAATGCCTCGCCCGCTTCGTTGACGAGCTGCGCGCCCTCGCCGCGCAGCGCCTCCGACATCAGGAAGCGCGGCCGGCCGGCGACGTTGAGCACGGTGGGATGGAACTGCACGAACTCGAGGTCGGCCACCCGCGCGCCCGCCGCGAACGACATCGCGATGCCGTCGCCGGTCGCCACCGCCGGGTTCGTCGTCTCGCGGAACACCTGCCCCGCGCCGCCGGTCGCGACCAGCGTGCTGCCCGCTTCGATCGTGCCTTCCTCGCGCCCCGGACCAACGAACATCGCTCCCCGGCACACGCCGTCGCGAACGTTCAGCGACGTCGCCTGGGCATCCTGGAACACCTGCACGTTGGGGTGACCCGACACTTTCAACCACAGGACGCGAGCGATCTCGCGGCCGGTGGCATCGCCGGCGTGCAGCACCCGGCGGACGCTGTGGGCCGCCTCCCGTCCGAGCGCCGGCCGCCCTTGCCCATCGCGATCGAACGCCGCGCCCCAGTCGATCAGCTCGCGCACGTAGCGCGGTCCCTCGCGCACCAGCAGATCGACTGCCGCGGCGCGGCAGAGACGATCGCCGGCCGCATTCGTATCGCGGGCATGGAGCTCCGGCGAATCGTCGTCGCCGAACGCGGCCGCAATGCCGCCCTGCGCGTAGCCGGTATTGCTCTCGCGCGGCTCCGCCTTGGTGAGAATGATCACGCGGCCGGCGTCTGCGAGCGCGAGCGCCGCGCGCAGACCGGCGATGCCGCTTCCGATGACGAGAAAATCGCCGCGCGCGGTCACGGTTGCTATCGTATCAATGCTCAATGCTCAATGCTCAATGCTCAATGCTCAATGCTCAATGCTCAATGCTCAATGCTCAATGCTCAAGGCGCGAGGCTCGACGCCAATGCTCCAGGCTCGAGGTCGATGTTCAATGTTCACGTGCTCCAGCGACGGTGTTGTACATTGAATTGAGCTTTCGGCATCCGGTATCGAGCATTCGGCGTTCGCCATCGAGGCATTCGGCACTCCGCATTCCGCATTTCGGCATGGTGCCTTGAGCATTGTGCATTGAGCATTGTGCATTGAGTATCGACGCGCCCCCCTCGCCCGTCCGCGTCGACGTCGCCACCGGGTCGCGACCATCGACGCTGTGGATCGGCGACGACACCATTCAGCAGCTTCCGGCGCTCCTCGACGCCCACGGCGTCGGCACCCGACGCGTAGTCGTCTCCAGTCCGGTGATCTGGCGCCTGCACGGGGCGACGATTCAGCGCGCCCTCGGCAGCATCGAGCCGATCCTGGTTGCCGACGGTGAGCGCTTCAAGACGCTGCAATCCGTCTCACGGATCTACGAAGCGCTCGTCCGCGCCGGCGCCGATCGCGGCACGGCGCTCATCGCCGTTGGCGGTGGCGTCATCGGCGACACCGCCGGCTTCGCGGCGGCGACCTTCCTGCGCGGCATCACGCTCGTGCAGGTGCCGACGACGCTCCTGGCGCAGGTGGACAGCTCCGTCGGCGGCAAGGTCGGCGTGAATCTCCCGAACGGCAAGAACCTCGTCGGGGCGTTCCATCAACCGGCCGTGGTCGTCATCGATCCGCTCCTCCTGCAGACGCTGCCCCGGCGTGAGTTTCGCTCCGGCCTGTACGAAGTGGTGAAGTACGGCATGATCGCCAGCCGCGATCTCTTCGATCTGCTGTCGCGGCGGACGCGCGATGTGTTTGCGAAGCGTCCCGAGGTGCTGGTGCCGGCGATCGTCGAATCGTGCCGGATCAAGGCGGACGTCGTCACCAAGGACGAGCGCGAAACCGGTCTTCGCCGCATTCTCAACTTCGGCCACACCGTCGGCCACGCGCTCGAGGCGGTCACGCGCTACCGGCGCTTCCGTCACGGCGAAGCGATCGCGCACGGCATGCTGGCCGCCGCCGATCTCTCGGTCGCGCGCGGCGCGCTCGCCGAGCGCGATCGACAGGCACTGGCACAGCTCATCGCCGCGCTCGGACCGCTGCCGCCGGCCGGCGATCTCGCAGTGACCGACGTCCTCGAGGCGATCCGGCGCGACAAGAAGGTGGTCAACGGCCGGCTCCACTTCGTGCTGGCGATCGCCGTCGGTGCGACCACGACGGTAGACGATGTGACCGAGGACGAGTTGCGCGCCGTGCTGGGGAGAATGGGAATCGGCGGACGTTCATGAAAGGCGGACCTGAACGTCCGCCTCTTTAGCCTGCCCGTTCGCTTACGGAGTACCCTCCGGGAGGCCGTGCTCGCGGAGCTTCTGCAGCAGCACCTTCGGGTTCACCCCAAGGATCTCTGCGG
The DNA here is from genome assembly GCA_036274155.1 of Vicinamibacterales bacterium. Lineage (GTDB taxonomy): Bacteria > Acidobacteriota > Vicinamibacteria > Vicinamibacterales > UBA2999 > Gp6-AA40. Next base: position 22,759 of record DASUGH010000063.1, on the reverse strand, counting down.
CGCGCATGCGGCTCGCCCCCGCCTGCTTGAACGCCTGCCCGATCTTGCGGCGCTCGACTTCTGCGGTCGTGCGGCGCACCACGTCGTTGAGCGTGCCGCTCATGTCGATCCGTTCCCACGGGCTCGCTTCCACCGCCGGCGCCACGGCCGTCGTCAGGTTCAGATACCGCGGGTGAATCGTGTCTTCTTCGCAGAGGATCGCGGCGCGCTCGATGCAGTTCTGCAGCTCACGGACGTTACCCGGCCACGAGTAGGCGCACAGCGCGTCGATCGATTCCGGTGAAAGCGCGAGCAGGCGCTTGTTGAGATCGCGGCAGAAGCGGTCGACGAAGTGGCGAGCGAGGATGACGATGTCGCCGGTGCGTTCCCGGAGCGGCGGAATACGGATTGGAAACACCGAGAGGCGGAAATAGAGATCCTCCCGGAAGAGCCGCTCCGCGACGCGCACCTTGAGATTGCGATGGGTGGCTGCCACCACGCGAACGTCGACGCGCAGCGTCTGCGTGCCGCCCACGCGCTCGAACTGCTTCTCCTCGAGGGCGCGCAGAATCTTCGCCTGCAGCGGCAGCGGCAGGTCGCCGATCTCGTCGAGGAACAGGGTGCCGCGGTGTGCGACCTCGAAGCGTCCCGGCTTGCGCATCGCCGCGCCAGTGAAGGCGCCCTTCTCGTGACCGAAGAGCTCTGTCTCGAGCAGCGTTTCCGGGATGGCGGCGCAGTTGATGGCGACAAACGGCCCGTCGGCACGCGGGCTGAGCGCGTGGAGCGCGCGCGCGAACAGCTCCTTGCCCGTGCCGCTCTCGCCCTCGAGCAGCACCGTGGCGTCGGTCGACGCGGCGCGGTGCAGCTGCTGCGACACCTGGCGCAGCTTGGGATCTTCGCCGACGATGCGCGGCGCGCCGCGCCGCTCGGCCAGCTCCTCCTTGAGGAGGATGTTCTCGGTGATCATCCGGCGCTGCGCAATTGCGCGCTGAACCATGAGCAGCAGATGGTCCGGCTCGACCGGCTTGGCCAGAAAATCCATCGCGCCTTCCTTCATCGCCCGGACCGCGTCCTGGACACTCGCATAGGCGGTCATGACAACCACCTGCAGCTCCGGGTCGACCTCTTTCGCGGCTCTCAAGACCCCAAAGCCGTCGCCGGCCGGCAGCTTGAGATCCGTGAGCACCACGGCCGGGCGATGCTCCCGCAGCTGTTCCAGCGCCTCCGCCTCGTCGCGCGCTTCGAGCACCGCATGATCCTGCGCCTCGAGCGCAAGACGCAGCATCGTCCGCAGAGAGTCCTTGTCCTCGACGAGCAGCACCGGAAGATGCATCGGGTAATCGCGCGTAATCGAGACAGGCCGGTTACCGGACCCAGCCTGCAGGAACGCCGGCGCGCCTGGCCTCTTCCTGCGTATCCGCGATCGTCTTCTGGTGTTCCTTGATCTCGGTCCTCACGCGGTCGAGCTCGGCGAGCGCCTTGTCACGATCGACGGCAATCGCGTTCCGCTGCGCCGGATCGTCGCGATTGACGAAGTCGTTCGACAGTGCATTGATCCGGCTCTGCAGCGCTTCGGCGAACGATTCCGCCCTCGAGAGCGCCTCGCGGGCCGTCTTGATGCGGTCGCGCCAGTACTTCTCGTCTTTGGTGGTCTCGTCGGGCTTTGCCCCTGCCGCGGTGCTGGGCGCTGCGGCAGGCGTATCGGCCTGGGCCGCTGCCGCTCCTGTCTGTTGCGCCGCCGGCGCCGGCGGCGTAGACACGACCGGAAGACTCTCGTTCGTATACACCTTTCCAGCCGGTGCGCTTTTCCGCCGCGCCTGTTCGCGTCGCGCAACCTCGCCAAGCGACTGCGCCGCCGCGTCGCCGGCGACGAACACCGAGATCAACAGCCCGAGTGTCGAGCAACGGAGGATCGTGACGACGAGCGTCCGGTTTCGTGTCATAGAAGGCTCTCAGGAGTGCCGCATCGGGATAATCGGCATTCCGCTCCCCAACCTTGAGCGTGGATCCCGGAGGCTTACGACCTCACACGGTTGTGCGCACTACCGCACTTCACGCCACGAGACCACCCGCAACGCCGCCGCGGGCTTGGTGTCGTCGGGATCGGACCGTCGTACAATCGTCACTTCGACTGCCCGCCTGACCCCGGCGGCGCCAAACGCCTGCGAGGTGAGCCGGATCACGCCCCGCCCGGGGTCATCCGGCTCCGTCCCATCACGCTGCGGATCGCCGTCCTGTTCCGCCGGGTCGTCGCCAACCCAGACCGCGACGTACGGGGACGTCTGGCCACCAGCGTCCACCTGCGCCAACGGTCCCCAGGCGTACAGCTGCCACCACGGATTGTTCACCCCATAGGGACGATCCACTGTGAAGGCGGAAGCGTCGCCACTGCTGCAGGACCCAGGGCGCCCGCAGCGAAGCGTGCGTGTCGCCTCGTCGAGATCGATCCGCGTGCCGGAGACGATGCGGATCCCCCCGCTGCCGCCATCGGTGAACGTGGAGGTCGCCGTCCCGTTCAGCGCCGCATCCCACGTCGCCAGCTGCGCGAGATCCACGAGCGCGCGCTCGATGGCGGCGTCTGCGGCATACAGCGCTTCGACACCATTGGCGTGATACGCGGAGATCTTCGTCTCGGTGACTGCGATGAGCACGAGCGCCGACCCGAACGCCAGCATCAGCGTCATCGCCATCAGGGCGACAATGAGCGCTCCGCCGGATTCGGTGCGAAGCCGTCCCGCGCTCCCGGCTGCGGGGCCCGGGCTTCGAGCAAATCTGTGCACACCGGCCACCACAACCTCCATCTGTTCTCAGGGCGCGAGGTTCATGTTGCGCGGGGCGATGTCGAAGGCGGCCTGCTGATCCGGCACCATGGCGGACGCGGACGTCGCCGTTCCAGGGCGCGCGAACAGCTGTCCGAGTCCGCGCACCGCCGGGGCAGCAGCCTGGACCCGAACCGCCACCCGGATTCGCCTGATACGAAGCAGGTCGGCGTCGAAGCGGCGAGCGCTTCCAGCATCCGGGCACCAGGGGCCGTCAGTCAGCATCGACGGTTCGATCGCCATGGGTGGGCCGGCCGGGGCGTCGGCGAGACGCGGAACGTGCATGCCATCGACTATCTGAAAAACGCAGTTCTCCCCCGCCGGCCAGCTGTCGTGGGGGTCGTCGACGCCGGCAGGCGGTGGCCTGGGCCCGTACGTCGTCCACGGACCCTCTGGCGAGGAGAGATCGACTCCGGGCTTCAGCGCTGGCGCGCGCGGCTCGCCAAAGTAGGTGAACTCGAGGCCAACCACGTGATCCACCACGGGCGCGTCGGTACGCCAACCGTCGTATTTCATGAGGCGGGGAATGCCTGTAGAGCGACCGGCGTCCAGCCAGTAGGTGTGCGTGTCCACCGCCGCCAGCCGTGCCCCTTTTGCAGGATCGACGTGTCCTTCCAGTGCGCTGCCATCGACCTGCAGCGCAAGACCGTCGAGAGACGCAACCGTTCCAACGTCGAAGTGACCCATGGAGTCGAAGAGCAGCACCCTGGTGCCAACTGGCAGGCCGCATAAACGGTCATGGATGCCCGGCCCGCAGTTGGCGTCCACGGTCACCGACACAGTGCTGCCGCCGCCCGCCACGCTCCGTACAGCGGCCTGGCTGGCGGCTGACGCCACGTACATCAGCGAGATGGTGTCGCGCTTGTGAAAGATGCCATTCGCCGGATCCGATCCAACCTCACCGGTGCGATACGGGAGAACTGGCGCAAGGATTCGATCGAGCGCGGCGCCGCCTCCGAAGTCGGTTCCAGCGCCGGCGGCCATCAGGTCGCGCTGCAGCGCCTCGACTGCCACGCGCAGTCGCTGCTGCAGGTCGTCGGCCTCCGGCAGCACCTGGAAGATGCCTCGAGACGGATTGACCAGGTCAAAGACGGCGCCCGTGATGGCCAGCATGATTGCGACGGCAACCAGCAGCTCGACCAGCGAAAAGCCGCCCTCTCTCGCCGGCATCCTCACGGCGTTCTCCGTCGCCGGACGGCCAGGATGCGCACGCCGTCGCCATGGGTGCCGAACGCGGTGCGCGTCGTGACCTCGACTCGAATGATCACCGCGGCGTCGGGTGCGGCGGGCAGTCCAGAGACCGACCACCGGCTTGCGAACACCGTCGAACCCGGGGCCGCTGGCTGGCCAGCCGCGTCGAGATACTCGACGCCGGCCGTCGACGCGATCGAGCCGGTGTTGACCGCCGACACCAGTTCCTCGACCTTCTGCTGTGCAAGCAGCGTCTCGCTCGTACGGGTGCGCGATTCGAAACCGGATTGAATGGAGAGCGTGAAGAGACCAGCCAGCGCGACGAGTGCGGATGCGAGGAGCCCTGCGGCGACGGCTGCTTCCGGAAGCGTGAAGCCTGACTCGGATCGGACCGGCGGAATCATGCCTGCGAGAGAGGCAAGGCGGCAGCCAACGCGCGCGACGGGCGCGGCGCGGCGTCAAGTCAAAGAGCGCATTCGATATCGGCCGTCACAACCGGCGAAACGCGTCGAGCGCACGGTGCGCGGCGCTCAGATTACGCACAACTCGGGTCGCCCGGTGAGTGAGGTTTCTGCTCCCGTCTTAACCGAGCTAAAGCTCGGTTCTGCGTGTCTCAACCGAGCTGAAGCTCGGTTCTGCGTGTCTCAACCGAGCTGAAGCTCGGTTGTGCGTGTGTCCGTCAGTAGCTCTTCCAGGTAAACGAGCTCATTACCGGGTTCCCGATCGTGTACCCGCTCTTATCGAGGTTGCGGTCGTAATGAATGCCGGCGCCGCCGGTGGCTTTGACGGTCTTGGTCAACATCGAGCCGTACAGACCATTGTCGCCACTGCCGAGACCGGCGAGGTCACCAACGGCGTTGGGCGCGTAGACGACCGCGGAGATCGTGCCGTTGCCGCGAAGCCTGATATCTGCCTCGCCGCCGTAGATGAACTGCAGGTTTGCCGCGGCGTAGCTGGGGTTCACCGGTGCGTTCGCCGTCACGTCGACAACGATCTCGCCGAGATCGAATCCCTGACCGGCGACTCTGATGATGACCGGACCTGAGGCGACTAAGAGATCCCCCTTCACATCGAGGCTGTTGATCTCGTAGATGCCGGCGTTCAGCACGAGCGTCTTGCCGTTCTGGACGCTCACGTTCCCGAGCTGCACCTTCGAGGTCGAGCCAGGCGGCGAGAACGTTGTGGTGTCGCTACTGATAGAGCAGTACGACACACTGGCGCAGCTGGCCGCCGAGGCCACATCGAAGGCGGTGGTCGGCGGCGCGGGAACGATGGCTGGCGGCGTCGGGAAGGTCAGCGCTTGCGGAAGCTGCACCAGCCCTCCCTCAATCGACGCACCGTTGGTCGTTGTGAACGCCGTGACGTTTCCGGCGCTGCAGGGGCCTACGCCGGTTCGCGGCGACGACAGCGTTCCGTAAACCGTCGTTGGATCTCCCGTACCAGCCACGCCGCCGTTGGTGCCGATATTGCCGCCGTATTGGGACAGCGTCGGCAGTCCTGACACGAGCGGGTTGGTCGAATCGTAGCTGTCCACCGTGGCACCGCCGGCCAGGTTCATCGACTCGCAGTTCGGGTCCACCGAGAAGGCCGCATAGCGATACAGAGGCACCATCGGGCGCTCGAGGACCGCCGACACCTCGACCGCTGCCGAGCCAACACCCTCGACGCGCCCGCGTCCGGTCACCGACCACGTCTGCAGCGTGGACGGCAGTCCGCTCGCGCTGTCGATTATCGTCTTCATCGACATCAGCGTCGCCCGCGACGAGTACATGATCGAGCTGGCGCCCTCACTGTGAAGCGAATCGTTCGCGGCGTCCACGAACGCCGCACGCACCGCGTCGGCCGGATAATTCGAAGCCCATTCCGAGTCGCTCGACAGCACGGCCGGCCGGCCGTTCGCGGTCAGCGTCACCGGCGACACGTTGATGTTGTAGTTGGAGATCGGGTCGGTCGCGCTTGCAGCCTCCGGCGGCGAATACGTCCAGAGGATGTAATTGACGGCGCTGTGCACTCCCGACTCCGCGCCATAGCGCGCCTCGGACATGGTGCGATAGTTGAGGCTCGAGAAGGTTTCCGTCCGTGCCACGAAAATCAGCGACGCCGCCAGCACGGAGAGCACGAGGACCATGAACAACGCCACGATCATCGCGATGCCGCTCTCGCCGGAACGAATCTTCGCCACGTCTACTGCTCCTTAGTAGTCGGCGACCTGGCCGGTCGGACTGGTTGGACCGGTTTGGCCAGTTGGGCCGGTGACGCTCGTGAGTTCGGGAAGCAACGCCGTAACCGTTGGCGGCGTCGTCTGTATCCGGTCGTAATACTGCAGGCTGGCCATCTGCCAGACGTTGAAGACGTTCCGCGGCGACACGTTCAGCAGCGCCTTGGTCTCCCGCTGGTAGTCGTCTGAGTACTTGTCCTTCTCGCGCGTCTTCACGGTGAGCGTGATGGCGACGCCAACCACGTAGGTCGTGCCGTCGAACGTCTCCTCCTGGTAGGTGAAGCAGGGGGTCCCACCGGGGTTGGCTTCGATGTTGTCGATGAGGATTTCCTCGACACCCGGTTGAGTCTTCGCTCCGGCTCCGGTATCGAAGGGCATCGAGTTCCGGTACAAGCGCCCTTCGTCCAGGTTGCAGGTGTACTCGACGTACACCATATTCCCGTCGTCGTGGATGTCACCGAAGATCTTGAGCACCGTACCCGTGGAGCCGTTGGTCAGCCCCGGAGATCCGGCGGTGACCCCGGGCGCCGAGGGAATCACGCCGTTCGCGAACCCGCCGAGCACCGACACGGGCGCCCCGGCAGCGTGTGAATTCTCGAGCGCTTCGGTGATCGTGATGCTGGTGGCGGAAACACTCGCGACTTCGACGCTTTCCTGGAGTGGCCCGGTATCGAGCACAAGGATCTCGCCGACGAACATCCCTTGCGTCTCGTCACCAGCCGCCGTGGAGCTCACGTCGAGCGTGGTCGCACCAACGACCGCGCCTGCGCTCAGCGTCACGGTGCCGGGGAGCGAGATGCGGCCAGCCTGACCGACCTCCTGCGTGAGAAGCTCGGTCGCGTTGCGCACGCCGTTGTGCATGTCGGTGCGGTTCGACACGGTCGTGCTGATGTCGGTCATCCCGAGCACGCCCCTCATCACCGTCGCCGACACGACCAAAAGCACCGCGGTGGAGATCAGCGCTTCGACGATCGAGAAGCCAGCTTCACCACGGCCGTCGTGGCGTGCGGCTTCAGCGGGATCGAACCCGCGTCGAGTCTCTGATGCTCGCTTCCGTTGATTCGTCACAATGCCTCCTCAGAACGGAAAGGTCTTGAGCGCGGTGATCGTCGACCGCGGAATGAGACCCACACCGCCCGCGGCTGCCGCCTTCACAGTGGCCGTTACCGTGATCTGCTTGAGGTTGGCGCGGGGGCTGCTCACCTGCCAGACGCGCTGGTAGAACCAGTCGTCCGGAGCCTGGTTGCCGTTGGCCGCCAGCACGTCGCCGTTGATATCGAGATAGTCGACATACAGATCCACCGGAGCCGTGGGATCGGAGCTGCCGCCGATCGCCAGGCCGCTGCCACCGTTATCGAGCGCGGGGAACACGCGGGTATCGGTGGTCGCATCGCCGTACGAGAGCACCAGAAGCTGCTCGAGCTTGTCCTGTGCGTATTCGGTGGTGCGCGCCATGAGGTGACCCTGGTTCTCGGTCGTCGTCACGGCAATCACGCCGAGCGGCAGCACCCCGACGGCCACCACGAGCAGAATCCCGAGAGCCATCACCGTCTCGAGGAGGCTGAATCCGTCGACCGAGTTTAACCGAGCTGACGCTCGGTTCTGCGAGATTGGTGCGTGTTCGCGAAGCGATTTCATTCGAGCACCCATCCTGGTGCGCTGGCGCTCGACCACCACTGCCTGACGAGCGGCGTCGCAGTCACGGTCGTGGCATGCACGCCGATGCCATCGGTGATGTAGAGCGCGTTGCCGCCTGTTGGTGCGCCGGCGGTGGTGTTGTCGACGGGGACGCCGCGCGAGTTGAAAACGATGCACGCAGTGTTGTCGACCGTGTCGTCCGTGAGCGAGTTCGTACCGGTGCACGCCGGAGACTGGCCTATCGCGTCCTGCGTATTTGGCGGCGGCGCGTCGAGCGCACCGAAGCCGAATGACACGCCGTTCGACAGCTGGACCGAGCCTCCGTCAATCACCCATGCCAGGGCGGTCTTGTCCCAGATCTCTAACCGGTAGCTGTTGGCGTTCAGGTCGGCGTACACGCGCGTCCGCGAAAAGCGCGATGCGGCGCGCATCTTGGCCAGCGCCACCGTGTTGGCGAGACTCTGGGCGTCGCCTTTCATGCGAAACCCGCGCGACGCGCTGTCGGCCATCGGGATGGCCATCGCGGTCACGATGCTGACCAGCGCAATGGCGATCAGGATGTCCATCAACGTGAACCCCTGCTCGTGACGCAGTCCCCTCATGATGCTGAGCTAAGCGGCAAGCGGCGTTCCACGTTCGCCGGCCCGTGTAGCGCCGCCTTCAGCGTGTTTTGGGTGGGAAGGATCCGCAGGGCGCGGCCGTGTGTCTCAGGACGGCACGCACGACCACCAGATTCGTGCGTGACCGGGCAAAGGGCCCGCCTCAGGCTTCGGCGAGCGGGAAGGTGAGCTGAATCTGCGCCCCGCCGCTGCTCGACGAGCCGACGGCGACCTTGCCGTTGTGCAAAAGCACGATCTTCTGCACGATTGCCAGCCCGAGGCCGCTGCCTCGAGACCTCGTCGTGAAGAACGGCTGAAAGATGCGCATCCGATCCCCGGGCGGTATGCCGGGACCGTTGTCGTCCACCGAGACGACAGTCTGTCGCGACGATCGATCGACGTGGCCGCTCACCGAGATCGCGGGCGCCTTCCTGGCGCTCGCACACGCTTCGGCGGCGTTGCGAATCAGGTTGCCGAACACCTGGCGCAGGAGTACCTCGTCGCCCTGGATCGACCCGAGGCTGCCAGCCACGGCAACCGACGCCTCGGCGGGAAGCTCCACTTTGAGCTCCTCGGCGGCGCGGCGCGCCACCGAATCGAGATCGACAGGCGACATCGCAATCTGTTCGGGCCGTGCGAAGTTGAGAAAGTTCGTCACGACTCGCCCCAGGGTGTCGGTCTCCTGACGGATGCCCTCGATGTAGGTCTGATATCGCTCCGGAAGCGCCCTGGGATCGATCAGCCGGCTGTAGCCGTGGATGGTCGCCAGCCCGTTTCGGAATTCATGGGCGATGCCGGCCGTCATCTCACCCAGCCGGGCGAGCGCTTCCTTCATCTGCAGCTGCTGTTCGAGCTCCACGACGGCGGTCAGGTCCGAGAACAGGCAGATGGCGCCCCGCGTCGAGGACGGATCACCGAGGGGCGAGACGGTCACACCCAGGTGCCATGTGCGATCCGGCGCGTGCACGGCGCGCCGCACGATCGCCTGACCGCTCGACAGGCCTTCGCTGACGATGTCCGCGAGCGGCGACGAGCCGAGGAGCTCGCGATAGTCCATTCCCGCCGGTTCGCGTTCCACCGCCAGCATCCGGCAGGCGGCCGGGTTCGCGATCGTCACGCGGCCGCTGGCGTCCACGACCAGAAGCCCGGCGGTGAGGCTGTCGAATACCTGCGCGCTCAACTGCTCCGACGCCACGGCACGATCGCTCATGGCCTGCTCCCGGGCCTTCAGCGCCGAGAGCGCATCCTGCAGCGCTGACGACAGCAACGCCGTCTCTACGGTGCCCTCGCGAAGCTGCCGCTTGGCGGCGCGTGCGGCGGTCATGAAGCGGAGGAGCGCAAAGACCAGTGCCGCCACCATGGCGGCGACGAGCGCTGACAACCCGACCAGGGCGTAGCCGTAGGCGTTCACGGGTAGAGGGAGATGTACCAGGAGAGCATGGCGTCACCCCAGAAAGCGGCAACGAGGGCTCCGACGGCGAGGAACGTTCCAAACGGAAGCGCGCTCTGCGCACGGCCGCGCCCGCTGGCGATGAGGCCGATGCCGAGCAGGGATCCCGAGAACGACGCGAGGACGAGCGTCACCAGCGTCAGCTGCCAGCCGAGAAACGCGCCGATCATCGCCAGCATCTTCACGTCGCCCATGCCCAGGCCTTCCACACCGCGGAGCCGGTAGTAGGCTTCGGCGATCGCGAAGAGGATGCCGCCGCCGAGCAGCGCCCCGAGGATCGAGGCGAGCCATCCCGGAGGCAGGAAGAAGCTGAACGCAAGCCCGGCGGCAAGGCCCGGCACCGTGATGACGTTCGGAAGGATCCGGTGGCGAAGATCGATGACGAAGAGCACGATCATCGCGCAGGCAAACAGCAGGCGCACGGCCAGCAGCAACGTTGGACCCTCGATCCAGTATCCGATGCCAAAGACGGCTGCGGTCACGAGCTCGACGATCGGATACGTGATGCCGATCGGCGCGCCGCAGGTCCTGCACGTTCCCCGCAGCGCCATCCAGCTCGCGACCGGGATGTTCTCGTACCACGACAGCGTGCGATTGCACTGCGGGCAGTGCGACGCCGGCCAGGCCAGTGATTCGCGCCGCGGCAGGCGATAAATGCAGACGTTCAGGAAACTGCCGACCACCAGGCCGAGCCCTGTGAGCATCGCCGTTCCAAACAGGCCGCTCATCGTCGTGCAGTGCGCTCGTCGAGTGGCAGCGGATTCACCGTCGACGCCCGGTCGAGCGTCACGGCACCGGTGTCGGGGTTCAACTGGTACGCGAAGCCGTCGGGGTCAGCAGGGATCCTGCGGACGATGGCCGCCCATGTCCGCGGCCACGATCCCGTCCGCTCGTGATAGCGGCGCGCAACCGCTTCGAGCGCCTCGATCTCATCCATCGCCTGAAGCTGCCGCAGCCGGAACTGCGCCTGCGCGCGCAACCACTCCTCGTCCGCGCTCTCCAGGATTCCCGTCCACAGACGACGGGAGGTGGCGCGATCGCCATGCTTGGCTTCCGTGACCGCGGCCAGGCCTTTCATCCATCCTGGTGATCCCGGAATCTCCGCAGCACGGAGAAACCAGCGGGCGGCCTCCTGATAATCGTGTTTCCACCAGTAGTGCACGAACCCGATGTCCTGTGCGTACTGCCACCGCGAGGGCTGTGCATCGAGACCCTTCTGCAGCAGGGCGATCGCCTGGTCCGGGCGCCCGGCGCCGCCTGGCGGAGGCTCGGCCAGAAAAATCGCACCGAACCGGTAGGCGATGGTGAAGTTCGGATCGAGCGTCGTTGCCAGGTCGAGGATCGGGAACAGCAGGTCGTACCGCTTGCGGCCGCCCTGCTGAAGCCTGGTGCGGCCATAGTGTTGCAGGGCCCTCATCCAGTACACGTCGGCGGCGAGGGACCGGTAGGACAGCATGGCGCGCTTCACGAACGCGGGCGACCGTACGTAGAGTGCCGTGCCTTCGGCGTCGGGCGGCGCGTAGCGGTCGCGCATCGCCTGCAGCCCGACGATCGACGCCATCAGCACACAGAGTGCGAGGAAGACCGGGATTCGGGATCCGCGATTCGGGGTTCGGCCCCGATTCGTGCTGGTGCCGAATTCCGTGTCCCGATTCCCGAATCGCGCGGATTCCGAATCCCGCGAATCCCGAGTCCCGAGTCCCGAATCCCGAGTCACTTGAAATCCCGCCGGTTGAAGATGGCAACCGCTGCGACCAGGACGAGCGAGACGTAGACGACGCCGTACAGAGACATCAGCGCGATGTACGACGCCGAGACCGGCGTACCGGAGACGACTTGCGCCTTGATGTCGAAGCCGGCGAAGTTGGGCAGCGTGTAATAGAGGACCCGGCCCATCCACCCCGCCACCGGCGAGTCCAGGAACGTCCCGAGCTCGCGGAAATCGGCACTGAACTGCCCGATCACCCACAACCCGACCGTGAGCAGGGCCGAGAGGAACGGACTCGAGAACGTCGAGAAGAACAGCGCGATGGCGGTGACGAGCGCCAGTTCGATGCCGATCATCACGACCGCCAGGAGCATCCGCGGGTCGATGGCAGGCACCGTCCAGTGCGCGCGCGCCTCGGGGCCGCTGATCCAGTGCATGTACGCGAGCTCGGCGTAGAACGCCACCGTCATCACCGCAAGGTTGACCAGGAGCGTCAGGAGGATCCCTGCGTACTTCCCGAGCACGAGCTGCGGTCGCGAGATCGGCTTGGACAACAGGCTGTAGATGCTGCGCTTCTCGACTTCCTTCCACACCAGCCCGATGCCGATGAACACGGCGATGGCGAGGCCGAACGCCGAAATGGCCGCGAGGCCGAGGTCCTTGATGATCTTGATGTCCTGACCGGCAGAGAGCTGGCCGAGGAGATAGGAGGCGGCCATGAGCAGCACGGCAAAGACGACCAGGTTGTAAAGGACCTTGTCCCTTACTGACTCGCGGAAGACGTTGAGCGCAACGAGGGCCGTGGCCGTCATGACCGCACCCGCCGATCGGTGGAGGGAACGGCTTCGAGATCGAGACCACGCGCGACCGGGGCATCCGTCACCCGGCGGACGAACAGGTCTTCGAGCGTGTCGCGGATCGGATTGAGCGACACGATCTGCGCGCCATGATGAACGAGCTCGGAGACGATCTGTTCGGGCGGTATCGCCAGGGTCAACTGCAGCGCAAAGCGCTCGGCTCCAAGCGGCGTCGCCTGCGCGACGCGACCTCCGTGACCGACTCGTTCGAGCGCCGCCGGAGTCAGTCCGGCAACCACCAGCTCCCATCCGCGCACGCGGAAGGCCAGCAGCTCCGACAGCGCTCCCTCGGCGACGAGACGGCCGGCGGCGAGAATGGCCACGCGGCTGCAAAGCGCTTCGGCGTCGGAGAGCACGTGTGAGCTGAAGAAGACGGTGCACCCCTTGTCACGGAGCGCGAGGATGAGCTCGCGAATGGCGCGCCGCCCGAGCGGATCGAGTCCCGACATCGGCTCGTCGAAAAACACCACACTGGGGTCGTTCACGAGCGCCTGCGCGATGCCGACGCGCTGCAGCATGCCTTTGGAGAACTTCCGCAGCTGCAGGCGCCGCTCGGCGCCGATCCCCACGTCGTCGAGCAGCCTCGCGGCCCGGCGCCGCCGTTCGCGCTTCTCGTATCCGAACAGGCCGGCGAAATACTCGAGCAGCTCTTCGGCCGTCAGGTAGTCGTAGAAGTAGGGGTTCTCGGGGAGATAGCCAATCCGCCGGCGCACGGCGGGATCGCCGATCGGGCGCCCGAGGATCTCCGCCCGTCCCGAGGTCGGATAAATGAGCTGCATCAGCAGCTTCAGGGTGGTCGTCTTGCCGGCACCGTTCGGTCCCAGAAAGCCGAACACTTCACCCTCGTTCACGCGCAGCGACAGGGCGTCGAGCGCGAGATAAGGGCGGGGACGCCAGAATCCGACCTTGTAGTGCTTGGTCAGGCCCTCGGTGAGTATCGCTTCCATGCGGGGAGATCAGGCCCGGCAGCCTTGAACTGGCGGGGCCTCACACCATCAATTCTCGGATGGAGGGGCCCGGGGAGGTAGTACGTAGAGGCGGAGCTTGAAGACCCGCCTCTACGGGAGAGGCGCCAGCACTCAGGCTGGCCCTGGCCCGGCGACCGGGACGCCCGCCTTCTTGAGCTCATACGCGATGGCCGCGTCGAGATGCGACACGCGAACGCTGGGCAGCTTCATGCCGTTCAGGAAGAACGTCGGCGTACCGTTGACTTCCAGCTTCTGGCCAAGCTGCACGTCTTTGCGCACATCGGGCAGCACCTTCGGATACTGCGCGTCGAAGTCGTCCACGCCGGCGATCTCGCGCACCTTGTCCCTGATCGTGTCGCGGCTCAGCTCCTCCTGGTGCTCGTAGAGCCAGGTCTCCATCTCCGGCCCATGTCCCTTGGCCCTGGCCAGTCGAACGGCGACGGCGCCCTCGCAGGCGCTGGCGTGCACGCCGCCGGCGCCACATTCGGGCTCGAGCGGGTAGTCGCGGGTCTCGAAGGCGAAGACCCCGGGATACATCGCGGTGTATTTCTCGATCGTCTGCTTGTAGGCCGCCCACGTCATACGGCACGACGGGCACTGGTAGTCGTTGAACTTCACCAGCAGCACTTTCACCGGCGCCGCCGGGGCGACGTCGGATACGCGCGGCTGGCGATCGAGCCACGCCTGCCATTCAGCGAGCTGGGCGGCGTCCAGCGTCTCCACCGGCTGCGTCTCCGCCGCGGCGGGCGCCTGAATGCTCGACTGCTGGAAGAAGGCTAGAAGCCCGGTCGATCCCGCCAGCCACACGACGGCGAGGATGGCGGTGACCGGCTGGGTAAACGCCGTACGGACGTCGCCCAGGAACCTGCCGGGCAGGGTCGTCACGGAGATGTCCGTCGCGCCGCTCGAGATCAGGAAGATGCCAATCACCGACGCGTAAACCGCCGTGCACAGCAGGCACATCTTCCCGAGAATGAAGAAGGACGCGTAGCCCCAGTAGAACACCGCGGCCAACCCGACGACCGAGAGCACGAAAACGTATCCGGCCGCGACTGACGCCCGCCCGCCTTCGCGCTTCGCGGCTTCCGCCTTCGCGCGAGGCGCTGCGGCGGACACCTCAGCGGGCAAGCGCCCGCGATCGGCCATGCCCCAGCCGGCCAGCAGCAGCACGAGCGCTGACCAGATCGCGCCGCCCGCCGCGACCGGAACGCCGCGGATGGTGGCGTAGCTGCTCTCGTAGACCGCACGGCAGCTGACCGTTTCGTTGACGTCGCAGACGCTCGTGTAGTCGGGATTGTGAAGAAGCTGGTAGTGCACGTACAGCGAGCCGAGCGACGCTGCCAGTGCCACTGCTGCAAGAACGAGAATGATGGGACGAGCGTATTCTTTCATCTCGACCGCATCCTACTGCTACTGCCCCGAAAAACAAAAGGGAGGCGCCCCGAAGGGCGCCTCCCCACCTGTCGAGATCGCCGAGCTTACTGGAGGACGCTGATCGTTCCGCCGACCACCGCGTCGGCTGCGTCGAGCACGCCGAACGAGGTGCCCGACGTATCCTGCCAGATCGTACCGGACTGGTTGCTGTAGAAGGTGCGGACACCGGTCGTCGCCACGGTCACCGGGTCGGCGTTCACCTGGAACATCGTCTCGGAGTCCAGACCGCCGGGGCCGCCCGCGTTGCAGGTCGAGGCTGCGGCGAGCACCGACTGCGGCGCCGCCGTGTTGCCGCCAACGACCACCGTGTAGCCGCTCTTACCGGGGGCCACATCCGCACCGATCAGGTCGGGGCTGATGAAGGCCGAACCGCCGGCGGTCGGCGGGGCTGCGAGGTCGGCAAGCGTGATGGCGTATCCGCCGCCGCCGCAGGTGGCCGCGTAGGTCGCTTCCGCGCTGTGAATGGCGCGCACCGACCCGATGGCCGACGCCTCGTTGCCCGCCATACGCGCGCGCAACAGGCCGGGGATGGCAATCGCGGCAATGATGCCGATGATGGCCACGACGATGAGCAACTCGATGAGGGTGAAGCCCTCGGTGTTCCGCATTCTCTTCACAGCAGTCTCCTTGAGAGCGCTCGGGCCAAGTGGCCCGGTTAACCGTTTAACCTAGTTCCGCCGCTCCGCCACGGCGCCTCGTGTATGGCTGACCTGGGAGCAAGCAAAGTGCCACTGCCCTCGTACTGGAAACTGTCGGCCGAAGTGACGACCATCATTACATTTAGATCGACACGCCAGGATCAAGCGTACGGGGTCGGTCCAAAAACTGTCAACTGGCGCCGCCAATTTCTGTCGCTGTGACAACGGCTGTCATGCGGCCTTTCAGGTGCAGTGCGGCGCCGCGCCGCGCGACGCTGTGCATCGCGCGGATCGTCCGATCCTTTCGACGTGCCTGACGGGGATCCAGTTGGTGAAGACGGAAAATCGGCGGTCTTACTCGATGGGCATCGCAGGCGCGGCAAACGGCTCTCCCGGAGCCGCCGGGTCGAAGACCTGCCAGATGGCGTCGGCCTCCGAGTTGGTCGCGAACGAGCGCCCGCCGGTCGTGCCGAACAGCGACGGGATCGCCGACGCGTAATACCCGGTTTCAGTGGGGGTGCCGTTGCAGTCGTTTCCGGCGGCCACCGACGTCAAGGCGGGGCCCATCGTGAAGGTGAAGCCGGCCTTCTGGATACTGGCAGCCGCCGTGAGATCGGGCGGCAGGAACGGCTGCGGCGAGAGAGGCGCAGGGCCGAGCGCCAGGAAATCCGCGCCGAAGTTACCGGCGCCGCAGGTCGCCGAGTACGCAATCTGACCGCTGATGATCGTACGCATCGTGCCGATCGCCGCCCCCTCGTTGGCCGCCGACCGCGCCCGCCACACGTTGAGGATGGCCATGCTGGCAAGAATGCCCAGGATGGCAACGACCATCATCAGCTCGATGAGGGTAAAACCCGATTCGCGTCTCATCTCAGTTTCAGCTTCTTCGCGTAATAGCGAAACGAGCGGAAGCTCATACCGAGCATTTCCGCGGCTTTCACCTGGACGCCGCCGGCCCGTTCGAGCGCGAGCGCGATGTAGTGCCGGTAGAACTCTTCGCCGCGCGCTTCGAGATCGAAGCCTTCACCGAGGTCGGGAAATCCCCCCGGCGTTGCTTCGCGACCGGACGCCGGCCCCGACGTTCCGGAACCGGCGCTGCGGATATTTGCAGGCAAGGTCTCTGCCAGAACGACCGGTGTCTGTTCGAGCGCGACGCAGCGTTCGATCACGTTCTCCAACTCGCGCACGTTGCCGGGCCAGTGATACGCCGCGAGCAGCGCCGTCGCCTCCTGTGAAATTCCGCGCACCGATTTCTCCGCCCGCGCCGAGTGCTTCTCGAGGAAGTGCTGCGCCAGCAGCGCCACGTCCTCGCGGCGCTCGCGCAGCGGCGGCAGGTGTACCGGGATCACGTTGATGCGGTAGTAGAGATCTTCACGAAACTTCCCTTCGCTCACGAGCCGGGGCAGATCCTGGTTGGTGGCGGCGATGACGCGGATGTCGGCCTGCGACTCCTCGGTGCCGCCGAGACGACGATAGCGCCGCTCCTGCAGCACGCGCAGCAGCTTCACCTGCATCGACAGGTTCATCTCCCCGATCTCGTCGAGGAAGATGGTGCCGCGATCGGCAATCTCGAGCAGCCCCTTCTTGTTGGTGTCGGCGCCGGTGAAGGCGCCGCGCATGTGCCCGAACAGCTCCGACTCCAGCAGCGTCTCCGGAACCGCACCGCAGTTGAGCGCCACGAACGGATGGTCGCGGCGCATCGAGTTGAAGTGAATGGCGCGCGCCGCCAGCTCCTTGCCGGTGCCGGACTCGCCGGTGACCAGCACGGTACTGCCCGTCTTCGCGATCGTCTCGATCATCCGGAACACGGCCAGCATGCTGTCGCTGCGCCCGATGATGTTGGAGAACTCGTGACGCGAGTTCAGAGCCCGCTTCAGCAGCACGTTCTCCTGCTTCAACCGGCTCGACTCGAGGTGCTGCTGAATCTTCAGCCGCAGCTCGTCCATGCTGAACGGCTTGGTCAGGTAGTCGACGGCGCCGAGGCGCATCGCCTCCACGGCGGTTTCGGTGGACGCAAACGCCGTCATCATGAAGGCGACGATGTCGCGATTCACCTCTTTTGCAGCTTTGAGCACGTCGACGCCGCTCACTTCCGACATGCGGATGTCCGAGAGCAGCAGGTCGACCCGTTCACGCTTCAGCACGTCGATGGCGGCGCGGCCGTTCTCGGCGAGCAGCACCTCGTAGCCGTCGCGCCGCAGCACGATGCGCAGCATGTCTCGAAGAGACGACTCGTCGTCGACGACCAGGATGCGCGGAGCCGTGGCGGCCGGCGGTCGTGGCGAGGGTTCAACGGGGGTGCGGGCGGTTGCGGCGCGGCTCATGCCGACCTCCTGACCCGGGGCTCGGGGTCCGGCTGGCCCGCCGTAGCCTTGGCGGAGGCGGAGATTGGGGATTCGGAGCCCGGAGCTCCTGACTCGCCCTGCCGCTCCAGGGTATCGACGCCGGCGCGCGACGCAGGAAGACGAACGGTCACGGTAGTGCCCGCATTCGGCGTCGACGCCACATGAACCTGCCCGCCGTGGTCGGTGACGATGCGGTGGACGATGGCGAGGCCGAGACCGGCGCCCCTGGTGAACGATCCTTTGAACGGCTGAAAGACCGAGTCGAGATCGGCGGCCGGAATGCCACAGCCGTGATCCTGGACCACCAGCACCAGCGAGCCGACCGTCGCCTCAGGCTCGAGCCTGGCCGTCAGACGAAGCTGTCCGCCGTTCACCATCGCGCGCAGCCCGTTCGTGCCGAGGCTCCAGAGGATCTGGCGAATCTCCGTCTCGTCGCCGTCGATCCACACCGGCTCCGGCGGGACGTCCACGGCGATCTCGTGGTCGCTCCGTGCGTCCACGCTGTTGCGAAGCACACGTGCCGCGTCCTGAACGACCCTTCGCGCGTCGAGCCTGGCGATCACGAGCGGCTGGGGACGCGCGTAGGCGAGAAACAGCCGGATCCGCTCGTTGAGCCGCTCCGATTCCCGCAGCGCGATGTCCATCAGTTCGGCCTGGTCATTCGACAGCGGCAGCTCTCTGCGCAGCAGCTCGAGCGAGCCCGACATCGCCGCCAGCGGGTTGCGGATCTCGTGCGCGATGCCGGCGGCCATCTCGCCCACGGCGACCAGCCGCTGCTGCAGTCGCGTCTCGCGCTCGAACCGCTTCAGATCGGTGATGTCCTGGAAGGTCACGAGGTGACCGGTCGTCCCTTCGGGGAACTGCAGCGGCGAGATCGTGAGACCGATTTCGATCCCCTGACCGCCGGCAGTCTTGAATGGAATCTCGAGTCGCCGCCCCTTCAGGTCGCTGGCCGTGGCGGCACCGGCGGGCAGCTGGAGAACGTCGTGGACGTCCCGTCCGCGCGCGTCGTCGGCGTTCAGGCCGGTCAGGCGCGAGGCCGCGCGGTTGAACGTGACGATGCGGCTGCGCTCGTCGGTCGTGACCAGCCCCGAGATGAGCGAGTCGATCAGGTAATCGTTGAACGCCCGGAGATCCGCCATCTCGTACGAGGCGTCTTCGAGCCCGGCACGCGCCGACCGGAGGCGCTCGGCGAGCGATCCCGACAAGAGTGCCACCGCGAACATACCAGACAGATTGATCGCGACGGTGTACTGGGCGAAGCCCGGCGTCGGCAGCGCCGCCGACACCGGCAGCCACCACCCGGCCGGCACGACGCCCACGTCCAGGTACTGCGCGAACACGATGCCGGTGTACAGCGTGGCGCTGAGCGAGGCGACTTGAATCGCCCCATGCTTCGACCTCACGGTGCTGGCGGCAATGATCGGCAGCACGTAGAGCGACGAGAAGTGACTGGTGATGCCGCCGGTCACGTGAATGAACGCCGACACCAGCACTGCGTCCAGGGCGAAATGGACGTCGGCAATGGCAGGGACCTTTTCGGTCCAGCGGAGCGTCGCCAGGTAGACGACGCTGAGCGCGTAGGTCAGCCCGATGAGGAAGACGAACGGGTTGACCGGAAAGGAGTCGGGGCGGGCGAGCTCGATGGCTATCGCCGTGCCGAGCAACAGCGTGCCGACGACGAGCCGCGCCGCAATGACCTTCGAGAGGCGAGCGCGCATCGCCTCTCGCTACCCGCCGGTCAGCTTGGCAATCAGGCCGAAGATCGGCATGTACATCGCGATGACGATGCCGCCGACCACGCCGCCGAGGAGCGCGATCATCACCGGCTCGAGCAGTGTGAGCAGCCCGGCCACGGCGATGTCGACTTCCTCCTCGTAGAAGTCGGCGATCTTGGCGAGCATCGTGTCGAGCGCGCCGGTGGCCTCGCCAACGCCGATCATCTGCACGACCATCGCCGGGAACACCGCGGTCTCACGCAGCGGCTGCGCAATCGTTTCGCCGCGCTCGATGCTCTTCCGGGTGGACAGAATAGAGGACTCGACGACGGCGTTGCCGGCCGTTCGCGCCGTGATCTCGAGCGCCTCGAGGATCGAGACGCCGGAAGAGAGCAAGGTGGAGAGCGTGCGGCAGAACCGCGCCACGGCGATCTTCCGCATCAGCATCCCGAGAATCGGCAGCTTCAAGGTGATTGCGTCAATCGTCGAGCGTCCGCCTGGCGAGGCGTAATAGGACCGGAAGCCGAAGTAGCCGGCGATCATGATCACGATCATGTACGGCATCAGCAGCACGACGCCGTTGCTCATCGCGATGACGACACGGGTCGGCAGCGGCAGCTCGGCGCCGAGGCCGGCGAACAGGTTGGCGAAGGTCGGGATGACCTTCCACAGAATGACCGTGACCACCACCGCGGCGATGACGATCACCGCCACCGGGTAGATCATGGCCGACTTGACCTGGGCCTTCAGTTTGACGTTCTTCTCGATGTACGTGGCGAGACGCTTGAGGATGGTGTCGAGAATACCGCCCGCCTCACCGGCGGCGATCATGTTGGTGAAGAGCGGGTCGAACGTCTTCGGATGCTTCCGCATCGCGTCGGCGAGCGAGGCGCCGCTCTCGACGTCGCCGCGGGTGGCCAGGATCGTCTGCGCGAAATTCTTGTCTTCTTCCTGCGTCCCGAGAATCTCGAGACACTGCACGAGCGGCAGGCCGGCATCGATCATCACCGAGAACTGCCGTGTGAAGATTGCCAGCCGCTTCGCGTTGACGCTCTTCGCTTTCAGCGGCTTGGCGGCAGCCGCCTTGTCCTTCACCGGGTTGATGTTGGTGACGAGGATCTGATCGCGGCGCAGCGCGGCGACGGCAGCATCCATCGACTCGGCGATCTTCTCGCCGGTCACGTTCTGTCCAGCCCGGGTTCGTCCCGTGTATGCAAACGTGGCCATCGCCTAACCCCAAGCGCTACGAAGAGACGGTGTCATTTCCCGAAACTGACTGCTCAAATGCCCAAGTGTCGAGTCCCGGGACCCGGGCCCCGAGCCCCGAATGCTCCACCTACCGCCCGGTGCCCGTGCGAGCCACCGGCATGCCGGGCCGCGAGAGCCCGGCGCCCGCGACCACGCCGACGCCGCGGTTGATCATTTCCTGCAACTCGTCCTTGTTCGACGAGGCGGTCATCGCCGTCTCGAGCGTCACCATCCGGCGCTGATGCAGCGTGGCCAGCGACTGGTTCATCGTCTGCATCCCGTACTTCTCCTGGCCCGTCTGCATCGCAGAGTAGATCTGATGGATCTTGTCCTCGCGGATCAGGTTCCTGATCGCTGGCGTCGGAATCATGATTTCCAGCGCCGCAACGCGGCCGCCGGACGTCTTCGGCAGCAGCGACTGACAGACGATGCCTTCGAGCACGAGCGAGAGCTGGGTCCGGATCTGGCTCTGCTGGTTCGCCGGGAAGATGTCGACGATACGGTTGATCGTCTGCGCCGCCGAGTTCGTGTGCAGGGTGCCGAACGTGAGGTGTCCGGTCTCGGCGATCTTCAGCGCCGCCTCGACGGTCTCGAGGTCGCGCATCTCGCCAATCAGCACGATGTCCGGGTCCTCGCGCAGCGCGGCGCGCAGCGCACTCGAAAAGCTCTGCGTATCGCTGTGCACCTCGCGCTGGTTGACGAGACAGCTCTGATGCTGGTGGACGAACTCGATCGGGTCCTCGATGGTCAGGATGTGGTCGTGCCGCTCCTTGTTGATCTTGTCGAGCATCGCCGCGAGCGTGGTCGACTTGCCGGACCCCGTCGGGCCGGTGACGAGCACGAGCCCACGTGGCCGCTCGGCCAGCGTCGCCAGCACCGGCGGCAGGCCGAGCTCGCCGAAGCTGCGAATCTTTTCCGGAATCAGCCGGTAGACGGCCGCCACCGCGCCGCGCTGGTTGAACATGTTGCAGCGGAAGCGGGCCAGCCCCTTGACGCCGAACGAGAAGTCGAGCTCCAGCGTCTCCTCGAAGCGCTTCTTCTGCGAGTCGGTCAGCACGCTGTAGGTGAGCTGCTTGGTGGCCGTGGGGGTCATGTCCGGTCCGTCGAGCCGGCGGAGATGGCCGTGCACCCGGACTTGCGGGGGCGTGTCGGTCGTGATGTGAAGGTCGGACCCCTCCAGGGCGACCAGCGTGTGCAGCAGTTCAGGCAGTGTGGCCATTCGTCGATCTCTCTCGGAACTCGGGATTCGCGGCTCGATTCGTCACTCGGACGTTCCTTCTGATTCGCAGGGTTGCGCACCTCTGACGGGGATTCACCGCGCTGGTGAGCCGCTACTCCTTATTCGGCAACTCCAGCCCGGTCCACGAATGCCGAGTCGAACCGGATCGGAATCCGACTCCCGAATCCCCATCGCCGAGCCCCGGATCCGAGCCCCGGATCCCGAGTCCCGAGTCCCGAGCCCCGAGTCTCGAGTCCCGAGTCCCGAGTCCCGAGCCCCGAGCCCCGAGCCCCGGGTCCCGGCCCGAAGTCATTTCACCGTTTCGCGCACGACTTCGTCGAGCGTCGTCACGCCTTCCTTGACCTTGCGCAGACCGCTGCCGCGCAGCGTGATCATGCCTTCGTCCACCGCCTTGCGCCGGAGCTCGAGCGCGGAGGCGCCCACGAGAATGAGCTCACGGAGCTCCTCGGTGATCTCCATGACTTCGTAGAGGCCGACGCGCCCCTTGAAGCCGGTGTTGTTGCAGCGATCGCACCCTTTGCCTTTGCGGGGGACCACCGCTTTCGCATCTTCGGCGGAGAACCCGGCCTGCATCAGTGCGGCCGGCGTGCTCGGATGCGGTTCCGCGCATTGCTTGCAGATTCTGCGCACGAGGCGCTGCGCGCACACCAGGTTCAGCGAGCTGGCGACGAGGAAGGGCTCGATGCCCATGTTCATCAGCCGGTTGACC
>DASUGH010000062.1:0-4859 GCA_036274155.1 Vicinamibacterales bacterium | reverse complement strand
CAGGCTCACGGCCAGGTGCGTCTTGCCGACGCCGGGCGGCCCCTGGATCAGCACCGAGGACTTCTCGCGGATGTAGGCGCACGTCGCGAGCAGTTCGATCTGGCTGCGCTCGATGCCCGGCTGAAACGCGAAGTCGAAGTTCGCGAGCGTCTGGCCCTGGGGCAGGCTCGACAGCTTCAGCGACGTGCGGATGCGCCGCTCTTCGCGGTTGCCGACCTCCTCGTCGAGCACGCGGTCGAGGAAGCGATGCGCCGGGTCCTCTTCCTTCACCGCGACCGTGAGCAGATCCTCGATGCGCTCGGCGGCAGTCGCGAGGCCGAGTCGGTGCAG
Source organism: Vicinamibacterales bacterium (assembly GCA_036274155.1). Classification (GTDB taxonomy): domain Bacteria; phylum Acidobacteriota; class Vicinamibacteria; order Vicinamibacterales; family UBA2999; genus Gp6-AA40. The sequence continues at coordinate 4,529 of DASUGH010000062.1, read as the reverse complement.
CAGATCGCGCGTGTGGTCGAGGTCGACCGTCGGTTTGCGTGGCGTGCTCACCGTGCCACCTCCGCCAAGGCGGCGTAGAGGTTGATCGGACGGCGCTGCGCTTCGAGCGCGGCGATCTGCTGCAGCCGCAGTCCCATGCGTCCCAGTGGCGGCGGTGGCAGCACGCGGTCGGTCGCTTCGCCGTCGAAGTGCTTCTCGTCGATCACCAGCCGCGCATCGGTGTGCCGAGGATGGCTCGCCAGGATCTTGCAGTCGGCCAGGACTTGCACCGTCGCGTGGCAGCCGCGGATCTCGACCATCTGGCCCACGTACGCGAACGGCACCGAGTATTGCCGCGACTCGAACGACACCATGCAGTCGATACCGACGCGGCGCGTGACGACCACGTCGAAGGGCTCGGGCAGGATCTCCGGCAGCGGCGTCAGCAGCCGGCGCTCCTCGAGCCACGTGTCGCGCACCGACTTCCCGGTCGCCGGGCACAGCCGACTCGCTGCGCGTCGCTCGTCTTCGCGGTCGGTCTCCTGCTGCAGTTCGGCCAGCGAGTTCCAGTGCCGCCGCCGAGGATCGCTGCCGCGGCTCGTGCGAATGCCGCGTTCGACCTTGCCCTTGGCCTCTGGCGTGCGCGGTGGGCACGCATCGACGTGGAAGCGCAACGTCTGCGCGAAGCGCCGGTACGACGGGTTGATCTCGCCCCACGCACCCGCTCCGTGCGAGACCGCGGTCTTCTCGTTATCAACGCGCACCGTCGCCGTCACGCCGCCCAGGCGCTGGAACGCGCCGACGTGGCACTGCTGCCACGCGAGCTGATCCTTGCCCGTCGACCACACCGTGGCGCCGCGTCGCGAGTGACTCAGGCGCATGTGGAACGCGTAGAGGTCGACCAGTTCGCCGCCGATCCACACCCCGCGGTGTTCGGCCCAGTCCACCTGGGACTGCGCGCCTGGCGGCGTCTCCACGCGGCGACGGGCTCGGATCGCCGGCTTCGGGAAGTGCTTGGCGACGTACCGTTGCACCGAGCGCAGGCTGCCCTCGTAGCCGTGCTCGCGAGCCAGCTCGTCGTGCAGCGCCGCGAGGTTGGGCCGGTCGCCGCTGCCGCCCATCCATTCGGCGATCACCGCCGCCATCGTCGCGGCTCGCTGCAGCTGTCGGCTGCGGCCGTCCACTGCCTCAGCTGCGCTCCGCGCCACGTGGTAGCGCACCGCGCCTTCGGTCACCTCCAGCATCCGGGCGATCTCCGTGTTCGGTACGCCCTTCTCCTTCAACGTCGCGATCGTCATTCGACACCTCTTGTCGAGCTTGGTCACGGCCGTAGGCCTCCCTGACGGGAAGCTGTACGGCCTCAGGTACGCGACACCCTCGTAGATCTGGGTGTCGCCTTAGCTCGCAAAGTAGGTGTCGCTTGACAGCAATGCGCGCTGCAGACGGGACGCCCCGCGATGCGGCCACCGCGCCCGAGGCGGGTAGACTCGGCGCGCTCCAAGGAGTCGCGCATGCGCATCCTCACCTCGGTGCTCGTCTCACTCGCCGCGATCGGCCGGCTCACGGCGCAACGTCTCCTCACCTGGGACACCAGCCTCACCGTCTACGAACTCGACGTCGCGACAGGGACTCGCACGCTGCTCGGATCCGTGACTCCGAACGTCGGCGTGATCGGAGGCGCTGCCTACGATCGGCTCGCCGGCAAGATCTTCGTGACGGGCCCAGACAATCTGTTCTTCATCGACATCACGAACGGGGCTGCGTCGCTCGTCGGCAGCCATGGCCTCAGCGTGCCCACTATCCTGCACGGGCTCGAGTGGGACTCTAGCACCGACACGCTTTACGGGGTCGCTGTCAGCGACAACCGCCTCTACACGATCGACAGGACCACTGGGCTAGCGACGCTCGTCGGTCCGACGGGGCTCGCGCCCGGATCCGGCAACTACTGCAACCTCGGTCATCACGCCGCGGCCAACGTGATGCTCCTGACGAACAGCGGCACGGCGAGCACGTACACCGTCGACCGGACTACGGGCCTCGCGACGTTGCTCGGTCCGCTGAACGGACCGACATCGCCAACGGGCCTCGCGTTCGACAGCGACAACGGCCTGATGTACCTCGTCGACAATCTCAGCGACACGCTCTACACAGTCGACCCGGTCAGTGGCGCAGCGACCGCCGTCGGGTCGATGGGTCCCGGCAACAGCTTCGCGCTCGCGTATATTCCGGGCGCTGGACGTCTGACTCGTACGTTCGCGAGCTGTGGCGCGACTCCGATCACGGTGACGGGCCACCCGAATCTCGGCTACACGATCCAGACGACGCTCGGCAACGTCGCTGGCGTGCCGCTGATCGGACTCGGCGTGACCAGTCTCAGCGTCGTGTTCTGCGGCTGCCCGATCGGCCACGAGTGGGCCGTTGCGATCGTCGGCTCGACGGCGTCGCTGCCGATTCCTGCGGCTCCCGGGCTCGTGGGCGCACAGGTGTTCATCCAAGGCATCGACTTCCTCGCTCCCGGTGGCTGTCCGGATCCGCAGCACACGATGACCGACACAATCACGCTAACGGTCGGCTGATCCAACCAATTAGACTTGCGTGCAAGCCGGGTCACCTCGTCGCGGTCGCGTTGTTCGCTTGTGGTCGGTCCCTGGCAACGCTTGCAAGCCGCGCGGCGGCTCGAGTCGCTGCAAGCTGCGGTGCGCGTCTGACATGCTCATGAACGTCCGGGCAGGTCGGACTCTGCCGTTCGAGGCGGCGAGGGCGGCCAGGGCGCGGTGCGCGAGAGGTCGGATTACCTCCAGCATGCGCGGCCGGTGCACGATGAAGACAGCGTTCGAGCTGCCCTCAACTTCGCCCGATCCACCGTCGTGTAGATCGTCGTGCTCATCGGGTCACTTGCGCAGCCTGGCTGCGAGCCACGCCGTGAAGGCAGGGCGCGATTCCGGATGCCACACGAAGTCGTCGCAGATGACGAAGAACGTGTCGCGGTTCTTGCGATGCACAAACCAGCGGTCCGTGTCGGCGGCCAACACGTTGTTCGCGAGCGACTCGGCGCGCAGATGCTGCAGCAGGCCGTGTGCGGGGCGGGAGGTCAGGATGCGTACGGCGCCTGGCACGTCGATGTGGCCGCGGCCGAGTAGGTGGTTCCCCCCGTACAACGCGACCATCTTGTGCTCCGGCGATTCGCCGAGCCACGCACGGATGCTCGCGTTCGCTGCAGCGTCGCGCGCCCGCAACGATGGCAGTTGCTTCGCTGGCTCAAGAGGAACTGCCACAAGTCCGAGCGCTGTGGCTCGCGGACTGACCGGCGGTAGATACGTCTCGACCGGCGCTTCGTAGCCAAACGCTACCTTGCCGGGCTGGCCGCTCTTGAGGCTTGCGACACAGCATTCCATCGCGAGATCGGCGATGCACTTTGAGGTGTGCAGATCTCCGACCAGCACGACCCGCGCTTTGCCGACCGCATCCATCAACGTCGCCCGGGTCGTAGGTATCCATTCGGCCCCGAGCGCCTGGACGGCCTCCACTACCTCGGCGTCATAGATGTGCGTCTCGATGTGGTCTGCGATTATGTGACGCTGAACGTGCTCACCTCCCACTCCGTGCAGCAGCAGCCAAGCGGCGCAACGATGGCGAACAAGTTCGTTCTTGTGCTGGAGCCAGCGGGTGACCCGTTCCCGTTGCTCGGGTGTATCGGGCAACAGCGGCAGCAAGGAAGACGCATTGAAGACCTCCATCGGTGCTTCGCACATGCGTGCGTACGCCACAGCCGGATCGGACATTCGCGCGCCGACCTGCGCAGCCAGCAGAAGTAGCGCGTATTCCGCGTGCGGGGACTTCGCGCGCGCGAACTCACTGGTCAGTAGATCCGCGTGTTGTGGCCGCACTAGGGGCGGAAGATGTGTCACGAACGGGAGTGCTTCGCGCCACGTCTCACAATCGGCGATGCAACCGATTGCGCGTTCGACTCGCTGCGGACGCAACATCAAGCGGCCGTACCAGGCCGCACCTCTGACCTCGCGCCGTTCGTCATCGAGAAGCCCTTGCAGTTCGTCGGCGTCACCCTCGGTTCCGAACCCGCCAAGCAGCAGCGCGGCTGCGTGCCGTACGTTCCAGTCCTCGTCGCGAAACGCCTCGATGGTGAGCGACTTGAGCGTTGGGGCCGCGGGGTCCTGCTGGCCACGCGCCGCGTCGCTCGTCGCCAACAGCACGAGCAGTGTGCCGATCCACCGTGTCAGCATGAGGGGTCTGCCTCGGTTGCGCCGTCCGCGCTCGATGCTACCCGATAGGGGCCGGGCGCAGGTCCGACGGCATCCCTGCCTGCGCCACTTTCGCCGAGTCAACTCCCCACAGCCGCCCTCAACTTCGCCCGATCCACCGTCGTGTAGATCGTCGTGCTGACGATGCTGGCGTGGTTCATCGCTGCCTGCACCAACCGCAGATCCCCGGTCCGGTTGAGTAGCGAGCACGCGAAACTGTGGCGCAGAGAATGTGCTGACCTTCCCGCGATGCCAGCAGCCGCGAACCAGTTCGAGAGTCGCCGCTGCGCG
>DASUGH010000061.1:0-27181 GCA_036274155.1 Vicinamibacterales bacterium | reverse complement strand
TGTTCTCGCTGGAAGCGATTCCGGTGCTCACCCTGCCCAACTTCCCGTTCGACCGCTTCCCGCAGGTCGACGTGCAGCTGCGCTATGACGATCCGGCGCACAAGATCCGGCAGGACGACGTGCTGCGCGTGACCAAGGACCAGCCGAACGCGACCTGGCAGCGGTTCCTGGTGGGGGAGCCGGCCGGACCGATCATGGCCAAGCTGATCTACCGGGCCGCCGACCATCGCGACCGCGAGACACCGTTCGCTCCGCTCACGCGGCCGCAGGTCGACATCCCGGATCCGTTCCCGCAGCGGTTGAAGGTCACGGTCGTGCCGGCGCTCAACTTCAAGGAAGTCGACCGAGCGTTCGTCGACCTCGAGTACGAGGACGAAGCGAACCGGGTGCGCGTGCAGGATTCGATCGAGGTCGCGCAGAACCAGCCGATTCCGCCGTTCGTGGTCGACCGGGTCGATCCGACGCTCAGCCGCATCCGCTACAAGATCAGCATCCTGATGAAGGACTCGACGCTGTTCGAAGGGCCATGGTCGACGACGCTCGCCAACCGGATCTTCGTCCGCGCCGATCTCAAAGGGCACCGCGCCGTGACCCTGCGGGCGCCGGCGAACTTCGCGGCACAGGGACTGGAGCGCATCACCATCGAAGCGCGCGCGAAGGACGAGCTCGCCGGTCTTTCGTTCGCCGACCGCTTCGACTTCCTCGCGCCGGGCGCGTCCGGCACCTTCGAATTCGATTTCGTCGATCCGGTGAACGACGCGTTCGAACTGAAGGTCAAATGGCTATTCAAGAACGGGATGTCCGCCCAGCAGGACTGGCAGCGCTTCGACCGTGACGACGTCACGATCGCGGCAGTCGTGTAGGGAGGACGGAGGCGGTCATGCTGCAACTTCAATCGAAGACACTGGAAGTCGACGGCGTCTCGGTGTTTCCCGATCACGCCGATCCTGATCAGTTCTACTTCCTCGCCACGCGCGTCGCGCTCGACAAGCGGCCCGACGGCAGCGACGCATTCAGCCTGCTCAAATGGAAGCCTGCGGCGGTGCAGGCGGGCGTCAAGGGCGGCGGCTTTCTGATGTTCCAGACGGTGCTGACGCTGCCCGAGGCTACCCGCACCAAGATCATGGGCCGCCTCGGCGCGCTCTCCAAATCGGGACAGGCGCGTCTCGCGCCGGCGCCAATCGAAACCGGAACGGTCCGCTGCCTGGCGCTGAACCTGGAAGGCGGCGGCGGCACGTCGGCCACGCCTCCACCTCCCGGCGCCTTCAACGCCGTCACCAAGATCCTCGGCGCTACCAAGCCGTCGATGTCGGGCAACGAGGTGGCGGCGTTCTCTCTCGTGCTCGACCAGGAAGGCGCCACGATTCTCGAGAAGGCCTTTGCGAGCGGCACCACGCCGGTCGGCGTGATCTACGAGCTGGAGTATTCGGGACTGACGCCCGACCTGCACGTGAAGATCACCGCCGACTTCGAGCGCATCTACAACCACTTCTCCGCGAGCCTCGAGGCGCAGATCTACTGGGTCAAGGCCGGGATCGACGCCGGCTTCGAGAAGCTGGTTCAGGACGGCGCCATCAAGATCGAAGTCATCGACTTCAGCGACGCCACCGACAAGGAAGCCAAGGAGAAGTGGGCGCTCGACTTCTTCAAGGACAACCTCCTGTCCAAGTGGTTCGAGCCCTCGCTCGACCTCGGGCAGCTCAAGGGAGGCGCGGCGCAGGCGGAGGGACTCGATTCGGTGCTCGATCGCATGAAGAAGATGCAATCGGGCGTGTCCAAAGTCGCCGATGCTGCCGGAAAGGTTGCCGACGCGGTGACCAAGCCGGCCGACACCGCAGGAAAGGCTGCCGACAGTGCGACGAAGCCGGCCGATGCGAAGCCGGCCGAGGCGGCCAAGACGCCCGAAACCACAGCCAAACCTGCCGATACCACCGCGAAGCCGGCCGATGCACCCGCGAAGCTGCCGCCGGCCGTGCTCACGGTCACCAGCACGACGCCGTCGCCGGCGCCCGGAGGGCGTGGCGTGAAGCTGCTCCCCAACGCCACCACCACGACCACGGAAACCCTGGAAGTCACGTCGCCTGCGGGCGCCGTGCTGACCGTGGACGGGCAGGTCAAAGCGCTCGACGGCAACGGCCGCGCCACCGTGGAGGTTGCTGCCGGCAGCTCGCATGCCGTCGCGGTCGACTGGCCCGCGTCTCCTCCCGTGACCGAAACCTTCAAGCTGTTCTTCACGTACGACCAGCCGCACGAGGCGGGGTTTGCTCCAACATCGACCAATCCGGTGTTCCGCTCGTACCTGCAGAACAATCCGGTGCCGCCAGACCTGCGCTTCTCGCAGTCGACCGCCCCGGGAAAGACGGCTCCGCTCGGCGCCGACGCGCTCAAGGACTGGCTCGAGAACCGTCTCGTCGAACCGAAACAGGTCACGATCACGAGTCATGCAAGCTACGAAAACAAGTCGACCACGGAGTTCGTGGTCTTCAACCAGCGCCTGTCGGAGCGCCGCCTGGCGATTGCCAAGGGCATCATTGCCGACCGTGCCAAGATCGCGCCGGAGAGTGTCGCGCTCGGTTTCACCCGCGCGAAGGCCGCCAACCGCGTCGGAGCCGAAGACGACCGCGTTTCCGAGGTGACCGGCAAGGTTCCCGGCCAGGATCCGGCGGTCGCCATCAAGGCCACGCTCACGCGCGCGTCCGTGCCGCCGCCGCCGCCGGCTCCCACGCCGACACCGGCCCCGTCGCCGACACCGCCGCCGAAACCAACGCCCACACCCGCCCCGACGCCAACCCCGGCTCCAACGCCTGCGCCGAGCGGCGGAGGCGGCGGCACGCCGGCGCTCGTCTCGTTCAAGATGAAGTTCGTCCATCAGGAGGAAAAGAAGACGCTGACGGTCGAATACGACCGGAAGAAGGCGGTCAAGCGGGTTCACGCGCCGCAGGGTTTCATCGGGATCCTGCTCGACGAGCTGCCCGACAAGGCGAAGCACTTCGTCGAGATCGATCTCGACGATCCGTTCTTCCGCGTGCTCGGGGTCGACATCGCGACGCCGACCGACTTCGCCCGCATCGGTCTCTTCTCGACCGACGTCAGCATCGACTACGGCGACCCGGCGGACCCGCAGAACCATCGTCACCAGGAGTTCCGTCTCACCGCCCAGGACAAAGGGCCGAAGCGCTTCGAGACGTTCCTGAACGCGGCGCGCGACATCAGCTTCAGGGCCGGCTTCCAGCATCACTTCACGGCCGACTCGGGCTGGATCGGCGAGCGGCTCACCTACGAGATCCCCCCAAGGGAGACGACCGACCGCACGCTCAACGTCGACCCGGCAAACGATCTCGGCTTCCTCGAGCTGCAGATCTTCCCCAACCGGATCGACGCGGGGATCATCGAGGCCATCGACGTGCGCCTGACCTACGACGACGGCGCCACGTTCCAGCGGGCTGACACGTTCCGCGTGCTGCCGGCGAGTCCAACGCAGCTCTGGCGACTGCGCCTCACGCAGCCCCAGGCTCGGACGTGGCAGGCGACGTTCACGCACCATCTTCGCAACGGCGATCAACGCACGACAGGACCCATCAGCTCGGATGCGTCGGTCCTGCCGGTCGATGATCCGTTCGAAGGCGCCCTCGACATCCGGGCGATTCCTCTCTTCCCGCCGGACACGGTGCGGCAGGTCTTCGTCGACGTCACCTACGAGGATCCGGCCAACAACTACCGCCGGGAGGAACGGCTCGAGATCCCCGGCAACGCCACGGCACCTGTGCCGTTGCGCATCGGGCTGCTCGATCCGGCACGGCGGACGTTCAGACACCGGATCACCATCGTGACGATCGACGGCCGCCTGATTCAGGGGCCTCCGATCGACGGCGAGGAGACGCTCCTCGGCGTCGGCCAGCTGACATGAGACGTGAGCTCGACGCGCTGGCGCGTGAGATCGCCTGGGCCGTGCCCGGCGATCTCGCCGCCGCCGCGGCGCGGCTGGAGCAGAGCGGGTGGCCGGAGGTGGTCGACCGGTGGAGCCGGCTGACGCCCACCGGCTTCCCGATCGAGCTGACCGTGGCGGCGACTGGCACCGTTCGTCGATGGACGGCAGAGATTGCGGGGCCGGAGATCGCGGATGGGCGCCGCCTCGACATGATTGCCGCGCACATGGCCGGCGCTGGCCAGCCGGTCGCCACGCCGCTGCTCGAACAGTTGAGAAGGCTGCAGGCAGCGGGCACGCTGCGATATGGCGCATGGCTCGGCGGACGGCCGGCGGCCGATGCGGCGGCCTGCTACAAGCTGTACGCCGAAGTGCCCCGGGACGCGCGGTTCGACGACACCATGCTGCCGCCGGCCCTTCGCACGGTCGCCGCGCACATGCCGCGAGCGACTCGCGTCTCGATGATTGGATGCGAGCCTGCGCGCGGCCGCCTGGAGCTGTACTGCCGCCTGCCGGTGGTAGACGCAGAAGACCTCCGTCCGGTGCTGCGCGCTGCCGGCTGCGATCGCGGGGTGGAGGCGCTCGACCTGTCGCTTCCGGACGGCACTCGACGCCTGGCGGGACGACAGCTCGGTCTGAGTATCGCCGTCGACGACAGCCTGACGCCCGAGATCACCCTGCTTGTCTCGGCACGGTCGTTGTTTCCCGGCTCACCGCGGATGCTCCACACCCTGCTCCCGGGCCTTGCCGCGTTTCCGATGCGCCAGAGCCGTCCTACGCTGGTCGCCATGGGTATGTCGGCGAGTGCCAGTGCTCTCACCTTCGCAGTCGGAATGACTACGCTCCCACACACTAGCCCAGAGTTCGCCCGTATCGAGCCGGGCGCGACTACGAAGGTCAGGCCGGCTCGAAACGCCTGACCGCGCGACAAGGCTCTGGGGAGCCGCGAACTCACGGAGTTCGCGTCACGCGGCCCACGTCAGCCCTCGCAGCGCGGTCCGGCCACCGGAGCCGGAGCGCACGGGTCGATACGGGCGGACTCTGGGCTCAGACGCGGGGCAGCCGCGGGTCGGTGCGTCTGGGGTTTGTCTCGGTGCCGTCACAGCCCGGTAAGAGGCGTTCACCACGTCTGAGCCCAGAGTTCGCCTGTATCGAGCCGGGCGCGACTGCGGAGGTCAGGTCGACTCGAAACGCCTGACCGCGCGACAAGGCTCTGGGGAGCCGCGAACTCACGGAGTTCGCGTCACGCGGGCCACGTCAGCCCTCGCAGCGCGGTCCGGCCATCGGAGCCGGAGCGCCCGGGTCGATACAGGCGGACTCTGGGCTCAGACGCGGGGCAGCCGCGGGATCTCCGTGCTCTCGGTGCCTTGTGGTTTGTCTCGGTGCCGTCACAGCCCGGTAAGAGACGTTCACCACGTCTGAGCCCAGAGTTCGCCTGTGTCGAGCCGGGCGCGACGCGGAGGTCAGGCCGGCTCGAAACGCCTGACCGCACGAGAAGGCTCTGGGGATCGGCGATGTACGCCCGCACGGCGCGCTTCATGTCAAGATCCAAGCATGGCTACCAAGACCGCCACCCGTCTCTCGCTGCCGCGCCGCCCGAGAAGGTTGCGGCGTACGGAGTCGATTCGTTCGCTGGTCCGCGAAACACGGCTGTCGCCCGACTGCTTCGTCTACCCGCTCTTCGTGCGCGATGGACGAGGCGTACGGCTGGAGGTGGCCTCCATGCCCGGCGTGTTCCAGCTGTCGGTCGACGAGGCGGTGAAAGAGGCGGCCGCCGCCAGGGCCGAGGGGGTCCCGGCCGTCCTGCTCTTCGGCCTGCCGGCACACAAGGACGAAACCGGGTCGCTCGCCGCCGATCCTGATGCGCCGGTGCAGTCGGCGGTACGCGCGATCAAGCGCGAAGTCCCCGGCATGGTGGTCATGACCGACGTCTGCCTCTGCGAGTACACGTCGCACGGTCACTGCGGCATCGTCGAGGGAGAAGAGATCGTCAACGATGCGACAGTCGGGTTGCTGGTGCAGGCGGCGCTATCGCACGCGGTTGCGGGCGCCGATTTCGTGGCGCCGTCCGACATGATGGACGGCCGTATCGGCGCCATCCGCCGTGCGCTCGACGAACGGGACCTCACCCAGACCGGCATCGTCTCGTATGCAGCGAAGTACTGTTCCGGTTTCTACGGTCCTTTTCGCGACGCCGCCGATTCGGCGCCGCAGTTCGGCGACCGCCGCAGCCATCAGATGGACCCGGCAAACGTCGAGGAAGCGTTGCGCGAGGTGGAGATCGACATCGCTGAAGGCGCCGACATCGTGATGGTGAAGCCGGCGGTTCCCTACCTGGATGTCGTCCACCGGGTCAAAGCCCGCTTCGGGCAGCCCACGGCGGCCTATCACGTGAGCGGCGAGTACTCGATGCTCAAAGCCGCGGCAGCGCGCGGCTGGCTCGACGAGCCACGCGTGATGATGGAGACGCTCACGTCGATCCGACGCGCCGGCGCGGACATGATCGTCACCTACTACGCCCGCGAGGCGGCGCGAGCGCTGTGACGAGGTGATCTGCGCGTCCGAGCGCCAGGACTTTCTTCGCAGCGCGGCTCTTCAGCTGCGCGCGACTGCACCAGCCGCGACCAGCGCGTCGGCAATCCGCGAGTGACCTTTCCGTTTCGCCCAGGCGAACGGCCTGCTCCAGTCCGCGCCGGCCTTGTTCGGGTCGGCGCCTCGATCGAGCAGAAACGTCACCATGCGGTCGTGACCCCAGCGGGCGGCCATGCCCAGCGGGGTGGAACGGTACTCATCGTCGATCGCGTTGATGTCGGCCCCTCGATCGAGCAGCAGCGCCGCCTTCTTCACATCACCAGCCTGAGCCATGTCATGGAGCAACGTGACCTCGTGCCAGGTCATGTGCCGGGAACTCATGCCCTTGTCGAGCAGGAACGCGGCGATATCGTCGTGCCGGAAATAGTAGAAGCGGCCCCATTTCGACATCGCCGGCACTCGCGCTCCGAAGCGCATCAACAGCTCGAGCAGCGAACGGTCGCTGCGCTTCGCCGGCATCATGAGGACGCCTTCGCCCCACGATGACAGTTCGTCGAGTGCAAGCTCGGGGCGATCGTTCAGAAAGCGCTCCACCTTCCGGTACTTGCCCGCATGCACGCTCTTTTCGAACTCGCGCCGGCCCTCATCCTGTCCGAAATCGATTTCTCCGGTCTCAGTCCATTTGCGACTCAGCCCGGGTCGCGACAGTGCATCCCGGAGCACGCGCGCGATCCCGTCGTAGCCACGGTCTTCCGCCATGGTCAGCAACGTGTCGCCGAACGGATATGCCTTGTAGTCCGGATCGAACGCCCCTTGCGCGACCAGCGCACGGACGACCGGCAGATGGCCTTCGCGCACGGCAAAATGGAGCGGCGGCGTGTAGTTGAACTGGCACGTGGCCAGCTCCGGACGCTTCGTGGTGAGCTCCGTGACTCTCGCGAGATCCCCATCGCGGGCGGCAGTGAGCATCTCCCAGACTTCCGTCGTCGTTGACGAAAAACCGCCATGAAGCGTCATCGGGAGCGTCTGGCGCATTTCGACAGGCTGGATCATGGTTCAGTCGTCCTTCGGGCACGATCTACGATCGTGTCGGATTCGAATGCGTGTCTCGCGGACTTGAACTCCGCATTGCGAGCGATCCTACGCTTTGTGAAGATCCGATGCCCTTGTGTGATTGAATCCTCTGTGCCTCTGTGCCTCTGTCTGTTCCCTCTGTGCCTCGATTGCTCTCCCTCTGTGCCTCTGAATCATGAAGACACCCTCCACCTCCCGAAAGCTGTTCGCCCGCGCCACTTCAGTGCTCCCGGGCGGCGTCGACAGTCCAGTCCGTGCCTTCAAGTCGGTTGGCGGCTCGCCGCTCTTCATCCGCCGCGCCGGCGGCGCGACCATTCAGGACGTCGACGGCAATTCCTTCGTCGACTATGTGATGTCGTGGGGACCGCTCATCCATGGACACGCGCCGCGCGGACTCGTCAAGACGATCGCCAGCACCGCTCGTCTCGGTACGAGCTTCGGCGCGCCGAGCCCGCTCGAGCACGAGCTCGGCGAGCGCGTCCGGACGCTGATGCCGTCGATGGAGCGGGTGCGCTTCGTGAGCTCCGGCACCGAAGCGGCGATGAGCGCAATCCGTGTCGCTCGCGCCTATACGCAACGGGCGAAGATAGTGAAGTTCGAAGGCTGCTATCACGGCCACGCGGATGCGTTCCTGGTCAAGGCGGGATCCGGCGCCACCACGCTCGGCATCCCCAACAGCCCGGGCGTTCCTCAGTCGGTGACCGGCGACACGCTGCTTGCGCGCTACAACGATCTTCGGTCCGTCGACGCGCTCATACAGGAACACGGTTCCTCCATCGCCGCGATCATCGTCGAACCGATTGCCGGCAACATGGGGCTGGTGGCGCCGGTCGAGGGATTTCTCCGCGGATTGCGCGAACGCTGCTCGTCGAGCGGCATCCTGCTGCTCTTCGACGAGGTGATCTCAGGGTTCCGGGCATCCGCAGGCGGCGCGCAGGCTGTCTTCGACGTCAGGCCGGATCTCACCTGTCTCGGGAAAATCATCGGCGGTGGACTGCCCGTCGGCGCCTACGGCGGGCGCGCCGACATCATGGAGATGGTCGCCCCGGCAGGCCCGGTCTATCAGGCGGGCACGTTGTCGGGGAATCCCGTGGCGATGAGCGCTGGACTCTGGGCGCTGAAGCGGCTGACGCCGAGGCTGTACAGGGACCTCGCGCGGCGCGGGTCGATGCTGGCGCAAGGGCTGGCCGACGCAGCGCGCGCGGCTCGCGTGGCGGTGCAGGTCAACGCGTTCGGTTCGCTCGTCACGCCGTTCTTCACGACGACGCCGGTGCGCGACTACGATTCGGCACTCCTGGCGAACACAGCCGCCTATGCGACGTTCTTCAACGGCATGCTGAAGCGCGGCGTCTATCCGCCGCCGTCACAGTTCGAAGCCTGGTTCGTGTCGGCTGCGCACACCGACCGTCACGTTGCCAGAACGATCAAGGCGGCGGAAGGCGCGATGAAAGACGTGGCGCGGTCCGGCTGAAGCCGGACGGCGAGACTGCGATCTAGTTGCGCCAGGGCATCAGGCGCTCGACGGAGCTGATGCGGGTGAGGTCGTTGTAGATCACCGTCACCATCAGCATCATCAGGACGACGAATCCAGCCAGCAGCATCTTCTCCTTGGCCTGCATGCTGAAGTCGCGTCGGGCGATGCCCTCGAGCGCCATGATGAGGATGTGCCCGCCGTCGAGGATCGGCACCGGCATCAGGTTCAGGATGCCGAGGTTCAGGCTGATGATCGACATCAGCGAGAGCAGCGCGACCCAGCCGACCTCCGCCGCCTGACCAGACAGCTGGCTGATGGCGATCGGTCCCTGCAGCTGCCGGACCGAGGTCTGGCCGGTGAACAGCTCGCCGAGCGTCCGGAAGATCAGCTTGGTCGAGGAGTAGTTCCTCACCACGCTCTCACGCAGCGCCGCGACGGCGCCGAGCTTGACGATCCTGGTTTCGGGTCCGGGAGTGAGCCCGATACGCGGACCCTCGGGCTTCGCCGCGGCACGCATGCGGATCTGCTGTTCCTGCCCGTCGCGCCGAACGGTCAGCACGATGTCTCGATCGGCGTTCCGCAGTACTGCCGGACGCAAATCCTCGGCAACGTTGATCGGCTCTCCGTTCACCGCCAGCAGCAGGTCGCCCGGCTTGACGCCGGCGCGCTCGGCAGGCTCGCCAGGCTCGAGCGAGTGGACGACTGGAACCGCCTTGGGGAGGACGCCGATCTGGCCGAACTCGTACTTGCCTTCGGCGATCGCCTGAACGGTCACCGTCCTGGTCTGGCCGTCGCGCTCGAACGTGATCGGAAATTCCTGACGGGGACGGGTCGCGACGCTGAGCTCCAGATCGTCCCAGGTGTCGATTCGTTCATCCTTGACGGCGATAATCCGGTCGCCGCGCTGGATGCCGGCTCTCTCGGCCGGCGAGCCCTCGGTGACCTCGCCGACGACGGCGGGCTGATCCCGGTACACCGGCACGTCGGCGCCTTGCGCCAAAACGATGGCGTAGACCAGCACTGCCAGAATGAGATTCATCACCGGTCCCATGATGAGGACCTGGAAACGTTGCCACTTCGTTTTCGACAGGAACTCATCCGGCGCGCCGGTGCGCGGTTCGTCCGGCGTCTCCCCCGCCATCTTCACGTAGCCGCCGAGCGGGATAGCGCTGATGCAGTACTCGGTGTCGCCGCGCCGCGTCTTCAGCAGCTTCGGTCCAAACCCGAGCGAGAAGGTCAGCACCTTGACGCCGATTCGCCGCGCCGCCAGGAAATGTCCCAGCTCGTGCACGAAGACCAGCACGCCGAGGACGAACAGGAAAGCGAGGATGGTTTGCAAAATGCCAGTGACCTCAGACTGTCAATTCTAACTCGCGCGTTACGTCCCGGGCGTAGCGACGCGCCCACGCATCGGCCTCACGCACCACATCCAGTGTCAAACCGTGCTCGATTTGGTGGGCATCCATTGTCCGGGCGATGACATGTGCAATGGCGGTAAACCCCAGCCGCCCGGCCAGAAAGGTCTCGACCGCCACTTCGTTGGCCGCGTTCAGGGCAACCGGCAGCGTGCCGCCTGCGCGCAGCGCGCGGTAGGCCAGTTCCAGGCAGGGAAAGGCCTCGCGGTCGGGTTCGTGGAATTCCAGCCCCCCGGCGCGGGTCAGGTCGAGCAGCGGCAGCTCGGCAGCCCAGCGCTCGGGGTACGAACAGGCGTACTGAATCGGCAGACGCATGTCGGTGACGCCCAACTGCGCGATGACCGAGCCGTCGCTCAATTCCACCATCGAGTGCACGATCGACTGCGGGTGCACCAGCACGTCGATGCGATCGGCCGGCACGTCGAACAGCCAGCGCGCCTCGATCACCTCGAGCCCCTTGTTCATCAACGTCGCCGAGTCGACGGTGATCTTCTTTCCCATCTGCCAGGTCGGATGACGGAGCGCCTTCTCCGGTCCGACGTCGGCGAGCGCCGCCGGTGTCCAGCCACGAAACGGTCCGCCGGACGCGGTCAGGATCAGACGCCGGATCTCGCTCCGCTCACGGCCGTGCAGACACTGGTGAATGGCATTGTGCTCGCTGTCGACTGGAAGAATGGTCACCTGCCGGCGGCGCGCTGCCGCCGTGACCAGCTCGCCGGCCATCACCAGCACTTCCTTGTTCGCGAGCGCAATGGTCTTGCCCGCTTCGATAGCCGCGAGCACCGCTTCGAGCGCCTTCGTTCCAGCAGACGCGCAGATGACGATGTCAACCGACGGATGGGTCGCGACCGCCACGAGGCCTGCGGTCCCCGATGCGATGACGCCCGGCGCTTCGGCGCCGCACGCCGCGCGCAGCCGGCTCACGGCCTCGTCGGTCGCCATCGCCGCGATCTCGGGGCGATAGGCGCGCACCTGGTCGCCGAGCCGATCGGCGTTCTCGCCCGACGCCAGCGCGACGACGCGCAGGCGGGTCGGGTGAGCATCGACGACGGCCAGCGCGCTGCGTCCGATCGAGCCGGTCGAGCCGAGGATTGCCAGTCGCTTCATAGGGTCAACGTGCTGCGCAGGTAGACGTAGAACGCCGGCGCCGCGAACAACAGAGCATCGATGCGATCCAGCACCCCGCCGTGACCCGGGATCAGCGACGAGCTGTCCTTCATTCCGGCAAGACGCTTGAGGCGCGATTCGAACAGGTCGCCGCAAATGCCCAGCACGACGATCGCCGCACCGAGCGCCGCGACCGAGAGCAGGCTGGCAGCCGGAAGCAGCCTCGAACCGGCAAGCACCATGAACGCCATCCCGAACACAAGACCGCCGACGGCGCCTTCGATGGTTTTCTTCGGGCTGATCGACGGCGCGAGCGGATGGCGGCCAAACATGCGCCCGCAATAGTACTGCGCCGAATCGCTGACAATCACGAGCGCCACGAGCAGCAGGGTCGCCTGCCATCCCCCCTTTACCTGCACGACCACGAGCGAGCCCAGCGGCGCGCCGATGTAGATGGGGGCGACCAGGTCCGCCGCGGCCTGCGGCAGCGGCCGGCCGGTCGCCAGCAGGTCCGTAGCGATCCATGCCAGCGCGACCAGCACCAGGGCGGCGGAATCGATTGGTACCTCACACGCAACGAGCGCGCACAGCAGCATCGTCGCGGCAATCGGCACCGCCTGCCGCGCCAGGGCGGCTGTTCCAGCGATCTGCAGGTACTCGTGGGCTGCGAGCGCTGCCACGACGACCGCGAGCACCCGCAACGCATCTATGGGAAGAAACCGTATCGCGGCAACGGCCGCCGCGCCGAGAACGATTCCACTGGCGAGCCGGACCATGAACTAAATCGGGACTCGGGATCCGGGGCTCGGGGCTCGGGACTCGGGATCCGGGACTCGGGACTCGGGGCTCGGGACTCGGGATGGCATCACTTGGCGCCGATTGCGGTCCGTGAGGTAATGCCGCCGTAGCGGCGCTCTCGCTTCTGGTAGGCAAGCACTGCTTCGAGCAGGTGGCGGCGCCGGAAGTCGGGCCAGAGCGTTTCAGTGACGTAGATCTCGGCGTAGGCGATCTGCCACAGCAGGTAGTTGCTGACGCGCAGCTCGCCGCTCGTGCGAATCAAGAGATCCGGATCTGGCTGGCCGGCGGTATAGAGAAAACTGGCGAAGCGCTCTTCGTCAAGGTCCTCCGGTCGCACCCCCGATGCAATGGCTCGCCTGGCAGCATCCACGATCTCCGCCCGGCCGCCGTAGTTCAGGGCGATATTGAAGAGCATCCCGCTGGCGCCTTCCGTGCGCTTGATGGTCTGTTGCAGCTCATCCTGAATGTCGGGTGCCAGTGCCTCGAGCCGGCCGATCACCTGGAAGCGAATGTCGTTCTTCAGCAGCGACTCGAGCTCGGAGCGGAGATACCGCTTGAGCAGGAGCATCAACGTGCTGACCTCGGTTGGAGGCCGCTTCCAGTTTTCTATGGAGAAGGCGTAGAGCGTGAGGACTCGAATGCCGAGCCGTGCGGCCGTTTCAACGGTATCGCGCACCGCTTCGATGCCGGCCCGGTGACCCTCGACCCGTGGCAGGTGGCGTTGCGCGGCCCAGCGGCCGTTGCCGTCCATGATGACGGCGACGTGCGTCGGCAGCCGGTCGCCCGCAATCTGGCGCGCCAGCGCCTCGTCCGGATGACCGGCCGGAATCCACGCCAGGAGCTCGTCAAGAGACACGGTCTAGGCCAGAAGCGTTTCAATCATAGTCCACGCACACCAGGTAGAGCCCGTGCGCGGGGGCGGTCGCTCCAGCCTCGGCGCGCGGCCGGCCTTCGAGAAGCGCGTCGATGCTGGCCGCGGTGCGTGCCCCGCGTCCGACCTCGAACAGCGTGCCGACGATGGCGCGCACCATGTGACGCAGGAACCCGTCACCCTGGACCTCGTAGGTCAGCAGGCGGCCGGCACCCGCCGGATCGACGCCAGGCGGCGCCTCATGGCGACCGACACCGAGTTCCGATCGAGAGAGATTTCGCACGGTGCTCGTCACGGCACCCCCCGTGCTGCGAAAAGCCGCGAAGTCGTGCGTGCCGGTGAGTCGTGACGCCGCAACGGCCATCGCGTCCGTGTCGAGCGGTTCCGGCACGTGCCAGACGGTGTGCCGCTCGAAAGGACTGGCAAGCGGCGCGTTGCGCAGGAGGTATCGATAGGTCTTCGATCGCGCGCTGAAGCGCGCGTGAAATCCGGGATCCGCCTCGGCCACCGCCAGCACTCGCACATCGTCGGGAAGCTGAGCGTTCAAGCCACGCTGGAGCGTGCTGGTGTCGTGCGGACAGCTCACTTCCGCGCTCGCGACCTGCCCCAGCGCGTGGACCCCGGCATCGGTGCGGCCGGCACCGTGCACCGTGACCGGCCGTCCCTCGAATCGCGCGAGCGCCGTTTCGAGGAGACCCTGAATCGATTCGCCTTCGGACTGCCGCTGCCACCCGACGAAGCGGGTGCCGTCATAGCTGAGGGTCAACTTCAGAGTACGGGCCACGTTCCAGGTTCCGGATTCCAGGTTCCGGGTTCAGGGTGGTTCAAGGTTCGGGTGCGAGGTTCGAGGTTCCGGGTTCGAGACAGTTCAGGTTCAGGTTCAGGTTCAGGTTCAGGGTTCGAAACCGGAACCCGGAACCCGGAACCTTGAACCACCCTGAACCTGGAACCCGGAACCGGGAACCGGGAACCGTTTTACGTTCTCGACCCCGGCTTCACTACGGGTTGTCCCGCGGCACAGAGGGGACATTCGTCAGGCTGGTAGGTGGGCAGCGCCACCGTGGCGAGCGCATGAAACGGAACGTCGAGCTGCTGCCGCCCGCCGCTGCGATCGATGATGGCGGCGGCGCCCACGACGGCGGCCCCGGCGGCGCGGGCCACTTCGATCGTCTCGCGCGTCGACCCGCCGGTGGTCACCACATCTTCCACGACCAGGACCCGATCGGAAGCCGAGAGGCTGAACCCGCGGCGAAGCGTCAGGGCGGCGTCCTGACGCTCGGCGAAGATGGCACGTATCCCCAGCGCCCGGCCCACCTCCTGCCCGATCACGATCCCGCCAAGCGCCGGGGAGAGCACCACCGTGGGAACATAGGATCGAACCAGAGCCGCAATCGCCTGCCCGCAGGCCTCGGCATCGGCCGGATGCTGGAGCACGAGCGCACATTGGAGGTAACCGGGGCTGTGCAGCCCGGAGGTCAGGCGAAAGTGTCCCTCGAGCAATGCGCCGGAACGCCGGAAGCGCTCGAGGATGGAATCGGCGGCAACGGCGGTCATTCGGCCGAGTATACCTTTTGCACGAGCGAACCACGGTCAGGCGGGTTTCGTCTACAGACCTGATCCAATCCTTTCTGGAGTTCGAGATTCTGATGGGAACCAGCTTATTGCGAACGACGTGCGTTTTGGCCCTGCTGGCCGGTCTGGGGACACCGGTGTCCGTTTTCGCACAGGACCCGGCCGGGGGCGGGCAGCCGCAGATCACGAGACCTCCCCAGGTCATCACGCCTGCGCCCACTCCGGCGCCACCCAAGCCTCCCGAGCAGCCCACGCAGGTGAGGCGCCTGACGGTCGACGAGGCCGTCCGGCTGGCGACCGAGAACAATCTGGGCCTGAGCATCGCCCGCATCGATCCGATCCTCGAGGACATCAACATCGGGGGGATACGAGCGGCGTGGATCCCGTCGTTCAACACCACGGTGCAGACCAACCGCCAGGTCAGCCAGAACACCGGCTTCCTCTCGGGCGCCGCGGGCGACAAGGCGACCAACAGCCGATACAACACCGAAATCGGCATCGGGCAGAACCTGCAGTGGGGCACGAACTACTCGCTCGGCTGGACGAGCGCCCGGTCCACGACCACCAACGTGCTCTCCAGTTTCTCGCCGCAGATCAATTCGGGCCTGGCGTTCAGCGTGTCGCAGCCGCTGCTTCGCAACTTCAGCATCGACGGCACGCGTCAGCAGCTGATGACGTCGGTCAAGCAGCGAGAGATCGCCGATGTCGAGCTCCGGCAGACGATTGCCTCCACGAGCCGTACCGTTCGCAACGCGTTCTGGGACCTCGCGTACGCGATTGCCTCGCTCAAAGTGCAGCAGGAGTCGCTCGATCTCGCGCGCGAGAACCTGCGCAACACGCGGGCGAAGATCGAGATCGGCACCGAGCCGCCGATCAACGAGATCGAGCCGGAGGCCGAGGTTGCCCGGCAGGAGGAGTCGGTCATCACGGCGGAAGGCCGGATCTCGACGGCCGAAGACACGCTCCGGTCGCTCATCTTCGATCCCAACGACGCCGACTTCTGGACGATCAAGATCGAGCCGGCGGAGCTGCCGCGATTCGAGCAACGGACGATCGACGTGGACGCCGCCGTTCGCAACGCGCTCGACAAGCGCAGCGACCTGACACGGAGCCGCAAGGCGCTCGAGCAGAGCGACATCTCCATCCGCTACTTGAGGAATCAGACGCTGCCCGAGCTCAACGCCAATTTCGACTACAGCGTGTCGGGAGTGGGCGGCACGCAACTGACTCGTACGAGCGTCATCGGCGGTGAAGTCGTCGGACGCAGCGAGCGCAGCTTCGGCGCGGTCATCGGCGACCTCTTCACCAACGACTATCCGACCTGGAGCGCGAGCGTGACGATGCGCTATCCGCTGGGACACAGCCCGCAGGAGAGCAATCTCGCGCAGGCCCGCCTTCAGTATTCGCAGACGCTGACACAGATCCGCCAGCAGCAGATGCAGGTCGCCCTCCAGGTGCGCGAAGCGGCGCGGCAGGTGGAAACCAATCAGAAGCGCGTCGAGACGACTCGCCGCTCGCGCGAGTTCGCCGAACGCAAGCTCGACGCCGAACAGCGGAAGCTCGCCGCCGGCACCAACGAGAACTACTTCGTGCTGCAGGCGCAGCGCGACCTCGCGCAGGCGCGCAACGCGGAGCTCCAGGCCATTCTCGACTACTACCGGTCGGTCGTCGACTTCGACACCGTTCAGGAGATCCCGCTCGGCGGCGGCGCGGGTCTCGGTGGAGGAGGCGCGCAGGCAGTGGGCGGCGGCGGTGGAGCGGCCGGTGCCGCCGGAGGCGCCGGGGGCGCTGGCGGAGCAGGAGCGCTGAGATAGGAGCCGGCAGGGAGGAGGCGCTAATATCGCCCGGTGCCGCCTCTCTCGGTCACGATCGTCGCGCTCAACGAAGCCGACCATATCGGGCCCGCGATCGACAGCGTCGCCTGGGCCGACGAGATCGTGGTCGTCGACGCGGGCAGCCGTGACGACACTCGCGAGATCGCCCGGCGCAAAGGCGCGCGCGTCGAAGGACGCAACTGGACCGGCTGGATCGACCAGAAGAACTACGCCGCCAGCCTGGCGTCACACGACTGGATTCTGTCGCTCGATGCCGACGAGCGTGTGACGCCGGCGCTGGCCGGCGAGATCCGCGCCCTCCTCGCCGCCGAGCCGCCTCGCCACGGGTACCGCGCCCCGCGCGTCACGTTTCACCTCGGACGCTGGATCAGGACGACCGACTTCTATCCGGACTTCCAGACCCGCCTCTACAACCGGCGCCATGCGCGCTGGCAGGGCGGCTACGTACACGAATCGGTCTCGGTCGACGGCGATCCAGGCAGGCTCCGTCACGAGATCGAGCATTTCTCCTTCGACGACCTGTCCGACCAGCTCGCTCGCATCAACGCCTATTCGTCACTCGCGGCGCGCGACATGTACGAGCGAGGCCGGCGGGCGGGCGCGTGGGCGCTCCTCGTGCACCCGCCGGCAGCCTTCCTGCGCAACTACGTGCTTCGCCGCGGCTTTCTCGACGGCACGGCCGGCCTGCTGCTCTCGATGGTCAACGCTTACGGCGTGTTCGTGAAGCACGCCAAGCTCTGGGAGATCGAGCGGGTGAGCGTGCGGAAGCCGAACGTCAGCCCCTGACCCGCGGCCGGCACAATCCCTTGAGCGGGCAGTCGCGATCTCCGCGCCGCTGCTTGAAGCCGCAGGCGTTCATCATCCCCACGTGACAAAGCGAAAAGTCGAAGCGGATCGGATCCAGCGGGTCGAGCTGGCGCAGCGACGCCGTGATGTCGGCGGCCATCTTCCACCCCGGTGATTTGTAGCGAGTCAACTGCAGGCAGCGCCCCAGACGGATGACGTGAGTGTCGAGCGGAACGACCAGCCGCGACGGCGACAGCCGGTTCCAGACGCCGAGATCGATGGCGTCCTTCCGCACCATCCAGCGCAGGAACAGGTTGAGCCGCTTGCAGGCGCTGCCTGCGGACGGCCGGGGAAAGAAGTAGCAGACGCCGGGCCGGCGCGGTAATCGCCGACCATAGGCTTCGCGAAAATCGGTATCGAGTGCGCGGCGGCAGAAGTCGTCCAGCGCCTGCGAGACATCAGAAGAGATCTCATCGTCTCCGGCCATGAAAAAGGCTTCTATGGAGCCGCGCTCCTTCAGCATGCGCTGCAGGATCAGGAGGAGGGCCACCAGATCGCGGCCGCGAATCCAGCGGTGCACCAGCGGTTCAATCCTGGCGCTGTCGCGCACCGGCTCGAACCGCCGCACGAACTGCGCGGGGTGCGGTCCCATCACGGCGAGCAGCGACTCGATCGACTGAATCACGCTGGCGACACGGCCAAAGGCAAGAGCCGCCGCGCAGAATCCCACCACTTCACGGTCGCGTGCCTGCCGATACCGGCGGACGATGTGCACCGGATCGGTCGCCGAGTCGACGTGGTCGAACGTTCGATAGAGCTCGTCGAGCCGGCCCCTGCCGTCGAGCAGGCGGCCTCGGGTCGCCGGAGCCGTCTTCACAGCGCGGTCACCTCCGGCCTTGCGAGCGCCGCCCGCGGCCGTCGCACACACCACCAACCGACGGCACCGAGCGCCACGGCAACGAACGTCCAGAACGTCGGGCGCGTCAACGTGAACAGCGGAAACGCCTGGGCGGTACTCACATACGGCCGTTCGTCTGCAGCGGAGCGGCTGCTGAAATCCTCCCGCTGCGCGGGCGGCCAGCGCGACGGCATCGGCGCCGCGTACGTCGGCCAGTCCAGGATCGGCGAGAAGAACCGCTCGAGGATCTCGTTCTCACGCCAGGCCATCAGCGCGTCGCCGGCGCCCGCCGCCTCGTTGCGCCGCTGCACGTGCCACAGCCCTTCGGCCAGATACTGATCCTCGCGCGACACCCGGCGCAGCGTCATCGGCGGCCCCTCACTCCTCCATCGTTCCGTACGATCGTGCGAGAGCGACTCGAGCTCCCTCGAGGTGTACCGCGACCGCAGCGTCGAGTGTCCGAGTTGGACCTCGTGCCCGAGGTGAATCACGTCGACGAAGAGCGCGGCGGTCAGAATCGCGACCCCGGCTGACACGCCGGCGCCAACTGACGCACGGGTGCGCAGCCGCTGCGCGAGACGCGACGGCAGGTCGAGTCCCACTGCAAACAACAGCCCGCATCCGATCGCCACGGCGTCGAGCGCCACGTCACGGATCTCCCCCACACGTCCCGGCACGAACCACTGGAGCCATTCGTCGAAAAACGCGACCACGACCGAGGCGAACACAGGGATCGCGAGCAGCGACCGGTCCTCCCGATGCCGGCAGGCGCGGAAGAACAGCAGCGCCAGAACGCCGTACTCGACGAAATGGACACGCTCGACGAGATCGACGCCCGGGTTGCCGCTGGCGGTGAACCGCGCGTAGGCGAGCCCGATGACGAGCGCGACGAGCAGCGCGCCGTACCGCACGCCGCGCCGCTCGCGAATTCGTACGACGCCGACGGCCAGCGCCGCGATGATCGAGCCGATCACCGCTGCGCCGACGACCGCCCGGTACGTGCCAGAGGGGAGGGCCGCCTGCAGCGCCGCGCGAATCTGACCCATGAACGGGGCACACAGGACGATCGCGCACGAGGCGATAATGGGACGTAGCACGGCTTTCCCTGGTTACAGGTTTGCTTTGCAGACCACTCCGGAACACTACAACGGAGCTCACTCGAATGTGTGGCCCGCGGCAATGTCCACCTCACCCGTCTCCGGGCGGAAGGGGAACAGGTGAAAACAGATCCACCTTGCCGGGCCGCGACCAGAGTGAAGGTACCCAGAATTCCACATCCGATTGCCGCGAGGAGTGTTGAGTAGTCACTTCTGGACTTCATCAAGGCACACCTACCATCACGAACGGCGCCCAGTAGTACGGATGGTCGTACCCCCTGCTCTTCCGCTGCCGGAGATCGTCCTGCGCGGCCCGCAGCGCCGCGGCCGGGTTCGCTCCGCCGCGAAGCGCGCGATAAAACGCCTCCATCATCAGTGCCGTGGACTGGTCGTCGACCGGCCACAGGCTGACGACCGCCGACCGCGCCCCGGCGGCGAGCAGACCGCGCGTCAGCCCGAGCACGTCGTCGCCGCCGGTCGTCTCGCCCTGCCCCGTCGAGCAGGCGCTGAGGACGACGAGCTGCGCCCGCAGCCTGAGGAGCATCAGCTCGTACACGGTGAGGCTCGCGCCGCCGGCCAGCGCCAGCGACGAGTTCAGCGGCACCTCCTCGTCGAGCGTGCCGTGCGTGGCGAAGTGCAGCAGCGGGTAGTCCGCAATGTGCGTTCGCACCTGCTCCTCGGTCGCCGCGTCTTCGAGCAGCAGCAGCGGCTGCTCGAACTGGCGCGCCACGAACTCGGCCTCGGTTCGTGCCGACGACAGATCGAGCGTCGGGTTGCCGACGATCAGGATGCGTTCCGGAGTCGGACCGGCCATGGGCGTCTCGATGAATTGCAGCGTGCTGGCGCTCGGCAGGTAGGTCATCGTGCGGCCGGCAGCCAGAGGCTGGCCTTCGAATGGAAGCGCGTGGAACGGCAGCGCGTGTGCGGCGCCGTGGGGCACGACGATGATCGCGGTGCTGGAGCGGATGGCTCGCGCGAGCGGCGCGAGGAGGATCTGCTCGAGCTCGGCGCCGGCGTCCTCGTACGCCGTGCCGTCCTGACAGGCATCGTGAAACGCGCGAATGGTCTGTCTCAGCGCCACGACGTCGAGGGCGGCGTGGTGCGCAACCGGGTCGGCATCGCGGCCGATCGCCCAGGCGAGCAGGTCGTCGCCGAGGAACGCGAATTCGAGCAACACGGTTCCCGGAGCCAGCGCGCGGCGAACGGCGTCGATGCCCATCATCGCCGCGGCCGGATTGACCGCGTCATGAAAGCGCGGGTTGACGCGCGCGAGCGCCTGCTCGGCCGCCGCAAGCCGGCTCTCCTGCTCGGCGACCTGTGCCTCGAGCCCGGCGATGCGGACCGCATCGGGCGATTCCTGCGATCGCGCGCGAGCGAGCAGCACGCGGTAGTTGAGCGCCTGCATGCTCGACTCGCGCCAGGCGGCGGCGGCTTGATCCTCGTTGGCGGATGCCGGCATCCGCGCTGCCGCCATCAGGTCGAGCAGCGCGCGCGACTTGCCGCGCTCGCCATACTCGAAACCGCGCGCGGCGTCTCCGCCGCGAACGGCGGCGCGCGCCGCGAGGAAGTACAGGTACTGAGCGCCCTTGTCGGATGCCAGGGCCACCTTCAGCTCGTCGCGGCTGAGCGCGCTGCGGCGCGACTCGAGCTCCTCGATCGCGCGGTCGTAGCAGGCAAAGGCGCTGGCCGCATCGCCGAGCCCTTCGTACATCAAGCCGGCGTCCGACAACGGCTGCCAGGGCCGGGCGTCGCTCTTCCACCATTCAGGCCCGGCCAGCCGCTCCAATGCCTGCAGGTGCTCGTGGGCCTGAACGTAGGCGCGCACCATCACGAACGCGGAGAGCGCTTGTTCATGCGTGCGGCGGTCCTGCAGCACCGCTTCGGCCGCCCCGTGTGCGCCGCCGGTGGCCTTCATGACTTCCGTGAGCTGGCCCACGAAGCCGGCATTCGCGCCGCCGGCGCGCAGGTGCTGCTCGATCGCGCTGGCTGCGCGTGCGAACTCCTTGCTTTCAGCGAAGACGGCCGCCTCCAGAAAGTGGCGCTCCGCCTCGGGGACGCCGTCGAGTGCCGCAGTGGACTGTTCAATCAGCCGGCGGGCGTCGTTCTCGTGACCTCGCGCCTTCTCGATGCGGGAACGATAGAGAGGCGCGAGCACGGCCGATTGGGCGATGAGGCTCATCGCCATCTGCCGGACCGGCTCGAATCCGATGTCGGGCAGCTGCCCGGTCAGGCGGGCCGCCGCCCTCTCCATCCCGTCGCTGTCGCACTGCTGCAGCGCGAGCTGATACACGTCGACGGCGAGAAAGACTACCCGCGTGCGCAGGTTGTCGGCGACGCGCGGCCACACGGCGACGAGCGCTTCGTACTCGTCGAGCGCCCGCATGAGAAACGTCAGGGCGAGGCTTCTTTCTCCGGTGGCCTGATGGATGACGCCCTGGTCCACCACGCACTGCGCCGCATTGATGCGGGCGCCGAGCGCGGTGAACAGCGCCTGCGCCGCGCGCGAGCAGGCAAGCGCGCGCTCGTAGTGCCCGCGGCGGACGAGCCAGTGACGTCCCAGGCGGTTGACGAGCACCCCGAGGCCGAGCGTGAAGCTGAAGCTGCCAGCCGTCTCACCCCACTCGCCGATGCTGCGCGCGATTGCGGCGACGTCAACGCCTGCGACTCCGGCACCCGACAGCTGGCACATCAGCAGGTGCGTCGAGGCGAGGTGCTCTCCCCGGCGGTCGCCGCTCGACGCGAAGTCGTCGCGAGCACGGATCGCGCACGCGCCAGCGGCCGGCCAGTCGTCACGAAGCATCGCGCCATAGCCGCGGCGCAGCTGAATCGCTGCCGCTCCGCGCCGCGCGCCGCCCTGTGCAAACAGCGCCTCTGCCTCGTCGTACGACGATTCGCGTCCGCCGCCGAACTCGTCGCTCTCGATCTGCTGGAAGAGGTTGCTTCCCTGCGAGCTGCTGTCGCTCAGGGCAAGGTTCCAGGCGAGCGGAGTGCTGAAGGGCGCAGCCTCCCAGTCGGCGGCCGTCATCAGGCACAACGCCTCCCCGGCGCTGTCGCCGCCGGCGCGATACGCGGCTCTCGCCCGGGCGAGCGTCGCCTGAGCGGATGCGCCGTCGCGCGAACGGTGTTGCAGATCGGCCGCCGACCAGTCGGCAAATGCCGCGAGTCGCGGTTGCGACGCCTGCTCGGCCATCGTCCGCAGCTGCTGCGACGGTCCGAGCGCCATCGCCATCATCTGCTCGCGCGGCACCGGCAGCGGCGAGTAGCGGCTCGTCTCGAATGTGTAGCGCAGCGGCTGCAGCTGGCAGAGAAACGAGTAGACGAGCCACGCCTCGAACTGCGCTTCCCGGTCGCTGGCTGCTCTCACCGCCTGCTGCCATTCGGCGTCGAGCGGCGTCAGATCTTCGACCGTCCAGCGCGCGCTCACCTCCGTCGCGCCGACCCCGGCGCCGTCCGGAAACGCGTTGTACCGTTGATGCATCGCGAAGAGCGCGCAGGTGAGCGCGCGCAGACGACGGTTCACATCCGACGGGACGAGCGCCCCAACCTTGTCGACGATCGCGTCGGCCGCCGCAGGCTCGCCCTGCAGCGTTCCGACCACGGCGCGCACGATGAGCGCATCGGCTGTCGCCTCAGGACTCGCGGCCGCGGCGCACATCGCGTCGGCCTGTTCCCGCGCGGTTGCGAGATCGCCCTTGAGCTCCTCCGCGAAGACGGACTGATCGAGCGACTGCAGGACCGACTGCAGCGTCACCGCCGGCGTCGCCGGCGTCGCCGGCCGCGAAATCACGCGGCCGTTTCTGGCAGCGACGAGACCGCACGCCTGACAGGAGCGGACAGCGCCGGCGGCAGACTCGTCGTACCGCCATTCGCTCCAGGTATGCCGATCCCCGCCCCCGCACGGTCCGGCGTCGCCGCCCGGCATCAGCGAACTCGCGCCCACGGGCGCGTCCACTTCGATCCCGGAAAGAAGAGCCCTCCCGGCTTGAGCTCGTATCGCCGCTCGCTCGACTGGCCGTCGTCGTAATCCAGCACCAGCGAGGCGCCGTCGTTCCGCCACTGCCCGTACTCCGGCGTGCCCGGAACGACACCGGCCGGTCCGGCCGAGACGGAGCTGCGCTTGAACCGGCCGTCCTCGGCGAGAATCAGATCGAGCTGCACGCTCATGCTCGATGCGCCGCTGACGATCGTCTCGACGTACTGCCAGTGGCCGACGAGCCGCGTGTCGCGCTCCGGCGCAGCGGTTTCGTCTTCCTCGCTGGCCCCGGCGCGCTTCAGCAGGTCCTCCACCTCGTCGTCGCTGAACGACGGCGGCCTGGGGCGCTCATCGGCTGCGCGTTTTGCCGGCGTTTCCTTGTCAGATTGCGCCAACCGCTCGGTGACCTCATTGGCCAGCGCTCCGAGCACCCTGTCGAGCGTCTGCGTGTGCTCGCCGAGCGCCTCCATCTTTCCACGCAGCGCGTCGAACAGCTCTTTACGGCTCGGTTCACCCGATTTCGCCGCACCGGCGCCGGCGGCAGCGGCCGCCTGAGGCGCTCCTGCGGGAGCGGCGGGGACCGGCTGCGCCTGCAGTTCGCCGCACCGGCGACACACGCGCACCGGCCCGTTGTGAGCGTTGCTGTGCTGCCACTCCTCCCAGGTGTGGTCGACCTTCAGCTTCGTGCCGTCAGCGCCGCATCGCCGGCACGTCTGCACCTGCTGGCAGCTCCCGTCAGCCGTGTAGCGCCAGCCGTCCATCACGTGCTTCGCGTCGGCCGGCTGTGTCGCCCGGCATCGGCTGCAGACGCGATGCTGTTCGCAGCGATCGTCGGCGACATAACTCGCTGGCGCCCACGAGTGTTGCACGCGCGACTCCGGCGTCGAACAGCGCGAGCAGACACGCTTCTGATCGCACGAGTCGGCGGCCGTAAACGCCCAGTCGCGCCAGACGTGCTCGATCCGGCGGCTCTCGATGTGACACAGATCGCAGACGCGGACGAATGTGCAGTCGTCGGCCGACCGAGCGCGCCACTCGCCCTGGTGCAGTCCGACGAGGCACTTCCCTTTGTTGAGGAGGTCTTTGAAACCCATGTCACGTGTCTCCGTTTGTCAGGACACAGAGATTACGCCACGGAGGCACCGAGAGGCTATGAGCGGGCCGCGCGATCAGGCTCCGCGTGCTCGGCGATCCAGTCGGATGCGTCGCGCTCGAACCAGGCCATCGGGCCGGCGTGTGCGTAAGCCGGGTGGGAGAACGCGCGCTGACCGTTGCGGCGGAGGCCGATCTTCGTCAGCACACGGTGAGACGCGACGTTCGCGCGCTCGGCCATCCCTGCAATGTACGTGAGGCCAAGTTCGAGGAAGCCGTGGCGGAGCAGCGCGTGGGCCATCTCCGTGGCATACCCGCGACCCCATGCCGGCTTCACCAGGAAGTAGCCGACCTGGATGATCGATTCACCCTGGATGTTGTTCAAGACATGCAAGCCGACAGGTGTGCCGGTGGCACGCTCGACCGTCTGCCACACGCCGAGTCCGGGACGCGCATCGTAGTAGTCGAGAATCCGTTCGCGCATCGCCGCCTTCACCTGCTCGGGGCTCTTCACGCCGCCGCCGTATCGCATCACGTCCGCGTCGCTGTAGACCGCCACGAGCCACTCGCAATCGTTCGGCGTGAATCGCCGCAGCGCGAGTCGATCGGTTTCGAGCCAGTATCCGGCGTTGATCACGTGACGAGTCTATCAGCGCGTGATTCACGAGCGTCATGACTCGTGCCGGTCATCGCAGGACCTCGTCGCCCGTCTCGCGATGCGACTCCATCTGCCGGCGCACCATGTCGTAGCAGGTGACTCCGGCGCGCATCAGCTCTTCGTGGGTGCCGCGCTCGAGGATGCCCCAGGACGCAGCCGGTCATCTCTTCTCCGACCTTCTCGACGCTGAAGATGTCGTAGCGATCGGGAGTGGGCGTGCGGTCTTCACGGCCGGCGACGGTGAAGGTGCCTGCCAGCGATACGTTATGTCCGACTTTAGTCGGACTTCAGTCGGACCAACTGCATTTACCGGCGTCAGCCGGACCCGCTGCATTTGCCTTGACGGAATCCGCTCGAGCGCGCACGATGCCGCTCGAGCGGCGCCCCATTCGTCCCTGCGCCGCGAACGAGGACCATCATGAGCGGCAACACGCACGTCGTCGCCAGCGGCGAGACGATGATTGGCATCGCGAAGCGTCATGGCGTGACGCTCAAGGCGCTTCTTGCCGCCAACCCGGCGCTGAAGGATCCCAATCGGATTCGTGTCGGGCAGACCATCGCGATTCCGGCTGGGAGTGTCGTCGTCCCCGAGCCGGTGTTTCAGATTCCGGGCGCGCTGCCCGGCGGCGCGCCCGTGAGCGTGCCGGTGATGCCGCGTCTTCCCGCGGAGGACGAGCAGGCGTTCGCCGCGATGGACAAGCGCGGCAAGGCAAAGGCGCTGCACCCGATCTTCCGGGAGCGCCTGGTCATGCTTGCCGGTGTGCTGGCACGCCGCGGCATGAAGGCGCTCATCACCGATGGCCTGCGGACGTTTGCGGAGCAGGACGCGTTGTTCGCAAAGGGCAGGAGAGGCATCGCGGGTGAGAAGAAGGTGACCAACGCCAAGGGCGGTCAGAGCAATCACAACTACGGCATCGCGGTCGACCTGTATCCGGTGCTCCCCGATTCGGCAGGGCAGGAGAAGGTCTTCACCAGCGTGCCGCCGAACGCGTCAGTCGAGTTCGCGCGCGCGTTCAACGAGACGCAGCGCGCGATCGGCGAAGAGGCGGAGCATCTCGGGCTCTTCTGGGGTGCCCGCTTCATGGGCATCGTGGACACGCCGCACATCCAGCTGTTTCCTCAGCACGAGATGAGCCCGAAGGAGTGCCTCGAGATCTACCGGCGAAACGACGAGACCCTGCGCGCGGTGTGGGACGAGGCGAGCCGCAGGGTGCGCCCGCTGCCACGCTGAACCGCGGATGCGGATGGTGCCAGGCCTCGTCGCGTTTGCGTTTCTGCTCCTGTTCGCCGGCTGCACCGGCGAACGCCCTTCCAGTTCGTCCTCGTCAACGGCCACGGCCACCGAACCGGCCGCTTCGTCCTCCACCGCGACCGACGCGTTGGTGCGTGCGGCCGACGACGAGCTCGCCCGCGCGATAAGGCAGCGAGCGTCCTTCGAGCAGATGAAGGGTGATCTGAGCGAGCTGACGACAGAAGGCGGGGAGTTCACAGCGTATTTCGACGGCGGCGCTCTCCGGCTGGCGGACGTCGCGCTCTACGGTGAGACGGGAAAGCTCGAAGCATCGCTGCTGTACGACGCAGACCGGCGGTTGCGCGCCGCCGATCGCATCGAGAGCCGGTACGACGAGCCGTTCGGTAAAGTCGTCCAGACGCAACGCGCAAGGTTCCATCTCTACGACGACGCCGTCATTCGCATCGTCGTGGACGGGCGCGAAGCGGATGTCGGCAACGAGCCCTGGCGGACACAGGCGCGGAATCTGATCGAGCTCGCGCGGCATGTTGCGGCCAGCGCCCGACGCCCTTGATCTGTATCGGGTACAACCACGAAGGGCGCTTCGCGCCGGACACGAAGAGCACGAAGAATTTCATGGCTCTTCGTGTGCTTCGTGAGTGCCGTAAGGCCTTCGTGGTCTCCACACGCGAGTGAAGTTCGGTCTAAACCCAGAGCTCACTTGTGTTGAGGATGCGAATCCCGGTTCCGGCGACCGGACCGCGCTGCGAGGGCGTCGAGGGCCGCTGGACGCGAGCTCCGTGAGCTCGCTGATCCCCACAGCCTTCTCGCGCGGTCAGGCGA
>DASUGH010000060.1:0-6769 GCA_036274155.1 Vicinamibacterales bacterium | reverse complement strand
CCGCCGGGCCGCGCCGCAGCAGCAGCGGATCGGTCAGCAGCGCGATCGTCCGCGCCGCCGCCAGGTCGCGCAGCGCCCCCGGCGCATCCTTCACGTCCGGTTCCAGCTGATACAGCGTCCCGTTGAACTCCCGGTGCCGCGTCTCCAGCAGCGTCACCAGCGCCTGCAGGATGAACGCGTGCGTCGCCGCCGTGTGGAACGCCGCGCTGAACGCCTCGAACAGCTCCCGGCCGCCCGCCACCGGCCGCGCATCCAGCAGCGCCAGCAGGAACTCCGGGTTATCCGTTTCCAGCGTCGCGAACTCCCGCAGCTCCCGCACCTGATGCCCGACCACCACCCCGAGGTCCCACAGCGGATGCAGCAGCGCCCGCAGCACCCCTTCTTCCGCGCTCCCAATCGCCCCCGGGAACAGCACCAGCACGTCGATGTCCGAATACAGGCACAGCTGCCGCCGGCCATACCCGCCCAGCGCCAGCACCGCCGGCGCCGGCCCGCCCGCGCTCACCGCCCCCGCATAGAGCTGCCGCACCACCCCGTCGACCCGCGCCGCATACCGCTCCAGCGCCGCCCGCCCGCCCGCCCCCCGACGCGTCGCCCCGCGCAGCTCCTCCCGCGCTCCCTCCAGCGCCGCCCGCGCCGACACCTCGCCCCCCGCCCGGACATCGGCGCCGTCACCAGGTGTAGGCAGATTGGACATTTCGCTTGCCGAATGGTCGCCCGCGGCCGAAACTTCGCGAGCCTGCCGGGCACGCGGGAACGGCACGGCGTTCCCGCGTTCTCCCTCAATAGGTGAAGCCGACACCAACTGAATAGATCACCTGATTGTTCTCGGGGCCATCGGCGCCAGTGATGTTCCCGAGAATCAGTGCGTTGCGATCGCCGAGGCGCTGATACTCCACGCCGCCATGAACGTTCCAGGTACCGAACTTCGTCGGCATCGCGGTAAACGGAATGCTGACGCTGCCAGCGATACTGAAGAACCCGAAGGTCTCGTCTTCGCTCGTACCCGCCAGCGGATCGACTGTCTCGTAGTAATCCCCCATGCTGAGCCCGACCTTCAGCGGAACCGACACGCTCCCATGCGAGAAGGAATAGCCGGGGGCAACGCCGAGCTCGAGGTACTTGCCCGCCTCGAGGCCACCGTCCGCCTGTCCAACCCCCGGCTCGGTATCGAGCTCGAAGGCGAACAGTGCGTACGGCTTCAACGAGAACTGTCCAAGGTAGGCACTATCGTCTGCCCCGACCCTGAACGAGATCTCCTTGACCGTGGTGAACAAGCCGTTGGGACTGGTGTAGGCGGTATACGTCGCGCCGGCGCTCATGCCGCCGCCGAACCCCAGTGCCAGGGTCGCGTAGAAGTCAGACTCGTACCAAAGCCTTCCCGTTGATCCGTCGAGTCCGGCGTCGCCGGTATGCAGGCTGTTCCAGGTGCCGAAATTCACCCCGAGACTCTTCAGGCCCTGATCGGCCGAGCGGAGCGCGAGGCCCAGGTCGAAATACGGCTGCATGATGACGCCGCTCTCGTCCTGAGGGATGCCACGAAACATGTAAGCGTTGGTGAAGTCCATCGCCCCGGCGATGGTGATCGCGCCGGGATTTGGATCGTTTTGCGCCGCGGCTGGCGAGGCCAGGCACGCGATCATCGTTACAGCAGCGAGCGACACCTCGAGCGGACGTACAGCTGTACGGGTAGACGACATCGACACTCCTCCGAGTGAGCGGGAAACAGACGGCGGCTTCCAATCGCGGGATGCCGCCGCTGTTTCGCAGCCGGGCTACGCGTCACGCATCGGCGCGCGCCGGCTTGAGGACTGGTTGAGAGGCGGGGTCGGCCACTTTCGTCTCGGAGAGCAACGTGCCACCACCCATGTTCAGGTACGCTTCTTCGCCATGCTGCGTGATGTCGAGACCTTCGCTCTCGTCAGTCGAGGACGCACGCAACGGGATCACCAGACCGATCAGCTTCAGCAGGACGAAGCTGACGACACCGCTGTAGACGATCGCCGCGAGGACGGCCGTCGCCTGCACCATCAACTGGCCCGGATTGCCGTACATCAGACCGTCGGCAAGACCGTTGAAGCTTTTTTGCGCGAACACGCCCGTCAGGAGCGCGCCCACCGTGCCGCCCACGCCGTGCGCGGCAATCACGTCGAGTGAGTCGTCGAGCGACGTCTTGGCGCGAATGATCAGCGTGAAGTAACTCGGAATCGCGGCGATGCCGCCAAGCAGCAGCGCGTTGGTCGGGCTGATGAAACCGGCTGCCGGCGTCACGGCAACGAGGCCGACGACGATGGCGGTCGCCGCGCCGACTGCAGTCGGCTTGCCCGAGCGCATGACGTCGAGAACGGTCCACACGGTCAGGGTCGCTGCCGGCGCGAGCATCGTCGTCACGAAGGCCAGTCCGGCAATCGGGCTCGCGGCAACGGCGCTGCCGGCGTTGAATCCGAACCACCCGAACCAGAGCACGCCGGCGCCGAGGAGCACGAACGGCACGTTGTGCGGAACGAGCGCGCCCGACGGATACTCCTTGCGCTTGCCGACGGCGATCGCAGCAGCCAGGGCGGCCACTGCCGCGTTCACGTGCACGACCGTGCCGCCGGCGAAGTCGAGGGCCCCCATGTCAGCCAGCCAGCCGCCGCCCCACACCCAGTGCGCGATCGGCGCGTAGACCGCGAGCGACCAGAGCGAGATGAAGAGGACGTATGCGGAGAAGCGCATGCGCTCGACGATGGCGCCGGAGATGAGCGCCGCCGTGATGATGCAGAAGGTGCCCTGGAACGCCATGTAGAGCATGTGCGGGATCGTCAGGGCAACGACGGCTCCCTTCTCCGTGAGGCCGACGCCATTGAGAAACGCGAGCGACAGGTCGCCGATCCAGTTGCTGCCTGGCGACAGCGCCAGCGAGTAACCGAGGACGGCCCACAGCACGCCCACGAACCCGAGTGAGATGAAGCTCATCATCATGGTGTTGAGCGCATTCTTCGACCGCACCAGCCCTCCGTAGAAGAAGGCCAGCGCCGGCGTCATCAGCAACACCAGAGCAGTGGCAATCAGCATCCACGCGGTATCCGCTTGATTCATCACATCGTCTCCAGTCCAATCGGTGTTACGCGCCTGAGACCGCGGCCTGGACCTGTGAGCGGCCCAGCACGTTCAGCACCCGAAGCCTCGCGGCGATCGTGGGAAGGGTCCGCCGACACGACGGACGTTGCCGGTTCGAAGAGCAAGATGGACGCCAGAAATGTACGGGTTGGGATCGGAGAACGGCGGCGAATTCCGGAACGATCCGTCGGATCAGGAATCGACGGGCCGAGAACCAGAGATACATTTCTGTCGACACATCGAAGATAGACGACAAATAGGTTGGAATGAGAGGCGCGAGCCAGCGCTCCCGCGGTACCGCCCGACGGCCCGGCTCAGCCGGCCGCCGTTCGCGCCGCGTCGCCGTTTCGGCGCCTGACACGACATCCGCGGCGGCCGGCTGACATTTACGTCAATTCATGATCTAGATTAGACAAATATGTCTTGACGCCACGTGCGGTGCAGCGCATTCGGGCCTTTGCCCAGCTCATCGACCGCGCCTTGCCGCCCCCACATACCGCAGTTATGATCCGTCTTCGC
This sequence comes from Vicinamibacterales bacterium, assembly GCA_036274155.1. Classification (GTDB taxonomy): domain Bacteria; phylum Acidobacteriota; class Vicinamibacteria; order Vicinamibacterales; family UBA2999; genus Gp6-AA40. Next base: position 3,148 of record DASUGH010000060.1, on the reverse strand, counting down.
CCTGCGCCCGACTGCCATCCCTGTGCGCAGCCGGGTGAGCGGCGGCAACCAGACGGAGTGCACGCGGCGCCCTCGAGGCGAGCGGCCAGGCGACCTGACGCTTCGCGGTGCGTGCGGCCAGGAGGATTCCCCATATGAAGGTCTATGACGCCGCCAGCATCCGCAACGTGGCCGTCGTCGGGCACGGCGGATCCGGCAAGACCCAGCTGATCGCCGGCATGCTCTTCGCCGCCGGCGCAGTCAACCGGCTGGGCAAAGTCGACGACGGCACGACCGTTACCGATTTCGACGAAGAAGAGATCGCCCGCAAGCACACCCTCTCCTCCAGCCTCGCGCACGCTGAGTGGCAGAAGACCAAAATCAACATCATCGATACGCCAGGGTTCGCCAACTTCCTGACCGACGCCCGCTCGGCGCTGCGCGTCGCCGAAGCCGCGCTCGTGGTGGTCGACGCCGTCGCCGGCGTCGAGGTGCAGACGGAGAAGCTCTGGGCCGAAGCCGCCGCTCTCGGGCTGCCGCGCATCGTCGTGCTGAGCCGGCTCGAGCGCGAGCGCGCCAGCCTCGACCGCACCCTCGAATCGCTGCACCGCGACTTCGCGCGCGAAATCATTCCCATCCAGCTTCCGCTGGGCGAAGAACGAGCCTTTACCGGCGTGATCGACCTCGTGCGGATGAAGGCGCTGACGTTTGCCTCCGATGCCAGCGGACGGATGACCGAGGGCGACATCCCGGCTGGCATGACCGATCGCGCGCAGCAGGCGCGCGAACAGCTGATCGAGATGGTGGCCGAGGCCGACGATCAGCTGATGGAGAGCTTCTTCGCCGAGGGCACGCTCAGCCAGGAGCAGCTGGTGTCCGGTCTGCGCACCGCCACCATCGCCGGCAAGATCTTCCCGCTGCTGTGCACGTCGGGCATGCACGCCATCGGCATGCAGCCGCTGCTCGACGCCATCGTCGCCTACGTGCCCAGCCCTGCCGAGCGCGACGTCGCGGCAATCGATGCGGACGGCAAGGAGATCGGGGTGAGAGCGTCTGACTCGGCGCCCTATTCCGCCTTCGTCTGGAAGACAATTGCCGATCCCTTCGCCGGCCGCATCACCATGCTGCGCGTCGTCACCGGCGCGCTGAAGTCCGATGCCACGGTGAACAACCTGACGAGCGACACGACCGAACGTTTCGGCCACCTGCTCGTGCTCCAGGGCAAGACGCAGACGCACGTCCCGGAGCTCAAGGCTGGAGATCTCGGAGCAGTGGCGAAGCTGAAGGACACGCACAGCAGCGACGTCCTCGCCGACAAGGCGATTAAGTTCCGGTTCGCGCCGATCAAGTACCCGGAGCCGGTGCTCTCCTACGCCATCGAGCCGAAGAGCCGTGGCGACGAGGACAAGATCAGCTCCGCGATGCAGCGGCTGCGCGAGGAGGATCCGAGCATCAGCTACGCACGCGACCCGCAGACACACGAGCTGCTGCTGTCGGGGCAGGGGCAGCTCCATATCGAGGTGACGGTCGCAAAGTTGAAGCGCCGCTTCGGTGTAGAGGTGAACCTGAAGCCGCCGCGCATCCCCTACCGGGAGACGATCACGGCGTCGACGGAGGCGCACGGCCGGCACAAGAAGCAGACCGGCGGCCACGGACAGTTCGGCGACTGCAAGATCAGAGTGGAGCCGCTGCCGCGCGGCAGCGATTTCGAGTTCGTCGACGACATCTTTGGCGGAGCGATCCCCCGGCAGTTCGTCCCAGCGGTCGAGAAGGGCATCCAGGATGCGAGGATGCGCGGGTACCTCGCCGGGTATCCCATGGTGGACTTCAAGGCAACCGTGTTCGACGGCTCGTATCACGCCGTCGACTCCAACGAGCTCTCGTTCAAGATGGCAGGAACGCTCGCCTTCAAGGACGCGATGACCCGTGCCCGGCCCACCATCCTCGAGCCGATCATGCAGGTGGAGGTCTACGCACCCAGCGATTTCGCGGGCGACCTCATGGGCGATCTCAACGGCCGGCGCGGGCGCATCGCCGGCATGGATACCCGCGGCACCATGACCGTCATCCGGGCGCAGGTGCCGATGGCGGAGATGCTGACCTACGAGCAGCACCTCACGTCAGCGACCGGGGGACGCGGCTCGTATCACATGGAGTACTCCCACTACGAAGAGGTGCCGCAGCAGCTGCAGGCCAAGATCATCGCCGCCGCCAAGGCCGAGCGCGGCCAGGAAGTGGCTGAGGAAGTCTGACTTCCGGGTGCAGTACATACGAAGGGCCGGCTGCGGCCGGCCCTTCGTCCTGAAACGCGACGTCCCGCCGAGCGGCGGACGCGTGTGGTTACGAACCGCCGGCCTTACGCGGCGTAGTCGACTTCCGCGCCGCGCCTTGCGTCTGGCCCTTGGCCTGCGCCTTCGAGCCGCCGCTGTCGCCCTTGCCGCCGCGCATGCGCTGCGCAGCCTGCTTCAGTCGCTCGCCAACGCTCCTGGTCTTCTTCGGGGCTTCCTTCTGCTCGCTGTCCGCGTCGGCTTTCGGGGTGTACTCGCTCCCGACCAGCTCCACGTGCGCCACTTCCGCGGAATCGCCCCGCCGAAACCCGACGCGCAGAATGCGCGTATAGCCGCCCGGCCGCTCGGCGAAGCGCGGCGCCAGCGTTTCGAAGAGCTTGGCGACGACATCCTTGTCGGGCAGTTCCGCGAGGACGAGCCGGCGAGCATGCAGCGCGCCGCCGTTGGCGGCGTCATTCGAAACGCCGCGCTTGGCGATGGTGATCAGCCGCTCGACGAACGGGCGCAGTTCCTTGGCCTTGGGCATCGTCGTCTCGATGCGTTCGTGGCGCAGCAGCGCGATCGCCTGGTTGCGGAGCAGGGCGATGCGGTGCTCAGTGACCCGCCCGAGCTTCCGGTGTGCAACGTTGTGTCTCATGGTCGTGATCTCTTCAGAAGCCAGAAGACAGGAGACAGAAGACAGAAGTGGTCTCGGCCTCTGCCTTGATTCTGTCTTCTGAATTCTGAATTCTGTCTTCTACTCCTGATGCGCCGGCTGGTCGAGCCGCATTCCAAGGCTCAGGCCCATGCTGTGCAGAATCTCCTTGATCTCGTTGAGCGACTTGCGGCCGAAGTTCTTGGTCTTCAGCATCTCGGCCTCGGTCTTCTGCACGAGCTCGCGG
>DASUGH010000059.1:0-7953 GCA_036274155.1 Vicinamibacterales bacterium | reverse complement strand
TCTGGTTTGAATTCGGAGACCTTTGCCAGCGTCTCGAGCCCCGTCGTCGCCTCGGCACACACCGTCCACGCCGGTTCGGCGATGAGCGTCGTCCGAACCGTCCTGCGGATCACGTCGTGACTGTCGGCGATCACCACTCGTAAGCGTGCGGATCCGCCGGTTCTAGCAGGGAGGTCGTCTGCCGATCGGCCCATCCCGCATCTCCGAGTCCCGGGGGGATCGTCTCTACCTCGTTACGCAGCGATCGATCGGCTCGGTGCCCCGCACCACCAAGCTGCTGCCCGCGGGACCTATGAAGTCTTGCGCTTGCCACCTGCCGGACTTGAGCGCTGTGGCGCGCTCACCGAGAGCCCGGCTTCGTCGATCACCTGAGGACAGAGCATTTCCGACAGCGTCAACAGCTCCTGGAAGCACTCTCTGGCGATTGTGGAACTGTGTTCGAGGATGTTGCGCGTCCGAAGGTCGAGCGTGTCGCTGCCGTTCTTCACGACGTCGAGATTCGAGGTCAGCGCAGCGAGAGACTGCACGATGGAGTTGTGCAGGTCGAGGCCGAGTCGGCGGAGATCTTCTCGCTGCGGGTCGGTCTGGTCGTCAGGCTGTCTGCTGTGTGATCCCATTTCGCCTGCCTCAAAAACACTCTCGTGCCGACTATAGCGCAAGAAAATCTCAACGTTTCCCAGATTTTTCAAAAGTGTAATTCTCCGCGGCGGCCTAGGACGCCCGGTCCCGGCCACCTGAAGAGAAGCGGAGCGGCTGCACACGGCCCCTCTGGCGGACGATCCCGAGCTTCTTGATTCGGAAGCGCAGCGTATTGGGGTGGAGTCCCAGCTTTTCCGCGGCATTGCCCGCGCCGTTGATACGCCAGTCGCACTCCTTGAGGACCCGTTCGATGTGGACGCGGTCGACCGCCGTCAGCCGTGTGTCCGTGTCCGGGGGAGGTGTCGCGCTTGCCAGAGCGCCTTCGCGGAGCGTCAGCACGTGCGTCGAGGAATGAATTAATGCCCCTTCGATCACGTTCTCGAGCTCGCGGACGTTGCCCGGCCAGGAGTACCGCTGCAAGGCATCCCACACCGAGGACGGCACGTGCGTGATGTGCCGATGGAACTGCGCCTGCCGCTTCTCGATGATGTGCCAGACAAGGGCGGGAAGATCTTCGCGCCGCTCGCGCAGCGTCGGTACGCGGATCGGGAAGACGTTCAGCCGGTAATAGAGGTCCGCCCGGAACCTGCCCTCCACGACTGCCTGCTCCAGATCGCGATGAGTCGCCGCGATGATCCGGACGTCAACGGTCTGCGTCTGCGACGAGCCGACGCGCTCGAACGCACCCTCCTGCAGGACGCGCAGCAGCTTCGCCTGAAGCTCCAGCGCGAGGTCGCCTATTTCATCGAGGAACAGCGTGCCGCGATGGGCCAGCTCGAAGCGCCCCTTCCTCGGTGCGATTGCGCCGGTGAACGCGCCGCGCTGATGTCCGAACAGCTCGCTTTCGATCAGGCTTGGCGGCAGCGCGCCGCAGTTCACGCTCACCAGCGGAAAAGCCCGGCGCGGTCCACCTTTGTGCAGCGCGCGTGCGAACAGCTCCTTGCCGGTGCCGGTCTCGCCGAGCAGCAGCACCGTGGCATTGGTCTCGATGACTTCCTCGAGCATCGAGAGCGCCGTGTGCAGGGCCGGGCTCTGCCCGATGATGTCCTCGAACCGTCGATTCAGCGGAGGGACGCGCGGAGCCGATCGTTGCTGGCGGCGCTGAGCGGCAGCGAGTTCACGCTGCCCGCCGTCCGCTGAGACGGTGCGTCTGCGCTCGAGCAGACCGCCGACGACGTCGGCGAGTATCTGCAGATGATCGATGACTGGCTCGGTCCAGACGTAGTCCGCATCGGCCGTGCCCAGCATCCAGCTCCAGGGCAGCTGCGTTCCCATCCCCGTGGGCACGATCGCCGCGCTGGCGACTCCGGACGCACGCAAGGCGGCATAGGCATCCGCGCCGGCGTCCGCTCCCTCGTCCACGGGCCGTGGCATCACGAGCGCGTCGCCGCTGCTGGTCACGTCGGCGATCAGCGTATGGACGGATTCAGCCTCGAGGCATGACCCTATCCGTGGTGCGCCCCATTCATAGCAGTCGCGCACCCCGTCGAGCATGACCGGGACCCGTACGAACGCCGCGCGGGTGACTGCGAGGGTGTCGGCCACTTCCCGCAGCAGCGTCAGTACCGGCGACTCTCCGGCGTCGGTCTCGCTCCGGGCCGCGAACTCGCGGACGGCGCGATTCAGCCGTTTTCTCCAGGCGTCGGCCTCTTCCATAGCTGGCAGCGCGAGGATAGTTCCAGCCGGGCGAGAAGTCTGCCCGCAGAAGTACCAGAAACTGCGAAGGTGTTTTGCCCGGCGGCCTGTCAGAATTGACAGCTTGTCATCTCCCGCCCCCGCGGCGGGAGACGACAAGCAGTGACCGGGCGGACGCGCGCGGAACGGCTAGACGATGTGCTGCCCTACGGCGAAGCGGACAAGTTCCGCACTGCTCTTGATGTGCTGCTGTTCCATCATCCGGTACTTGTGGAACGCGACGGTCCGCACCGTCAGGTTCAGGGCGGCGGCGACTTCCTTCATCGACTTGCCTTCGGCGAGCAGCCGGAGGACCTCCCGCTGGCGCGGCGTAATCGGCGGTCCGTACTGCTGCGGCTTCGTCAGCGCGCCGATCATCTCCGCCGCGAGGAGCGGCGTCACATAGGTGCCCTGGGTCATCGCGGAGCGGACGCCCTCGAGCAGCTCCGACGCGGCGCATTTCTTGAGCACGTACGCGGATGCACCGACGCGGAACGCCTGCGCCGCCAGGCCCGGATCGTCGTAGGTCGTCACGACGATGACGCGGATCGCCGGGTCGATCGCCTTGATCTGACGGATGACTTCGATGCCATCGACGGGTGGGATCACGATGTCCTGCACCACCAGGTCCGGCGCGGAGGCGCGGACTTCATTCAGCAACGCTGTCGCGTCGCACACGATCGCTCGCACATCGCAATGCGGCGCGAGCAGCTGACTGAGGCCGGCTGCCACCAGGCGGTGGCTGTCGGCGATCACAACGCTCGGCTTCGTCTTCATCACTGTGGCCACGTGTGTCATCTCGAAAAATGAAGTGATATGTGCGCGCCGTGAACTACCTGCGCGCTGTCATCGTTTGCGTTGGTCAAACGAGCAACCGATATGCCAGACGTCGAGAGTGAGAACCCTCGCAGATGCGAGCCACAGCGAGCGATCGGGCCAGCGTGTTCGCGGTGGCGCACGGTATCCTGTGATGCTCACGGCATTCGGTCAGGGTACCGACTCGCGATGCTGACACGGCAATCCGGGCAGGCGATGCCGCGCGATTCTCTGGCACTCCTTCCAGCGTGCGGTGGGGGGATGACGGCCCTGCCAATGACGAGCTGCGAAGCAGGCAGGGCCGCGGCGAAGAAGATGTCCGGTGGGTCAGGGGATTCCCCGGCGCGTGCTCTCAGCGCTTCAATGCCGCCGCGGGCGCCGTGCAGGACGACGGACCCGCCACCGCCAGGCGAGGGGCGGCGGCGAGCCGCGTAATCTGTTCTTCGAGACGGCTGAACTCCTTGTCGCGGAGCCGCTGCTCGTACTCGCTCTGCACTCTGTTTCCTTCCCATCCATACCGCAGCGTCGGCACCGGGAAGCCGGGGACCGGCGCGAACTGGCTGCGCTCGTACTCCGCGAGCAGGGCGGCCAGCCGCCGGTCGCGCTCATCCGCCAGTTCCTGGGCGCTTCTCTGGTCGGGCACAACCGACGGCACGCGCGGAATCGCCGGCTCGAGGATGAAGAGCGTGTAGCAGCTGTTCGTGACCGTATCCCGGATGGTCACGACGTCGAGGCCCGGGATCGCCGCGACGGTTTCACGCCTCGCCGCGTCGAATCGCTGCGCGTAGGCGGGTACGCTGACCGCGAGCAGTACCGTGACGAGCGGCGCGGCGATGCGAACGATCGCTCTTCGGATCATGGATCCCTCCTCGTCATACACGTCGGCGCGGAACGGCGCGGGCGGTGCTTTTCGCGCCGCTGTTGTCGACACTGGGCGTGCCCACGAGCGGCTGTCTCGGCGGCCTGATGCCGAGCGGCTGGCGGCGTTCGGCGGTCGCAATCGCTGCCCAGTTGTGAACGCGTCCCGCCTCCCTGAGCAGCGTGATCTCACGAATGACCATCGCGGCGCCCGCACAGGTCCCGTCCGATGTGAAGATCGGCGTGGCGCTCACGTGCAGCGGCACCAGCGTGTCGTCGTGCCGCCGGGCAAACAGCTCCCGCCTGCGGGTGATCTGCTGGCCGGCGAGTGCGCTCACGAGCGGCAGATTATCCGGTTCAACCTGATCGCCCGTCGGCTCTCGGAAGTCGATCGTGATCGCGTTGCCGTAGCGGTCGACAACCGGCGGCCCGGCCTTCGCCAGCGAGCGCAGCCAGCGGTTCGAAAGCGTTACGTGACCGTGGCGGTCCATCAGCTGAACGCCGCCCGGCATCTGATCGATCAGTGACTGCAGCCATGCGCCGACGGACGCGCCTCCCGCATGCTGCCGTGCGGCCTGCAGCGCAGCGCCGGCGCGGGCGGCGAGCATGTCGACGGCACGCTGATCCGAATCGGTGAATTCAGCGCCCCCGCGTTTGCTCGCGACATACACGCTGCCGACCGGGTGCCCGTCGCACCGAATCGGCACGCCAAGCACGCTCCGTGTTTCAGGGTGGTGCGGGGCAGGGGCTCGAACGACCGTCGTCCGGTGTTCGCTTCCGACGAGTCCAAGCAGACCCACCGGTCCGGGATGTCGTCCCGCTGTCGCCATTTGATCGGCGCTCAGGCCGGTCACCGCCCAGACGTCCAGGGGACGTTCGACGTCGCCGCCGATCGCCACGGCGGCATACGAGGCGCCCGTCAGGTTCTGCGCCACGAGAGCGACGGTCTGGAAGGCCATCTGCACGCTTGCCGCCGGGAAGCTGGCGATCACACTTGAAATCGCCGTGCGGGCGCTCGTCGCGGCATCGCGCATCGGAGTTCCAGACTGCTCCGAGGCCTTCTTGTCACGAATGAGTGCGCGCACACGCACACGAAGCTCGTCAACGGAGAACGGCTTGTCGAGGTAGTCCTGGACGTCGCCCGCCTTCAGACGATCACCGAACTGCTCCCCGGACTTCGCTCCCAGAACGAGGATCGGTGTCGAGCTGAAATCGGATCGCTGCCTCAGACGGCGGATGAGCTCGTCGCCGGGCATTCGCGGCATCACGATGTCGGTGAGCACCAGGTCCGGATGATCGGCCGTCGCCTTCTCATATCCCTGCATGCCATCGAAGGCTTCAATGACCGTGAACCCGTCGCGGCTCAGGCAGCTGGCGATGAAGCGATTCATGTCCTGGCTGTCCTCGACGATCAGCACCCGGCCGGCAGTCCCGGCCGTCACCTCAGGTTGGGAGACCGGCTCATTCGACTGTCTGAGCAGAGCAACGACCACCTCTGCCTCCGCTGCCGCCGCTCGTTCGTCGTCGGCCGGAGCCGGGGCGACTTCAGTGCCCGGCGGCGCCGTCGCAGGCAGGTCAACCACGAAGAGAGCCCCGGATTCCGGCGCATCGCCGATGCCGACACCGCCTCCGAGCAGGACCGCGAAGTCCTTCACGATTGACAGGCCCAGGCCGGTCCCGGTGGGCTGCTGGGCTCCCTCGCCTTCGAGACGCTCGAATCGGTCGAAAACGGTCTTGCGCTTGGCAGAGGGAATCCCCGGGCCGCTGTCGGCAACCTCGAGCTGGAACCGCTGACCCGCGTCGCGCAGCGTCACGCGCACGCGGCCGCCCTGCGGCGTGTACTTGAAGGCGTTGGACACGAGGTTGAGCAGGATGCTCTGCAGCTTGTCGGCATCCGTTTCGACCGGCAGCTGCGCCGGCGCATCTACGGTGAACGTGCAACGCTGCTCCTCTGCGAGCGCAGAGAAATGTCGCGAGACGGTCCGCACCAGCGCGGCCGCATCGACGGCGACATAGTCCACGGCGACGCGGCCGGCCTCGATCTTCGCAACGTCGAGCAGGTCGTTCACGTGACGAAGCGCGGTGCGGGCATTCCGCAGGACGACCTCGAGGTCGCGCCGCAGCGCTCCATCCATTCCGGGGGTCTCACGGAGATGTTTCTCGATGGGCCCGAGAATCAACGCAAGCGGCGTCCGCAGCTCGTGGCTGATATTGGCGAAGTACCGCGCCTTGGCCTCACCAATCCTTGTGAGTTGTTCGTTCAGCTGCTTGAGCCGGTCGCTGCCGTCAGCCCGCCGCTGATTCGGCCGGGCACTCTCGTCCGCCGTGTGCCGTGCCCGGCGGCCGACGACGCTTCTTCGAACCGCCGCGGTGGTGTTCCCTGGCGTGGGTGCCTTGGCCACAAGTACCTCAATGCGGTGAACGCGTAGAGAGCGACCGTTCAAACACTGCACGAACGACGAGGTTGGGCATTTACATCCGCGGTTGACGCCCGCGTGAGTTGAACTTACGGCGACTCCGCTTGAGCCGCTATGCGGATCCGGCAATCTGCACGCGCGCAGCCGCTCCATGCGCGCGGACGTCCGCAATTCCGAATCCGCATACCTCCCTCCGGCTCAGGAAACCATCCTGTATGGAGGGGGTTACGAGCCAATGAGGAAACTCGGTGCCGTCTTCGTCCTGACCTGTCTCGCGTCGGCGGTTGATGCGGGGCCGCGCCTGAAGGTGTATATCGGCCAGGCCTCTCGGGCAGAGGTCATCGTCCAGGCACTCGTGGAACAGGCGCCGGAGAATCGCGCCCTCGAAGTCGTTGCCGAGTCAGAAGACTTCTACCGCAGCTCGATGATTGAGCTGGATGGTGAGCGCGCACCGAGGCTGAACAGCATGGTCCTGAGAAAAATGCCGTCCGGCCTGTACGAAGTGACGGTGCTCGTGCTGAACGCGAAAGGAGACACGATCGCGCGGGACTTCAAGTGGGTGAGGGTCGTGTGACGGAAACGCGCCGGCGGCCTCGGCGGCTGCCCGCGGGCGTGCTGCTGATCGCCGCGGCGCTTGCCGTGGTGCCTTCCGGCAGCACAGCCGGCGAGCCGCGCAAGTACGAAGTCACGAGCCGCGTCGACAAGCGCACGAACTTCTCGAGGTTGCGGAGCTACGTCTGGGAACGCGGCCGCCCGGCATTCGATGCGCCGACGCATGATCACATCGTCGCCGCCGTCGACCGACAGCTCGCGGCGCTGGGCTTGACCAGGCGGGCCACCGGTCCGGCTGACGTCGCGGTCAGCTACGGGATGGTCCCGCGCACCGACATCGATCTGAAATCGAAGCTCCGCGGGCCTCGCGGTGAGCGGCCGACGTACCCGGTGGCGACATTGTTCGTGGTCATTCGCCATCCAGTGACGAACCGCGAGCTCTTCGTCGCACGGGTTGCCATGCCGGTCGACCCGTCGCCGCAGGCGTTCGCCCACACGATCAACGACCGCGTGGCAAAGATCTTCTCCCGCTATCCCGGCCGGGACAGCTGAGGTGCACCTATCGCCAGAGGTTGGCCCGCTGCACCCCATGCACGTTGGAGCGAGATGCATGGACCGGCCAGTCGCTCTCGAAGGTCTCCCGGATTCTCTGGACCACCGAAGGCTCGCGCACCGCGATGCCGACCTCGCGCCGCTCGTCGAGTTCCACCTTGCGGAGGCTCTGGCTGCCCACGAAGGCGGCGTTGCCGTCGCGGACGATGGCGCGCAGGTGCAGCCGGTTGGAGTCGAGCCCCCGTGACGGAATGCCTGAGCCCTCTCCGGCGTGTCCGATCACCCGAATCTCGACCCCGGCCCTGGCCCGCTCATTGAGCACCTGATGGATTCGCTTATCGGTCAGCTTCGAGTCGTAGATCAGCAGTTCCCGGCTGGCGCGGCGCAGAAACGTCTCGAGCTGCGTGCGCGCGTTCTCCGGGCTGACGATGAGCCCGCTCGACCT